>CAYWXS010000001.1:0-134263 GCA_964462245.1 uncultured Anaerolinea sp.
CCCCGTGCTGTAACCGGGACTACCTCGCCCCGTGCTGTAACCGGGACTACCTCGCAAGTAGTGTTTTGAGCGGAATTTCCGCTCAAAACACTACAAAAAACCCCTTCTTTTTTTGTGGTGTTTTCCCGCTAAGCGGGAAAACACCACTTGCACGGAAAACCACCGATTAGCGCCCAATTGAGCGGAAAAAATCAGGCTGGATTAAACTAATAACAGGCTTTCAAGTACTAAGCCGGGACTTTAGCTCGTAGGCAAATCCGGAAAATTAGCCAAAATCTGAATTTAGATGCGATTGCCCTGGAATCATAACCTGCACACGCTGGTTTCCCCGTGCGCAGATTATGATTAAACCTTAAAGCAGAGTCAGCAGGTCTTTAAGCCGGGTGATTTGATAGGTAATCGGCAGCTCGGATGGTTTTTGTCCCGGGTTATACCAGCAAGTATCTATCCCATATTCAATCCCACCCTGGATATCAGATGTCAGGCTGTCACCGATAATCAGTACGCTTTCGCGTGCGGGCTGGTTGATGCCAGAAAAAACCGCATCAAAATAAGCACGCGTGGGTTTGGCTGCGCCAATTTCTTCTGAAATAAAAACTTTGTCAAAACAGTCACTCAGGCTGGAGCCTGCCAGTCGCGGAACCTGAACATCTTTGAGTCCATTCGTGACCAGTGCCAGCTGGTACTGTTTTTTGCAACTCCGGATCACTTCTTCTGCATCTTCCAACAGATCTATTCCCTTAGCCAGGTTGCGCGTATAAAGCTGACCGATGGCGTGCATATCCCCTTGATGCCCAATACTTTCAAAAAATAAGTGGAAACGTTTCCAGCGCAAATCACGCTGGGTTACTTCCCCGCGTTCGAATTCTTGCCAGACTTGCTGGTTAAATTGCGAATATTTTTGTATATATTCCGGTTGAAAAGGTAAACCGGATTGTTCCAGGGTCCATTTCAGTGCATTCGATTCTGCCTTGGAAAAATCGAAGAGGGTGTCATCCGCATCAAAAAGCAGCCATGTGTATTTCAAGAGGATTTTCCTGAATATAAAAAGAGCAAAAGGTTATCGGTGGGAAATATAATGCCCACCGTCACAAATTCCGCTCTTCTCTGTGTGGAAAAAGGCGTAATTTGTGATCGCGATGGGGTACCCTGCGCGCAATACTTCACAAAAGGTGATCGTGCTTATTTGGGATTGATCTTGCTCATGGCATACTCTGCCAGAGCAGTGATGGTCAGACTGGGATTTACACCCGGGTTACCGGGTACGATGGACCCGTCAATAATAAAAAGTCCGGGGTAATTGTGAACTTCAAACTGCTCATTCACCACACCTTCGCTGGCATTCCTGCCCATGGGCGCACCGCCCAAAATATGAGCTGTTGTCGGCAGGTTGAGCAGGTTTTCGCCAAGGGAGCCCATGGGTACGCCGTTGGTACGCGCAGCAAATTCACGCGCCAGTTCATGCGAGCCTTTCACCTGGGCACTGATCTCGTAACCAGGTTCTTTTTCGCCTACCAAACCAGTACGCCAGAGTGTCCAGACGCTGCGTCCGGTTCGGAAACGCATGCGGTTGTCGGCGTGCTGCATCACCAGCAGGATGGTGGCGTTATGTGCCCAACCAGGCAGGATCATTGTCCGCGCAAAATCCAGCGGGTGGCGCAAAATCCAGGCCACAGAATCAACCAGTCGCCGTAGAATGCCCGCGTCCAGGTCGATCAATGCTGCTGAAATAAAGCGCATCAGCGAAGAGCCATCCGGGTAGCGCACAGGCTCAACCCGCGTAATTTTATCGGCGTTGAAAATTGATGAAATTGAAACACCCTCGGAGTAATTAATATCTGAATTGCGTGCGATCGATCCAAGTAGCGCTTCGCTGTTGGTGCGGACTACATCACCCAGTCGTTGTGATAAATTTGGTAGGCTGCGCTTGACATCCCGCAGTTTTAGCAGCAATTTCATACTGCCCATCACCCCGCCGGACACAATGATATTTTTTGCGCGAACGGTTGCCTGCTTTGGAAAGAGGGCAGTGGATAAGTGGTAGCTGACTTCATACCGGGCGGCATCTTCCTGCTTTTCCACGGGTTGCACATCTGTTACTTCCACTTCTGCTACTACCTTTGCACCTTTTTTTTCTGCGAAATATAAATAGTTTTTTGGAAGGGTATTTTTGGCATTGTTTCGACAGCCCACCATACAGCCACCGCAGTGCTGGCAGCCTGCCCGTTCTGGTCCGGCGCCATTGAAGTATGGGTCTGCAACTACAACCCCGGCTTCTCCAAAGTACGCGCCTACTTCTGTGGCGCGGAAGGTTTCCTGTTGGCCGCGTTCGACCGCCATTTGTTCCAGCACTTCATCTGCCTTCCACAATTTTGGGTTGCGTGCCACACCCAGCATTTTCCTGGCTGTTTGATAGTGTGGTGCCAGCACCTGCCCCCAACTGATGGGTGTATTCCAGGCTGGCGTGGCGAAGGTTTCTTCGCTGGGAATTTCCAATACATTGGCATATCCCAGGCTGCCTCCGCCTACGCCTGCTCCGTGCAGAACCATGACCCCTTTCAGGATACTGATTTGTAGAATTCCATAAGCCTGGATGGCTGGTGCCCAAATATATTTCCAAAATTGCCAGTTGCGTTTGGCAAAATCCTCATCCCTGAAGCGTTTGCCTTTTTCTAGCACAAGTACCGAATAGCCTTTTTCAGTCAGGCGCATAGCCGATACGCTGCCACCAAAACCCGAACCAATAATTACATAATCATAGATTTCAGACATTTGTTATAACGCTTTCTTGTTAACGGGTTGGTGGCATATGGTTGGGTCATGAACTACTGATTTGCCATTGCGTGACAGTTTTTTCTTGGTCGAATCCTACCATTGGCACTTGTTATTATAAAACAGCTTTCAAATGGAAACTAATCGTTAATCCTTATTGATTTTTCCAAAGCTCGTAATTATTTTTGATCTGTTCAATATGGGATGGGATATGTTCCGGGTAGATAGAGAGCCATTTATCAAAACTGTAAGGTTGGTCGTATTCTGGATGCACGACAGTGTTCTCAAATATATTTTCCGGCAGGCTTTTCAACCATTTGTGGGTGGTTTTGCGAACTATTTTTACTAATTGTAGAGCGTCTTCAACATCCTGGTCCTGATAATTCAAATTAACGGCCCACTTGTCCTGGTCATAAGCCATCACCATGCGTCCTGGTTCTGATGCCAGCAAGCGTGCACGTTGAGCAGCGTTTGTTTCGCTATCTGCCAGGTGCAGGATGATCTCGTGAATACTCCACTCGGAGGGGCTGGGTTTAAATTTCCAGACTTTGTATGGAATATCTGCCAGAGTATCCTTTAATATGGCATAACCTTTGCCATAACGCTTGATTTTAAATTTTCTTTCATCTGATGTCATGCTTTTCTCCTCTGTTATGCGGGTGGACGCCTCAAAAAAAGCTGAACCACAGGTTGATTTAAACTTCCAATTCCAATGCCAGCGCTACTGCTTCGCCGCCGCCCAGGCACAGGCTGACGACTCCACGCGTAAGAGCGCGATCTTTGAGGGCATGGATCAGCGTAGCGATAATGCGCGCGCCGCTTGCTCCAATCGGGTGTCCCAGTGAGATACCGCCCCCGTTGACATTTACTTTACTCCAATCCCAGCCGTCTTTTGTGAGTGCATAGCCGTTGGCCAGCACCTGTGCGGCAAAGGCCTCATTTAATTCAAATAAGTCCACATCTGTGATCTTCCATCCCGCTTTTGCCAGGACCCGGGGGATGGCCAGGGCGGGAGCGCCAAACAGGTATTTGGGTTCACCTGCTGCCTGTCCATAAGCCACAATTCGCGCCAGGGGGCTCAGGCCTTGTGCTTCAGCATAAGCCCGACTGCTGATGACAACTGCTGCTGCGCCATCGTTAAGGGTGGATGCATTTCCGGCGGTCACCCTCCCATCCGGGCGAAAGGCAGGTTTCAGGTGCGCTAATCCATCCAGTTTTGTATCTCTGCGCGGCCCTTCATCCGTATCGATGCGCTTGACTTCTCCTTTGCGTCCAGCAATTGCGACTGCTGTGATTTCTGCCTGGAATTTGCCCGCATCAATCGCTTTGACTGCTTTCTGGTGACTTTCCAGCGCAAACTGATCCATTGCAGCCCGTGTAACTTCAAATTCTTCGGCGATAAAATCAGCAGCGTTGCCCATCCCCCAATTTTCAAAAGGATCCCACAGACCATCCTGCAACAAGGCGTCTTTCATTTCCACATGCCCGTAACGCAGCTCACCCGTCCGGCCCGGTACAAGATACGGTGCGCGTGACATCGACTCCATGCCGCCTGCCACAAAAAGCTGCCCATCACCTGCGCGAATGGCCTGTGCTGCCAGCATGGCAGCCTTTAGCCCAGAACCGCAGACCTTATTGAGGGTGGTTGCGCTCACACTGGCAGGTAATCCAGCGAAAATGGCCGCCTGACGTGCTGGAGCCTGTCCGACACCCGCCTGTATCACATTACCCATAAATACTTCGTCAATATCCTCCGGTTTGTGCAAGCCCGCCCGTTCAACGGCTGCGCGTATGGCGATAGCGCCCAGTCGGGGGGCTTCCAGACTGCTCAGGGCTCCCTGAAATTTTCCTATCGGGGTTCGCGTAGCGCTAAGGATGACAACCTCTGTCTCTTTGCTCATCGTTTCTCCTGTTTAACTGCCTTGTTGGTATAAATATTATAAAGCCATAGTTGGCGAACTGTCTTTTTTGCGACGTTCCAGCCACTTTAGTGCTTCCCGGGCGCTGAGAGGTTGCAGTGGGGTCTGTGCTACAAAGCTGCGGACAGCATCTTCGTCCACCCGTGAATATTGGCGTAGTGACCAACCAATGGCTTTGTTGATAAAAAATTCTTTGCTCCCCAGGTTTTCATGGATGATCTCACATAAGAGTGGAAAATCTGTTTCTTTTTTGTATCCAAGCTGGAAAAGAATGCTTGTGCGCCGCAGCCATAAGTTTTCGGAGCCTCGCCACCTGGAAAGTGTCTCATCACGCAAAGCTGGAAAGCGTCGGAAGTGGTTTCCAACTATGTTGCCGGCCAGCGTGTCGACCGTGTCCCACCAGGATTTTGTTGCGATCATGCTTTCCAGGGTCTCAATGAATTCGGATGGAATTTCTTTCTGAAATTTAAAAACCAGACCAATTCCAATATATTGAAATTCTCGTTCCGGCAGTTCCCACAACTCGTGCATAATGCGAGCCAGTTCTTCAAGCCTGGGTAAGCCATGTTCGGAATAAAACTGGTCTTGAAGTTCGCTATTCTGTTCGCTTTTAATTCCCAGGTACGGGAATTGGTTGCGCATATAAGCCGCCATCGGCCCCGCCAGGGTCGGGTTGGCATTTTTCTCAAAAAAAGTTTTTATGGCTGAAACCATCGTGTGCATATATAACTTCCTTTTTTTAGGGTCAGTCTGTTTCATGAATGGTTTATTGATACCGAATATAAAAATTATACTGCTGGAAATTTCATTTCCCCAAACCCTTTTTCTGATATCAACTTCTGCCCTATTCCAGTTCCTTCTTTATCGTTAAACTCAGGGGCATTCGGTTTGGTGTTTGGCTAAACTGGTTTTAACAGTGTGGCAAGTGCTGACCAATGCCTTGCCCCGCAGATAAATATTCCGCAAAAACTCCACAAAAAAACCTCTGCTGCTCTTTTTGGGAGCGTTCAATCGAACAGGCAGTCTTTTCGTACCTAAGCGTATTCTTGCCTGCCTTTTGGTTTAATCAATACCATCCAAAAGTAGCCGCAAAAGCATGCCTCAATCGATGGTCTGTGCCCCCTTCTATTTTCGGGAACCTTCTCTTACCGGGTAAACAACTTTGATGAGTTAGTACAAATGTCTAGCGTTGTAAGTAATTAATCTATTGTCCGATATGAACAAACAGGTCATAATAATTATTACAAGTGAACGATCACCCTGCTGGCTGGCTTGGTTTGTTATCATCGTTCCGGGGGTGGGAATTTAAGCAGTGCTTTGGGTGGCACTGCCAGGAAAGCCTTCCTTTTATTGGTTTTGTGGAGGCGACAGTTCAGTAGGGGGGCTGTTGCCTTGGAAGACTTTCTAAATACTTTTTTTGGGCATCCTCTGTTTTTATTGGTGATTACCATTGTTACCGTGAACAAGAGTGCCCCACTCACTCTTGTTAATGGTCTATATTTTTACCCATTCCCGCTCTAAATCACATTTTCTTATTGCCCTTCAGGGGTAGCCAGGTCATCTGGCATGGCAAATAAAGCCTGCCAATTTCCGGCAGAAAGCTCTTTCACTGCGGAATTAATCGTCATGATCCCAACCCATGTTCGCCCGGGTTTGAGCGCAAAAGGCTGCTTGTCTGGCCCGGTAAGATGCAGCGGACGCAAAAGACCGGTCTGCCTTTCCCAATCACGGTTGTTGGTGGACCACCGGATTTTATACATTTGGCCGTCACGAAAGAGAAATGCGTAGCCTTCCAGCCCACAACATAGATCGACATCGTATTGACCATGTCTGAAGACCGTATAATCAGCCAGGATGATGACCACATTCTCAAAGGCTAGCTGTCGGCCTGTCAGGCGGTCCGTATCGTTATGAAAAATTCCCAGTCCGTCACCAGCATCAGTTTGCCTTAAATAACTGCCAGAAAGTGGATCATACTGCCAGAAAGCCTGTGAAAACGCATGGAAATAGGTCCATAAAGAAAGTGCTGGCTCTCCTCCATCCGGAATGGTCAGGTCAAATAGGTGACCTGAATAATTTACAGGCTGGTTTGCAATTTTACTTTTTTGGGCAAGCTCTTTCAAATGGTTCACATCCAGCAGAGCAGTATTGGGGCTTTCTCCTGGTTTTTCACCAAAAATAATCTCACAACCTTGCAATTGCTGGCGTATGCCATCCCCGGCGCTGGCGTAAACCAGGCAGCTTGCAGGATACGTGCGCACAAAATCGTTATACGTTAATCGTCCCGAGCGTATCGGGCCAACATAAGTGCGCTGGGGGGCGATGTCGGATGCCGAAAACACAGCTGGCCCGGGTCTATCCAGTACCAGACCGGCATCCCAACTGGCATCAGTGACTGATTGATAAGTGAAGCTGCTTTCAGCCGTGGCGGGATTAACATCACTATCCTGATCATCATTACCAATGTTTTGCAATGTCAGGTTGTAGGCAGCGGGAATTTTATAAAACAGCGTGTAGTCGTTATTAGCCAACATTCCACTGGTTTCAAAACCATAATACCCGTTGGAATCTGTGCTTGTACTGCCGATTTTGACGCCTGTTTTCGTTTCGATCAGGCTGACGCAGACACCCCCCACCCCTGTTTCCCACGGGTCTTGAATTCCGTCCTGGTTCTCATCCATCCAAACTCGATTGCCAATCCAGTTTGAGCCGGATTGGAACAGGCTGGTATTTATTTTACAGTCGCCTGGGTTGTTAGGTATCCGGCGGGGCAGGTCTCCGTAAAAAACACTCATGAAGCGTGTCGTTCCCTCACCGATAAATAATTCGTACACCCAGGCTGCAAAACTTAAACCAGCTTGTGGACGGGCCGTGGGTGGCATGTTACTGATCGAAACCAATACAGCCGGCAGATCTAACAGGCTTGGGTCCTGTTGTCGAAGTCCAGTTAGCGGATTAATAGCCACTTCAAAGTTTTCCAGGTCTGGTCCGGCGGGCAGGTGCTTCAGGCGCGACTGTGGGGTGAGCGTTGGGCCAACGCTGGGTTTTGTGGTGGCTTTTGGGATTGGAATCGGAGTGTTTGAGGGGTTGGGTCTGACAGCAGTTGAGGAAGGCTTGCCAATATTTTCTGTTGGCAATGGGTTGCCACAGGCTGATGAGAAAAAGACCAAAAAGATCAGGGCAGATGGCAGAAGTAAACGTTTCATAGGACTATTATAAAGAAAAACCGCTCTCCTGCTAAGGAGAGCGGTTTTGGTTATTTGGTTCCGGCGGGTGCGTAGAAGCGCAATCTCCAAAGACCATCGCCTTTATCCTGCACCTCAGTAAACGGTGTCACAATATGTACCCAGGTCTGGCCGGGTTTGAGTGCGAAAGGCTTTCCGTTTGCATCTTCAAAATGCATTGGACGGCGCAATCCGGTTGTTTTTTCGTATTCGCCACCAACTGTGGACCAGGTTGCTTGAAATTTTTGACCATCACGGAAAATAATGGCCTTGCCTCGTTCTCCCTGGCTCATCTTCAAATCAATGATATACGGGTTGATAACGATATGTTCCGCATACAACACGATTACGTTGGAAAAAGCCAATTGCTGTCCGTTCAGGCGGTCTTTGGCGGGTGTGAATTTTCCGCTGCCATCCGCGAAATCTTCAAATTTAAGGAAGGTTGCCCTGGTTGGATCGTATTGCCATTGCGATTGGTTTAACAGGCTGTAATAAACATCAATTTGTTTGGCAGGTGTACCCTCTGTTTGTGGTTTTTCTGTAAAAAGGCTGCCACTGTAATTAAATTGCAGGTTGTCACGCTTGTTTTGTTCAGCAATTTTTTCCAGGCGCGAAACATCCAGCATGGCACTATTGATATTATTTGCGTCGTTTCCGAATACCATCGCGCAACCGCGCAGCCTGGCGCGAATTTCCACTGTGGCACTGGCGTAAACCAGGCATGAATTTTGAAAGAAATCACGGATATAAACATACGCAAGGCGTCCAGAACGGACAGGTCCAATTTGGGCACCAGCGCTTTGCAGGAGCGCATTAGCCTGGTTGCCAGTGGTCTTGGAGGGCGCGGAAGCCTGACTATTTGGGTCTGGTTCTACTGTGGAGGCAGCTAAATTGGCGTTATCGGGTAATTTAGGATAATCCCCATAAAAGGTGGCCAGAAAGCGCGTCATACCTTCTGAAATATAGACTTCGAAGACCCATGGTGAGAAAGATAAACCAGCCTGGGGCCTTGAAGATGGCGGAAAATTGGTGATGGAAACCAGGACTGCTGGAAGTTTTAACATTTCCGGGTCAGCCACGGGTAGACCGGTTAGCGGGTTGTACCCGCTCGGAATATTTTCCGGGTTTGGGCCAATGTCCTGGGCTGCGGCGACAGCGGTCGGAAGACTGGCAGTTGGGACAGCTTCCAGAACAGATGCTGTGGGGGTGGGGCTGGGTAAATCTGTAAGTGAATTTCCTGCTACAACGATACTTTCGATTACAGGTTGCATGACTGCCGATTCGGTAGCCTGGCATGCACTCATGCTTAACCCCAATAAGATCAGAAAAAACAGTATTCTTTTATTGATCATAAGAAAAACCTCACTTTCCTTGATCATCACATATTATGCTTGATTGTGCGATGATACAAAAGTACCAAAAAAGTTCAGTTTTACAAAATTGTAAGGTTAAGCTCGTAAATATTCCTGAACTCTGCGGTAGGTGTCCTCCAGCTCTTCTGGCATGACGCGAATATCTCCGACTGTGGACATAAAATTAGTATCCCCGTTCCAGCGTGGCACGATATGCAGATGCACATGCCCGGGCACACCGGCTCCAGCTGCTTCTCCGATATTGGCACCCATATTAAAAGCCTGCGGATTATAGACCTTTCGCAGGGTGCTCATGCACAACGTAGCCAGTTCCATCATTTCTGCCCGGGTAGCTGGATCCAGATCCTCCAGGGTGGCCTGGTGTGCCAGTGGTGCCACCATCAGATGCCCGCTGGTGTAGGGGAACTTATTGAGAATGACAAAAGCTCGTTCACCACGCATTACGATCAAGTTGCTGCTGTCATCTTGTTTGGCGAGTGCATTGCAAAAAACGCAGCCCGTTTCTTTACCTGCCTTGCTGATGTATTTCATGCGCCACGAAGCCCAAAGTCGTTTCATATCATTATCCGTTTAAATATTTTTATTTGACGTTGATGGAAAATGCGAAGAGTTGTCCAAATAATTGGCCACTGTCCGAAGCAAGTTGCCAGGCAGATGAGATCGTCCCGCTCTCCCCGGGCGCTTGCATTTCAAGTGAAATTTCCATGTTTGATCCGGGTCCAACCTCCTGTCGGATTTTGGTCGTATCAGAACCAAACATGTCTCCACCCACAAATACCATTTTGAAATCACGGTTCCAGGTACAGGTGCCAGTGTTTTTTACCTTCCACGTCTTCGTGAAGGTGGTATTGGCATCTATTTCTGTGCCGGTTGGTATGCTCACATCCGCGACCAGTTCTGAGTTCAAGCAGCCTGATGTATTCTTACCGGGCGTCGTCCCAGCCGAAGGCAGCGTGATGGCAACCGAAAGAACGGGTCCAAAAAATTTACCGATATCGGTCGCAAGCTGCCAGTTACTGGTAACCACCCCGAATAATTCAGGGGCTGTCATCTCTAATGATATATCAGCCGTTGAACCGGCGCTTACTTTTTGATCAATAAAGCTGGTATCTGTTCCAAAGTGGTTACCACTCAAAAAAACAATTTTAAATCCACGCGGCCAATCACAGCTGCCCGTATTTTTTACACGCCAGGTTTTAGTAAATCTTTCTCCTGGCTTGTATGCAGGGGCATAACGAATGGTTACATCTTCTATAAAGCTGGCATTGTAACAGCCGTGAGCAGTTGCCGGGTCAATCGGGATTGGAGTCAACGTTGGAATAACTGGTTGAGAAGCAGGTTTTGCTGTTTTTGGTGGTTTGGTGGGTGCGATTTCTGGGACTGGTGTGGTACTGGGTTCGATGGTGGCGGTTGGTGCGGGCAGGGTTGGGCTTGGTAATGCTTCGCTGGTTTGGGTTAATCCTAGCGCAATGGTCGCGGCGGCCTGGGTGTAAAATACACTTACATCCACTGTCGGGGCAGGTGTAATCTGGGGACTGCATGCACTGACCAGCACAGTTATAATCATGGACAGATTGATGAGGTTGCTAGTTGTTGTCGTTCGTAATTTCATAATCAATTCCTTGGTGAAAGATTTATTCATTTCACCTTTTTGTGTTGACACAAATATTCATTGAAGGTATGCTACCTGTATTGTACTTCATCCAATATATCCTGCAGGGGCTTTGTCTCTTTTTAGGCTCCATTCAACGCTCAGGTTGTCAGAATATCCATAAATGGTGCTCCGCATGCTCCAACCGTCTCTTTTTGATATACCTCGCCTTACCGTTACAGAATTCACCCGCCGTGTACGCCGTTTGCTTGAAGGCGACCCGGCTCTTTCCAATGTTTGGGTACAGGCCGAAGTCTCCAATTTTTCACGTCCGGCATCCGGGCATTTGTATTTCACACTTAAGGATGCCGGAGCTTCTTTGAAGTGTGTCATGTGGAAGGGTGATGCTTCGCGCTTGCGTGGGTTGGTAGTGCAGGACGGTTTGCAGGTTGAGGTACATGGCAAGATCACGGTCTACGAACCGAGCGGTCAGTATCAACTTGTCGTGGATATTTTGCGCCCCGCGGGTGAGGGTGCCCTGTTTGCCGAATTCATGCGCCTAAAAGCGCTGCTTGAAGACCAGGGTTTGTTTGCCCCGGAGCGCAAACGTACACCTACTAATTTTCCGCTTACCATCGGGATCGTCACTTCACCCACTGGTGCTGCGCTGCAGGATATGCTCAACGTGTTGCGCCGTCGCCTACCTCTGGTGCAGGTCGTGCTTGCACCTTCCCCAGTCCAGGGAAACGAAGCCCCAGCTGCGATTGTGCAAGCACTTCAAAATTTGAACAACCTTGTCAAACCTGATTTAATTTTACTGGCGCGAGGTGGAGGTTCCATTGAGGATTTGTGGGCTTTCAATGATGAACGTGTTGTGCGTGCCGTGGCAGCTTCGCAAGCGCCGATTATCTCGGGTGTTGGTCACGAGACGGATTTTACCCTGGTTGACTTTGCCGCAGATCGACGAGCGCCTACACCTACCGCAGCAGCTGAACTCGCCACACCCATTACGGTCCTGGACCTTGCGGCTGTATTACGCGCCGACCGTCTGCGACTGGATGAAGTTCTCATGCGTCAAATTGAAGACTGTCGATCCGGGTTGGAAACACTTAATTTGGGTTTGCGTTATTATTCGCCATCCCGCCGTTTGCAAACCGAAACCCAACGACTCGATGAACTAAATCGCCGTGCAGGTCGTGCGATAGAACACCGTCTGGTTATGGAAGCAGTCAGGTTAAGTGGCTCCCGAAACCGGCTGGAGTCCCTCAGCCCCTTGAGGGTTTTGCAACGTGGGTACGCTGTTGTTACCCGCCGGCAGGATGGCAAGATCGTTCAGTCTGCTGACCATGCACCGGTTGGGGCCGAGTTACAGGTACGTTTGGCAAAAGGCCAGTTGGATGTTCGTGTTCAACAATCATTCATAGAGGAGGCATAATGTCCCCGACAGTAAAACAAGTGGAAGCATTAACGTATGAAGCAGCTTTTACCGAGTTGGAATCGATTGTCACAGCCCTGGAGTCTGAGGGGCGGGCGCTGGATGAGTCCATTGGGTTGTATGAGCGTGGACAAGCCTTGGCTGCACACTGTGCTGCTCTTTTACAAAAGGCGGAGCTAAAGGTGCGCCAATTGGGTGTTGACGGTCTTACAGATTTTGAAGGCTAGGTTAAGATGCCTTTATCTGGAATCCTTTCCAACCCCTCATTGATGACCGCCATCTTAGCCTGGCTGATGGCTCAATTGTTGAAGGCACCGCTCGAATACTTGCGCAAAGGCAAGTGGAACTGGGGCTACCTGCTCAGTGCAGGTGGAATGCCCAGTTCGCATTCATCGCTAATGGTGGGTGCCACAGTGGGCATTGGTCTTCACCAGGGATTTGATACAGCGGTTTTTACGCTGGCCATCTCCATGACGATGATTGTGATCTATGATGCCGCCGGAGTACGCCGTGAGGCTGGCAGACATGCAGAGAAGATCAATATTTTGATCAATGAACTGCTTGCCGGTCATCCCATTTCGGACAAAGAACTGCGCGAAGTACTTGGGCACACGCCCATGGAAGTACTCGGCGGAATTTGCCTTGGGATGGTCGTTGGGTTACTGTACTGGATGTATATTGGGTAGATCTTCCTGCCATTTCCTGGGGGCGGGTAACCTGGCCTGGGAGTGATTGGTTCCCATCCGCATATCCGTTTTGGGAACATTTATGTCATTCTGTCGTCTGTCTGGTATAAGGAGACAGAAATTGAAAAACAAATTATTTTATATTTCCCTGATATTTTTATTTATTATTTCAGCTTGTGGTCAACAAAACCCGGATTTAACCCAATCCAAACCTGGCACAGCCCTGCCTGTTCAGGTCACATCCATCCCTGCACTCGAAACGCTTCAACCAACTCCCAGCCCCACCCTGGATGTTTTGCCAACTTCACTGAGTGGTGGTGGTTTTCCGCTGCCAGTACAATTGGCTCAGGCGGATCTGGCTGGGCGTTTACAGCTTACACCGGAGCAGATACAGGTAAACGCTGTTGAGCCTGTCGATTGGCCTGATTCATGCCTGGATGTGCATTCTGCCTCAGAAAAATGTGCCCAAGTAATCATCCCGGGTTTCCGGGTGAAACTAACAGTTGGAACTGTGCTCTATGAATATCATACGAATGCGGATGGCCGGTTGCTGCGCCTGGTCGAGCGGCCTGTGCTTGCCACGGATGGTGAGCAAGCACGCCCCATCCTGGAGTGGACCAGTTCTGATTGTGGTCAGTTGATTGAGTTGACAGTCACCCCGCAGGGTCTCTTCTATGGCAAATGTGGTCAGTCACTTAAAGCATTGCCCGGTTTTGATCCCCTGCAGGAGCCGGTCCGGAGCTGGATTAATTCGTTTGCCCCCTTTGAGACGGATACTGTAGTTGGAAAAATCAAGTTCAGTGGATTATCGCCCCTTCCAGGCACCTTGCCCGGATCGATTGCTACCGCCGCCGAACAGCGCAAGCTGGCCGAATGGGCCAGGCTCCAGTTCGAAACGGCTCAATCCGGGCGTACGGGAGCGGCCTGGGGCTTGGCTTTCGGATATCAGCGGGATGGTGGAATTGCAGGTTTTTGCGATTCTGTCGGTGTTTACCTGGATGGCCGGGTGTTGGTTTCCACTTGTAAGGGGTTGAATTCCAATTTTTATCTGACAGCTTCCGAGTTGCAGCAGGTTTATGACTGGTTTGATGGTCTACAGCCGCTTGATTATGCCCATTCGGATTCTGCTGCGGCTGATGGCATGAAGATCAGCCTGATCATGCCCGGCGTTGGCACGCAGACTGCGGATGATGCCACCATTCAGGCGCTTGTGGATTTTTCCGCAAGTTTATTTGCCCGAGCTGGCTACATTATCCGCGCCGGGGTGGACCAGGAAAATGCCCGGGTTTCTTTGCGGCGTTATTTTGAAGCGCTTAATTCCGGTGACTATACTGCTGCGGCAAAACTCTATGCTGGCCCGACTGATCTGCTCAAAACCTGGAACCCGGATATTCAGGATGATCTACCTTCCTGGTTGGAACGTGGCTGTCAGCAGAATGGTTTGGTGTGCATGCTGCCGCGTTCCATTACCGATCGTGGACAGGATGAGAATGGCGGCAATCAGTTCCTGGTTGAGTTTAATAATTCGGATCGAACCTTATTTATCCAGGGACCCTGTTGTGGTGAAACCAGCGGCCCCAGGATCTCGAGCTTTCTTTTTACCGTCACTTCCTCCGGTCCTGGTGGCTGGCAAGTGCAGGAGCTGCCTCCCTACGTTCCCTGAGTACATACTTCTGGAAAATACTCCTGAAATCGAAACTCCTCACGGTCTTTAGTAGACTGTGAGGAGTTTCGATTTGGCTGGTTATAAATCTCAACATCGTCAATTCTGGTGGATTTTTATGGCAATTGCTGGGCAGTAACGATGTTCCCATCTGCAATTTTTGTCAGGTTCGTTCCATCCAAAGCAATGGTCCATATCTGATTACTGCACGTGGGATTACATTCGATTGGTGAAGATTCTATCAGCAGGGTCCTGGAATCCAGCCAGCCATCAATGGTGACGTAAGAGCCGGGTTGGCTGGTGAAAACCAATTTGGATGTACCTCCTGTGCTGTCAGCGACTGCCAGCCAGCCTTGTTCGTTACTTGGGTCACCTTTGGCCAGGGCAAATGCTATTTGATTGCCATCCGGACTGAAGCGTGCGCTGCCCATCAGCTCAAAAGCGTTGAGTTCTGCCGGGGCCAGGATGGCTGTACTCGCTCCATTATTCGTTAAATTGCGTATTGTGATCTGTTTGGGGGTGCAGTGGTCTGCTGCCAGTTGATAATCATTGGAAACGGCATCCAGGCAAATCATGGCAGTATCTTCTGGAATGAGCGTCATTACTTCCTTTGTGTTGATGTTTATCCGGAACAGGTTGGAACCTCCGGCAAAGAGGATGTAACCGCCAATGCCAAATGGTTCTTTGCTGAAATATAAAAATTGTCCATCGGCAGACCAGAATTCAGCGACAATTTGTGAGGGACGGTCTTTATTTATCTCTTCTGTCAATAGCGTTTGGAGTTGTGAGCCATCCATGTTGCTGATTTGCAGTAAAGATGGGTTTGAATCAAAGCCCGGCACGCTGCCCCAGGCCAGGCGCGGTTTTTCTTGTTCATTACCTGGCCAGACAGCCAAACCATAATTTGGATTAGAGATAAACGCCAGGTCACTTTTTCCGGTGCTGTTTATTATCACTGCTTTTGCCGGCGAATTACTGAAATCAAGTGCATAAATGCTGCCCTGGGCTGATCCGCCCATGGGAAGAAAACTGCTAAATGTTGGGGTATAGGACGTCCCTTGTGGGGCTGTCAGATCGAACTGGCTCAGGCTCTGATCTGCATTGCGCAGCACCAGGCGCAGGTTGTGAACTATGGGTGTGTTCGGTGCTGGAGTCGCTGCCGGTTCTTGTGTGGCACTGGGTTCCTGTGTCGCGGCAGCCTGTTCTTGAACCGTGGGCGGAATGTTGCTGGCTGCCGGGCTGGAGGGCGTATTATCCACTCCAGTTCCATCTGTTTGAGCAGGTTTTATGTTTTTTGTTGGTAAATTACAGGCTGTCAGAAGAAAAATGCATATGAATAAAAGATTGACGGCTGATCGCTTCATAAAGAGGCTCCGTGAACGCTATGAGGTTTTTACTAAATAGATAGATGCGTTTTCAATGGATAAGTTCCTGAAATTTAATCACACAAGCAAATTAACGGGCGAACCTTTCTTTGATATATCCTAATAGCGTTTGAACTTCAGAAACTTTCAACAGCAGAATACTGACACCATAAGCACAGCCGCCTATAGTCACGCCGCCCAACCCCAGTAGCCATGGATTCAGGCTGCCTGCAAAGTGCATCCAGGCTGCAATCGCAGCCGTCATCACTAATGTGGCCAGTCCAAACTGAATCAGACCATTGGCAATATGCACCCCATCAATCCCTTCCAGCCTTCGGCGCATAAAAATGAATAAAATGACGGCTTCCATCGCGGTTGCCAGTGAATTGGCCAAAGCCAGCCCACCGTGCGGCATCCAACCGAGCGACGAGAATAGGGCTGCAAAGCCGAAACTAAAAATTGCATTTAATCCCATGGCTGCCACGCCGACTGTGACAGGTGTTTTTGTATCATGCAGGGCATAAAAAGCCCGCGAAAGAATTTCCACTACAGCATGCCCCACCAACCCGGCAGTGAACCACAATAACGCCCACGATACCATTTCAGTTGAGCGGGCTTCAAATTGCCCACGCTCAAAGAGCATGGCGGTAACCGGTTGGCGCAGCAAAATTAACCCAAGACTGGCTGGCAAAGAAAGCAGCATGACCCCGCGTAAGGTGGCCGCTAAAGACGAACGCATTTCATTGCGTTCACCGCGCGCCACTTGGGCCGAAAATGTTGGCAGGGCTGCGGTGGCAATCGCCTGGGCAATCACAAACAAGGGCATGGTCATCACCATGCGCGCAACATTGATGGCCGACAGGCTGCCTTCGCTTTGGCCGGATGCGATCATGGCGTTGATCACAAAGTTGATTTGTACCGCCGCCACACCCAGCAAGCGCGGAGCCATCAGACGGCCCACTTCACGTACAGCCGGGTTTTCCAGGCCAAAGGTCAGGGCATAACGGCGTCCTTCCAAGCGCAGCAAACCAGGGATCTGAACGGAAAGATGCAGGATGGCCCCCAGCACATAGCCCCAGGCCAGTCCGCGAATACCCATCACGGGCACCAGAAAAAAGATACCCAATATCCAGCCCACCCAGTTGAAGACTGGGGCCAGGGCTGGCATCCAGAATTTTTGGTGTGTATTTAATATCCCCATGATCAAACCACTCAACCCGAAAATGGTGGGCGCGATCAGGATAATGCGTAATAGATCCACCGTCAGTATTTGCAGGGCCGGATCCAATTCGGGTCTAAAGAAAAAGATAACATGGCGTACAAGTGCCGGGGCGAATACAGCCGCACAGCCACTCACCAGGCTAAGTCCCAGAATCACCAGGTTCGTGATGGCAGAAGCCAGTCGCCAGGCATCCTCACGCGCTTCCCGCGCCAAAAAACCGGTAAAGGTGGGGATAAATGCCGAGCCAAGTGCGCCCCCAGCCAGTAAATTAAATAATAAATCCGGGAAGGTCGCAGCCGCATAAAAAGCATCCAGAGACTGGTTTGTGCCAAATGCGCGTGAAACCAGGATCTGGCGCACCAGACCCACAATATTACTTAAGACAAAGGCCAGCATAACGGTTCCAGCGGCCCGGGCGATCTGTCGATTTGCGGAGGCTGTTTTTGTATTCACGCAGGCGATTATACCCTGCCAACCCTGTCATCCTGAGATTCATACACACCACCCTTGGCAGTCCCCGCTGAAAAGGTGACACTCGCGCTGGCGTGGCACGCGCAGCGTTCCTACCCACCGGTAAGACAAATCATGTTTTTAGTAGTAGCCGGCTTCAGCCGCCTTTCTTTGTAACCAGGCAGGGCTCGCGACTATTGCGCCCTATGCTGGAGTAGAGCAGAAATAAATATTTGTATCGTCAGTTGGGCAAAGAAAAAACGGGCTCTGTACATACCAGAGCCTGTTTGATTTCGGCCATCCCTTTGCCGATTATTTGCAAACCCATTTTGACGTTATTACACTCTAAATGCTAAATGTTATCGATTATTTATCTTATAGCGTCAAAAAAGACCAAAAAAAGACCCATCGACCCATCCATCGTGGTCGCCTCACAATGAATTTAGTAGTTCGACGGTGCGTCTCCGCGGGAGCGTGCTTCTCAGATCTACAAAATCATAGGAGAGATATACAATGCAAACAACAGAACTCACCAAGAAACCCGGCATGGCAGTGCAGACGGAAGTAAAGGCAGGTTGGGACATGCCAGGGCAGGGAAGAGGTGTGGCAGGTGAGTCGGATTTCGCGAAGAGATATAAGGCGATGCTAAAAGCAAAGGGCGAGGCTATACCACAATTTCAAGCTTATAACGATGCGTCACACTAATATTTCGTTCGTTATTGCCTGTAAACCAACTTTGCCAGGGCTGATTCAGGCCCAAAGCCGGGCGTAATTGGCTCTGACAAAGCGCCGGGCGGTTTCCTAAATAATAAATTGTCCATCTTAAAGAACAACCCGCCTGGTGAGAGGCGGGTTGTTCTTTAAGATGCAATGATGCGCTACTACGATTTATCCCTTGAAGCTCTTCCCGCTGAAAAGTTAATCTTCCCGGTTTTCGGCTAGATTTGTGAACTTTTCAGCGCCGAGGGGCAGCGAACAACGTGTGGAATTAGATTAATTTCTTGCGCACAAAATCCCGAATTTTTCCTGCGGTTTGCAAGGCTTTTTCGGCTGCGGCAGAGTCTATATTGATACCCGGATAGCGAACGGCTACAGCGTAACTTTCCAGACGACGGCATAATTGGATGATTTCCAGGAAAGAAACGTCCAACCCGGCACATAATTCGAGTAAAACTAGCAATTGATGCGAGCGAGGAAAGTCAATTTCGTTTTCTACCAGGAAAGCCTTGAGATATTTTTCTGCACATTGCTGAGAATGAAAACAGGAATTACCTGGCATAGGGTGTTCTCCTGCCCTCAGAAGCAATTCAGCGGAATAACAATCATCCTCAGCTTTCTCAACCCATTCTTTAGCGATTGCGCGCATATAGGATTTTCCCCTTGCTGGTAATTTCGCGCATAAATGGATCGCCAATTGTATTGCGCTGCTCAATTGTTTGGCGGTCACGTGCCAGAATATCAAGGCTGAACAGGATGGGTGGCAAGGAATCTACAATATCCAGGGATGTTTCCAATTCACCTTTGGGCGTCTCCATAATGACCAGTAAATCTACGTCGCTCCACGGGGTTGGCTTGCCATAAGCATAAGAACCAAAAAGAATGATCTCGTCAGGAGAAAAATTATTAACGATGTGATTTACCAGAGCGCGAATTACGCGCATGGGGATACGTTTTCGTTCTTGGAGAACGGGAATTTTGAAAACATCTTGTGTGACCATACTTGAATTATACGTGATTTTTCAACCATACACTCACCCTATCCCAGTATCCCAGGCAAAAGCGGTGATGGCGGGCGGTGACCTAACCCCCGGCCCCTGTCCCTAAAAGGGTGGGGAGAAGGTCTATGATTGCAGCGCAGGGTGATATGGTAAGCAGGATTGGGATGCTAATCATTGAAATTATACACGCCCAAATCATTCGCCCACGCCACCCCATTGCGAACCAGCGCTACCCGAGTTTGGCCCGATTTGCTTAGCAAATCGCTCTTGTGGGGCACCCGCTGGTGTGGCACGCGCAGCGTTCCCTCCCGTCGGCAAGTCCGATCATGTTTTTAGTAGTAGCCGGCTTCAGCCGCCTTTCTTCGTCACCTATCCGGGCTCGCGCCCTATGGGTCAGCCCAACGGAACTGTCATCAATCAATAATGATATTCGAAAATCATAAATAATCCACAATCGCGTAATAAAAAAAATGTTTCAACGTGCCTGATTCGCGATACAATTGATTTTGTGACCAACTCACCTGCTCCCACCTTCAGTACTTTTAACTGCACGCAGTGCGGCGGCGAACTACATCCGGATGAAGGTCAACTTTTTATCACCTGTCCTTATTGTAGTTCCACTGTCTATATGGATAAATCCCGTGTCGTTTTTCATTGGGTGCTGGCGCCAACCCTGACTGAACAACAGGCGGCAGCATCCCTGGCGCGTTGGATGGCGGGCAACGCCACGGTTAAAGACCTGGATAAAAAATCAAAAATCCTCGGCCAAGAATTTCAGTATTTTCCGGTCTGGTTTTTCAAGGTTAAAAATGGGGATAAAGAACAGGTCTATCTGGAACCTGCCGCCGCCACATCGGTAACCGAACTGCGCAGCATAAACCTGCCTGCCGGGGATCTCCGAAAATATGATGACGCGCTTGTCGGGCAATCGGTCGAACCGACTGTGCCCTTATCGGCAGCGCAGGAATGGTTGGCCCAAAAACAGGTCAATCTTCAACAGGTCTCCGAAAGCGCCCTGGTTCATATTCCAATTTACTCCTTTAAGTATGGTTTTAAGAACCGGATGTACACAGCGGTGGTGGAAGCTGCCACAGGGCGAGCATTGGCAAATATTTTTCCTGCCAAAGCCGAAGCGCCCTACATGGCAGTCGGATGTGTAACCGCGCTGGTTTTTTTATGCTTGTCTTTTATTCTGGCAATTGCAGCGAATGGTAATTCTGTAGGCCTCGGGTGGTTGGCCTGCATTGGCGGTGGGCTGGTTTCCTCCGCAATTTTATTTTTTGTGGCAAGTTGGGTGGCATCCAGGGTGTAATCATGAGCGACACACAGATATTTAAAGGTCTTGCCTGCCCGCGCTGCGGCGGTGTTGTCCCAATCCCGGAAGGGCAGGTGATCGTCCGCTGCCCATACTGTGATTTACGCTCGATTGTTCGTGGAGATCGGGGTGTTCGTCGCTACCAGGTGCCGGTCCGCGCTGATCGCGACCAGGCACTTAAAGCGTTAAATAAATTTTTCGATAATTTTGCCATTGCCCGGGACGTTCGTTCCCGTTCCAGTGTTAATGAAGTCTTTTTGACCTACCTGCCTTTTTGGGTGTTGTGGAGCAAAGCCCTGGGTTGGGCATTTGGCCAAAAGCAGGTGGGCAGCGGTGATGACAAACGTTACGAATCCCGTGAAGTAAAGATAGTTCAGGAGCTGGTCTGGACCGGAGCGGCGTGTGATGTGGGTGAGTTTGGCGTTCAGCAGATACAACTTAAAGACCAGCCGCTTGAGCCATTTAACAGTGATGCGCTGCATGCCAGTGGCATGGTTTTTGAACCGGTCGGCTCCGTGAGTGATGCTCAACAGGCAGCGGGTGATGATTTCCAGGGGAAGGTCTCTGCCGCTGCCGGTCTGGACCGGCTCGCCCAGCTTTTTATCCGATTTATCAACAAACGTTTCGGATTGGTATATTACCCGTTATGGGTCATTCGATATTTATACCGTGAACGTTCTTTTCAGGTTGTGGTGGATGGGTTTAGCGGCAAGGTCCTCTACGGCAAGGCGCCTGGCAACGTACTTTACCGGGCGGCAGTGCTTGTAGGTGGCATGGCTTTGGGTGCTTTCTTAATGGTGGATATACCGGCTTTTATCCTGACCTCAAATTCCAATTCGAGCAGTAACGATAATCCTTTTGGCATCCTCCTGGCGGCCCTGGTCTTTGGCCTGGGCTTGATGGCTTTTTCGTATCGCACCTATCGTTATGGAGAACATTATGAATTCGGGGGAGCCAAATTTGATCTAGCAAAATTCACCAGTGGAAATTATGGTGACATTTTCCGCACAGCCATGAAGGCTGTGAACCCATCCGGGAAGGGTGATTTATCATGAGTATGCCGGTCTTGCTTCCTCTGCAGTGTATTAAGTGCCAGACAGCTCTTATGGCTGAACCGGATGAAGTTGCCTGGTTGTGCCCCAACTGTGGCCAGGCCGTCCAGTTGGACGAAAATCAGCCATCCGGGCTGGCTGCTCTTGAGCTGCATTTTGCCAGCGGTATTCAACCCGGTCAGAAAGGCCGTCCTTTTTGGGTAGCCCAGGGAGTCGTGGTGGTGCAGCGCGAAACGTACTCCGGCGACGAAAGCCGTCAGGCCCTCGAGTTTTGGCAAAAACCACGTTCATTTTTTGTTCCAGCTTATGCCTGTACGCTTGATGAATTGATCAGCCTGGGTATGCAGTATTTAAAGCAACCGGTATCCATGATGCCGGCTTCAGCTGCTTCTTTTTTACCGGTTAAACTTGCTCAGGATGATGTGCGCCCAATGGCCGAGTTTATCATCATGGGGATTGAAGCTGAACGTCGTGATATGCTTAAAACAGTCAATATTCAGCTTAATCTGGCGCTTCCCAGCCTTTGGATTTTACCGTAATAGCAAGCCGGTTGCCAATCAAGCAGTTTGGCAGTGATTTTGATAAAACGACCGGGTATTTTCCCGGTCATTTTATTGTTTGACTATGCTGTCATTAGAAAGGAAATAACTTCCATGAAAACTTATCTAAACCCGGGATTGTGGCAAAAAAAGCTTTTCCTTGCATTTCTTGCCCTCTCCGTTCTGGCTTGTTCCATAACCCCTGATATTCTTCCGACTCCTGGTGGGATTACAATTCCCCCTGCTTCTCCTACACCAGGTGGAACACAAATAATTGAGAATAATGGGAGTTTGAAAGAAATCCCGCTGCAAGTCGGTTATGGTGTCCGGGGTTCTTTTTACGAACTATTTTTTACCGATCCAACCAGCCCGGAAGCAGATCGCGAAGAAGGTGGTCCGGATAAGCAATTGGTAGCTGCCATCGATTCTGCCCGTATTTCGGTCGATGTCGCTGCTTACAGCTTTAGCCTGTATTCAATTCAGCGTGCTTTACTCAATGCGTTTAATCGTGGGGTTCAGGTACGGGTTGTCATGGAAAGTGATAATATGACGGATTCTGTCCCACAGGCTTTGCAGGGAGCGGGTATTCCGATGATTGGTGACCAGCGCCAGGGATTGATGCATGACAAATTTATTATCATTGATCGGAATGAGGTTTGGACAGGCTCAATGAATTTCACTTATTCTGGTACATATGCCGATAACAATAATCTCATTCGCATCCGTTCCAGCCAGTTGGCGGATGACTATACGGTTGAGTTTGAGGAGATGTTCAAGGATGATTTCTTTGGACCGGACGTAGTCGCTCAAACCCCCTATCCTAATATAAAAATAGATGGGACTTATCTGGATGTCTATTTCTCTCCGGACGATCATCCGGCCCGCCATATCGCTGCTTTATTGCGGGGTGCAGAACAAAGCATTTACATCATGGCTTATTCTTTTACTGCCAATGATTTTGGCGATATTATCAAGCAAAAAGCCAGGGATGGGCTGGTCGTTAAGGGTGTTGTGGATGAAACTCAAACCAAATCAGCCGGCAGTGAATTTCAGGCTTTTCAAAAAGCCGGTCTGCCCATTTACGTGGATGGTAACCCGGGTTTAATGCACCACAAAGTCATAATCATTGATCAACAAATTGTTATCACCGGGTCTTATAACTTTACTGCCAGTGCGGAACGAACGAATGACGAAAATTTATTGGTTATTTACGATAAACAGATCGCTGCCCAATACATGGCAGAATTTGAGAGGGTCTACGCAAAGGCTCAAAAAAAGCCAAAAAAACCATAACCAAAAAGCAGTAACTTTTTTTCTGTTTCAGCGACTAGTACTATAGAACTATGAAATAACGTGAAACGCAAAAAAATTCGGTCACTAATGTGATAAGTGTTCAAATGATTTTCAAACAAGTATTGATCAAGCTTGATTGCCAGGTAAGGATCCGTAAATAAATAACTTTTACAGGCCATCGAGAGCACTCGTAATTTAGGCGCGTTCTTTGCGAAATCATCATTCTCCGGGTTACGTTGTTCTGATAGGAAGGTTACCGGGCAGGATGCGATGGTATACTTCCGATCAAAATTTATTACCGGGGTTCTCGCATCCTATTATGTCTTTACCAGAACAGAACGAACTCGAAGACCTGAAACGTCTTGATCCGCAAGCAATCAGCAATGCATATGACCGTTACTTCCCTGAAGTATATCGGTTTGTGCGCTATCGTCTGAATGATGAACACGCTGCCGAAGATATTGCCAGTGACGTTTTTGTCCGTTTACTTGAAGCGGGTCAGGCCGGCCGTGGCCCCCAGACCAACTTGAAAGCCTGGCTTTTTGCAACTGCTTCGCACATCGTAATAGATCACATGCGTAAATCCTACCGCCGCCCCGAGAGTGACCTACCGGAAACCATTCCGGATGGAACGCCAGCTATATCAGCGGATTTTGAAAAACGTGAACGTGATAATCGTCTGAGGAGTGCCATGAATACGCTTACTGATGAACAACAATATGTGGTCACACTCCGTTTTAACCAGGGTTATTCACTCGAAGAAACTGCTAACCTTATGAAGAAAAATGTAAACTCAGTAAAACAACTTCAACTTCGCGCTCTCGCTGCACTCAACCGTGCGATGGGGGAAATGCCATGATGAAAACCAACCTGTTCGATGCCCTGGAAATTTGTTTGCAAGCGCTCGACAAGGGAGCGGATCTGGAATCCTGCCTGGCCCTTTTTCCTGAATTCGTGGATGACCTTCGGCCTATTTTGACCGCTGCTGTTCAGGCACATTCTGCTGTGGTCAAAGAAGTCCCTGCCGAGGTGATCAGCCGTGGCAAGGCGCGTGTTCTACAGGCTGCTGCGGAGATGCGTGAGCAGCGTGCTGCCGCTCTAGTTGCGACTTCCTCCAGCAAGCGTTCAAAAGGTTTCTTTGGACCGCGTTTTTTCCGTCTGGCGCTAACCACGGCCACCATGCTGGTCTTTTTATTAACCAGTGGTACCGGATTGGTAAATGCTTCCAGCAGTGCCCTGCCCGGGGATAATCTCTATCCTGTCAAGCGCAGCTGGGAAGATGTCAGGCTCTTTTTTGTCTTTGATGAAAATTCAAAAGAGCAACTCTCAGAAGAATTTGACCATAAGCGTGTTCAGGAAATTGAAGAACTATATTCGGAAAAACGTGTTGCCGAAGTTGACTTTCATGGTGTTGTTGGTTCCATGACCAATGATGTTTGGGTTATTGGTGGTTTGAATATCGCCATAGACCCCGAGACCCAACTGAGCAGCAATATTTTGAATGGTTCCACAGTTCACATTACTGGTGAAACAGACGATGGCGTCATTAAAGCCGGGCAGATCGTGCTTGTTGCCACACCTGGTGTTACCCCGACAGCTGGATTCGACGATACGCTTGAGCCGACAGTTGGGCCTGAAGCATCTGAAACACCTGAGTCAACTGAAGTAAGTGATGGCGAGAATAAAAGGCAAACTGACGAAAATCCTGTAATTTCTACCCCCACCCGGCAGCCGAAAGATCAGCCTGAAGTCAACCCTACTGAAACGCGTAAACCTTCTGATGACAAACCTAAAGATGATAATACCAATCAGAATAATAACGATAGCAATGATAATTCAGACAATCACAATAGCAATGATAAAAGTGATAATGAGAATAGCAATGAAAGCCAGAATAACAATGAAAGCCAGAACAGCAATGATAGCTAACCTGGTTTCGGTTAGTACCAAACCCACAATAACCATAGTGCGATCATTATCGCTCCAATTGCGAACAGCACCAGGTAAGTCCAGCTAAAACCAATCAGCCAGCCTTTGACAGAATCAAAGGCTGGTTTTGATTTGCGCAGACGCCGGTATTCAACTGCATAAAGCGCCAGGGGCGTAATAATCAACGCCGCAAAAGGTGTCAGAAATAAACTTGAGATCAATCCTGCAGCATAACCTATGAGGATGGAGGTCCAGGGTGTGCCGGTTTCCCGCAATTTTTTGGCAATGATAATGTTGTCTACGAAGCTGCCGATGACCATCAAAATGGTGATCAATCCAAACAACAGCCAATTCCAAACATCCATTCTGCCCGTGAATGCACCCAAAATGGCATAAACCAGGGTCGAAAGCCATATCACGAAAATCCCGGGAAAAATCGGAATCACAAGGCCCGCCAACCCGACCAGCATAAAGGTCAGGGTGATCCACTGCAATAAAAGTTCTCCAGCCACGGGCCAATTTATCATGGTGACTAACGAATCACATCAATGCCGCCCATCCATGGGCGCAGCACTTCTGGCACAACGATCGAGCCATCCGCTTGCTGATAATTTTCCATCACCGCGATCATCGTCCGTGGCAGTCCCAGCCCCGACCCATTCAGGGTGTGCAGTAATCTTACTTTTCCGCCATCCGTTGGACGATACTTGATGTTGGCGCGTCTCGACTGGAAATCTGTATCATTCGAGACCGAGGAAACTTCCAACCATTCATCACAACCCGGTGCCCACACCTCCAGATCATACGTCATGGTTGCCCCAAAGCCGATATCACCGGTGCAGAGTTGTTTGACACGGTAAGTTAGTCCCAACCCGGCACAGGTTTCTTCTGCATCTTTGAGCATTTTTTGATGCATGGCTTCCGATTCTTCCGGTTTGCAATAAATGTACATTTCCACTTTGTCGAACTGATGCCCGCGTTTAATCCCGCGCACATCGCGCCCGGCGCTCATTTTTTCGCGTCGAAAACAGGGTGTGTAGGCAGTGTAATAGCGCGGCAAGCTGGCTTCGTCCAGAATTTCATCCATGTGCAAACCCGTCAGTGGAATTTCAGCAGTCGGCACAAAGTAATAATCTTCCTCGTGATCTTTATACAGGTTATCTGCAAATTTCGGGAGCTGTCCTGCCGCATATACCGTCCCCGTTTTGACCATAAAAGGCAGGTATTGCTCGCGATAACCCTGCTGGCGTGTGTGTAGGTCCAGCATCCAGGCAATCAATGCTCGTTGCAGGCGTGCACCAGCCCCACTCAGGACATAAAAGCGCGAGCCGGTCAGCTTGGTTCCGCGTTCAAAATCGATGATCCCCAGGGCTGGGCCAAGATCCCAATGTGGCTTGGGGGCAAAGTCAAACTTGGGCGTTTCTCCGCTGACTTTAATGACGATATTTTCGCTGTCGTCCACCCCATAAGGCGTGCGCGGGTCCGGGATATTGGGCATGATATCCGTCAAGGCTTTCAGGCTGGCGTCGTTTTCGGCGATCTGCTTATCCAGTTCGGCGATCTTGTCGCCAACTGCTCGCATAGCTTCCACCTTTGCCTGGCGTTCAACCGGGTCCTTCATCTTCCCAATCTCTTTCGAGACGGCATTCCGCTCACTCTTCAGTGCTTCAACTTCCACCAACAAGCTGCGGCGTAATTCATCCAATTTCAAAATGGTATCGACTGGTGCCGGGTTATCCTGTCGGTCCCGCAGGGCTTTTCGCACAATTTCGGGATTTTCACGAATTAAATTGATGTCTAACATGGTAGTACCTCCTGGGTTTGGGAAATAAATAACCGCCCCTCCTGTGCAGGACGAGGGGCGGCTCGTGGTACCACCTGCGTTTACTGTTACACCCGCTATGATTGGGGATGTGGCAGTCTCGGTTTGGGCTGTAACGGGCTTCCCCGTCTCTCTTACGATCACTGTATTTCTCATTCAGCGATCCCTGCGAGAGCGACTGGCTTTTTCAGCCTCCGAAGGGGATTTCTCTGCTTTGCCTGCTGCCTTGCACCATCCGGCAGCTCTCTGGAAAGGACAGGCAGATACTTGTCTCCGGGTTGTCTTTGTTCCTTAGATTATACGCCACTGAAATATTGTGTCAAGGATGATTTGACAGGCGGGTGCGGTTCACAGTGCCTGATCTGGTCCTTTTGTTTGCGAAGTTCGCAACCGTAAATTGACTGGCGAATTATCTGTTTCTTAGTTGGGTGGATTGTGAATACCAATAAATCGCAATCTGCTTGAAAACCTTACGAAAAGATGCTTATTTTGTGCTGGCTGTTTCCTGTAATTTTGTTAATTTGATGACCAGTTTCAATGCCTCATTGACAGCTTTTTCATTTGGAAAGGCTTTGGCAACATCTGGTTCTAATAGCACCAAATTCGTTCCTGCATTGTAACGGACGGCATACTTGCCGCGCGCACCATCATTTAGCAGGGATTTCATATCGTATTCAGGACGCAATTCGTCATTATGTTCAGTTTGCTTCTTCATATGCTTTTCGCTCCGTTTTGGTTAATTCACGAGCGCTAATGATTCGAAGGTTTTCGCCCCGGTCTGCATGGGCTACCATCAATAATCTGTGCAGGTTCGACCAGCCAATTGTGAGAAAACGCTCTTCCTGATCAGAATGATCTGGATCGGGAACGGTAATGGAAAGTTCGTCGCCAAATATAGTGCCTGCTTCAGCGAATGATACACCATGCTTTCGCAAATTGGTTGCAGATTTACGAGGATCCCATTCAAAGACCATGATGATTGTCCTTAGTAGAATTATAGCACTTTAGCGATGTGCTTTTTTCCAAACCTGCGGCACCCTCTCAAATCTGACTCTACTTTTGATACGTGGCCCGTTTGAGGGCACATTATAGTTATGTGTTTCAGAAGTGAGCGGTGGATCGCTGCCAACTGACAACGATCCACCTTCTTATGCTCAACTGCTTTTCCAGTTATTCGCCATTGCGATACGTTCTCCCAATGGGGGGTGAGAGTAGAACATAAACACCACCCATTTTTCCGGGTCAATCTCGCCCAGGTTCTGGTTGGCCAGACGCGTAAAGCTGGAAGCCAATGCTTCATTTTTACCGGTTGCCTGCAGTGCATAGGCGTCAGCTTTGGTTTCACGCCAGCGCGAGAAAGCATTATCCAGCGGCTGGGTCAGCAGCCCATACAGGCTGAGAATTAGCGTTAATGCCGGGAAAGCGGCTACATCTGCCACATTGCTGTAGCCGAACGTACCAACTGCCCAGCTCATGGCCAGGGATGCCAGGTAGAGCCCCAGCGCGGTACTGATGGTTCCAAACCCGATCAGCAGTGGAATATCATTGTTGACCTGATGACCCAGCTCATGTGCCAGCACCGTTTCGATTTCATCCAGCGAAAATTCGTTAATCAGGGTATCGCCCAACACGATCCGGCGTGTATTGCCAATTCCAGTCAGAAATGCATTGGCGGCGTTGGAGCGCTTGGACATATCAGAGGTGAAGACACCTTTGACTTTTGTTTTTGATTTTTCTGCCAATTTAAGCAGGCGTTCGGCCAGTTCCGCATGTTCATCGCCCAATGGTACGAATTTATTAAAAATAGGCATGATCAGGACCGGCGCCAGGTTTGCGATTAAAACCTGAAATAATAGCAGTCCACCAGCCGTCCATAACCACCACAGCGGCCCGCTGATTCGTAGAGCCAGGTAGAGCAGTTCAATCACGATCAAACCGATTGGCAGGGAGATTGCTAATCCCTTAAGTTGATCCAGTATCCAATCTTTCAGTGTCTGGTTGGATTGATCAAAACGGTGTGGCAGCAGAAACCCAGTGTAGTAGCCCATCGGTAGTTCGAAGATGGCAGATAGACCGCCAAAAATTAAGATAAAGACGGGCACGATGACCCATTCATTTTGCATCACTGCCCAACTGCCAGTCAGCCAGGTGCGTAGACTGCTGCCCCAACCAAATATCAGCCAGGCCAGGGTGTAAACCAGGCTGAAAGCGGTCTCAATCAACCACAAGCGGCGTTTGATGCGGCTGTATTCTTTTGCCTGTTGTTGTTTCCCAGGGTCGAGAGTTGTCATATTAATAATGATCTCCGTAAATTTACAAGTTGGTGTTCGCCGATCCTTACTGTTAATCAGTTAGGAGCCGTGGATTTCGAAGGTCGATTGTCCTGCACATTGCCTGATTGAAGAACCGGGGATATTTACCCCCGCTCCGCACCCAGACGCGAGATCACTTCTTCAGTTGTCATCAACGTCCCGTATGATTTAAACGCAGACAGGAAGGCAGCCTGTACATGCGCAGCCGGGACGCTCGTTTCGCCGTGCGTCAGGCTGCGGGTTGCGCAGGCATCTTCCACGATGATGACCTGGAAACCCAAATCTGCTGCTGCGCGCACGGTCGCATCCACGCACATATGCGTCATCATGCCACAGATTACTACGCGCTCAATCTGCCAATTTTTGAGCAGCTCCAATAAATCAGTTTCGCGAAAGCTGTTGGGGAATTGCTTGTGTACAATCGGTTCGCCTTCGAAGTGCGCCACCAGGTCGTGGATCCGGATGCCCTCTGTGCCAGGCACAAAGAAAGATGCGCCAGGTTTGCGTGATTCGTGTTGAATGTGGATATGGTGCCCACCGTGTTCACGAAAACATTGCAGTAACCCACCCGCTTTTCTACCGGCATCCAAGGCACCTTCCAGCTCCATTTTCCCACCGGGGAAATAATCGTTCTGAATATCGATGATCAAGAGCGCTGTATTCATTTATTCTCCATTTCTCTTTATTTTCGTCCAAAATCCGCGGGGTTTTCGCCCCAATCATCAGTTTCCCATTTGAGAACTTTGTTCAAATATTTATAATCTTCCAGCCAGGCTTCGGCCTCGTCGATCAGGGCAAACAATGCTTTATTTCGAGCGGTGTGTTCCATTTTTGTGCGGCATTTCTTTAATTTTACCCATAGGATGGCGTTTTTCGAATCGGAATAGAGCGGCCAGTTCAGGTTTTTTTCTTGCAGCCAGCTCAGCCCGCGCACAACAGCTAAAAACTCACCGATATTATTGGTCCCGTCCGGAAATGGGCCAAATCTAAATAATTCTTTCTGGCTTTCGGTTTCCACCCCGCGCCATTCCACCGGACCGGGCACTCCGGCACAGGCTGCATCCACGCTGATGGATGGCAGGTTGGGTTTGATCAACGCTGTTTTCCATTTACCCATAAAATTGGCGGGTGTGGTTGAATATAAAACTTCGCTGCCATCTCGCGTGACGGTTGCTTTACCTACATAGTCTTTGTAGGCACTCCGAAAAGCACTCTCGGCCGCAGGTAGATTGTCAAATGCCTTGTATTCTGCTCCTGCGAAGCCGGATACTTGTGCTGAGCACATCTCCCAGGAGTTAAATACTCCGGTTTTGCGCCCTTTCCAGACCACGTAATATTTTTGTTTTGCCATATTCCCATTTTACCCGAACCGGGCCTGGATCAAGGCTTGCGCTTTAACTGATTCCCATCCAGTTGAAATTGCCAGGTCTCCTGTTGGCTGGGGCAGCACAATGCATCGTTTGGGCCAGCCACCCGAACATTAAGCAGGATTACGCCGGATTGGATCTCCAGCGCTTCAACCGCCACCATAAATCCGACATCCACCGTTGCGATATTGGTTAGCCCTCCAGCCTGGTTGAGCAGGACCGCAAGTTCTTTGTTATTGCCATTTCCGCCGTTGTACGTGACCAGGATCACGGCTGCATCTGGCAGGCCATCCGCGTTTAGATCGCCGGTTGAGGACAGGGAGAGTTGCGTCGAATATAGTTCGGCTGTTTCACCTGGCGAAGCTGGGGTGCGGTAAAAAATACCATTTACAAGTTGGTAATCGCCCCAGTTACTGGAGTGAAAACTGGCATTTTGCAGCACAGAAAGCGCTATGCGCGGATCTTCAGTCGCTGTCGGCTCAGGGACCAGAATCGGCGCTGTCGGAGTGGCTGTGCAGGTTGCAGTTGGCGCAGCGGACACCGGGAGCGGTGAACTGACTGGCAGGGTGGCAATAATCGCTGGTTGGCTTTGGCAAGCTGTCAGATACATCAGAAGCAATAAAAATACACTGGTTTTTTTCAATGTGTCTCTCTAAATAAATAAAGTTTTGGGCCTGGTCAACCAATAAAAAGTAACCTTTTGCATCTAAAGAGCTTCCGTAAATAGTTGGAGCAGGGTGCACGCTGTCTTGGTTTGGGTCTGCTGGCCCAAGCTAAGGGTACATCCAGAAAGAATTACCTGGTTTTATTGTTTTTCCAGCAGGATCGGGCTGAGCTGGACCCAGGTCTGTCCGCCATCGCTGGTTTTCCATAGGCTGGGATTGTTGCTCGGCCCGGAAATAGCATAACCATTGCTGGAGTCTGCAAACCTGATCTGTGATACATAGGCTTGTTCATCCGCATTCATATCAAAATTCAGGCTTTTGGGCAATGTGGTCCAGGTTTGGGAGGCATCGGTTGTAACGCATAAGTCGCCCCCACAGCGTACATAGGCCTGCTGTGCAGAAATGATCTGAACAGTATCCACATGCGACGGCATGTTCTTCAGAACACCGGGTGCGACCTGCCAGGTCTGGCCAGCATCCTGACTGGTATACGTCAGCAGGATGCTGAATTCCGGGGTTCCATCCGCATTGAATTTGATCACGCTCACTGGTAGGAAGCCCTGCGTGCCAAAGAATGCGGGCATAAGCGGCATAACCGCGCCAGTGGCATAGGCAGCAGGCAGGGCGAGTTTGAAATCTTTCCAGTGTTGTCCAAGGTCATTTGATAGTGAAAAGCGCACAGAGCCCGCTGGATCGCTGGCCATGTCACCGTAGGTGATCAGTGTCTGGCTGCCATCGAAATACAGGCTGTCGCCGCAGATATTACACAGATGGATTGTGCCGGTCGGCAGACTGGGCTCAGGTGATGGCGCGACGAGCGGCACGACTTGCCAGGTCAGACCCCCATCCTGGGTCTGATAATATTTAAGATAGGCGTTGCCTGCTCCCATATCGGCTGTTTCAGCCAGTCCAACGCTGGGGCTTTGGAATTCAAACATGGCATTTTGTAAAATATCATTGGGTGGTAGGGCTTCCCAGGTTTTGCCGCCGTCCTGAGTTCGCAGCAGCCCACCCGTATTGGTGCTGGCGTTGTATGTTGAAAGCCAGGCGTTTTGATCTGTCAGAAAGTAGCTGCCTGCGTAAACATAGTCTCCTACTGGGGAGGCATCCGACCAGGATAATCCGCCGTCGGTTGTGCGCAGCAGCCAGTTCATAGTGCCGTTGCGGGTCGCCCAACCCCAGCCAGCGCCGCCCGGCAGCATGTGAACTTGATTGAGTTGGATGGCTGGGCCGCTCAGAGGTACGGCAGTGGCGCTGGCTAGAGCCGGAGCAAGGGTAGGCTGAGTTGTGGCCGTGGCAGTTGCCAGGGCCTGGGTGGGTTGAGTGGTGACCGTTTCCGGGGCGACCGTTGTCGTTGCGGTTGCCATGGGTGTTATGGCAGGTTTTTGAACCACCTGAGTGCTTGCAGGTTGTGGTGCGGCAGTTGTTGGTTTGACAGCGCTGGAGGCAGGCAGGTTACACCCGCCAAGGCTGGCAAGCACGAATAATAGGGCGATTAGTTTAATTCCAGTTTTTCGCATAATTTATTTTCGTTTTAGTCGGATTGCTTATTTCAAAATAATATAGACGGTGTCAATAGCGAGGTAAGAGCCGTCTGCCGCGCTAAGGTCGGCGATTTGGATGCGGAGTGGACCATTCAGTCCGTTATGGGTGAAGTCGAGTGGCAGGTCAAATGTACCCGGACCACCCAGGCCGTCTGCGCTGACGTTGAAACCGCCCTGATCCAGGACATCGTTCCCGCTCTGTGTATAGACGGAGTAAATCAGATTATTTTCAAATGGCGAGATGCTGACGCTGCCCTGCAATATAAAAGGGCCGCTGACTTCGCTCTGGTTGATGGGGGAATCGATCTGAATGATACGTTCAGCACCGCTGGGCGTGGTGCTTGTCAGATGCGAAAGGATCAGGTTGTTCTCAATAAAGTGATAAGTGCGGGTGGATGGTTGCGAAGCGCAGCACATGGGGTCACCAGCTCCGTGGACAATGGCGTCCAGGCTTATTTCGCCGTCCTTGATAGTGAGTGCTTTCATGATTGGGCGGTCATCAATGGCGGCACGGGTTGTGTAGACGGGTTGCCCACCCTGGTTGAGCATAACTACGATGAAAACAAATTCTCCACTGCCCCCATAATTTTCACCGATTAACATGACGGCATCTTCCATGCCATCGCTGTTAACATCACCAAAGGCAAATATTTCTCCTACGTTGACCATCACATAACCGGGTTGGGCGCGATCCTCGCCGGTTACATAGCTGCCGTTGTTCAGAGTGATGCTGTGCATCATCTGATCTGAGCCCATGACGCTGATGGTGGCATTGCGGAGTTGCTCAACGGTTAGTACCGGGTTTGTTTGGGTCTCGGTCGGAAGTGCAGTTGGACTTGGTTCGGTGGGAACTGCCTGGGTGGGTGGCACCACCGTTTCGGTGGGGGCTGGCAGGCTGGGCGTCGGCGCTATTTCTGTCGGAACAAAAGTGGAAGTCGCCTGCACAAGTACAGGTGTGCTGCTGGGTAGGGGCGCAGGTTGGGTGAATGAGAGCGGAGGCGGGTTAAAATCCAGCCCACAAGCTGTGGTTGTCAGAGCCAGGAAAATAAAAATTACAACCAGACGTTTCATAAAGTTTTACTCCAAACAAACCAGAATTCGTAACGAAGACGTTATCTGGTAGATAAAAGTTCCAGATTAAGGGTTGATCGCGGTCCAGGTATTGCCACCATCGTGCGTATCGTAGATGCGTACCCGGTTTTTCGCATCCGCAGTTAGCAACCAGCCGGTATTTTTATCTATAAAGCGCACGCTGGTTGCGTGTTCAGAGCGTCCGAAGGCGACAGGCAGGAGCTGCCAGGTTTGAGCCCTATCGTTGGTGAAATACAAGCCGCGTTTGCCCCAAGCCCAACCGGTCTGCGGGTCAAGGAAAGTATACGGTCCTCCCTCGACGATCGATTCGCCAGGTGTCCAGTTTTCACCACCATCGCTGCTTGAATAGAAAATACGATTGCGATCTCCTGTATCGATTGAGGCATAGTCGATTGGCAGTAAACCATCATATTGATTTCCCGCAAAGAAGATGGGCGGTAAGCTGCTGCCTTTGAGTGAGGTGATATTTTGTGGAACGGGGATTTTGTGTAGCGTCCAACTGGTGCCGCCATCCTGGGTCCGGTACAGACTCACTTTTTGAGCCTGCGAGGCCATACCCACCCAACCGTTGGTCGAATTGATGAAGGATATGCCTGTTTTGATGCCTTCATCCGGGATGCTGTTGGCGGGTTCCGAGTTCGGGTCAGGATAGATTCGATTCCAGGTTAGACCGTTGTCCATTGAAGTGAAAATGGCGCAGATCATGCTATTTGCATGGGTGCGGGTTGTTTCCAGGAAGAAACCTATCTGGTCAATAAAGAGCAATTGCCCATTCAGGAACGGGACCGGGGTAACCTGCCAGGTACCGCCGCCGTTTGTGGTACGGAAGAGTTGTCCGCTCTTTCCATCTGCTGCTGGCAGGACCATAAACATGTTGTTGGCATCCACGAAAAGGGGCTGGATGGATTCATTTACCTGTCCATTCGGGATAGGTACCGAGAACCAGTTGAGCCCACCGTCATGCGTCAGCAGTAGAGAGTTATAAATCAGTCCCCAGCCATTTCCGCCTGGGTACATTGCAAAAGTGCGCAGAGGTGGTCCATTCGGAGAATTAAGCGCCGGGATGGGGGTATTGGTGGGTCGAGCCGTTGGCTGCGGTGGCAGCGCAGTCGCAGTTGCCGTTGGGGTGGCGGGTGGTGGTGGGGGTGCTGTAGGCTGAAATAAACAGGCTGAAAGCCCGACCAGGATCAGTAGTATGAGTGGTAATGCAGTCAGTTTTTTCATAACAGCCTCCGATTTTCCCTTAGAGACATTCAATGATGGTTGATTCGCCCTGTCCGACCCCAACGCACAGTGTTGCCAACCCATAGCGCAGATTGTTCCGCCGCTGCATTTCGTGCAGCAGTGTGGTCAGGATGCGTGCGCCGGAACATCCGAGTGGATGTCCCAGGGCTATTGCACCGCCATTCACATTGACAATGGCTTCATCCAGGCCCAGGTCTTCCAGCACAGCCAATGACTGCACGGCGAAGGCTTCATTCAGTTCCACCAAACCCAGGTCAGAAGCGCGAATGCCTGCGCGCTGCAAGGCTTTTTGGGTAGCAGGCACCGGCCCCAGCCCCATGGTGCGTGGTTCCACACCCGCCGCGGCACAGGCGACAATCCGCGCCAGGGGTTTTAGACCCAATGCGCTGGCTTTTTCCGCACTCATCAGCAGCAAGCCGGCGGCGCCATCATTCAACCCGGAGGCATTTCCGGCTGTAACCGTGCCACCTTCTTTACGAAATGCAGGTTTAAGACGTGCCAGGCTTTCCAATGAGGTATCACGCCGTGGACGTTCATCTGTGCTAACCAGTATTGGTTCACCTTTTTTCTGTGGAACAGGCACGGGGATGATTTCGGTTTTGAATTTACTGCTGTCGATGGCAGCAATTGCTTTCTGGTGTGAGCGCACCGAAAAGGCATCTTGCAACTCGCGCGTTAGGTGAGGGCGGGCGGCGGCGATGTTTTCAGCTGTTTCGCCCATGCTTTCGGTGCCGTACATTTCTTTCATTTTTGGATTAGGGTAGCGCCAGCCCAGGGCTGTGTCGTAGGCTGTCAAGTTGCCAAAGCTGAAGCCTTCTTCGGCTTTGGGCAGTGAATAGGGTGCGCGTGACATGGATTCCACACCGCCCGCAATATAGATATCCCCATCGCCCGCACGGATGGCGCGGGCAGCAATGTTGACGGCATGTAAGCCCGAGGCGCACAGCCGGTTAACCGTCACACCGGGTACGCTCACCGGGAAGCCAGCCAATAATAAAGCCATTCTTGCCACGTTGCGGTTATCTTCGCCGGCCTGATTGGCACAACCCAGGTACACTTCTTCTACTTGTGCCGGGTCGATTTGGTTGCGTTCAAGCAGGGTTTTTAATATCAGCGCAGCCAGGTCATCCGGGCGAACTTTGGATAAAGACCCCCCCAGCGATCCGATCGGGGTGCGGATGGCATCTATAATGACAACGTCAGACATGGAACCCTCCAGGGTTGGTAATTTTTATTTTTATTAAAATGATTCTACCACCCGAAAGCAAGTTAATTAACGCTGATTAGCTTTGAGGATCGCCTGCAAACAGTCTTTAGCCTGGTTCAGGCTTCATTTATCCCAAATATTTCAATTTGTGCAATTGTCTTGAAATGTTTTATAAGGTTGTTAATCGCATATAATAGCATCTATGATAGAGCCCTCATTGAAGCGATCATCAGAGTTCCTGCGGGTTATTTTCCAGATGTTGTGGACCAGACCGGATGGTTTGTCACCCCAGGAAATTCTCGAGATGTTGCCCTCACGGATCAAGCTGACCGAGGAAGAAATAAGCCTGATCCCGTCCACTTTCACTCCTCAATTTGAGACAATCGCCCGCTCTGCCACCAATACACTGGTGGAGGTGGGCTGGTTTATTAAAGAAAAGGATCGCTGGTATATTTCGGATGAAGGTCGTGCGGCCAGCCGGGCTTTAAAAAACCTGGAAGATGTCTATAAGGCCGCCCTGGCTCTGTGTGAAGAAAAACACCAGATGCGGGCGAATATTCAGCTCACGGTGGAAAATGCTGAAGAAAAAGCCTGGCAGCAGATTTGGCATTACTTGAACGAAATGAACCCGGTTGAATTCAGGGGCATCGTCTCCGAACTATTGAAAGCACTGAATTATCAACTGGATTGGATTGCACCTCCCGGCAAAACTCACGGGTATATAGACATGGTGGCTTATCCGCATCCGATTGGCAGCCCTGGTCCAAGGGTCAAGGTTCATGTCCGGCATCGGGGACAGCCAGCCACGGTTGAAGGTTTGCGTGCTTTTATGGGCGAGTTGAGCCAAAATGATCTCGGGATTTTTGTTTCTTCGGGTGGGTTTACGGACCAGGTCCTGGAAGCTGCCCGGATACAGGAATTGCGCAATATCAGACTGGTTTCACTTCATAACTTTATCGAATTCTGGGAACAGAATTACGATAAAATTTCACGGGAAGGTCGTCAGCATTTTCCTCTCAAGCCAGTTTATTTCCTGGAGCCTGACCAGCAGTTTTCTTTCAATCCCCGCACAACTCAAATTTAACATAAACGATCCTTATTTTGATTTATCGCGATGTGCAGCTTATTTCATTGGCTGCGCATCGCTTCTTTAATTTGCCATCTCAGCGGCGGGAGCCAAAGCTGACAATCAGCACAGCACCCAAAATCATGATCAGGGCTCCGAGCAGTCGTCGCATTATATTTTTCTCCTGGAAAAAATGATATCCAAAGAGTACGCTCAGCAGGGTAGAAGTTTGAAAGAGCGCCAGCGAATAGCCGACTTGCAGGACTCCAAAAGTGTAGAGTGTGGAAAGCTGCATCAAACCCGTGGTCAGTGTCAGCAGTGCAAAGCCGGATGCTTTCTGCCTCAGGTTTGCTAATTGTTCCTGGATTTTCCCTCTTCTTCCAACGGATACAGCCAGGGCTGCAATCGGAACCCCTAAAATACACCAAAAGACAAAGGTGATCAGGGGCGAAGAAAGCAGGAGTGCCTTTTTTAGGAAGATGGCTTCAGTGGCAGAAAAGATCAGCGCTGCGAAACGCAGTTGAATACCCTTGTTGCTTAGGAATTGCCCCAGAAAGTTTTTATTGCTTGTCCCGGCTTCCTTTTCAATTACAAAGTAGCTGCCAGACAGGATCATCAGCATACCCACGACTCCCAGCAGAGTCGGAAACTCACCTAACATCAGCATACCCAGCAGCATGCTGACGATGGACTTATACGCATTGATCGGACCCAGAACAGACAGATCCGTGGATTGGAGTGCGGCAACGATCAGGGTATTGCCTGCGATGGCAAGTACTGCGCAAACGCTGATGTTGAACCAGAAATCCCCGCTAAGTTGGATTGGGTACAAAAAATATAAGACCGGTAGAATTGTCAGGCTGAGCAGGATGTGTGTAACCAGGATGACGAAGAGTGGATCCGTCGAACGACTGGTCAGTTTTTTCTGAAAAACATTGGATAAAGGATTGGCAAAAATCCTGGTGATTACAAACAGATAGGTTAACATATCAACGTCCAATTAGCAGAGCAGGTACTGTGTACAAAAATAATATTCACCCTGCCAACTTCAAATTCCAGGAATATTACATAAATTTATCCTAAATAATGGCAAAGATTCAGTGCATAGCTAACCCGTGGTTTGCCCCGCAAGTGGTGTTATGTGGATGAATAATCCGCCAAAACACCACAAAAAAATCTACTCTTACCCACAGACATTTCGTTTGACGCCTGGCTACGCAGGTTAATACAGCGTGACAAGCGCTAACCAGTGGTTTGCCCCGCAAGTGGTGTTTTGGTGGATGAATAATCCGCCAAAACATCACAAAAAAATCTACTAATTTTACTCACAGGCATTCCGTTTGACGCCTGGCTACGCAGGTTATCACAGCGTAACAAACGCTGGCTCGTGGTTTGCTCCGCAGGGGGTGTTTTGTGGAAGAATTATCCGCCAAAATACCACAAAAAAATCTACTCTTTACTCACAGGCATTCCGTTTGACGCCTGGCTACGCAGGTTATAACAGTGTAACAAACGCTGGCCCGTGGTTTGCTCCGCAGGGGGTGTTTTGTGGATGCACTCATCCACAAAACACCACAAAAAAATAAATCTACTGTTTATAGCTTTTATTGGCCTAGTTTTACTACCTGACCGGTCTTAGCCGATTCCACCAATGCCACGATAGTAGCAGTGTTGGCCCGGCTGTCAGCCAATGACATCCGCTGTTTTTTGCCAAGCAAGATGCAATCGGCCATATCTTCCACTTCGCCGATATACAATTCCTGACTTGCGACAGGGATGCTTTCAACCTGGCCGTTACAGTTCAAGATAATATGCTCATCCAGGCCCGGTTTGAAGGGCGATGGAACGGTCAGCGTACCCTCAGAACCGACAATTTCGATATGCGTGCGGAAGGGACTGCGGAAACCACTGTCAAACTGCGCATAAATTTCACCGGGGAATTTTAGCTGACCAAAAAATGACTCATCCACACCGCTTTTGCCACTCACTTGCTGCCCAAATACTTCCAGTGGCTCCGCGCCGACAATAAAGCGGGTATAGCTGATTGGGTAACATCCAACATCCCAGATACTTCCGCCACCCATTTCGGGCACCAGGCGAATGTTTGTATCGGTTTTCATGCTAAAGGTGAAAGCGCCACGAATGGCTTGCAGCTGGCCGATGCGCCCACTCTGAACCAACTCTTTGGCCTGCAGCGTCTGCGGGTGATGGCGATACATAAAAGCTTCAGCAACCACTTTGCCAGTTTTGAGAGCGGTGGCTTCGATGGCGTCCACTTCTGCCGTGGTTAATCCCATGGGTTTTTCGCAAAGGACGTGTTTCCCAGCTTCCATGGCTCGAATGGTCCATTCGGCGTGCAGGTGATTGGGCAGCGGATTGTAAATCACATCCACATCCGGGTCAGCCAGCATGGCTTCGTAAGAGCCAAAAGCCCGTTCTATTTTCCATTCCTGGGCGTAGGCCTCGGCTGTGGCCTGTGAACGACTGGCGACGGCAGTCAGGATGTTACGGGTAGAGGCACGCAGCGGAATGATCAGTGCCCGGTTAATATTAGCGGTTGAGAGAAGTCCCCAACGCAAGGCTGAATTGCTCATAGGTTATCCTTGTGAACGATGGTGGTCGGTCGAAAAAGTTTCTGGTTTTACCAGTAGTGTTGGACCAATTCACGGATGCGCGTGTCGTAAATGGCACGGACTTTATCCAGTGTGGCAGAATCCAATTCGGGCAGATCTGCGGCTTTGATATTGTCTTCGGCCTGGGTCGGGTTTTTAGCGCCGGGGATGGCACAGGTTACTGCTGGGAACATCAGAATCCAGCGTAATGCAAATTGGGGCAGGCTCCAACCAATTGGCAGCAGTGCACGTAATTCTTCCACAGCCTGCAGCCCGGTTTCATAGTCTACACCCGAAAAAGTTTCACCCCGATCGAAAGCTTCACCATGCCGGTTAAAAGCCCGGTGGTCATCCGCTTCAAAGCTGGAATGAGCGGTCAGTTTGCCCGAAAGCAACCCGCTGGCCAATGGAACCCGGGCCAGGATACCCACCTTGCGGCGCGCAGCTTCGCCAAAAAAGAGCTCGGCTGGTCGTTGTCGGAAGATGTTGAAGATAATCTGGATGGTTTGTACATTTGGATATTCGATTGCCTTAAGGGCTTCTTCCACTTTTTCAACGCTGACGCCGTAGTAGCGCAGTTTACCAGCTTTTACCAGGTCGTCCAGAACGCCAAAAGTCTCGGGCATGTAATACACCTGGCTGGGTGGGCAGTGTAATTGCAGCAAATCCAGGGCTTCGGTCTTGAGATTTGTCAGGCTGCGTTCCACAAAGGCGGTCAGGTTTTCACGGTTATAGCCCTGTGCCAGATGTGGGTCCAGGCGGCGCCCAGCCTTGGTGGCGACATAAATGGTTTCCTTGCGTTCATTACGCAGTTGCGCTATCAGGCGTTCTGAACGTCCATCGCCGTACACATCGGCTGTGTCGATAAAATTGACACCCAGGTCAATCGAGCGATGCAAAGCCGCCAGCGAATCTTTGTCATCCACGCTGCCCCATGCGCCGCCAATTGCCCAGGCACCAAATGAAACAGTGGAGACTTTCCAACCAGTGCGTCCCAGTTCTCGATATTGCATAGATCAGCTCCTTGAAAAATATACCGTTGTTTTCTCCTGAAAATACAACCTCCCCTGTACAGAAGGCCAGAGGAGATTGTGTCTCATGAGATATTCTCTGACCGGATTAGAGGCCTTTGGAAAGGTGATAGTAAAGATCGTTCCAGCGCAGCTTGTCGCGGAAATCTGTCAGTTTGGTATTTTCATCGATCAGGAGGAATTCAACCCCTGCGATATCAGTGAAATCTTGCAAATGTTCAGCATTGAGTGCATAGCTGAAGCTGGTGTGGTGTGCGCCGCCAGCATAGATCCAGGCAGCAGCAGCGGTTTTGAGATTGGGCCTTGGCAGCCAGAGAGCACGGGCAACGGGCAGTTTGGGAAGGGGTGCATCAGTCGGAACTACATCGACCACGTTGGCAACGATCCGGAAGCGTTGACCCATGTCCATGATGGATGCGCCAATTGCCGGTCCGATGTTTGAGTCAAAAATCATGCGCACAGGGTCGGCTTTGCCACCGATCGAGAGCGGCAGGATTTCAACTCTGGGTTTGGTGGAAGCGATGGATTCGCAGATTTCGAGCATGTGAGCGCCCAGGACTTTATCGCCAGAAGCGCTGAAGTGATAAGTGTAATCTTCCATAAAGCTGGTGCCACCCTTCAGACCACTAGCCATCACCTTCATGGCACGTACCAGTGCAGAAGTCTTCCAGTCGCCTTCTCCGCCAAAGCCATACCCATCGCGCATCAGACGTTGGACAGCCATGCCCGGCAATTGGGGCAGACCGTGCAGATCTTCAAATGTGGTGGTGAAGGCATTAAAATTACCAGCTTCCAGGAAGCTGCGTATGCCAAGTTCCATGCGGGCGCCTTCGCGCAGTGAGGAATTACGGTCGCCACCGGGCATGAGTGCAGCGGCAACATCGTATTCGTCCACATACTGCTGAACCAGCTTGTCGATCTCGGTCTCGCTGACCTGGTTGACAACCTTAACCAGATCGCCCACCCCGTAGCCGTAAACATCATAGCCAAAGCGGATCTGAGCTTCAACCTTGTCACCTTCGGTCACGGCCACATCGCGCATATTGTCACCGAAGCGGGCCAGTTTTCCGCCCTGGGCATCCGCCCAGGCACTGGCGGCACGCGTCCAGGTGCCAACGCTTTGCTGAACATCCGCATCCTGCCAAAAGCCCACCACTACCTTGCGGTTCAGGCGCAGCCGGCTGCCGATGAACCCAAATTCCCGGTCGCCATGCGCGGCCTGATTCAGGTTCATAAAGTCCATATCGATTTCAGACCAGGGGATTTCCCGGTTGTATTGTGTATGCAGGTGTAGGAATGGTTTTTTGAGCTGGGTCAAACCACCGATCCACATTTTTGCCGGTGAAAAGGTGTGCATCCAGGTGATCAGACCAATACATTTTTTGTCTGAGTTGGCTTCCAGGCACAGCGTGCGAATGGCATCTTGTGTGGTCAGAACGGGTTTGAACACAATCTTGACCGGGATCTGGGGTGAGGCATCCAGGCTGGCAGCTATCTCACGCGAGTGTTGAGCAACCTGTTCGAGTGTTTCAGGGCCATAAAGATGCTGGCTGCCGGTGATAAACCAAACTTCGTTTTGCTTTAGATCAATCATGGGGTAACTCCTTGGTTGGTATCTGATCCCTGGTTGAGGAATGCAGATCTGGAAATGTTTTGAATCTGACGATTTGTTGTTGAACATTAATGGTAGTCTGCGTTGTGCAGCCACCAGATAATCCAATAATTTTACTTTTTTGCATCGGCCTTGATGAGTTTGAGCCGCTTCATGACATCATTTCCACCGCGTCCAAAATAATCATGCAGGGCGATGTATTCAGCAAAAAGTTGATTGTAAATTTTCACAGCCTGTGGCTGTGGTTTGTAAGTAACTTGTTTTAACTTGCCCATGCTGGGAGCCGCTTCATAAATGCTATCATACCCTCCGGCAGCTTTGCCCGCCGCAACTGCGCCGAACATGGCTGAACCCAACGCCGGGGTTTGTTTGGAGGCCGAAACCTTGAATTCCCGTCCGGTCACATCTGCGTAAATCTGCATCAGCATTTGATTCTTATCCGGCAGACCGCCGCACGCCACCAGCTCGCTGACCGGCACGCCGTTATTTTCCATGGCTTCCACGATTACGCGTGTTCCGTAAGCAGTCGCTTCGATCAGTGCGCGGTAGATTTCTTCCGGTTTGGTCAGCAGGGTTGCACCAATTAGCAGGCCGGTTAAGTCCACATCCACCAATACCGAGCGGTTGCCATTCCACCAATCCAGTGCCAAAAGGCCGCTCTCGCCTGGTTTAAGTCGCGCGGCTTTTTCTTCCAATAGTTGGTGGATGTTCAGACCGCGTGCATCGGCTTCGCGTTCATAGGCGCCTGGGATGCAATTTTCTGTGAACCAGGCAAAGTGATCACCCACACAGGTTTGTCCGGCTTCGTAACCAAACAAGCCTGGCAGAATACCATCCTTCACGTAACCGCAAATACCGGGCACCAGATGTTCTTCCTTGCTCAACACCATGTGACAGGTGGATGTTCCCATGATCATCACCATATGACCGGGCTCGACCACACTGGTGCCAGGGACGGCTACATGCGCATCCACATTGGCAATTGCCACGGCTGTACCGGCTTTTAAACCAGTCCATGCGGCAGCTTGCGTGGTTAACTCACCCGCTTTTTCGCCAATAGAGCGAATATCGCGCGTCATTTTCTCATCAATTATGTTTTCAATCAGCGGGTTGAGCGTGGCAAAAAACGCTTTGTTTGGGAAACCTTCCCGCTTTGACCAGAATGCCTTGTAACCAGCGGCACAACTGTTGCGTGTTTCCACTCCGGTTAGCTGCCAGACAACCCAGTCTGCGGCTTCCAACAAACGGTCTGCGGCGGCATACAGCTCCGGGGCTTCATTGGCAATTTGCAGCGCTTTCGAAAAAAACCATTCGGATGAAATTTTACCGCCATAACGCTTCAACCATTCCTGGCCCATTGCGTGCGCGCTGGCGTTCAGGGAGTCTGCTTCTGGTTGTGCTGCATGATGTTTCCATAATTTCACCCAGGCATGCGGCTGGCTGCGAAATTCAGCTAAATCACACAACGGGGTGCCGTCTGCTTTCACAGGTAACATCGTGCAGGCGGTAAAGTCGATCCCTATTCCAATTACATCTTCGGGCGCTACCCCGGACTGTTCCAATACGGCTGGGATTGTGATTTTAAAAGTGCGAATATAGTCTTGGGGGTCCTGTAGCGCCCAATCTGGCTCCAGGTAAATTCCACTTTCGGGTAAATGTTCATCGATGACTGAGTTTGAATATGGGTAAACAGCTGTTGCCACTTCGCGACCATCTGACACGTCCACCAATACTGAGCGGCCTGATTCTGATCCGAAATCAACACCAATTGTGTACTTTGCCATTCAGTCTCCTGGATTAGGTTCATCCCAATTGACAATTACACCCCTTGGCAGCTTCAGCATGCCAGGGTGGTTGCTTCCAACCTGAAGGAGTATATAAATATCGAAAAAGGACCGGGCTTCTGAAACCGGGTATCGGGACAAGGTTGTTTGAAACCGCAAAAAATACCTATGTTAGCGTTCCCGTTATCGTTCACAAATTATTATAACAAAGGTATAATTAATCTACAAGAGCAAAATAAGGTTCAATGGAACGCTATGACCATGCAACGGCTGCAAAAAACCACTATCAAAGACATTGCAAAAATGTGCAATGTCTCTACTCAAACTGTCTCACGGGTTATCAATAAACGTCCCGATGTTTCGACGGATACGCGTGATGCAATTGAAAAAGCCATTGCAGAAATGGGTTATCAACCCAGTGCCCTGGCTCGCAGCCTTGTGCAGCAGCGCAGTTATACGCTGGGTGTCATTATGGCCGGATTGAAATATGTGGGTATATCCCAAATTTTGAACGGCATAACCGATCAATGTGAATCATCCGGATATGCTTTGCTCATAAAAGAACTGCCTGCTTATGACACGCCCAATATTGTGCCAGTCATTGAATCGCTAATTTCGCACCAGGTGGAAGGCATCATATTTGCAGCACCTGAGCTAAATGAAAATGTGCAAATTGTCCAGGCCCAACTGCCAACCGCCTGCCCTCCAATCATCTTTATGAAGAGTTTTCCAAACCCCAACTATACAACCGTGGGTGTGGATAATTCTGGTGGCGCACGCCTGGCAGTCGAGTATTTGTATTCGCTCGGCAGGCACAAAGTGGGTTTGATCACCGGTCCCCTGGATTGGTTGGAGGCTCGGCAGCGAAAACAAGGTTGGGAAGAATTTCTAAGAAATAATGGAGAGACTTCTATAGACCAGCACTGGGTGCAAGGGAATTGGTCCTCGGCCAGTGGGGAATTAGCTATTCACGAACTATTTCAAAAATATCCCGAAATGGATGCAGTTTTTGTCAGCAATGATCAAATGGCATTGGGAGTATTGCATTACGCTAATACCCATAACATTCGCATTCCCGAAGACCTGGCTGTGATTGGATTCGATGATTTGGTGGAGTCGGAGTATTTCATCCCAAGTCTGACCACTGTAAATAATCCCCTGCGTGAGTTGGGAATTATGGCTGTTAAAAACTTGCTTAAGCAAATTGAAGGGTTGGAACCAATTCTGCCCGGTAAGGCCTTGATACTGAACACTAATTTGGTTATTCGCGCCAGTACGCCTCGGCGTTAATTCTTCTGAGTTCTACTTCATTTTCTAAAATCAGAGACAGGTTACGATAACAAAAAAGCAGACCTACAAAGGTCTGCTTTTTGTAACGTGAGTTGAATGTTAGCTCTTGTTTTTATTATAAACGTCAAAGAATACAGCGGCCAGTAGCACCAAACCTTTGACAACCTTCTGCCAGTCAATCCCGACGCCCATGATGGACATACCATTGTTCAATACACCCACTAGAAACGCGCCGACCAGGGCACCAATCACTTTACCGACACCACCACTGGCTGAGGCACCGCCGATAAAACAAGCGGCGATTACGTCCAGTTCCATGCCGTCTCCGGCATTGGGGGTAGAGCTGTTTAAACGGGCTGCCACGATCAACCCCGCCAGGGCTGCCAGCGTACTCATGTTGATGAACGTGTAGAATAACAAACGGGTCGTGTTCACACCCGAGAGCTTGGCTGCTTTTTCATTGCCACCCATGGCATAAATGCGACGGCCAATTACCGATTGACTGGTAATGAAGGTATAAAACGCAACCAGCACAAACAACAGGACCAGCACATTTGGAATTCCTTTGTAGGAAGCCATCAAGTAGCACAGGCCCATGATTGCAGCGGTAATGACGATATTTTTGAGAATGAAAAAATAAACGGGAGTTACTTCAAAGCCATATTTCTCCTGGTTTTTCCGTGCACGAAAATCCATGAAAATTAATATGCCTGAAAGTATCACGCCGATTACGATGGTGGTCATGTGAAATTTCGGGAAATTGAAAAAGTCAGGAATAAACCCGGAGCTTATCTTCTGAAATCCAACTGGAAAGGGACCGACCGACTCACCTTGCAGCAGTACAAAAGTCAGACCGCGAAAGATCAACATACCTGCCAGTGTCACAATGAATGGCGGGATCTTTTGATACGAGACCCAATAGCCTTGAAAAGCTCCAATGGCGGCGCCTACCAGCAGACAAATCCCGACGGTTAGCATCCAATCGAAATGATATCTAACCATCAATACGCCTGCAAGTGCACCCACCACGGCTACAACCGAGCCTACTGACAGATCAATCCAGCCAGTGATGATGATCAACAACATACCCAACGCCATGGTTATGATGTAACTATTCTGCAAGACAAGGTTGGTGATATTCACCGGCTTCATCAGGATGCCCTTCGTCTGAACCTGGAAGAAGAGCATGACCGCGATGAGTGCGATCAGCATGCCGTATTCGCGAATATTATTTTTGAAAAGTGTAGTCAGTGTTTTCATTATGCCATCACCTCTTGTTGTGTCATGATGCATTTCATAATAATTTCTTGTGATGCTTCACGAGCCGGCATTTCGCCGATAACTTTGCCTTCCCGCATTACATAGACCCTGTCGCAAACCCCCAAAATCTCGGGCAGTTCTGAAGAAATCAGGATGATTCCCTTGCCTTCACTGGCCAGACGATTAATGATGGTATAGATTTCATACTTGGCACCGACATCGATACCACGCGTGGGTTCGTCCAGGATCAAAATATCCGGGTTTGCAAATAACCATTTGCTCAATACGACTTTTTGTTGGTTACCGCCCGAAAGGTTCACAGCTAACTGCCGGATACTGGAGCATTTGATATTTAACTTGTCCCGGTAACCACTGGTAACAGACATTTCCTTGGGCTCATTAATTACCCCGCCGTCCGAAATGGCTTCCAAATTTGCGAGCGTGATGTTATCTTTGATTTCCTGAATCAGCACCAGTCCAAATACTTTGCGGTCTTCAGTCGCATAAGCCAGGCCGTTGCTAATTGCTTTGTCGATGCTGCTGATATCTACTTCTTTGCCGTTTTTTAACGCTGTGCCGCTGATGCGTGTACCGTAGGATCGGCCAAAGATACTCATCGCCAGCTCGGTTCTACCGGCACCCATTAATCCAGAGATGCCTACTACCTCGCCTTTGCGCACATTTATATTAACATTCGTGCTGGTTTTGCGGTCTTCGTGGATCGGGTGATATGCATTCCAATCGCGGACTTCAAAAATGACGTCGCCAATTTTTGAATCACGCGGGGGAAACCGGTGGGTCAGATCACGACCAACCATCCCACGGATGATTCGGTCTTCGGTAATATTGTCTTTATGACAATCCAACGTTTCGATTGTGGCGCCGTCTCGAAGGATCGTAATGGAATCAGCAATTTTGTTGACTTCGCTCAACTTATGCGAAATCAGAATCGATGAAATACCATGCTCCTTGAATTGGAGCAATAGATCGAGTAATTTCTCACTGTCGCTTTCATTCAGTGAGGCAGTGGGTTCATCCAAAATGAGAAGCTTGACTTTTTTAGCCAGGGCCTTGGCAATTTCAACCAGCTGCTGTTTGCCTACACCCATGTCTGTAATTAATGTCGATGGTGATTCGTGCAATCCCACCCGGTCCAACAATTCTTTGGTCTTCGAAATCTGTTCGTTCCAATTAATCACGCCGTTTTTGGCGCGCTCATTACCGAGAAACATATTTTCGGCAATTGATAGAAAAGGAACCAGGGCCAATTCCTGATGGATAATAACCAGGCCAACATCTTCTGACGCGGAGATATCACGAAAACGACATTCTTTTCCCTGAAAAAAAATATCCCCACTATACGTACCGTGTGGATAAACGCCGCTCAACACCTTCATCAGGGTCGATTTACCAGCCCCATTTTCACCGACCAGGGCTTGAATCTCGCCCTGTTGAACGCTAAAGTTAACATTATTTAGCGCCTTTACGCCAGGAAATGTCTTGGTAATATTGCGCATTTCCAAAATTACATCAGACATGGTTATCTTGTCCTCGATTTTTATGGATTGAAATTGCCTTGCGCTGTGTTCTATTCTTATTCAAAATTCTGAGGGTTTTTTCTTACAATCTTACACTAGTTTATATAAAAAAAGAAGTGTGTGAGGGTATTACCCCTCACACACTTAGTATAGCTTGTTTACGGTTTTAGATCTTCAGCCTTGATGTAGCCACTGTCTACCAATTCCTTCTGGTAGTTGGTGATATCGATGCTGATCGGGATCAAAAGGTAGGAAGGTACAATTTTGACGCCGTTGTTGTAGGTCTTGGTGTCGTTAACTTCGACGGTTTCGCCCTTGAGAGCCTGGTCGACCATCTTGGAAGTCTGGGCAGCCAAAGAGCGGGTGTCCTTGAAAACAGAGTATTTCTGTTCGCCAGCGATGATGGACTTGATGGAAGCAACTTCGCTGTCCTGGCCGGTAACAACTGGGCAGGGCTGGGTAGCGGTGCAGTAACCAACGCCCTTGACTGAGGAAAGAATACCAATGCTCAAGCCATCGTAGGGGGATAGAACACCATCAACTTTCTTGTCGGTGTAGAAGGCGCTCAGGAGGTTGTCCATGCGGGCCTGGGCAGTAGCGGCCAACCAACGCAGGGTACCGACCTTGTCCATTCCAACTTGTCCACTCTGGATGACAATTTGCTTGGCATCGATGTAGGGTTGGATAACGGACATGGCGCCATCATAGAAATAGAAAGCGTTGGTGTCGTCGGGGGAGCCGCCGAACAGTTCAACGTTGAAGGGGCCAGTCTTGCCATCTTTCAGTCCGAGACCGGTTACGAGCTGGGTTCCCTGGATAACGCCGACGCCGAAATTGTCAAAGGTTGCATAGTAATCGACATTGGCGGTCTTGGTGATCAAGCGGTCGTAAGCGACCACGAGGATACCGGCGTCATGAGCCTTCTGGAGAACGTCAGACATGGTGCTGCCATCAACGGCGGCGATAACCAGAACGTTTACGCCCTTGGTAACCATGTTTTCGATCTGGGAGAGCTGATTGTTGATGTCATTATCAGCGAATTGAAGGTCAGCAGTGTAGCCGAGGGCTTCGAAAGACTTGACCATGCTCTCGCCATCAGAAATCCAACGGGTGGAAGTCTTGGTAGGCATGGAGATACCAACGCTCTTGACAACCGGTGCGGCGGCAACGGGTGCTTCGGTGGCAGCGGGTGCGGCAACAACAGGGGCTTCTGTGGCAGCAGGTGCTGCAGCAGGTGCTTCGGTGGCGGCGGCGCCGCAAGCACTCATGAAGACTGAGAGTACGAGAAGCATTGAAACTACGAGCAGTAAGCTTTTCTTCATTTCTTCTTTTCCTTTTCGTGCGTGAAATAAAAAATTGTGAACCGGCAGGTTTTGCTGCCGGGTAATACCAAGCCTGAACAACTAATAACAAATGTTATCGTTTTCATTCATGCTGTTATCGATAACGGTAACGATAACGATAATAACAAAAACATGAATTTGAGTCAAGGATGAATGTCATTATTTTTCATTACGGAGAGATGCAATGCCAAATTTACTGTATAATTAGATTAAGCTTTTTATTGCATATTCAGAAATAATGAATTATTTTCCTTACTCGGTTAAAATTTTTGTCTGTTTTTTTAGTTCCTTTATAAAGAGTAATTGAATACTCGTCATCCAATTTTATTATTAGACAAGACCGAAGGAAAAAACCATGATAGATGACCGTAGAATTAACGTGCGTAAGAAATTTGCATATTACATGCGCGTAGTAGATAACTCCACATCTGAACTGCTCGGTTATCTGACTGACATTAGTAAGCGTGGTTTTAAGCTTGATTGTCAAAAACCTCTGGCGGTGAACAGGGATATTGTCATGCGCTTGGATCTAACCCCCGATATTTCGGATCGATCATTTATAATTTTTATCGCTCGTTCAAAATGGAGCCAGCCAGATCCCTACGATCCGAATACGTTGGTTGAAGGTTTCCAGGTTATTAATATTTCTTCACACGACGAAGAGATATTTAATCGTATTGTCGAAAAATACGGTACCAGTAAGAAGACTTTTTAAGCACATTTCTCACATCGATTCCAGACAGGTCTGAGAATTTATGTCAGATGATTGAATGATTTGACTCAAACCCACCCGGTCAACGGTTTTAGCCGTTACCGGGTGTTTTGTTGTAAAATTGTACGTATGGCTCAAAAAATATTCCGCATTATTATTCGCTTTATTTTGTATTTTATTGCCCGCGTGGAAGTGGTTGGGTATGAAAACCTACCAACCCAGGGCGGTTTCATCCTGGCTTCCAATCATCTCGGGCGCCTTGATTCTGCTATGCTGTACTATGCCGTCGATCGTGAAGATATCATCATGCCAGTGGCTGAAAAATATAAAAACCACTGGTTGTTTGGTCCCCTGGTGCTTGCCCTAGGGGGGTTCTTTATCAACCGCTTTGATGCTGATTTGCATGCCATCCGCGAAGTATTAAAACGACTGAAGAAGGGTGGTGTGTTTGTGATTGCCCCGGAGGGTACACGTTCGAAAGTCGAAGCGCTGCAGGAGGCGCGCCAGGGTGTGGCTTATTTTGCATCCAAAACTGGCGTGCCCATTGTCCCCATCGCAATTACTGGCACAGAAGATCGGGTGGTCATGGAAAACCTGAAGCATTTCCGGCGCTCTCATATTATCGTTCGGGCAGGTCCCACTTTTACGCTCGCTTCAGTCAAGGGTCAGCAGCAGTCTGACGAACTTCTAGCTGCAGGTACGGATGAAATCATGTGTCGTATCGCCCGCATGCTTCCGGAACGCTATCGGGGTTTTTATGCCGATCATCCCCGTCTGAAGGAACTGCTGGAAAATGCGTAAGTTTGTCCGCTGGTTAATCATTGCCATTCTTAACTTGATTGCGGATATCGAGGGTTTTACGCTTGATAATGTACCTGCCCAGGGTGGTTTTGTGATTGCTACCAATCATATTGGCATAATTGATATTGCCATGTTCCATTATAAGTTTGACCGCTATGATATGTTTATCCCGGTTGCGGAAAAATGGGAAAAAGTTGGTTGGATCCGTTTGTTGGGTCGCGAGTTGAATTTCCTGTTTGTAGATCGCTATAACCCGGATATAAAAGCCTTACGAAAAATGATCGGCTTGATGGAAGCAGGCAATTCACTTGTAATTGCCCCGGAAGGTACCCGTTCCCGCACGGGCGGGTTAATTGTCGGCAAGCCTGGTGTGGCTTACCTGGCAGCACGCTCTGGCTTTCGGGTTGTCCCAGTTGCTATTACCGGTACCGAGGATAAAGTGATCCTGAACAACCTCAAACATCTGCGTAAGTCGAAAGTCACGCTTACGGCAGGTGTGCCATTTACGCTGCCGCCTATCCCCAGGGAAAACCGGGAGGCTGCTCTGCAGCAGTATACGGATGAGATCATGTGTCAGATTGCCGCCATTCTGCCCGAACGCTATCGGGGAGTGTATGCCGGTTACCCCCGCGTAAAAGAACTGCTGGAAGGTCAAGCTTTCCAGCAGTCTTTGAACAAGTAAAAATTTAGATTATTTCGCCAGGACCGCGTTTCAGGAACTTTCCATCCCCGGCTTTTCCGAGCCAATTCTCACCATCCACGATCAATTTACCACGTAAGAATACTTTTTCCGGGTATCCCACCAGTTCCCAGCCTTCATACAGGTTGTAATCTGTACGTTGGTGACTATGGGCTACTCCGTATTTAACCTGTTTCTCCGGGTCCCAGATGACGATATCTGCATCTGCACCGGGCAGCAGTGCGCCCTTACGTGGGTAAAGCCCAAAAATTTTGGCCGGGTTGGTGCTGGTTAACGCCACAAATTGGTTGGCGCTGAGTTTCCCAGTTCCGACGCCGTATGTCCATAGGACTGGCAGGCGATCCTGTACGCCTGGTAAACCATTCGGTATCTTGGTGAAGTCGTCTTTACCCAGTTCTTTGCCCGGGATGGCAATCGACTGGCCTTCATAAGTGATCGGGCGGCTGCCATCATAAAAGAAGGGGCAGTGGTCGGTGCCGATGGTCTGGAGCGTGCCTTGTTTGAGCGCTTCCCATAGGCGCGTGTTATCTTCGGCAGAACGCATGGGTGGCGAACAGATCCATTTGGCACCGTCGTCCTTGCGCATATCATCAATCGAGAAGAACAGGTATGGTGGGCAGGTTTCGCCCATCACCTTTACACCGCGTTCGCGGGAATATTTGAGCATATCGGCTTCGCCGCCAACATTCATATGCACAATATAGACCGGGGCGTCTGCCTGCTGGGCCATGGCGCACATGCGCATGGTTGATTCTATTGCGCCCCAGGCCGGGCGGGTGAGTGCGTGCCATTCGGGGCTGGTGTGCCCGGCGGCCAGGGCTTCCGGGATGAGCTGTTCGATTACATCACCATTTTCACAGTGCGACATGACCAGCATGCCATTATCTCTGGCAATCCGCAGGGCGCGGAAAATGCCACCGTCATCCAGGCGCAGTCGGCCATTGTAAGCGGTAAAAACCTTGAGCGTCCGTACGCCCATCTCGGCCAGGTGTGGAATATCTGCCGCAACCGTGTCATCCATATGGGTCAGGTTCATATGGAATGAGTAATCCACTGCTGCTTTTTGTGATGTTTCCAGGTGGCGTTCAACGGAGTAGCGAAAACCCTCAGCCTGTTGTCCAGCAAAATCCATGACGGTGGTGGTACCGCCAAACGCAGCGGCTTTATGACCGGTGTAATGATCATCTGATGAGACAGTTCCGAACATGGGAAGATCAAAATGCGTATGCGGATCAACGCCGCCCGGTGTGATGAATTTGCCTGTCGCATCGATGATTTTTGCATCCGGGTAGAAAATATCTTTTCCAATCAGTTTGATCTGCTCATTTTCGATCAAAATATCAGCCTGGAAAGTTTCGGAAGCGGTGATCAATGTGCCATTCTTGATGATTGTGAGCATATGAATTCCCTTAAAATTATTTGATGATGGTTGGTAATTGTCTATAAACAGGTAATTTGCAGGTCAAGGTTTTTCCGGGAGATCGTTGCTTTCGTAATTCGTCTGTATTTCCTTTATTCCAAGTAGCGCGATCAAAAGTTCCGGGGGTAGATTAATTTCAGGCAGCTCAGTTTGGTACAGACCCTCCTGTCCGGCGCGTTCCCGCAGTGATTGCCACAACAGTTGGCGCTCATCCGAATTGACAATCAGTTCATTCAAGGTTCTGGCCCGCAGCAGGTATTCTCCGGTTGTATAAAAAAAAGTAATGCGTTTCCATTTATCGGTCTTGACCGGATTTTTCAAGCGCTCAAGTTCGCCCAACTGCAGCTTAAAGTATTCTTCGCGTGCATGTGGGTGGTCGGGTTCGTCGCGCAGCAACTCTGCCCGTGTGGTTAGCTCGTGACCGCGTACCGCTGCAACATATTGGATCTGTCCGCCCAGGTCCCCAAAGCTGCCCGCCTGATAAAACGCCAGATAATCAACCGCAATCACCTTGGGGGCGCTGCGAAAGGGAATGCGATACCACCCCAGGATCCGGGCAATTTCCAGATCACGCGGAGTAGGTAATAAACAAACGAGGACGAGCGAGGTTTTTGAGATCATGGTTTGAGATATGAATTCCATTTAGCACTTGTAATTTGGTTAATACTACAACAAAATACTTGAAATGGAAACACTACCCGAAGGGCTTTTATTTTAAGTCCGGTTTCTGTACAATTATACAGGTTTCGAATCTACTGGAGGCGGTATGAACAAGAATTTAATAATTCTTATTATTGTTATTTTGGTCCTGGCAAATGTTGTACCAGTATTTGCCCAGTCAGGGATGGCAACCATTCAATTGCTCGATCGTAACACAGTAGAAATTCACCGGTTGGTGGATGGTAATCGTGTTCAATTGCGGATAACACTTTCTACTCCGGCAGAAACAGCTTCGGAGGTGGCTTTTTTTCTGGATGGACAGGCTTTACCCGTTGGAACCTGTTCGCTGAAAGCCGGTGATAAATCCTGTAGCAGCCCGTTGGTTGATAGTCTTGGGTGGTACTGGGGTGTGGATCGCATTGCCCATCCGGCGCGTGTGCTCCAGGCCAGTTTGAACGGGCAGCCAATTTTGGGGGCTGTGGAGTTTGTGATCAAACCGCGACCGGTTGTAATGGTGCACGGTTTTCTTTCCAGTTGGGAAACCTGGAAGCCATATCTTGGTTCAGGTGGGTATTTATCGTTGGTTGGGTTGGATGGTTTTGCTGTGGGTGATGGACAAAGCCCCGGCGTCTTGAATACCGGTAATCCATCCAATCCATCGGCTCGCACCAATTCGATTGCGGAAAATGCTGAAATCCTGAAAGGCTATCTCGTAGCGGTTCAAAAACAAACTGGGGCCGAAAAAGTTGATTTATTAGCTCACAGTATGGGAGGAATGATCTCGCGTTACTACCTGGACAGACTGATGGATAATGATAATGTTGCCCAGGTTATCTTTCTCGGAACACCCATGGCAGGGTCGGCTTGTGTTTATCCATTAGCTGCGCTTGGCTATTTGATGCCGGCTTCGCTTGAGATTTTGCCGGACTACATGAACCATATCTTCAACCCACAAATCGTTAACCGGCACGGCGTTCCATTTTATATGTTGGCGGGTACACTTCTGATTGACCCCCTAACGTCGCCATGCGCTTCTGCTCCTTCAGATACAGTTGTGGGTTTGGATAGTGCCACATCGATTGCCCTGGATGATGTACAGAAGCTGCCCTTATATCACGGTAATATGACAGCTGATCAACAGGTTTTTGAAAAATTTGTCCTTCCCTGGTTGCAAAACACATCAGCATCCTTTATCCCTCGGTCTGACGTTCAGTCACCGGCGCTGGATGTTGATCCAGGGCAATTTTCCAGGGTGTTTACCGGGCATGTTAAGCCCGGCGAAAGTGCTGTGGTTAAAATAAATATTGATCCGGATGTCAGCCTGGCGAACTTCAGTTTGTATGATTCGTCCCGGTCGTTGGAGATCGAAGTGCGCGGTGCCAGTGGTAAAGTGATCAACCTGGATGCAGCCCACAACGGCCTGATGAAAATAGAAGATCCGGCTACCATGTTGACCTTGGGGTATGCATTCAAGCAGCCCAAGCCCGGGCTGTGGGTCGTTAAACTAATGACCAGTGCCAGCACACCTGCCGCGGGGGCAGATTATGCCATTCTAGCTCGTTTTATTGGGGGTACGGTGTTAAACGCCAGTAGTAGTTCGACCATTCTGGCTCCCGGACAGGCGGTTGATCTTTCTATGCGCCTGAAAGCTGCTTCGGATAATCTGCAGGTCATGACAGCCGATGCCCTGATACGTAAACCGGATGGCAGTCTGCTGACCAGTCCTTTAGCGTCTCAGGATGGCGGCTATTCGGTAAAATACCTTCCGGACCAGCCTGGGTTGTACAGTGTGGAAATACGTATTAACGGAAATAATGCACAGGGAATTGGATTTGACCGGGCTGCCTTCCTTGCCTTTGAAGTTCAACCAGGCACGGCTGAGGTTGAATCGTCCCGCCAAATGTTGCTATTGGCGGCTGGTGGGTTGTTGCTGGTACTGATCATTGGCTTGATTTGGCTCCGTATCCGTCGCCGCTGGCGCGTATCTGCGAGCTGATCGGTTACTGTGGTTTTTCCCGGTCCAGCCATAATTCGCGATATTTTCGATTCCAATCGATCAGAAAACGCACCGCGATCACCAGCCCGGCGCAAACGCCAACCCAAAAAGCCAGGCCGCGCAAGCCAAACAACCACAGTGTGGGAGCTAGAAGCAGACCGCCCACTACAGTAGCCCTGGCACTGTGCCGTACCAGCAGCACAAGCAGTACCAGCAGCCCCAGGCCAATCAGGAATCCCATTGGCTCTACAGCCAGCATTCCACCGCCCGCAGTTGCCAGGCCCATACCGCCCCGAAACCCGGCGAAGATAGGCCAGCAGTGTCCCACAATCGCCAGCCCTGCGGTGAGTGGGATGACAATCCAGACTGCGTTTTCTGGGGAAAATCGTAAGGCCAGCCAGGTGGGTACAAAGCCTTTGGCTACATCCAGAATAAGCACCAGCACCCCCGGCCCAAAACCTGCCTGGCGGATGGTGTTGGTCGTGGTGGCGTGCCCCGAACCGCTGGCGCGTACATCCACACCCTTTACAAGCCGGGTAATCCAGATGGATGGGGTCAGAGACCCGGACAAATATCCGAGTAAACCAAACCCCAGTGCGTAAAAAATGGTTGGGAAAAAGGACATGTTTACCTCAGGCAGCGAGTGCCGGATATGTAGACAGGTAGACGGGGCCCCATTAGGTTCCGGTCTACCTGTCTGTTATTTATCTTTTTACCTTGATTTAGGCGATGCCAACTTCGTTGTTAAATTCAACAATCAGTTCATCGATCTCTGCTGCCTGTTTCTGAACACTTGTCCAGTAATCAGGTTGGTTCCACATATCCTGAATCTCGTTGTAAGTCTTGCCCTGTTGTTCAACCCAGGTGAAATACTTCAAGTTGTGAACGCGGCGGCGATCCGGGTAGCGCAGTTCGAGCATGTTGTCTGTGGTGATGCCCATCATCCAGCGTGAGTAATCACCGGCGGCGTCACGATCACTGTATTCGCCCAGTTCGGCGTGCATTTCGGTCAGGCGGCTCTGGTACAGGTCCATCGAGTCCGTGGCAATGGTGAAAATAACATCCTGTTCGCCCATTTCGTAGTACTTGGCCATCTTGATGGCGGTCTGTACATTGGAGATGCCGGAGAAACCAAGCAGGCTGAGCTGTTCGATGGTGGCTTCGGGCACACCCTTGCTGGCAAGGAATTTCTTGCCGTTGGGTTCGTTAAACAGGCGGGCTGTATTGACCACACCGTTATCGTCGATGGCTACAACCAGGTCAGTGTTCTTGGTATTGTGAATCCAGGGTACGTGCTTATCGCCAATGCCTTCAATGCGGTGAGCGCCAAAACCGTTTTCCAACAGGGTGGGGCACTGCAGCGCTTCGCTGGCGGCGATCTTGCTGCCCGGGAAGACCTGCTTCAAATAATCGCCGCTGGCGATGGTGCCGGCAGAACCGGTGGCGGAAGTAATGCCACGGAATTGGTCGCCGGGACGGGCAATTTGGTTGAAAGCTTCTTCAATTGCATGCCCGGTTACTTCATAGTGCCACAAGTAATTGGGGAATTCCTGGAACTGGTCAAAGATCATCAAATCTTGACCGGAATGGCGCAGCTCATTACACTTGTCAAAAATTTCTTTGACATTTGATTCTGAACCTGGGGTCTTGATGGTTTCACCTGCAACTTTTTCCAACCATTCAAAACGTTCGCGGCTCATGCCTTCAGGCAAAATGGCGATTGATTCGCAGGCCAGCAGAGCTGAGTCATAGGCGCCACCGCGGCAGTAGTTGCCGGTGGAGGGCCAGACGGCTTTCTGCGTGGTGGGATCAAATTGCCCGGTTACGAGGCGGGGCACCAGGCAGGAGAATGCAGCCCCTACTTTGTGTGCACCAGTTGGGAACCACTTACCTACGATCGCTATAATACGGGCTGGAACGCCTGTCACAGAGGAGGGCAGTTCCAACAGGTTAACTCCACCATATGTACCGCCGCTGGTTTTAGGTTCGTTGTGCCAGTTGATGCGGAACAGGTTGCGGGGGTGGATATCCCACAAACCAATCCGGGCAAGTTCTTCCTTGACGCTTGCCGAGATTTTGGAAGGGTCTTTCATCTGTGCATAGGTAGGAATAATAATATTGCGCTCACGGGCACGCTGAATGGCGCGCTTGCGGCGGTCGGCATGGATGGTAAGATCAATTGTAGTCATCAGGTAAACTCCTAGTCTGGGAGAAAGTTGTCGGACAACTTTAATTATATCGCTCTTGTGGCTTAAGATGTCATAAATTTATCAGCAGTTTTGCACAATTTGATCATGATTTTTCAAGCCAACCCGTTTTCCAAACCAAATAGTATTCTCTCACTGGCACCGGACCTGGAATTTCACTTATCCCGTGCGAAGATCGGGACCATCCTGTGCGAAGATCGGGACTGTCCCATGCCAGAATTTGGATTGCAAATGAATGAATGTGCACTCACTGACTTGTCCATAGAATACCTTCTTTCTTTTTAGAGCATCCCTTCAATCAATTGGGCTCCGCCCGGTCCTGACCTTATTGCTCGTCGCCTTTGGATGCAGAGAAATGGCGCACGTTGGTTTGCCCAGCACATGGATATTTTCGGGTGAACTTCCCGAAAATATCCATGGAAAAAAATATTTTTGGTGGAGTTCCTCCCGACAGCAAGGCTTATCTGTGAGCAAAAACTTACAAATATATGTGTTTTTTTTAATGTAACCCGGTTCCAGATGTTGTATTATATTTTTAGTGGCCTTTTCTGCCACGGAAGGAGGTCCAACATAACTGATATGGAACCGTGGTACGACAGGGGAAGGCATGGGTTACCGAACGCTGGCTAATGAGAAGTTTTGAACTTGGCCAGAAGCCGACCACGACATGAAAGTGGCGCACCCCTTTGCCTTCCTCGGGGATTGAAAAATCCTGGAAAGTGAAATTAGAAAGTTGACGGACGGGCAATATGATGCCCGTCCGCCTTTTTTTTGTCCTGAATATGGAATCTACTTTGATAATGCCGTATTTGCGCGTAGATTCCATTCTCGATGAAACATCCGCACCCAGCCAATAACCATCCTCTTGAAGGTAAAAAGAAAGAAACCGCTAGCGATAAGTAAACACCAGCTGCCCACCTGTCTGTGGTAGGGTCACAGTTTGGGTTTGCGGATCCAGTACTCCCGTGAAACCAGGTTTATAGGTGGCGCAGGTGCTGTCAGACCAAACGTTGCTGTCGCAAGCTATGCCTGAATAGGTCACTGTCCACGCTCCACTGGCTGTTTCAGGCATGAAAGAATAAAGAATTCCATTGCTATCGGTTACGACGGTATTGGTGGATGCCCCGTCAGCCCCACCCTGACTGATGTCGAACACTACCCCCTGGATGGGGATGCCACTTACATCCAGTACCTGGGCTTTGATGACCTGTGTGTTTTTCGGTTGCCGAACTGGTATTTGGGCCAGATCAACGTTGCTGGTTAGCAGCTCAGAAAAGACCCAGCCTTCATCTCCATTTACTGTTTTGATATAAGTCCATTCGTTGCCCGGTGCAGTTCCCATAACGGTCAGTTCGTCGGTTTGCTGGACCATCATCAGGGCTTCAAATAAATATCCGGGGTTGACTCGGATTTTTAGATTATCAACCGAAGGTTTGACTGTGAAAGACGTAAAAGGGGTTGGGCTGGCGCTGCTGGTAGGAGTAACTGCCGGCAGACTGGGTAAAATTGCAGGTAGCGCGCTGGCTTCGGCACTGAGAGTAGCTTCAGGTGTCGGCGTCGCTGGGAGAGTTGCAACAGATTTTGAACAACCTGAAATGAATAAAAGGACAAAAATGCAAATCAAGGCTCGTTTCAACATGGTTTCTCCCTTTCTGAAAGAACGTCGAGCACACTTATTTTACTTGCTATGCGTTGCTTCCTGCAAAACATAACCTTTGAAAACCTTCTGCAGGGCATCCATACTCAAAATGCTTAAGTCTTTACATTAATTATAATAAGTGCAACTTTAAAATAAAAGGGAGACTTTGCATTTTTGCAAGTTATTTTTAATGTTTCGCCCTTTGAATTATGCTATTCTGTACTCAGTAATCGCTTCCGTTCAAACAGCAGGAGGTGAACATCGAAAAGACCGAAGGTTCGCACAACAGTAGGAAGAATGGTTGAACAATAACTGGCGCAATAACATTTAGCCGCCGCCAGACGTTCATCGTGACGAAGCATGTTTCTTCCGCTCTTTCTATGGGAAATTTTTGAGTTTGGCGGATGGGTAAACCCCATCCGCCGTTTATTTTAAGGTTTTTCGGCGCTAATCACCAGAAAATCGTTAATCTCGTCTTCTTCTTTGCCAGTTAGCGAGGAGTAGAAGCTGGTATTTTTGTATCCAAGCTCTTCCAAAAGGGCATCGAGCTCATCTTCTGTATAAGCCTGTGTGCTGGCAGAATGATGGGTAACTTCGCCGCTGTCAGAATCCAGAATGTAAAAACGTTCGGTGGCAACTTTTTGTTCTTCATTCCAAAAGGTTTCCATCAGGCAAATGTGACCCTTGTCTGAAAATAGACCATTTTCGGCAGAATACCACATGGCGGGTTGGTTTCCAATCTGGTCGACAGCGTCCAGGCTCGAGGCTTCCAGCAGCAGCAATCCCCCGGGCTTAAGAGCCTGGAAAGCTTTTTCCAGGACCAGCCTGGCATCGATGGGCCGGAAGAGATTTAACGCCCCAAAGATGAAAATGATCAGATCGTATCCGCTGCCGTAATCAGCAGTCCGGATATCTGCCAGCTCATATTCGCAACCATGTGGGGCGTTCTGCTTGGCATGCCGGATGGGGGCCGGTGCAAAATCGATCCCTATGCATGTATGCCCAAGTTTGGCCAGCCGGGCGGTGTACAGCCCGGGGCCGCATCCCAGGTCCAGGATATGGCTTTTTTTTCCTTGAAGCAAATACCGGTGGATCCAATCCACATGTTTTTTTATCCTATCGTTTGGACGGCTGGCAGCGTCGTTATCCTGTGCCAGGTGCTCTTTCAGGATGCGTTCACTAAAGGCGGGCTCATCCCAGGGTATTCTTTCACCTTCCACCCAGGGTTGGGGGTCCATATTGCGCTGTAAAATATCTTGGAGCTTCATTGTTTCTCCTGAAGTCGCGGGGATTGGCTGGCTAGGCCAGGGCCTTTTGCATGCGTTCCAGGCCTTCCTTCAACAATTCACGCGGGCAGCCGAAGTTCAGCCGGACGAAATTTGCTCCACCGCTGCCAAAGGCAGCTCCGTCATTGAGCGCAACCTTGGCTTCTTTTAAGAAGAATTCATAAGGATTGCTGTCGATTTTGCCGCTGGTCACCAGCTCATTGCAGTCCAGCCATGCCAGGTAAGTAGCCTTGGGGTTTGTAATTCGAATACCGGGTAGGTTCTTTTTTACAAAATCCACCATGTAATTGCGGTTTTCAGTCAGGTACGCCTGTAGTTCTTCCAGCCAGCCATCACACTCGCCGGAGAAAGCCGCCAGGGCTGCCACCTGGGCCAGGCTGGATACATGCAGGGTCATGGTTCCGACAACTTTTTTATAGCGTTCGCGCAATTCTGAGTTGGGGATGATTGCGAATCCGCAGAACAACCCGGCAATATTAAAGGTTTTTGAAGGTGCAATCAGGGTAATGCTGGCCTGTTCGATTTCAGGGGAAAGGGTTGCCATGGGAATGTGTTGTGTGCCATCCAGCAGCAGTTCGCTGTGAATTTCATCCGAAACGATGACAGTCTTATTCTTCAAGCAGAAATCCGCCATTTTTTGCAGTTCTTCCTTGCTGTACGCCTGCCCGGTCGGGTTGTGTGGATTGCAGAGTAGAAACATTTTTGTCTGGCTGCCGCCCGAATTGAAGGCTTTTTCAAAGCTTTGCCAGTCGATTTCGTAGTGTATATCCTGACCTTCGGTTACTCTGGTCAGTTGTGATTCCTGGCGGATAAAGCCAAGGTTTTGTTGAATATCGTTGAAAGGCATATAGACTGGCGTCTGGATCAGGTAACCATCCCCTGGACGGCAGAGGGCTGAGGCGGCTGCGTAGAACCCGCTCACCAACCCGGTTACAGGCACAATGCTGTTTTCATCCACATCCCAGTTGTACAGCGCTTTCATGCGGGCTGCCACTGACTGCAGTAGGGCTTTCCCTGGCATTTCATAGCCAAAAACAGAATGCTCAACTGCAGCGTGCAGGGCTTTTGTGATGGGTTCCGGGACAGTGAAGTCCATATCGGCGACCCACATGGGCAACACATCCTGCGGATAGACTGTCCATTTAATTGAATTGCTTGAACGGCGATCGATGATTTTGTCGAAATTGATGGTCATGCTTGGCTCCAGGTTTAATATGGTTTGAAATCGAGTGATTATGGCAGGTTGTTTTTGAAAAAGTTTAGTAAGTGTTTTTGATACGCAGCCGAATCGTTACCTGGCCCGCTGCAGTGAGTGGCTGTGGGTAGATTCCAATGTTCTTTGGGTCCGAGCGCTGCCTGAAAATAGGTTTCGATGCGTGCATATTCTGCAGACTGTCCGCTGGAGATAAAAAGGATTGGACGCTCATTCATATTCCTGACTGCGTCCAGTGTGCTGGTTGGTGGAAACGTGCCGCTGCGCAACATGAGCAGGGGATAGTATAACGCTATTATCGGCAAGCTGATTGGGTCTTGCGCACTGAACTCTGGTAAATTCTCATACCACTGCAACGGGCTGGGTGCATCGGCAATCACTGCCCGTATATCAGGTACATTGACCGAACCCGCCAGGGCAATCGCACCACCCATCGAGCAGCCGTAAACGCCAATTTTAAAATTCCTATTGCGCGCAAGCAGCCATTCAGCGGCCTGATTTAGATCTGGAATATCACGCCATCCCAGAGATCTTACGCCACCCTGGCTTTCACCACTTGCACGCTGATCGTACATCAATAACCCGTAGCCGCTCCTGTAGAGCATCTGGGCGACTGGCAGTGTTTGGCGCCGGTCTGCGTAGTAGCTGTGGACAAGAATGATGACGCTCTGCGAAAATTCTGAGTTGGCGGGTGCCGGTACATACCAGCCTGAAAGTTTCAGTCCATCCTGTGTAAAGAAGCTGATCTTCTCATAAGCTGCCCCAAAGTCTGCCGGCGTCTGGCAGCATACGCTGGCTCGAATCGGTACACTTATGGCATAAGTCAAAAAGACTGCTGGCACAAGGATTAGTAAAAATATAATGCTGATCAGGCTGGTGGCTATGATTTTGATATAAATTAAGACAGATTTTGGCGATTTTAAAGTCATGTTTGAACCATGCTTGAAGTGTCAGAAGGATTAGTTCTTTGAAATCTGGGGCCAGGAAGAAACATACTTGAATTTTACCCTCTAAAATAACCTCGAGTAGGACTGGCTTTACAGATATGTTTTGACCTTGTCACCATGAAGTCTAAAATATGGGCATGGTTCAAAATAGATTGACACATTTTGAAATATGATGACAGTTTTTCGACCGAACGCACAATACGCAGCAAAATTGCTACAGATGGGCTGTTGTAACGAATTATTACGTCAGCAATACTATTCATAAAAATTCTATTATTCGGAGCCAACTTGCCCGTCGAATTCCGCTGGGAGCAATCCATATTTTTACACACAGGTAAGAGCAGGCTTTCCCTAAAAAAAAGATTTTCTTTGTGAGCCTTGTGCTTTTGCATGAGCTGGGGTTTGAGGTTGCCCATCTCTTGACGAAAATGTCAATAATTTGTCAAAATATTCGCTAATGTCGAGATATTGTACAGAAATAGCCAGATAAAACCTTGACGATATTTAGACAAATGATATACTAAAAATATATTGATGATCGCATGTTTGTTTGAATTTGTCCCACGTGCGATGATATTTTAGGAAACACCACCCATCCTGGCAAAGTTAGAAAAAAAATAAGCCGCAAGCGTTTTTTAATTTGGTACATCACCGGTTTATTTTATCTTCGGAAAAAACAATCCATGACACTCAGTCTGAACGCCATTTACAATCTGAAAGCAGTTTTGAAGGAAACAGGTATTAAACCAGATGTCCTGCGTGCCTGGGAGCGTCGTTATGGGCTGCCCATGCCACAGCGGACCTCGGGTGGGCATCGTCTTTATTCCGAGCATGATATTGAAATCATCAAATGGCTGCTTGCTCGTCAACATGATGGCTTGAGTATTTCGCATGCAGTCGATATGTGGAATGAAAAGAAGGGGACTGGTCAGGATCCCTTCAATCATATTTCCCAGAGCGAGCCTCCATCTTCGACGATTGCTCCTGTTCACCCGTTTGTCCTTCCCGATCTAAAGAATTCATTGACAGGGGTCGAAGAACTGCGTAACTCCTGGCTGATGGCTTGTATGGGTTTTGACGAAGCTGCTGCGGATCAGGTTCTTAATCAGGCTTTCGCACTCTATCCAATTGAGTATGTCTGCAGCGCCGTATTACAGAGCGGTGTGGCTGAGATTGGCTCCATGTGGTATGAAAACCGGGCCAGTATTCAGCAGGAACATTTCGCTTCTGCATTAGCTTTGCGGCGTCTGGATGCGCTTATGATGGCGGCTCCGCCACCCACCCGGGCTCACAACGTGATTGTGGGTTGTCCTGCCAATGAGTGGCATACTTTTACCCCACTCTTGTTGGCTCTTTTGATTCGTCGCCGGGGATATAACGTCATTTACCTGGGTGCAAATGTTCCGGCTTCGCACCTGGTTGAAACAGTCAATGCCGTAAATGCCAGCTTGGTTATCCTGGCTGCCCAGCAGCTAAACACCGCCGCCACTCTTCAGCAGGCGGTCAAGCTCATCTCGGAACATGGATTGCAGGTTTCGTTTGGTGGGCGCATATTTTCAGTCAACCCCGGTCTTGTCGATCGCATCCCGGGGCACTATCTAGGAGGCAGATTGGAAGATGCCATGGATGTCATCGAAAACCTGCTGCTTGCCCCACGCATTATTCATAAGGAAATTTCGCTCGCCAGCGAATATGACCAGGCCTTGAAGGCTTTCGTATCCCACCGTGCATATATCGAATCCATCCTTGATAATAAACTTGGTGAACAGGCTGCCGGGACAGATATGTTTACCAACGCTCATAAATATCTTGGCGATAATATCGTTTCTGCCCTGACGCTTGGTGATATCGCCTATGTTGATTCCGAAATAGACTGGCTGAAGGCTTTGATTCTCAGTCTTAAATTACCCGCTACTGTACTACAGGTTTATTTGCAAGTTTATTCAGATGTGGTCCATCAGCATTTGGGTCCTCGGGCTTTACCCCTCTCGCTCTGGTTCGAAAAACAGCTCAGCCTGCTTGTGGCTGAAAAAGCTGTATAAGGTTGATAGCTGTAATAAATTCCTCATATCGGATTCTCATCCGATAATTCACATAAGGGTTGTATGAATAAAAAACTTTTTTCTGTAATTTTGGTAGTGTTTATCGATTTGCTTGGTTTTAGCTTAATCCTGCCGCTCCTGCCCTACTACGCCAAGACCTTTCAGGCCAATAGTTTTACGACCGGCCTGTTGGTTGCTTCGTATGCACTCGCTCAATTGATCGGTGCCCCTTTGTTGGGTCGTCTTTCTGATCGCTATGGTCGCCGGCCTATCCTGCTCGTTTCCATTTTTGGGACATTCCTGGGCTTTTTGCTGCTCGGTTTTGCGAACGCTTTGTGGATGTTATTTGTCAGCCGGGTGATTGATGGCCTGACGGGTGGCAATCTCAGTATTGCCCAGGCTTATATTGCGGATGTAACCGATGCAAAAAGCCGTTCGCAAGGTCTTGGTATGATTGGAGCTGCTTTTGGCATCGGCTTTATTATTGGCCCGGTCGCGGGTGGTGTCTTAAGCCAGTGGGGTTATGCGGTTCCTGCCTTTGTTGCGGCTGCCGTTTCCATGATAAACCTGGTCCTGGTCTATGCCTGGCTGCCCGAATCTCTGACTCCTGAAATGCGTGCTGAGCGAAATGGGGTCAGCAGCCGCCCACCCGTTACCCTGGGTGCTTTACTGGATGCGCTCAAGCGTCCCTTTAGTGGTTCGCTTCTGATCACACGCTTTTTCTTTGGTTTGGCGTTTGCCGCTTTTCAGACAATTTTTTCACTCTACGCTTTGCTCAAGTTCAATCTGAATGCACGCGATACCGGCTTTGTTCTTGCTTATGTGGGCGTTCTATCGGTCATTACACAGGGTTTCCTGGTTGGGTGGATTACCCGCAGAGTCCGCGAGGATATTCTGATCCTGGTCTCGGCTGGTATCACGTCTCTGACGTTCCTGGGTTGGGCTTTTGCGCCCACACTTCCCATCTTGCTGTTGGTCATGTTGCCCAATTCAATGGCGGTCGGTATGCTTAACACACTGCTTTCCTCCACGCTCACCAAGGCTGTTGCACCGCATGAAGTTGGAGGCATCCTGGGGCTTTCCGCTTCGATTGAAAGTTCCACCCGAATCATTGCCCCCACGCTGGGTGGTTATCTGCTGCAGCAGGTGGGTACATGGGCCCCCGGCCTGGCAGGTGCGGTGATCATGGTTGGCGTAACGGTCTATGTGTTTTTTAATCTCTATAATCATCCGGTTATTCTGACCTTCAAACAGGAAATGCCCCCTGTCCCTCAGGTCATTACGGATTAGCCAGTTGCATTGAACCAGTGATTATTCAAAATATCTGTCCTGTGATCATTTCGGGACAGATATTATTAAATAGCGTTGAAGCGTGTCAGAATTTTTGGAGTTATCTTGACTTCCATATGGTGGATTAGGCGTGACGTACGTTTGGGAGATAACCCTGCCCTGCAGGCTGCCTTGCTGCGTGGGGCGGTCATCCCGGTTTTTATTCTCGATCCGCATCTATTGACAAAGACACCCGTTCGACGTCAATGCTTTCTATTTGATGGGTTGCATGTGCTCCACAGGCAGCTTCTCGAGCGTGGCAGCCGCTTGTTGCTGTGTCGGGGAAACCCGCAAGAGGTATTAGCTGGTCTGATGCAGCAGTTTGATGTACAGGCTATTTTTGCCGAGGAAGACTTTACGCCTTATGCCAGGGCACGTGACGCGCGCATCTCTTCCAGCTTACCCTTGCAGCTTATCCATGGGCAGACTGTTTTGCATCCGCTGCTTCTGCATAAAGCGGATGGTTTGCCATACACAGTTTTTACCCCCTTTTCACGCACCTGGAAGTCTCTTTTGCCATCGGATTTAGCTGCCTTGCCAGTTCCGTCTGTTTTTCCGGCTATCCCCGGTTCCGTAGCAGATAGTGAAGGTCCAGAACTCAACTTGGGGCTGCGATCGACATCTGACGAAACGCTCTTTCCTTCCGGTGAGTCTGAAGCCCTGCGCCGGCTGGCTGTTTTTGTGGATCACAACATTTATGGTTATGCCAGTCAGCGCGACCGAATGGATTTGGATGGCACTTCCAGCCTGTCCCCATACTTGCGTTTTGGCATGCTCTCCATGCGACAGGCTGTGGTTGCTGCACAACAAGCCATGCGTACTGCACCAGATGCGCAAACGCTCCTGGCAGCCGCTACCTGGCTGAACGAATTGATCTGGCGTGAATTTTATATCAGCATTCTTTATCACTTTCCGCACGTCAGCCAGACCGCTTTCAACCAATCTCTGGCAAGCATCCCCTGGCGCGATTCTGAACATGATTTCAACGCCTGGACCGCCGGATTGACCGGTGTGCCCATTGTGGATGCCGGTCTGCGGCAGTTATCTGCCACAGGTTGGATGCACAACCGGGCTCGCATGATCGTTGCCTCCTACCTGGTGAAAGACTTGCTGATCAACTGGCAGTGGGGTGAACGCTGGTTTATGCAAAATTTATTGGACGGCGACCCGGCAGCCAATAACGGTGGTTGGCAGTGGACTGCAGGCACAGGTACGGATGCGGCTCCCTACTTCCGTATCTTTAATCCAGTCCTTCAAAGCCAAAAATTTGATCCCAATGGATTTTATATTCGCAAATGGGTACCCGAATTGGCCTCGCTGCCAACCACGGTTATCCATGCACCCTGGGAACGAGGTGTGCATGTAGCCAGCTATCCACGTAACCCCCTCGTGGAACATGCCCTGGTCAAAGATCGGACCCTGAAAGCCTACGCTTTCTCGAAAAAACTGCACGCAATGGGCAAATGAGTAACCTTAAACATTCTTCAGCTCGAAATCAGAAGCCACTCTACAATACGAGCAACATTGTTTGCTCTACGCATGGCCAAACCTTTTTTGTAAAAAAAAGGTTGAAAAAACAAAACCTCCTGACTTATAAGAAAAGCGCAGCCTGTGTAGAAGCGCTGCGCTTTTGATTCTTGAATAGGAGACAAAAAGATTCTATTCTTTATCGGGAGCTTCCCGAACAATGTAGAGTGGCCGGCCTTTTACTTCGTCGTAAATTCGGCCAATGTATTCACCCAGAACACCCAGTGAGATCAACTGCACGCCGCCGAAGAAGAGCACTGCGATGAGCGTAGTGGCCTGTCCATAAAAAGCTTGCGAACCCGTTAATCGCTCCAGTACAACGACCGGGATGGCCAAAATCGCTATTCCGGCTGAGATGAAACCAAAATAAGTTGCAACCTGCAGTGGAAAATAGGAAAAGCCCGTAATGGCATTCAAAGCCAGTTTGAGCATTTTCTTAAAGGGGTATTTGGTCTCACCTGAAAAACGCGCCTCGCGCTTGTACTCCACACCGATTTGTTTAAAACCCACCCATGCGCCCATCCCACGCAAAAAACGATGTTTTTCACGCATGCTGTTCATTACGTTGACTACTTTGCGATCAATAAGACGAAAATCGCCTGTATCCAGCGGTATTTTGACGTCAGTAATACGATAAATCAGACGGTAAAACAGGGAGGCGGTTAAGAGTTTAAACCAGCTTTCGCCCTGACGTTCGGCGCGCACAGCGTAGACCACTTCGTAGCCTTCCTTCCACTTTTTGGCTAATTCCAAAATTACCTCAGGCGGGTCCTGCAGGTCGGCGTCAATCACAACAACCGCCTCGCCGCGAGCATAATCCAATCCAGCCGTCACGGCAATTTGATGGCCAAAGTTGCGTGCAAAAATTATCGGGCGCACTGTAGGGTCGCTGGCTGCCAATTCGCGGATGCGTTGGGTCGAATTGTCGATTGAACCATCGTCCACCAGGATCAGTTCCCACGACTCTCCTGTCGAATCCATTACATCTTTTACACGCCGATAAAGCACGGGCAGATTATCAAACTCGTTATAAATCGGGGCAATGATCGAATAGGTGATTGTCATATTTGTGTTTTACCTGAGTATTTTTTAATTGTCCGGTGTATTCCCGGAAGCTCATCTGAATTGAGATTGTACATGATTTATATCTGTTATTCTGCAATCTTACGATATGTTATTTTTTTCCAGGGTAGCATTGTCAAATGGGTTGATGCCGAGTAATTTATGCCGAATATAGCGGCCAATGATCATAATTGAAGCCAATACAGGGACGACGATCAATACGCCCAAAAAGCCCTGCAGCATGATGGCGGCGATAATCGCCACAAAGACAACTCCTTCATGCATCGAAACGCTTTTTCCCAAAATCCGGGGTTGCAAAAAGATGGTCTTGATATTATTGAGTACCAGGTAAATTCCACCAGTTAGCAGGGCAAACAAACCGTTTGAAATGGGCAGGAAAGTTGAACCTTCCAGCCAGGCCACCAGGATCGCAATCACGGCAGTCAGACCCGGCCCCAACTCGGGTACCAGATTGAGAAATCCCGCCAGGATGCCGATTGCGATTGCACCAGGCAGGCCAATAAAGGACCATGCAATCGTATAGATCAATGCGAGTATGACCATTAAACGCACCTGTCCGGCCAGGTAACCCAACCAGACTGCTCTGATTTCGATATACAAAAGACGGATATCTTTTTGAGAGGCTTCGGGTGCCAGGCCAAACAACCACTCCCGCAATTTATCCCACTCGGTCATCAGGTGATAGGTGCTCACGATGATAATCAAAAACCACAAAAACCCACGCGAAGTACTTTGCAGGATCTGTAGAGCCTGTTCAGGGCGTGGAATCATGGTTCCACTGACCGTAGCGCGTACAGCAGGGATAACACCCTCCAGGTAAATGGGGATCCCGAAGGCATTGATCGGTTTGGTTAGAGTTTTCTGGTAAATGTCCAGGGATGCATTCAGATCATTCATGATATTCTGACTTTCTTCCAACAAGGAAGGAATAACAGTAATGATCAGACCGATCAGAACAATTAATACAACAAAAAAAACAATATTGGCAGCCTGTTTGCGGGATAATTTTGAGTTTCTAGTAAGCAGGTTGACCAAGGGACTTAATAAATAGGCAATCAAGCCTGCGGTAATCAGCGGTTGGATCACATCACGAATGTACCATAACGCGGCAGCCAGTATGACCAACACAACAATGATTACGATGTAACGGAAGGAATTGTCCCAGGGATTCTTTGGCATGGTTGCATTCGCCTATGGTTTTGAGAGGGTTCAGAGAATTACGATGTCAGCTTGATAGCGATGCAGATTGTGGACTGATGAAAAATTTAGAGTTCACCAAATTCCGATCATCTGAGCAGTTGTGCCAAATAAGGCATCGAAATAATAACACAGGAAAAGAATGGCTGCAAACATCCCGATCCGACAGATTATCAGCTTTTTTAAAATTAAAGAGGGTACGGCATCCATCTGTCGTACCCTCTTTAATTTGATTTACTCACGTCTTTCGTTGTATTGTTTTCGCAGGGCTGAAATTTGCTCTATTGTGAAAAACAACCAATGGTTTGCCCCGCTCGTATTGGAACCGAGGCTAACCCACAAAAAAATCTTCCATTCGTTTTGCAGCATTCTTTCCATCAACAGGGCTACGCCTGTGAGTAAACACCACTTAATTTGTTTATCCTGAAACTGGCTCATTAATGTTGATTGATGAAAGTCGGGGTTCTTGTCAGGTTTTCATCAACGCCCTGAGCTTACAAGCCCAGGTATGCGGCGCGGATATGTTCATTGTTCATCAATTCGCGTGCTGGGCCTTGCATCTTAGTTTTACCTTCTGAAAAAACGTAAGCATAGTCGCTGATAGCCAGCGCCATTTGAACGTTTTGTTCGACTAGTAAAATGGTCAGGCCCTGTTTGCGCAAGTCGCGTAGGCTTTCGAACAATTGCAAGGTCAGGACTGGCGCCAGCCCGAGCGAGAGTTCATCGATCATCAAGATGCGCGGATCGGCCATTAGTCCCCGTCCAACTGCCACCATTTGCTGTTCGCCGCCCGAAAGCGTCCCAGCTTTTTGCGTGGCGCGTTCTTTCAGTCGCGGGAACATGCTGTAGACTCGTTCGAGGTTGTCTTTGAATTTGGCATGAGCGCGCTTGTTGGTGGCGCCCATCTCCAGGTTTTCGTAAATGGTCATGTCGGTGAAAAGCTGGCGGCCCTCGGGGACAAGCACAATACCTAATTCAGCCTTGGTATAAGCCGGGGTGTGCGTGATATCTTTTCCATCAAAAGTGATTGAGCCCTTCCACGCGCGATTCAGTCCCATGATAGTGCGCAGCGCTGTGGTTTTACCAACGCTGTTGCCACCCACCAGGCTGGTCAATTTGCCATCCTGCGGGCTCAGGTTTACGCCCCATAGAATCTGTACTTCTCCGTAACCGGATTCAATCTCGTGAACTTCGAGTAGGGACATATCAGCCGGCCTCCATCAGCCGTTTTGCCATCTGTGGATCGCCCAGATAGGCTTCCACTACGCGTGGGTTACGCACCACTTCTTCGGGCGTACCTTCAGCGATTTTCTGCCCGTATTCCAGCACAAAAATGTGATCTGAGACGTTCATGATGGCTTTCATAACGTGTTCGATCATGATGATGCTGACACCCTGGTTACGAACCAATAGGATGGTATGAACCATGCCGTCAATTTCGGAAGGCGTCAGTCCGGCCAGGACTTCATCCAGCAGAAGTATTTTGGGATGTGCTGCCAGAGCTCGCGCCATTTCGAGACGTTTTTTCTGGGCAATATTCAGACTGCCTGCTAATTGGTCTGCCCGCGAATCCAGCCCCACGAATGTCAAAACTTCGTTGGCAATCTGCAAGGCAGATTTAAGACCGTGGTTTTCATGTCCGAAACATGCGCCTGCCATTACATTTTCGCGCACTGTCAGCTCATTTAGCGGGCGCACGATCTGGTGAGTGCGCGCCATGCCCATTCGCGCCAGCTCGTATGGCTTCGCGCCGGTTACGTCTTTGCCCAGAAAACGGATTCGCCCTTCTTCTGGGTTGTAGATCCCGTTGATGGTGTTGAAAAGTGTGGTTTTTCCTGCGCCATTGGGACCGATCAGCCCCAAAATCTGGCCCTGGACCAAATCCAGGGTCACATTAGTCAAGGCTTGCAAGCCCCCAAAGTGTTTGGAGACGTTTTCAACCTGTAAGATGAGCGTCATGCCAGCACCCTGCTTAGCTTTGGAAAGCGCTGTCGCAGCCATCCAACCAATCCGCCAGGGATAAACAGGATGATCAACAGCATCAGCAGGCCAGAAATAACCAGCTGAAAATCTTTGAGAGCAAAACTTCCAAAAGTTATGTCACTCGTCAGCAGCATACTGCGCAGGCGTTGGTAGCCGAGTGCCCCCAGGACCGGACCGAGCACGGTTCCCTGTCCACCCAGCATGATCATGACCAAAGATTCGATTGAAAACCCCAGGCGGAATGCATCGCCTGGTTCGACATTCCCATTTTTGAAAAAGAACAGGGTGCCGAGCATACCTGGCAGGACTGCGGAAAGGATAAACGCCATGGTTTTGGCGTTTGGTGTCACAATGCCCATGACTTCGGCGGCGTCTTCATCTTCCCGGATCGACATCAGGCTCAGACCAAATTTGCTGGTCTTGATCATAAAGCTGAACACCACTGCGAAAATAGCGATCCCAACCACCGCATAGTAAGTCAACCAGAGCGCCTGCATAGCGCCACCATAGGGCTTGTAGATGGAGAATTGCAGTTCGATGCCGGTTGAAGCCCCAAACGGGGTGAAATTGGCCACAAAGGTACGGGCGGCTTCATTGACCCCGATGGTTGCCAACGCAAAATATGAGCCGCGCAGCCTCAGGATGGCTTTTCCGAGCAGCAAAGCCAGCAGCCCTGAACCGGCACCTCCGGCCAATACCGCAACCGGTAAGGGCCATCCCAGCGCCGAAAGCGCATACATGCCCACATAGCCGCCCAGGCCATAGAAAACCACGTGCCCAAAGCTGACGTAGCCGGTGTAGCCCATGACGATGTTCAGGCTGCTGGCCATCACGATTGCCAGCAGGATGGTGAAGCCGGTTTCGCGCCCAGCCGCATCCTGGGTGATGATCGGCCAAAAACCCAATCCAATCACGGTAGCGAGCGCCAGCCATAACCCCAAATTCTTCCATTGGATCATTTCTTATCTCCTAGCAACCCGCTGGGCTTGATCAACAGGATGATCACAAACAGGATGAATTCAATCACTGGGACCCAGGTGTTTGGCATGGCTAGCGGTAAAATTCCTTCGAGCGTGCCCAGAATCAATCCTCCCAGCAAGGCTCCGAGTGGATTTCCAAGTCCGCCCAGGACGCCGATGACAAAGCTTTTCTGTTGGTAAATATCACCAGAGAGGATCGTGAAAGAGAAAAAGGTGGCAATCAACCCACCCGCGATGGCGGCCAACATGGTCCCGATCCCAAAACTCAGGGCCAGGATGCGCGAAGCCGGGATGCCCATTAATTCTGCGGCGGCTCGGTTGTTCGAAACGGCGCGGATGTATTTTCCTGGGCGGGTGCGGTACAAGAAAAAGTATAGCGCTCCTGTCACCAATAACGTTATCAGCGCAGCAACCAGGCGCGTGTTTTGCAACCGTAAGAACCCAACTTCTACAGTGCCCAGTGAATAGCCCGAATCACGCGGCGAGGTACTGAAAGCGGCGGTTCCCAGTCCGATGATGACCATGTTAATGGAAAATGTTGCCAGGAGGGTCGAAAGTTGCGGCGCATTGACCATATTCCCAATGCTCAGGTAATAAATCGCGATTCCAAGCAGCAGTCCCAGGATTGCCACCAAACCCAGCGCGAGGTAAGGGTTGATCCCCCAAACGCTGAAAATCAGGTAAACACCGAACATTCCCAACGCGATGATGGCGCCATGCGCAAGATTGATCACGCGCATGACGCCCCAAATCAGGTTTAAACCCATGGCGGTAATTCCGTAAACCACGCCGATCAGCAGGCCATCAATCAGCGCCGTACTCAGGCTGCTCAAATCCATTGAACGCTCCTTGAGCAATTACCGGGCAGGATAAGTAAGATCAGCAGTCTTGCCGGCCAGCGGCCAGATGACTTGCTTGACCAGTGTGCCGGTGGCGTCTTTTTGCCATTGGATGAATATCATCTCGTGACCGGTCTGCAGACCATGGGCTTCAGCGCTGGTATCGAACTTGATGGGGCCGAAGAAGGTGGTCATGTTGGTCGCATCCAAAGCGGTCTTAACCGCCTTTGTATCGAGTGAACCGGCGGTTTCGATGGCTTTTTGCAGGATCAGTGCGGCTACGTAACCACCGGCGGCATGGTAGGATGGTTCTTCACCGCTGTACGCGGCTTTGTATGCGCTGATAAAATCTGCGCCGCTGGGGCCGTAATCAGGTGTGAAAGCGGCTTGTGGTTCCCATTGGCTGGGGCCAACGATGCCCGCGGCAGCATCACCGATTTCAGCAAACTTGGGTTCGGGGGGAGCTACCAGCAGGGCGATGAATTTGGCCTGGATGCCCTTTTCGGACATGGCTTTGGCAAACTGCTGGCCGTCGGCGAAGTGACCGCCACCCATAACGGCATCCACATCCGCGGGGATTTTATTGATGATCGGGGCAAAGTCAGTCGTGCCGGTGTCGTAGCCTTCATAGATTGCGATCTCGTAACCCTTGCTTTCGGCATAGGCCTTGAGCTTGTCGGCCACATCGCTGGAAAATTTATCATTTTCATGGATGATAGCCAGCTTTTTGGCTTTCGAATCCACATTTGCCAGTGCATCCAGTGCCCCGGTCAGGTAACGGCTGGCCGGGGTGTAAGCTTGGTAGACCAGGGTGTAACCCTTTTTATAGGTACCATCCGAGGCGGCGCCAGTGGTGACCATGACTTTGCCATATTGTTCGGCTATCACTGCGGAAGCGTCAGCCAGACCGGAAGAGTAGGGGCTGAGCAGAAAATCGGCTTTATCTTCGGTGACCAACTTGGTATACAGTTCCTGCACCCGGTCGGTCTTGGATTCATCGTCATAGAACTTGGAATCGAACTTGATCACGCTGCCATCGGCCAGTTTGATACCGCCTGCGGCGTTGACCTGATCCATCCACAACTTGAAGCCATTGTTTTGACGGGTTGACTCAACATTCAGTTTGCCTGTGAGTGAAGCAGTAAAGCCGATGATAACGGTTTTTTCTGCCGCAGCAGGGGCTTTGGCCGGTTCTGTGGCTGCGGGTGCGCCGCAAGCTGTCATAAGGCTGGCAAGCACCAGCCAGGATAAAAAAGTATACACAATTCGTTTCATGCTCTTCTCCTCATCTGAAAAATGTGGATCGGTTGGATAAGACTACCATCCTGATCAAGCAAAAGCAGGACGTTTCTCTGATTTTATTTGACGAACTGTAAAAATAAGACCGATTTTTTCCGCTGAAATTTTAAAAAGCAGATAAAAGAATTTAATCGAAACTGCGTATAGTCTATCCTGACTTTGAAATTGACACTCACTCTGTGCGCTGTCTGGAGCACGCTTTGGGATCAAGCTGTGCATTTTCACACCAACTATTTTTCCACGTTTATCAGGCATCCAATCGTTCAGAATGCAGTTGCGTACCACCTGGGATTGAATGGAAGGGCTACGGTTTGGCTGGTTTCTGGCAGCATGGTCTGTTTTTTCATTCGTTCCTGGTTTGAACTTTCAAGCACAACAGCTGGCGATTAGGCTTCCAATTTGATATGGACGAGCGTTAATTACGAATACAAAAATTGCTTCCAGCCCTTGCGGGTCAGAAGCAATCACGGCTGGGTACATTCCAGGTTTTTTTTACAGGGTTAAGCGCGCTTTGTCGGCGCTGATCAGTTTCCTTGGCGATGGCAAGCGTCAGTAATGGGTCACTGGCTTTCACTTCGGCGCAAATCTGGCGGCCGCTAAAGACATCAAGGATCGGGATGGCGATCAGCGCAGGAACCACCAGCAGCAGGTTGAGCATCCGCAGCTGAATCCCCAGATCGCGGTGCAATTCCAGTATGCTGAAGAATCCAAGAGTTTGGTCTTTCATGGCAGGCCGGGAATTTTATTCGGGATAGATAGCATATCTGATTATACACGGAAGACACCATCGTTACTGCTAACCAGATCGAAATAACCATTTTTTAAATTAATCAAGTTGACATTTAATAATAACAGTGTTATTATAATAGTGTCACTACTAGAGAGGCTAAATTATGTCTGAATACTCCATCCAGGAATTATCTGATCAAACCAGTCTTCCACGCCGGACAATCCATTTTTATGTCCAGCAGGAATTAATGCCACCACCGGAAGGGGCCGGAGTGGGTACCCGTTACACAGAAACTCACATGCTTTGCCTGCAGATTATTCCGTTTCTAAAGCTGCAGGGGCTTAAATTGGATGAAATCCGCGCCCGTCTGAAGGGGCTGGATGAAAATGCCCTGCGCGCGCAGTATGTGCAGGTTAATATACCGGCTGTCCCAGTTCTGGCAGTTCTGCCAACCAGCCAGCCATTTGCCCACTACCAACTCCCGGCCGGGATGACCCTGGTTGTACCGGGAACGCTGACATCTTCTGAACGTAAACAACTGGCCGAGCTACTTAAAGCCGTCAGTGAGATTTTCTCAAATTGATGAGGTCCCTATGTACACTGAACTGTCTGTTTTACCCACTTTGCACCTGTTGGATGATTTGGAAAGCCCTCTGCCATTGGAGCACACCACTGTCCGCGCTTGTGTCACCGGGTTGGTGGGGACAGTTACTGTCACCCAGCGCTTTCGTAACCCATTGACCAGCCTCGCAGATTTGGAATATCTGTTTCCCTTGCCGCACGCTGCCGCGATAACCGCTTTGGAGTTGCTAATTGGCGAACGAACCATCCGGGCCAGTGTGTATGAAATCCAACAGGCGCGCCAGGAATATGCAGCAGCCAGGTCCCAGGGCAGGCATGCCAGCCTGCTGGATGGGCGCCGCCCCAATTTATTTGCGTTGCAACTAGCCAATATTCAACCCGGTGAGTTTATCCAGGTCGTTACATCTTATCAACAACGGCTCGAGCTTTCAGCAGGTAGCTGTGAGTTTGTTTTCCCGATGGGCCTGACCCCAAAATATCATCGTCCTGGTCAGGCAGCCGAAGCCAGTGGTGTGGATGCACCTCTTGCGCATGATAACTCCCAGGTCGGAGATGTTGAAATCTGCGTCGAGTTTGATAATGGTTTCATGATGGGTGCTCCCTTCAGCCCAACCCATCCACTCCTGATTTCACATCCAGACCCTGATCAACTCGCATATCGGGTGACATTGGATGGCGTACACCTGCCGGATCGTGATTTTGTCCTGCGCTGGCGGTTGGATGACCATCTGGATGACGTTGGAATTCAATTCCCAGCCTGGTGCAGCCCGGGGAGAGAAGGTTATTTTCTCGCAACTTTTGTTCCACCTGTAGTTGAAAATACTGCCTCGTCCTTGCCGCGCGAGTATATTTTTGTTTTGGATCGATCGGGGTCCATGAGCGGTGAGCCCATTCTTCAGGCAGTTAACGCTTTGCGGGCCTGCCTGCGCACGCTCAACTCACAGGATACTTTTGCCATCCTCTTGTTTGATGATCGTCTCGAATGGCTGGCACCGCAGACCGCTGTAACTCAGGCTGCAATTGACCAGGTGGACTTACGCTTGAGCCAGGTCGGTGGTCGTGGGGGAACCGACATTCTGCCCGCGCTTGAAGCAGCCCTGCTATTGCCCAGCCTGATTTTGCCCGAAAAGCCTCAGCCTGCCAGACTGGTTGTATTTTTGACGGATGGCGCAGTTTCGGCTGAAGAGCAGACCTTAAAAATGACCCGCCTGTCCATTGGCAATACACGCTTGTTCACCTTTGGCGTCGGGTCCTCGGTTAACCGTGCCTTCTTGCAGCAATTGGCTCGTATTGGACGGGGCGAATCCACCTTTATCGCTCTGGATGAGGATATAGAGGAAGCCATCCTGCGTTTTCAGGATCGGATTGCCTTCCCTCTGTTGACCAATCTAAGCTTGCATGCCGAAGGTTGCCAGGTTTGGGATATCTATCCGGCCCAGTTGCCCGATCTTTATGCAGATCGGCCGTTGGAGGTAATTGGACGATATAAGTACACGGGTGATGGCGATCAGCCTGCCCACCTGGTGGCACGTGGTGAGCGCGCCGGGACGCCGATCGAAGTGCATTCAACGCTGGTGGTCAATCCCTCCAATCCTGAAGTACTTTCGCGTTTGTGGGCTCGTGCCCGGGTGGATGAGTTGTTGGAGCAGGTGGAGCTTCGTCAAAAGCCAGAGCATGTCGCTCGCACCGAGATTATTCATTTGGCCATGGATGCCTCATTGTTGACAAAATATACTGCCTTCCTGGCTGTAGATAGTGTGGTAAATGCCAGCTCTGGCCGTTCTCAATTTATCAAGGTGGCTCAGCCTCTGCCAGAGGGTTTGCAGGAATATAGCATTTTTGACAATTTGGCAAACAACCCACCGATGTCAGCACCCATGCCTGCCAATTCAGCTAACATCCATCATTTAAGTGATTCAAGCATGTTAGCCGAGGAAGATTTTTTGGTCAGCGAAAATCAACCCGCTTTTTCCATGCCTAAATTTGTCGGAGAGGCAAAAAATATTGCTCCAAAATTGCTGAAGCGAGTTAGATTGGCGAACCGCTCAATGGAATTATCTGCACCAAACGATGCTCCATCTGATGCAAAAAACATTTTCCATGAACTGGCACGTTCACAGCAGTTGAATGGTTCCTGGAAGGAAGATGTTGAGATCACGGCGGCAGCTTTGCTGGCATTTGTCCGCAGTGGGCATACTACCCAAAAAGGGCATTATCGCAAGCTGGTCCAGCGTGCTTTTACCTGGTTGGCTGAAACCCATGCCTTTGGTTTTGCCGGTTTCCTGCGCGCGCTGGCCTTGCGTGAACTGGCACAAGCTACCCAAAGTCCGGCTCACACCGCTGCTTTTGACGCTGTCATGGCGGGGCTGCCTGCTCCCCAATCCGGACTGGAAAGCACAGTCTTCAATATCCTGACAAATGCTCCCGAAGCAATCCCGCCCATGCTGAAGGCAGACAGCCTGGATGATTTACGACTGGCAGTTGTGACCGGCAGCCCATGCAGCCAAATCGCCCCTGAATTAATACGTGACGACCTGGGCCAGGCCTTGGCTGCGGGCTTGAACTCTTATTAATCCACCTTTGGATTAGATGCGGTAAGAAAAGAACCGCCAGCAGCTTGAGTGCACTGGCGGTTCTTGTTACTTTATTAAACCTGAATAATGGCTAAGGTTCAGATCCTTATTCGGTTTTTCTCTACAATCTGAAATTTGATCTTTATCAAACCAAATTACCGCAAAAAAACAATTCTACTGTTTTTATGTGCTTCAAGTTCATAACCACGATTGACGTTATTAAGGTTTTATTCCTAAGCCTCAGTTAAGAATTTTCTTTAACGCTTGCAGTGTCGGTTCAATGATTGGGGCTGGTTGGACGGCTTGCATGGCAGCTCGTACATCCTTCAGACCACTGCCCGTATTCATCACCAACACAGGGGATTCGGGGTCCAACAAACCCTGGGCTTTGGCTGCTTTAAGTCCGGCAAAAGCCGTGGCGCCAGCCGGTTCGGCAAAGATGCCCATTTTACCCAGGTCGGCAATCGCCTTCAGAATTTCAGTGTCCGGCACAGTGATATAGGTTCCTCCGGTTTCGGTGGCTGCACGCACCGCCCGAACGCCATCGCGTGGAAAGTCAACCGAGATACTGTCCGCCATGGTCGTAGCCTGGACGGCTGTGATGGTTTCGGTCCTGGCCCGGAAGGCATTCGCAATTGCCGCTGAGCCGTCGGCCTGAACGCCGATTATGCGCGGCAGGCGTCCAATCCAGCCCAGGGCCAGCAGATCTTTGAAGCCTTTATGGATACCCGAGATGATATTGCCATCACCGACCGAGACAAATATCACCAACCGTTGTTCCTTAACGGGTATAGTCGCGCTGGAAGGAGCCATGCGCATCCCCGTTCCCGCCTGATTTTGCATAAATTCCCAGATTTCAAAGGCAGCCGTTTTTTTCCCTTCAACAGTAAATGGGTTGTAACCGGTATTGCGGCAGTACCAGCCAAATTCTTGTGAGGCTTTTACAGTCAGATCAAAGGCATCATCATAGGTTCCGTCCACCAGAATCACCTGGGCTCCAAAGACCAGCAGTTGAGCTACCTTGGCCGGCGGAGCCGACTTGGGAGCAAAGATGATGGCTTTTTGGCCGACTGCGGCGGCCATACCTGCCAGGGCGGCACCTGCGTTACCGGTGGATGCAGTTACCACCACTTCGGCACCAATTTCGCGGGCACGGGTGACCACTACGGCACTGGCGCGGTCTTTGAAGGAAGCAGTTGGGTTGCGGCTTTCATCTTTCAGCCATAATTGTTTTATTCCCATTTGTTCAGCCAGGCGCGGCAGGGCAAAAACAGGGGTCCCGCCCACCACGTGTAGCGGTGTGGCTTCACCTTCTGGTGCCGAAACTGGCAGCAATGGTAAATAGCGCCAGATGGATGGGTTCGAGCGCGAAATCAGATCCCCTGGTTGGTATTTTTTACGGATGGCTTCGTAATCTAGGACCACGTCCAGGTTGCCCCCGTCTTTGGGGCAGGTGTAGGTCACTTCATCCGGGCCATAGCTTTGACCACATATTGAGCATGTGTAACCGACAAATTTTTGCATTGCACTCTCCTGGCGCAGGGAAAATCCCTATTTGAAATAAGAAAATTAAGGTGAATAATGGATAACGGTCAATGGTTGTTTTGATCTTATTGACCCGTGAAATAATCGTTGGTTTGCCCTGTATGTGGAGATTTTGCGGTGTGGCCATCCTTTGTTGGATAGACCACACCAATTCTTGCCCATGTTTATCATTTTCGAGACTATTATTGTCTCTTTTTCTTGATTTCCATCAAAAGCTTTTCCTGGTCTACAGGCAGGCTGTCAAAGCGCACACCGACCGCGTTGTAAATTGCATTGGTAATGGCTGGGGGTGTTGGAATAAGCACAATTTCACCGACACCCTTGGCGCCATACGGACCGTCCTTGGTGGGATCCTCTACGATTATGGAGGTAATTTCAGGGGTGTGCATGATGGATGGGATGCGGTAGCGTGACATACGGTCTGTTACTACATAACCATCCTTGGTGATGAAGTTTTCCAGCAAGGCATGACCCACGCCCATCACCACGCCCCCTTCCACCTGGCCTTGCAGCCCTAATGGATTGATGGCTCGTCCGACATCATTGGCCGAAACGACCCGCAAGACGCGCACTTCTCCGGTCAGCGTGTTAATTTCCACTTCAGCGGCTTGAGATGCAAATGAGAAGGCGACATGCATATCGCCACCCTGTCCCAGTGGTTTGGTGATGGGAGCGTGGTATTCATATAAGGCGCGCGGAGCATAGCCCATTGCCCGCATTTCCAACGCTACCTGTCCGAGCGGGATGACTTGCCTGTTGATCTCCACACCGTCATCCGAAAATCCGATTTGATCCGGTGCTACATCATATTTTTCGGCCATGGCTGCGCTGATGGCGCTGCGCAGGGTTTGAGCTGCCAGGCGTGAAGCGTTGCCAGTTACATAAGTCTGCCGTGAAGCCGTGGTTGGACCGCCGTTGGGGGTCAGGTCAGTATCCATGACCAGCACGCGTACCCGTGAGGATGAGATTGAAAATTCTTCGGCGACCACCATCTGCATAATCGTGACCAAACCCTGACCAAGTTCAGCGGCTGCTGAGCGAACTTGCAGACTGCCGTCCTCGTACAATTCCACTTCTGCACCGGAGGTGTCATCTGCCCCGCCGCCCAGGCCCGTATTCTTGAAGGCTGATGCAAAGCCCCAGGCGTGCACCAGGTACGGTTTGCCGGGGACGTTATGTGCTTTAAAAACGTCCTCTCGTCTAACTCCACATTCTTTGCTGGCGATGCGCAGCATCTCTGCTTCCACCTTGTCGATGCACTCCACCAGACCTGCACTCTCGCGCATAACCTGTCCGGTGCTGGTTTCGGCACCCACACGTAGGGCGTTCATTCGGCGCAGTTCCACCCGGTCGAGACCCAGCTTTTCTGCCAGCATATCCATCACGGTTTCAAAAGCAAAAGCTGACTGCAGTACGCCAAAACCTCGAAAGGCACCCGCGGGTGGATTGTTGGTGTACATGGCATAGCAATCCGCATGCACATGCGCAATTTCATAGGGTCCGGCTGAGTGTGTGGTGGCGCGCGTCAGGACTTTTTCTCCCAATGAAGCATAAGCCCCGGTATCGCCATAAAGTTCGGTTTGGGCTGCCACCAATTTGCCATCTTTTTTGGCGCCAAGTTTGACGTGGATCTGTGTCGCATGCCGTTTGGGATGCACAATCAGGCTTTCGTGACGATCAAAAAGAAGTTTTACGGGTTTGCCGGTCACGTTTGCCAGCATGGCGGCATGAATTTGCCCGGCAATATCTTCTTTGCCGCCAAAACCGCCGCCCATCAGTTGGCCCACGATGCGTACCCGTTCTTCCTGCCAGCCCAGGGCCCGTGAGACCTGCGTCCGGTCCTGATAGGGGATCTGCGACCCGACATATATTTCCATGCGTCCATCTTCAAGCGGAACAGCGATGCTGCATTCAGGTTCCATAAAGAGATGATCTGTACTGGGGGTATGGAAGATATGCTCGATGATGATGTCTGCCTCAGCGAAACCCTGGGCCGGGTCACCTTTGCGGACCTTGATATGCTTCAGCAGGTTGCCATTGGCGTGCAGGGCTTGTGATTCAGGCTGGCGTGCAATGACAGGATCGGATATGACCGGCTGCAGGTCGTAGCTGACCTCGATTAGATCGACAGCCGCCCGGGCAATTTCCTGGGTCTCAGCCGCCACGATGGCGATGGCGTCCCCCACGTAGCGCACCCGTTCACCAACGCCCACCATGACTGGCCAATCGTAGATAACCAGGCCGTGATTGTGTTCTCCCGGAATGTCCTCCGAGGTCAGCACCGAAACCACGCCTGCCAGTTGTTTCGCTTTTTCAGTATTGATGGAAGTCACAATTGCGTGCGGCACACCTGCGCGGTGAACACTGGCGAAGAGCATGTTTTCAAAGGCCAGGTCGTCTGTAAACACGGCCGCGCCAGTTACCTTTTCAATTGCATCTGGACGGATCTGAACTTTGCCAACTACCTGGCTGTCTATTGCCGAAGGTGCCACTTGGGGTGCGCTTACCGGCTCGCCGGTTTGCAAAGATTGGGCAGCTGCAAGAATGGAATTTTCTATGGTTGGGTATCCCGCGCAGCGACATAGTGTATCCTTTAATGCATGCCGGATTTCTTGCGAAGTGGGATTCTTTTTGTGCTGCAGCAGGGCAAAGGAGGTCATAATTTGCCCGGGAATACAGAAGCCGCACTGGACTGCGCCATGTTTTACAAAAGCTTCCTGCAGCGGGTGCAGTTGCAACTGACCATCCTGCCTGGTTGCCAGTCCTTCAATTGTTGTGATGTGCTTGCCATGCGCGCGTTCGGCCGGATAAGAACAGGAAAGCACCGGATCGCCATCCAGAATGACGGTACAGCCACCACACTCAGCTTCATTACAGCCAATTTTTGTGCCCGTTAATTTGAGTCGCTTGCGCAGCAGGTCTGCCAGGGTTTCACCAGGGATGGCGTCCAGGGTATAGATCTGTCCATTTACGGATAAAGAGAGTTGGTAGTTTTGCATGTCGTAAATCCTCAGGGATGATCGAGGTCGGGCAGCCACTCTTCTTGATTAATTCTAAGAAAATAATAAAGAAGACAGGGCTGCAGTGCGACCGGCAGTTATTTTGCCCGTTCCCAGGCAGTCGTTAACGCATTCTGGAGTAGTACCACTACCAGATCGCGGCGATATTCAGCGGTGGCACGTGCCGGGCTGGTACGGAAAACCGCCTCAGCCAGCAGTGTTTGTTGAGCTCCAGCGATGGTTTCAGCCGAGAAGACCTTGTCCTGCAGGAATGCTTCGGTTTGACGGGCTCGGAATGGGGTTGGACCTGCGGGACCAACTGAAATCCGCGCCTGGCGCAGGATATCTCCGTCGCGTTCGACCCAGGCTGCCAGGTTTAGGATGGGCAGGGCAATCCCCTGGGCGCGCATGATCCGATAAAAGGCAGAAGCCTGGTGTGCTTTTCGAAGAGGCAGGTAAAAGCCAACCAAAATTTCATTATGTTGTAACGTGGATTTCCCTGGTCCGGCAAAGATCTGCTGCAGTGGAATGCGACGACGGGCCTGGGGTGAAGCCACTTCGGCTTCAGTTTCCAACGCCAGCATCCCGATGGTTCCATCTGCCGCTGGCAGGGCATGCGCAACATTACCACCCAGCGTGGCCATATTACGCACTTGCGGTCCCCCAATCAATCCGCACGATTCAACCAGGGCCTGGGCATGTTCCTGAACTAATGCGGATTCAACGATGCGATTGTGTGGTACTCCGGCGCCAATGAATAAGCGCATATCCCTAATTTCGAGTGCGCGCATTTCAGCAATACCGGTTAAATCGACCAGTGTGTGCACAGGGGCGTGATTGCCCTGTTGCAAGTCGAGCATTAAATCAGTCCCGCCCGCGATTGGAATTGCGGGCGAGGGAGCAGAAGCAAGCGCTTCCACAGCTTCTTGTACGGTTTCAGGGTGGAGAAATTCTTTCCAGAGACTCATAGGATCGGCATCCTTTCACAGGCCCGGTTTTTCCGGGTGTAAAAAACTGAAAGTAATTGGGTGGCGGCACTTTTCGAGTGGGGTAAATTCCAACGCCGCCGGCACACTAACATGTACCGCAACGACCGCCGAACCATGCTTGAACTGGATTCTAAATTTGGATTTTAACCAAATAATGGTCCATGCAGCTCATTATTTCATTGAACAGCATGGACCATGGTTTTCTTTGCTATAACCCTCGTTCGCCCCGGATGTAGGGGTTGCCGAGTGCGGCTGGGGAACCAATACGTTTGCGCATAGCCTCCCGCGAGCCAAGGATCAGTACGATGACCGTAAATGCATAGGGTAACATCTGAAGGAAAAAGCCCAGGTATGGGTTGTAAAAGAAGGGATTGGTTAATCCGAAAATCATGGTCGGTCCCTGAATATCCAGGATCAGCCGGCGCAGCGCGCCAAAGGCATAGGCCCCAGCCATGGCGCGGAAAGGATCCCATTGCGCAAAAATAACCAGACCAACCGCGATCCAACCCTGACCTGCAGTGGTCAGTTCACTAAACCAACCTGGAGAAATCGCCAGGCTGATAGTAGCACCTGCCAGCCCTGCAAAAACACCACCTACGAAAACGTAAAAGTAGCGGGTTCTGAAAACATTAATACCCAGGGCATCTGCGGCGGATGGATATTCTCCAACTGCGCGTAAGTGTAAACCAGGGCGCGTGCGGTTGATGAAATACCAGGCCAGTGGGGTGATGATAAAACCCAGGTAAACCAGAATGCTTTGTTTTGTGAAAAATATTTCTCCCAAAACGGGAATACTGCTTAGCAGCGGGATGGAAAAAGCAGGCAATAACGAGATGGTACCGGCTTTGCTCAACCCTTCGCCAAATACCATGCTGATCCCGGCGCCCAGGAAGGTTAATGAAAGACCACTAACCACCTGGTCAGCTTGAAGTGTGATCGAGATAAAAGCATGAATCTGGCTGATTAAGCCTGCTACAATCATGGCCACCAGCAAGCCCAACCAGGGATTGCCTGTATGGACAGCCGTGCTAAAGGCACTCATTGCGCCAATCAGCATCATACCCTCCACGCCCAGGTTGAGAACGCCAGATCGTTCGGCAAAAATCTCTCCCAGGGTGGCGAACAATAATACGGTACCGCTGGTGACACCTGCCTGCAAAATTAGGATGGGATCCATGGGTTAAGCCTCCTCGCCAATGCGAACAATTCGGACCCGGTAGCGCTGCAGGAAGTCAGTGGCAATCAAGCAGACCAGGATAATACCCTGGATCATTTTGGGGATGCCGGAAGGTTGAATTTCACGGCCTGCCAGCAGTAATGCACCAAATAAAATGGAAACGAGGATTGACGCGATAGGGTTCAATTTTGCCAACCAGGCGACGATGATTCCCGTAAAGCCATATCCGGCTGCAACAGGAGAGGTTTGCAGGCGGTGAACCACACCTGTAATTTCTGCCATGCCACCCAGCCCTGCCAATGCACCCGAAACCATCATAACCATCATTACATTCTTTTTGATATCCATGCCCGCATAATTGGCAGCGGTCGAATTATCACCGATGAGGCGAATTTCATAGCCCCACTTGCTGCGATAGAGCACGTACCATAAAATTATGGCCACCACGATGCCAATGGCCAGCCCCAGATGGGTGGTCAATCCGCGGAAGGCGGGTATGGTTTTCCCCAGGTCCAGCAGCCGTGGAAGCCACGCTGTTTGGGGAAACTTGGGGCTCATTTGGAAGCCACCTTCAGACCATACCCCGAAAATCCAAAAGTTCATCCAGGAGATGGCAATGTAATTCAACATCAGGCTGCTGATGATTTCATTTACTTTGTAGTTGGCTTTTAGAAACCCAGGAATGAGTCCCCAAATGGCACCACTTATCATGCCTGCCAGCATCATCACCGGGATAAAAATCCAACGTGAGGTATCTGCCGGCAATAATGGGGCAAGTACAACAGCGCTTGCACCAAATGCACCCATGATGAACTGCCCTTCGGCGCCGATGTTCCATAATTTCATCCGGAAAGCAACCGAACAAGCCAGTGCAGTAAACAAAAGAGGCGTGGCTTTAACAAGTGTGTCAGAAAGTACACCCACGCTGCCAAATGAGGCACCCGCAATATGGGCGTAAGTGGCAAACGGATCGGCCCCTATCAGGGCGATGACGATACCGCCAAGAATTAGGGCAACCACTACTGCTCCAAGTGAAAGAGCTGAAGAAAACCAACCCGGCGGGGTGTCCAGTCTGGGCTCAGCCTGAATTTTGTAAGGGAATCTTTTTTTACGATTTTTCTGGGTTATAGATTCAGCCATGATTTTCTGCTCCTGTCACAGTTTGCGCCGTGATCTGTTCCAGTGGGGTACCGGTCATCATCATGCCAACAGTTTCCATATCAGGATTGCTCAATTCGCCCATCAAATGGCCTTCGTAAATTACAGCCACGCGATCACTTAAGGAAAACAGCTCTTCCAGCTCTTCCGAAATTAAGAGGATCGCTGCGCCTGCTTCTCGCTGTGCCAACAACAGCTTGTGAACACCCTCAATCGCACCTACGTCCAACCCGCGGGTGGGTTGAACCGCCACCAGCAGCGCTGGATGCCCGGAAATTTCACGCGCCAAAATGACCCGCTGTAAATTTCCACCAGAAAGCAGGCGGACTGGTGTATTGATGGTAGGAATTGCGATATTGTAGGCTTCTTTTAAATCTTGCGCGAAATGTTTGGCAGCCGGGATGTCCAGCAACCACCCATGTGAAATTGGCTCATGCGTATAATTTTTCATGATCACGTTGTCAGTCATGCTCAAGTTGGGCGCAGACCCAACGTGGTTGCGATCTTCCGGAACGTAAGCCAATCCGCGTTCAATCGAGTATTGAGCCGGGTGGTTATTAATTTCAACACCATTCAGATGGATGCTGCCCTTGGTGCTTTTTCGTAACCCAGCAATCATCTGGGAGAGTTCTCTTTGCCCGTTGCCTGCCACTCCAGCCAGACCATAAATTTCGCCCTGGTGGATTTGAAATGAGATACCGTTTACAGCTGGCAGGCCTTTATCGTTTTCTGCATAAGCATTTTGGACTTGCAGGACAACTTTGCCAGGTGCCTGCGGTTTTTTCTCCATTTGGAAAACTACATCGCGCCCTACCATCAGGTGCGCAAGTTCCTGTCGGGTGGAACCCTCGGTTGGGACGCCCGCGGCAGTTACTTTGCCTTTGCGTAGAACGGTAACCCGGTCTGCAATGGCCATTACTTCCTGTAGTTTGTGGCTGATGAAAATAATGGATTTGCCATCCGCCACCATGGAACGCAGGGTCTCAAACAAGACATCGGCTTCCTGGGGTGCCAACACAGCGGTTGGTTCGTCCATGATTAAGACTTGTGCTCCGCGGTAGAGCATTTTTAAAATTTCCACGCGCTGCTGCTCGCCCACGGATAGTTGCCAGATTTTTGCCTTTGGGTCAACTTCCATTCCAAAACGTTTGCCCAATACAGCAATTTTCTGGTCATACTCGTTAAGATTCATCCTGAAACGAGGTTCGTCCATGCCGAGCAGAATATTTTCTGTTACGGTTTGGGATGGCACCAGCATAAAATGTTGATGGATCATGCCAATCCCGGCTTTAATGGCATCTTTCGGTGAATTGAATTCAACCTGTTTTTGATTTACAGTAATAATGCCAGACTCGGCGCTGTAAAGCCCTGCCAATACATTCATCAGCGTGCTTTTACCTGCGCCGTTTTCTCCCAAAAGTGCATGAATCTCGCCCTTGCGTAATTCGAAATCGGTATGGTCATTCGCCAGCACACCTGGAAAGCGTTTGACAATACCTTTCATAGTTACAACAAGTGAGTTATTTTCTGGGGATTTGGTTTCGGGATGATCCATTGGGGCACTCCCTGTTGATAAATTTGGGGCGTAAACATCTTTAGAGTTTGAACTTCTTATCTCATAAGATTTCAGACACCAATAATTTAGAAAGATGTGGGGCAGGGTTTTGGACACCCTGCCCCACATCAAATTTCAATCAATTTACTTGGGTAATTCAGCGGTGATACCTTCTGCCCACCACTTCATGCAGACTTTGACGGTGCAAGGTAAACCGTATTCGGGGAAGGCATCGAGGTCAACCTGTTCCATTTTTTGGCCAGCAGCCAGAACTACGTTGCCCTTGTTGTCTTTGATCGGGCCAGTGAAAACATCAAAGCGATTGAATTCGCCTTTCTGCATCTTGGCAATTGTGTCACGAATTTCCTGGATCAGAGCCGGGTCGAGATCTTTCTGACCGAGGGTCAGTTCCTGGCCTTCCATGAAGCCGAACAAACCCAGTGCGCCAGTGTTGGCATCGAAGTAATCCCAACCGGGGACATAAGTTTTCGCAATGATGCCCTTGGTAATACGAGCATATTCAGGACCCCACACCCAGTAAGGAGCGGTGAGGCAGTGTGTGACCTTGCAGGAGCCGTACCAGTCATAGGTGACGCCCCATTTGCCTTTTTCCTGGGCGACATCCGCAACAGCGGGGGTATCGGCACCGGTGAAGACAACCTGGGCACCAGCATCAAACAGGGAAGCGGCAGCGTCTTTTTCGAGGATCGGGTCGTGCCAGGTATTGATCCATTTCACGTCCATGGTGCATTCCGGGCAAGTCTTGCGCATACCCAGGGCAATGGCGTTACCAAGGCGGATTTCTTCCGGAATTGGGAAGGTGGCCATGTAACCAAGCTTGGGATTGCCGTCTTTCTTGGCGCGTGCACCGGCCAGCATACCGGCCAGATATTTCATATTTTCCATGGCGCCCATCAGGTTGCCAAAGTTGGTCTTGTTTGATTTGATACCGGTCAGATGGATGAACATGGCATCCGGGTATTCGCCGGCTACGGTTTCCATCGCGTCACCAAAACCAAAGGAGGTACCGAAGATCAGGTTGAAGCCCTTACGAGCCAGGCTGCGGAAAACCTGTTCTGAATCAGCGCCTTCGGGGACGTTTTCAATATAAGCGATGTGGACATTCGGGACTTCTTTTTCAACATACACAAGGCCTTCGTATTGTGCCTGTGACCAACCACCATCATCGTGTGGGCCAATCAAAACCATACCAATGTTGAATTTGCCTTCAACAACATCGGGGATCTGCATACCGCCGGCGGGTGCGGCAGGGGCTTCGGTGGCAACGGCAGCCGGGGCTTCAGTTGCTGCGGGTGCAGCAGGAGCTTCGGTTGCAACTACAGCAGCCGGGGCTTCGGTTGCTTCAGTTGCGGGGGATTCGGTAGCGGCAGCAGGACCACAGGCGCTCAAGAGCATGGCGAGCGCGACTAACAGCACAACAAATTTATAGATTTGACGCATGTGTTTCTTCTCCTTGAAAATTGTTTGGTACATATATGAATCGGATGACATACCAGAAAACCTATCCTGAGTATTCAAACTCCTTTCTTTGGCGGAGATTATCCATCTATGGATGGAATAATCATCACATTTGCTTCTCTTAAGAATACATAAGATGTCTGACAATGTCAATGTTTTTTTTCATCATTTCGTCTGACAAATGACACATTTTTGATTTTAGCACGCCTCCGCAATTTTGATAACTTATTTTATTATCCAAATTGGGCATTTATTTTGGCAGTGTCATTTTTCGCGTAGCTGATATTACGAGCCCGACGTACTTTGCCGGGGTGGCAATCTCCCTTCCTGTCGTCAAGAGCAGTTACGAAAAAGTAAATCCGGTATTTAGCTGGAAAGCAGGATCAGTTTTTCCTGGGGAGGGGCCAGGTATTCTGCCCCATTTTCTGTTACCAATACATCTTCTTCCAATCCGATGTAACCATAACCTGGTATCGCTAATCCGGGTTCAATGGTGTAGATATTTCCAGCTTCCACGCTTTGCCTGGGCTGGTCACCATATTTTTCCCACAAGGGTCCCAGCAAGGCCCCTCCATCGTGTGCCACGCGCCCCAACTGGTGTCCGGTTCCGTACATATATTCAGGATAGCCCGCATCCATTACGGTCTTGCGTGCAATTGCATCCATTTCAACGCCGGTTACGCCCGGTTTTAAAGATGCGCGCAGATTTTCAATCGCATTCCGTATGGTCGCAAAGCCGTGTTTTATTTCATCCGGCGCATCGCTTTCTCCGGGACGTAGAATGTAAAGCATGCGCTGAATATCTGAGCAATACTCTTCAAACTTTACGCCGAAGTCAAAATGTAATAAATGTCCGGCTTGAATTTTTATTTTTGTTGGGCCAGAGTGGCCAACCGGCGAGTTGGGTCCACTGTTAACCGCCGGGTTGTTTTCCAATGCCCAGGCTGGACCGCAACCTTTTTCGAGCATTAGTTGCTGCATGATCTGGCCAACTTCAATTTCCGTCATTCCCACCCGGATGGTTTTAAAGGTTTGTTCAAAGATTTGCTCGGTAATCTCCACCGCCCGCCGGATTTTCTGTACTTCTGTGGCTGTTTTTCTGCCGCGTATGGCCGAGATGATGCCTTCTGCGCTGATCAGGCGGCTGCTAAAGGGCGTGCCTGCCAGATATTCCTCCAGCTTCAGATACATGGCATGTGTCAACCCATCCGCATGCACGTTATTGGGGCTGAAGTTGACGGCAATCTGTTGGGGATTGAGCTGGGTGAGTGTTTCGCGCAGTGTTTGGCTGATGCCCTTATCGTAAGTGATAATCGTTTCATACACCCCCAGGCGCTGAACTGCTTCGGCTTCGAGGCTTCCAATAATAGCAATACGTTCGCCGGAGCGGGTGAAGATCAAGGCACTTTCCCAGGTCAGGTCGCCTGGCCCCAGGATGAAGTTCAAGATTGGGTCGCGTACACCCGAGGTTTCCCGGACAAAGGTCAACCACACATCAATCTCTTTTTCCTTCAAAATTTCTATCGACTGGGTTACTTTTTCTTGAACCAGGCTCATTGAATTTCCTCCGTGTTAAAGCTGAGGGGTTTTAAATAAACTTCGGGATCCTTCACCAGAAATACAAGTACCAAAGTAGTCAGTACGCCGCCAACGGCAGAGAGGATGAAGGTGGTTTGATAGCCCGCAAGATCGGCAATGATGCCACCCAGGATGGGCGCAATGATGGTCGCCGGGGCGATGAGCGTATTTGCCAGTCCGATGTAAATCGGGCGTTCACTCTCAGTTCCAAATTGTACCGTCATGGCCATCCCAGTTGTCCAAAAAGAGACGTTTGCCAGTCCGCTCAGCACAAAGACCAGGTACATCCAACTCAATGAAGGCGCAGCCCAGGCGGCGAAGGAACTTAACGCCACTGCCAGTGCGCCTGCGATCAACATTGATCGATGCCCGAAGCGGTCACCCAGCCAGCCCATACCTACATTGGCAACTGTTTGCGAGATGGTCAGGGCTGCTGTCAGGTAACCCGCGCTCAGTGCGTCCATATGAAAGGCACGCAGCCCGTAGACAATATAAAAGGCAAAGCCCATGGTGGCAAATTGGTAGACCACACGAAAAACCAGGAACCAGACAAAGTTCCTGTCTTTTTGCAGGATGGCGCGGGCGCTATGCCAGAATTGGTGATTTTCGGGTGGCAGTACTTTTTCAGTATCTTCCGCCTCACGTGACATCGCCAGGAATATAAAAGAAATGCTGAGGGTGATGAATGTGATCGTAAAACACAGCATAAAATCCAGTGGGCTGTCCAGATATTTTAGCAGGTAGCCGGCTCCGACCGATGCAAAACTGATCAAAATATTGGCTACCGCAGCCTGAGTCCCAAAAAACGTACCGTGTGATTCGGGTGGGACGATTTTAGCGATCATACTTTGCCAGGGATTCGCGGTAAAGCCGGCACCCAGACCCTGCCAGATGAGCATGGCAAAAGCAAACGGTAAGGCAATTTTTGCGCCAAATGTGGGCAGCATCCAGGCAGCCAGGATCAAGCCCAGAAAGGGAAGGCGTTCATGCAGGGTCATCAGCAGCACGGATAGCTTGTACTTGCGCATGCGTGAGACCCATCCGGCGGTGAAGAGCTGAGGAATTTGCCAGCCGACCGCGTGAATAGCCGGGATCAGGCCGATCAGAATGGCAGAATCTGTCATCTGGGCAAAGAAAAGCGGGATGACCGTTCCAAATGAGCCAAAGCCCCACCCTATGCCGAAAAATGCGGCATCCGCCATGCTTACCGCGATATTAAACTTAAGGTTTTTCCATACATGTTGTTTCATTGATAGCATGCTGTAGATTGTACCAAATCTTGGAGGTGACTACCTTCCGGAAACAATTGGTTATTGACAAGGCCAGACTACGCAATCCAACGTAAACGAACGTTCGTTCAATTTTTTAGTTATTGGATGAAGCCGAATACTATGGGCGGAATGGGGGCTATGCGAGATGGTAAACTATATTGACCCTGCATACCCCCCTGGCCTTGATGCAGCAGCTTGCGCCTGGCGATGTCTGGGTGATTTACCCCTTTTGTGCTGTTGGATGGGCTGATGGTGCTGTCGGTTGCCAGCGCTATCCAAAATATCCAGCCTACATTCCAAAAAGTTTTTCTCAACCTGCCAAAAGGTTGAAGTTGATTATTCGAATATTGATTCAATAAAGAGAAGAAAATGTCCCCTTTGGAAATAACAGCGGCTGACCTGGAATTGATCCAGCATGCCCGCAATATTATTCAACAACGCTATCGGCCCGATCATCATCATGTGGGCGCCGCAGTTCGTACCAGATCAGGCCAGATATTTACAGGTGTGCATGTCGAAGCCAACATCGGTCGTGTTACCGTTTGCGCAGAGGCTGTCGCGATCGGTAGGGCTATCACTGAAGGTGCTGCTGATCTTGAGACCATTGCAGCCGTCCGGCGTGATGACCAAAATCCGGATTTGTTTTATGTCGTCTCGCCCTGTGGCATGTGCCGCGAGATGATCAACGATTACATCCCACAGGGCTATTGTTTGTTGGTCGAAAACGGTATCCTGACGAAAGTTCTGGTCGAAGATTTGCTGCCCGGTAAGTATGTCCGGGATGCTTGCGTGATTGCCTGAAGCAGGCTTGAATTTATTTTCATTCCCATCACAAAGATAAATTCAACCAGGTTGAGTGCCAGGTGTGCGGCAAATGGGGTAATGAGATTTTTGCGCTGTTAAAAATTATTTTCAACCATTTGAATGGTTTCATCTAGCCAGCGCAGATAGGTGTCCTCGGTCATTTCGCCAAAACGCCGGGTCGCATCCCACAGCAGCGCATCAGGACGCAGTTGGGGTACCTTTTCAATAGTCTGGGCGATCAGATCATTGGTTTCGTTTTTATAGGTATCAACCAGCTTCTGATGCAATCCCCGCTGGATGCGTAGTTGTGTCAGCAGGTTTTCACGCCCCAGCTGGGCCGAAAAGAATACCTTGAGCAGCAGTGTATCTTTGTACTGGTCAATACTTGTCAAGGGCTCCCTGAGCCAATTTGTCAGCGCTTCCTGGCCAGCCGGTGTAATCGAATAAACGCGCCGGTCCGGGCGGCTGCTCTGTGCTACCGATGCGGAAGTGATCAGCCCCTCTTTTAAAAGTGTTTTAAGGGTCAGGTAGATTTGGCTCAGCTCTGCATGCCAGAAGTTGGAGGTGGAGCGATCGGTGAATTGTTTCAGGTCGTAACCGCTCATGGGTTGATAATTCAGACTTCCGAGTAGGGCAAATTTAAGCATGATTGCCCGCCAAATTTATACTTCGTCGCAGCATTCGGCGGCGATAGAGCCACAGCCCGACCGATATATTAATCGCCAGTGTCAGCAGGCTGTATAGGCCAGGAGTGACAATTAACTCGGCAATCGGGTTGGGTATGTTGAAGAATTTTTGCATCACCAAGGCATCGAAGAAAACATTAGCAGTGGTGTGGATCAGCACAGCGGGCCAGACAGAGTCGGTCGCAATCCGCAGCTCGCCATACAGGATGGCGGTTGGGATCAGGCCGATGAAGGTCAGCGCCAGAAAAATAACACTGCTGAAGGAGGTTGCCTGATGCAGCATTTCGGGTGACATCAGCACCAGGTAATAGGGCAGATGCCAGCTAAACCAGACCAGCCCGACCAGGATGTGTCCAACCATCGAGTTAGTGGTGATAGTCTGTAATTTTGGCGCCAGGTAACCACGCCAGCCAAACTCTTCAAAAATATTTTTTACAACACTCGCTCCCAGCAACAACAGCATGGTCTGCCCCAGCAGACTCAGACTGCTGCCAGAAAGGTCGGGAATGATGATCATCCCCAGCCCGAAACCGATCAGCATCAAGAGGCTCATGCTGAGTGGGTGAAAGAAAAGTGCAAACACATACCATTTGACGTTTCCCTTCAGGTTGGGGCACAGACCAGCGTCCTTCCAACCATCACCCGCAAACGTCCGTAGTAATACGAGCATCAGCATCGGAGCCAGGATGAAAAATAGCCAACCAAGGCTGTTTTGCTGGTCGTGTGGGTCGGCATTGCGCCCCACATCCAGGCTCCACCCCAGCCATGGGATGGCGATAATGCCAATCACAAAAATAATAAGGTTGCGCAACGTGCGTTTGTTTTCAGGTTTTTCAAGCTTGAAAATGGATTTCATCAATTGGGTTCCTTGTTATTTTACGATAAAATGTTTTATATATAATAATTTATATATAAAACATTGTCAAGGTAACTTGCTTCACCTCCTACTTTTAAACCTCGATTTTTTGTTATTTCTTGCATTCATGTCACTTTTTTTTGTGCATCATTAGTGCGGGAAGAATAGAATTAAAAAATTTATGGTACTTTGGCGGATATGCATCCGCCAAAGTACCACTTGTATGGCACATAAAAAACTCTGACATCTGCCTACGGCAAAGTGTAATCTACTTTCAGAATTGGCTTGAGGTTGGTAATAGCTTCGCCGCCATAAATACTGATGTAGTTTGCTATGTTATTGTCGTTATCATCTTTGGTGAAGCGCAGTCGGAATTGGGTGGAGCCAGCCTTGTTGATATAGGCGAAGTTGGCAGGGGCCAGGGTGAGCTGGTACCAACCTGCTGCGCCGCTGACTGCGCTAAAAGCGCCTGCGGGTTGGGCGAGTGGTGTCTGGAAATCTGAAGACTGCAGGGCTGTGCTGGTTCCAAAGTATCCTTTTTGAATGTCAGCCAGTAGCGGCCCGAGGCTACTGAAGGGGGATGTACCGGTTGTGCCAGAGACTTTGAACTTAAGCGTAACGGCAACGATGGAGGCATTGTCTGGCAGGCCAAGCGTATCAAAAGATAGGATCGATCGATACTGTTTGTCTTGTATGGCATCCCCTACCAGCATGGAGGGTGTGCCGAGAATGCCGCCTATACTGCTGGTTTCGGAGGATTCCAGCACCCAACCATCTTGTGCAGCGATCGATGTGAACTGGTTGATGCGATCGAGTGTATATTTATCACCGGTTAAGAAGTTGCCGTTGCCTGCGCCGGTTCCACCCAGGCGGACGCCAGCCAAATCCAGGATGCTATCGTTATCGATTAGATCCAATCTGAGCGTACCGGTGCCCGTGCCGGTGCTGACCGTGACTGTACGGGTTGATCCGCTGCCAGACACTGCGGTGACTCCGGCATTTAGAAGGTTACTGAGTGTCAGCTTGAAATCGCCCAGGTCCACGCCGGTCACGCTTTCAGAAAAATTCACCGTGTAGCGCAAACTGGTGGCTGTGCTTGGGTTCGGGTCGAGGCGGGTGATGGAGGTTACCTTTGGCCCGAGATTATCCTTCTTGAATGACCAGAAATTTCCAAGACTGCCATTAGCATAGCTGATGATGCCTGTATTGTTTTTAGCACGCACCTGCCAGTAGTAAGTGGCATTGGGGGATAACCCGGTTAAGACTTTGCTGGTACCAGCGTTGGGAATCCAGGTAGAGCAGTTGTTGTCGTTGGTGGTGTCATAGCAAAAATCATAGCTGTTGGCATTGGCACTGGCGCCCCATGTCAGGCTAATACTGGTGGTTTGGCTGATACTGCCATTGGCTGGCGCTGTTTTAGAAAATGCACCTGGTGGGCGGATGAGATAGGAGGCACTGTTTGTGAAATTCCCATTTCCGATGCCCTGCAGCCCGAGCGGATTGCCTTCCGAATCCTGAATGGTATCGTTGTCGGTCAGTTTTAGATTCAGGGTGCCGTTTCCGGTACCGGTGCTGGCTGTAACTGTGTAGGTGGTGGGGGTACCGCTGACAATCGTCACGCTTGTTCCGCTGAGACCGGTCGTGAGCAGGCTAAAGTCAGTTTTGTCCACGCCCGTGACTGGTTCTGAGAATATGACAGTGTACCGCACGCTACTAAGCAAACTGGGGCTGGCGTCTGCCCTGGTAATGGATAGCACCATGGGTGGTGTACTCCAGTGAAAAGAGGTGTTATCTCCGTCTGAATCCGTGGCATTGATGTTGCCGGAGGTATCAGTGAGAATATCAACGGTGGGCTCATCGTTGGGACCTGGTTTTGCAAAATTTGCGGTCCATATACCACCATTATTGGCAGTGATCGCCCGGCAGCAGGAACCATCCATCCACATAAACATCGATTGATCGGGTTCTGTGCCGCCAGTGATGGTATCTGTGACCGGATTGATACTGGTGACTGTCAAATTGGAGATATCCAAGCTTTTGGTAATGGTTCCATCTGAAATGATCACATGCATACCGGGTTGGATGTCAAACAACCCTTCAAGGTTGAATTCACCCAGGGTTTTGGTTGCATCCCAGGGGGCATAATCGGTTATATCTATTTCCTGGTTGTAATCATCAGTGGCGGGGTCGGCATCCTGAATGGTCAGGGTGACATGCGCACCGATAGGCCAGTCATAGGCATCTATGGAATCATTTTGATACCAGACATCCATGTGAGTGTCGACGACCCTCCAGTTGTAAACGGAAGCGTTATTATCGTCATCATATAACCAGGTGTCGCCCTGGCTGCCAAGTTTGATATCAGAGGAGCCTTCGCCATCCGTGGTCGCAGATGCAAAATTGACTGTCCAGTTTCCGCTATCGTCGGCGGTTGTGCCGCGCCGGGCGGAAGCGCCCCAATCATTTACGCTGACATAGCCATTGGCATTGGTTACGCCCGAAATGGTGTCGTTTTCGGGATCGATCACATGCAGGGGAGAAGCGATGATGGTATGCGTACGGGTATTGCCAGATCCGGAAAGAGTCACAACCATGCCGGGGAGGAGCCTGATATCGGTCAGGGCAAAATCGGCCGTGGTTTCATGGGGGTTCCAGGAGGCTTGTACCATTGTTTGAGAATCGGCGGGAAAGTCCGAGTAGGTCCCACTGGGATCATGGATACTCATATCCACCTGGGTACCCAACTGCCAGCCGCCGGCACGGACATAGTTATCGTTAATTCTGGCCTGGATGGCCGCAGATTTACCCATCCAGCGGAAGGCCACCTGGTCGCCATCCGCATCCTGCTGCCAGGCTTCGCCACCCGAATTGCTGTCGCGCAGGTGAGTTGTGAATTTTTCGTGTAGTCCAATGCCGGGAGTGGAGAGATCGACCGTCCAGTTTCCGCCATCATTAGTGGTTACCTGACGGGTGAGCGGGAATTTTTCCCAATCCACCAATTTAATCAGATCATCTTTTACGGCTGTGCCGGAGATTTGGTCAGTGACCTGGTCTACATTGCTGATACTGAGTGACTTTATCACCAGGGATTTAGTGATGCCACCACCGGTTAGTGTGACAATATCATCTGGTTGGAATTCAAAAGCCCCATCACTATTGAAGAACGCCACGATGGTGGTGTTATTCCAGTAAGCCAGCTCGGTTCTTTCGACTTTAGTAAAAACGGAGATCCCATCACGGGTGACGTCCAGGGTTAGCGGCGTATTGGTCTCAGGATAATATTCAGCCTGGACACGGTTGTTATCTGTGTAAACCTTAACGTAAGGTTCTGGGTTGATGGACCAACTGGTCTGGGTTTCATCTCCATCAGGTTCATACTGCCGGGCTTCAACGAAAATACCCCAGCGTAGATCGGCTGTATTTTGTTCATTGGGGTTGCCGCCTGCAGGACCCGGGTTTTGAAAATCTGCCGTCCATGCACTGCTGTCATTGGCGCGGACATCACGAGAGGCACAAATATTATTTTCGCAGATATCCCCAACAAAAATGGGAGATCCGGATGAAGCAGTTCCCTCGACCACATCGGTAGCTGTGTTAATGCCGGTGATGGCAATATCGCCAATCGTCATAGTTTTATCTGGGTCTACATCGTTACCGTTACTGACCGTTACCAGCTGTCCAGCCCTTAGTTTGAAGGCTGCCGGGATAGCAAAGCGGGTAATGGTCTCGTTCGCATCCCAACTCGTCACCTCGGCTATCTGCGAATCTGTATAGGTCAGTTCGCTGATAGGGTCGTAAAGCGTCAGGTTCACCGTGGAGTCCAGCGTCCAAGAAAAAGCTTCAATCACATTATCTTGCAGCCGGGCCGAAATTCTGGGATTTTTGGCAGACCAGTTCAGGGCGGTGTTATCTCCATCCGCATCGGGTCCATTTAGCGTGCCGAATGTGCCTGCTTTAATGTCGACGCTGGGTTCATCACCTGAACCAGGTAATTTAAAGTCTACGCTCCAGTCTCCACCTGCGTTTGCCTTGAAATTCCGGCAGCAGGAGCTTTCCATCCACATCCAGAGAGGTTGTTCCGGTTCTGCCATCCCCGAAACGGTATCCTGGGCAAAATTTAGATCGGTGAAAGCCAGGTCGGTGATTAACAAGTCTTTTGTCCGGCTCGCACCTGAAATGGTTACGGTCATACCGGGCGTGATGGTATAGTCTCCGTTCAGTGAAAATTCGGCCACGGTGGCGTTTGCATCCCAGGGGGCGACGACCACATCTGCTTCCAGCGAAAAATCTGGATTTGTGGAGGCAGTGGACGGGTCGTCGATGTTCATGGTTAGGTGGGAACCAATCGGCCAATCGTAGGCGCTGGCATGTCCATCTTTGAACCAGACATCGATATGGATTGAGGCATTGTTCATCTTTGAGCAGGCAGTCTGGACTCCGTCTGACGTCGAAACCGTGCCAGCCAATACGTTGTCGATCATTTCCTGGAACCTATCCCAGTAATTATCGATCTGCTTGTTCTGCGGGCGTGCAATGCCATTTTCAGCGGCCTGCTGGAAGGCGGTGACCAGCGGATCTGTGCTGGTCACGTCACTGCGGACGGGGATCAGGCTGCCGGCATTGGTAAGAATTTGCGATGAGGTCTGGTTAGTCAGGGTTAGAGCTATATCGACTATATTGGTTGGGTTTGAAGTATGCGGATTGATATAAAAGCTATTGGGTCCATTTAATGGCCGGGCATTCTTATTGTCAGGTCCGGTTGGCAGCATGATCACACCCAGATTATTGCCCAGGCTGGCTTTGTAGGTATTCAACGCCCAGGGCCCATTGATCATCATATCTACCCCACCATTGAGGAAACTATTTTCAGCAGTGAAATAATCTGTACGCAATGTGGCTCCGGCGCTTTGTATATCCAGCAGGTACTGCATGGCATTCGCAAAGGCAGCGGTCTGGTCTGCAATACACAAACCACTGTTGTCCATCAATTCACCTGCGAAGGCACCCCAGAAACCATAAAAATAATACGATCCTCCAGCGCTGCCAGGTGCGGCCAGTTTTTTGCCGCCTTGCAGCAACGTCAGTAGTTCATCCGTGGTGGTGGGTGGGGTGTCAATAGTCAACTTGTTGTAATACAGGGCAACTGTCAGGGCAGAAACCGGAATGGCATATTGCACACCGTCAACTGTGGCTGAATCGAGTGCACTTTGCAGGAAATCTGTCATCTTACCCGTCAGATAGGTGTCGAGGTTGAGGATTAATTCCTGGCGGGCATGCTTGCCCATGAAATCGGTTGGAGCAAGGAACAGGTCTGGACCTCCTCCAGCTGCCACAGCAGTTTCATAATCTGAATAGATCGTTCCAAAATTATGAAAGGTGGAGACGATAGTCAGACCCGGATTAGCTGTTTCTGCTGCCGTAATCACCATATCCAGCGCGGTTGCATTGGCGCCTTCGAAATCATGCCAGAGTGTCACTGTTCCACTGAGGGTTGCGCTGCGGGAAGAGTCAAATGTTGTGTTTTTCAAGGCGGCTGCTGGTGAAGCCAATTGGCCAAACTGGCTAAGAATAAGGGCAACCATCATCAGTAATCGCATGCCATTGACCAACATGGTTCTGGGAAAAAATTGTTTCATGTCATTCTCCTTGTATTTCATTGCAGTTGCTTTGTTTGCAACACATATCCCTTGCAAACATCCGGACCATGAATAAGGTAGATAAAAAGTTGAGTTTTTTATCTGGCAGTTTCCAACGACTGGCAAAATAACCCCGAAAAATGTGGGTTATTTTCGCGAATTCGCAAAGAATATCGACGAAAACATCAAGCCAATCGATGCAGGTTGTTCAATTAAAAAATACTGACAAGAAAATTGATTTGACAGGATAACTTAAAATCACCCAAAACCATATTCTTTGATTATATAATTTTTATTTATACAATTCAACATGACAATCATCACTATTATCTGTATGTTTTGGCAATGTGGTTTTACACCTACGTTAATCGCACTCATAAAAGGCGCGGCTTGTGTATGTCTTTTTGTAATTCCCAAATGCCTATAGATTGTTAAATGTGCGTTTTTAGGCGTAAAATATAGTTACGAAATTCACAAACAATCTCCGCCGGTAAGGTGAAAAATTATGAACCGTTCAGACATCCTTTCTTCAATTAAGACTAAATCTCCAGACGTTCTCATCGTTGGCGCCGGTATAAATGGCGTTGGCACCTTCCGCGACCTGGCACTAAACGGCGTGGATGTTTTATTGATCGATCGTGGCGATTTCTGTTCCGGCGCAAGTGCGGCTTCATCGCACATGGCGCATGGTGGTATCCGCTACCTCGAAAATGGCGAGTTCCGGCTGGTACGTGAAGCCGTCCGGGAACGCAATCGCATGATCGAAAATGCACCGCATGTCGTCCGCCCGCTTCCAACGGTCGTGCCGATGTTTAAACTTTTTTCTGGTTTGTTAAATGCACCTTTCAAATTCTTGAACCTGTTGGATAAACCTGCCGAACGCGGCGCCCTGGTGATCAAAATTGGACTTATTTTCTACGATTCTTTCACCCGCGCCCAGGGCACTGTGCCCCCTCACAAATTTGAGGGTCGTGAAAAATCGCTTGCGAAATATCCAAAACTCTCACCCGATATCAAGTACACCGCCACCTACTATGATGGGCAGATTCTTTCGCCCGAGCGTTTTACCGTCGAATTGGTCCTGGATGCCGAAGCTGAAGGCCCGCATGCCCGTGCGCTGAATTATGTCAGCTTGCAGGGTGCAGATAGCGGCAAGATCAGCCTCAAGGATGAATTGAGCGGCGAAACCCTGCATATCCAGCCCAAACTAATCATCAACGCAGCCGGACCGTGGATTGACATGGCGAATACCAGTTTGGGACTTTCCGGTCATTACATTGGCGGCACAAAGGGTTCTCACCTCGTGCTCCATCACCCAGAACTGCGGGCTGCGATTGGAAATAATGAATTTTTCTTCGAAAATAAAGACGGTCGGATTGTGTTGATCTTCCCGTTTTATGACAAGGTCATCATTGGGACTAGCGATATTCCGATAACAGATCCGGATGCGGTGCGCTGTACCGCTGAAGAGATTGATTACTTTATCAACCTGGTTTCGCGCGTATTCCCGGCCATCAAAGTCAATCGTGAGCATATCGTCTTCCAGTTTTCAGGGGTGCGTCCACTCGAATACATGCACGCCAAGACCACCGGGCAAATCTCCCGCGATCACACTATCATGGAAGATAAAGTCGAAAATATTCTGGTTTATTCGCTGGTAGGCGGCAAGTGGACCAGCTTCCGTGCCTTTAGCGAACAGGTAACCGACAAAGCCCTGGCTTTCCTCGGAAAACCTCGCAAAGCAGATACCAGTGATCTGCAAATCGGCGGTGGGAAAAATTATCCACGTGTCAGCCTGGCCCAGATTGATTTTGTGAAAGAAATAGCCACCCAGACCGGATTGGGTGACCTACAGCCCAAAAAACTCTTCGACCGTTATGGGACGCGCGCCCTGGAGATAGCTCGATATCTTCAGGCGAGCCAGGATGCACCGCTCGCCTCCAAGCCAGATTGGTCCCGGCGTGAAGTGCAATTCCTCGTGCAGCACGAGAAAGCCGTCCATGTCGATGATCTCATCCTGCGCCGTTCGACCCTGGCCTGGCTGGGTGAGGTGACGTTGCCGATGGTGCAGGAACTAGCTGCCATTATGGCAGAATCTCTGGGTTGGACAGCCGGACAGACCGCATCGGAAATAAAGCGGACAATCGAGTTACTAAAGGATAGGCATGGAGTGGTTTTAGCCTGATCTTTTGTTCACCTCCAAAAAAATAAATAAAGTCACAGGTCATGTGCTTCTTCAGATGTACATAACCTGTGACTTTTAACCATGCTGGTCCTGATTTATTTTTAGCCGGATAATTTTGCGGTGGTAAAATCTAAACTTGATTTGGAATTTCATTGCAGAACCCGGGTGCTGAATTATGTCTGAAAACTTAAAAGTTTCGATTGTGATCCCTGTTTATAACGAGTCTGGGGTGATTGAACAGACTCACTTAAAAATAGCGGCTGTTCTGGATGCGCTGCCCTACGACTGCTCGGTTTACTATGTCGATGATGGTTCGGCGGACGGTACCGGTTTGGCCCTCAAGGCGATCGCTGAGCGTGATGCCCGCATCCGTCCCATTTACCTCAGCCGCAATTTTGGGCATCAGGCAGCCCTGACTGCCGGGCTGGATCTGGCGGATGGGGATGTGATAATTTCGATGGATGGAGATGGTCAGCACCCACCCGAGATGCTGGCAGAAATGATCGATCTCGTCCAGCAGGGTTATGACATTGTCCAGGCTCAGCGCATTGAAGCCGAATCTTCCCTTTCATTTAAACGAGTCACATCCAATGCGTTTTACTCCCTTTTGAACCGCATCAGTGGCACACATGTTCAACCAGGCGCTGCCGATTTCCGCGCGCTTTCGCGTCAGGCCCTGGATGCCCTTAAGACTATGCCGGAATATCATCGCTTCTTACGCGGGATGATTGTCTGGATGGGTTTTAAAAGTGTGATCCTGCCCTATCACGAACCCAAACGTGTGGCAGGTAAATCCAAATACTCACTCGGCAAAATGCTGCGTCTTGCCTCCGATGCCATTTTCTCTTTTTCACTGATGCCGCTCTACATTGGGCTCAGTGTCGGGGGCATCTTTCTGATCCTGGCTTTGATTCAAATACTGTACGTCTTATTGCTCTGGTTTACCGGACAATATGACAAAATTGTCCCTGGTTGGAGCTCTCTTATGGCGGTCGTGTTAATTGCCAGCGGCATCATCATGATCCTGCTCGGTTTCATCGGGGTCTATGTCGGCTACATTTTCCAGCAAGTCAAAGGCCGTCCCGTGTACTTGATCAAAAAAGAGCCCTAGACCGTTTTTTTGCGCTGCAGTCTTATTTAAAAATCTTCCTGCCCGGCAACCCCGGGTGTGGATCAGCGATTTACAAGTGGTTACATCGCTAGCGATACGGATTATTAATTTCAACTTGCATGGAGTGTGACAGCCAATGACAGACCGTAAAGCTAACTTTTCGCGCATCACTTTTGTTAGGCATGGCGAATCAATTGGCAACCTGGAAAACCGCATGCAGGGCTTAAGCGATTACCCTCTTTCTGATACAGGTCGTCAACAGGCACGCGCCCTGGCACAGTGTTGGCTGGCGGATGGAACAAGTTTTGATGCTGCCATTGCCAGCCCACTCAGCCGGGCGAGTGAAACTGCACAGATACTGGTTGATAGATTACACATCCCTACCCTGGAATTTGATCCGCTCTGGGTCGAACGGGACATGGGCACTCGTTCCGGGATGACCGTGGATGAAATTCAGGCAAAGTTTCCTGAACCTGAATTTGTGAATCCTTATGATTCCGTCGATGAGAGCGGTGAAAGTGATTGGGCGCTTTATTTGCGCGCCGGACAGGCCTTGCACAAAGTGATTCAACGCCCGTCTGGCAGCTATCTGGTGGTGACACACGGTGCCATCTTGAACATGGCAATTTATGCCATTCTAGGCATCAGCCCCCATCCCAATTTTCAGGGACCGCACTTCAGCCTGGAAAACACCGGAATTGCCTCATTCCGATACTACCCCGACCTGCACGTCTGGCGTGTGGATCGGATCGGTGACCGGGCGCATTGGCCTGTTAAAACTAGCTGATTTTTTCCTTCCCCATTTATGCCTCTGCCAGTCGAATTTTATGATCGCCCTACTCTGATCGTTGCCCGGGCACTGCTGGGTGCACGCCTGGTCCGCATCCTGGACGGTGTCCGTCTTTCTGGTTTGATCACTGAAACCGAAGCTTATATCGGTCAGGATGACCAGGCCTGTCATGCCCGCGCGGGTCTCACACCTCGTACACGCGTCATGTTTGGTCCCCCAGGACGGGCTTATGTTTACTTCAATTATGGGATGCACTGGATGTTGAACGCCGTCACCCAGCCCGAAGGATTTCCCGCTGCGGTCTTGATCCGTGCTATGCAGTTGGAGAGTGGTGTAGAGCTGGTGGCAGCCCGGCGTGGGCATGTCAAACCTGCCAACTGGACGAATGGCCCTGCCAAATTGACCCAGGCTTTTGGGATTGATGGATCGCAGCATGATCTGGATCTGACCAGTTCCGCGAATGGCTTATGGCTTGAACCTGGGATAGTGATATCTGACACAAACGTGACGATTGGCGCACGAGTGGGTTTATATAATGTACCTGAGCCCTGGAAATCGCTTCCGTGGCGCTTTCTTGCGACTGTATAACCACACCTGGAGGAATTATGGGTCTTTTAAGCGGTAAGAATGCCTTGATATTTGGTCTCGCCAATGATAAATCGATTGCCTGGGGTATTGCCCAGGCCTTTGCACGTGAAGGTGCACAGCTCGGATTTAGCTATGCCGGTCAAGCCCTGGAAAAGCGGGTCAAGCCACTGGCGGCGCAGTTGAATGTGGATTTTGTCGAGCAATGTGATGTTGCTTCGGATGAGCAGATTGCGCTTGTGGCCGAGAAAGCTGCACAACGCTTTGGTCAGATTGATATTATCGTCCACTCGATCGGCTTTGCAAACAAGGACGAGTTGAGCGGCCAGTTTTATAACACCAGCCGCGCCGGGTTTCATCTGGCGATGGATATTAGCGTATATTCCTTCGTAGGGTTGGCGCGTGCTTTTCAGCCCATCCTGCGCAAGGGTGGAGCCCTGTTAACCCTCACCTATTACGGGTCGGTCAAGGTTGCCCCCAATTACAATATGATGGGTGTTGCCAAGGCTGCGTTGGAAGCTTCCACCCGCTATATGGCTTCTGACTTCGGGCCGCAGGGCATTCGTGTCAACGCCATTTCAGCTGGTCCCATCCGTACTCTGGCAGCCATGGGCGTCAGCGGCTTCCGGGATATGTACAAAAACTTTGCCGATATGGCACCCATGCGTGAAAATGTCACCCCCGAAGATTGTGGCAACGCCGCGCTTTATCTCTGCTCGGATATGGCTGCGCATGTGACCGGTGAAATCCTCTACGTGGATAGCGGCTACAACATTATGTCAGCCGCCGACCCGCGTGCAAATCCAAAAGAAGCCTAGACAAAAAATACTTGACGCTTCAAAAGCTGTGCAGCCCTGGCTGTACAGCTTTTTTCATGCCGCCTAACACCCATGCGAATGTTTGTTCCTGAAATCCATTTTTTTCAAGGTACAATTACGGTTTGTAGCTAATCTGATAAGTTTGGATCCAATAAAACAACCATGTTCAAGCGAAACGCGAGTACTCAACAAAGCACCCCACCGCCGGTTGTTCAGGCTGTCGAGCGTATCACCTCTGTCCTGGGTCCTGGAGTCATCTGGGAAGGCAAGCTCAGCGGTGCGGGCGGTGTCCGCATCGAAGGCACCTTCGAAGGTCAAATCGGCCTGCGTGGTATGCTTGTCGTCGGTGAAAGCGGACGTGTAACCTGTGAAAATATCCGTGCCAGTACAGTCATAGTGGCTGGTGCTGTGCGTGGCAATATCACCACCCAGAAGCTGGAGATTCGCGCCACGGGTCGTGTTTGGGGCGATGTTGTCACCACCTCTTTTGTTACCGAAGACGGGGCCTTCCTGCGCGGACAGATCCGCATGGAAGATCACGTTGAACTGGATCTGGGTGCTGATACCGGCCCAGAAGAACCCATGAATGACCAGGCACCTGCCTGATCCAGAGCATATGAAATATTCCGAACTCTCCATTCAGACCCAACGTTCAGCCCCCTCCGAGATTCGTACGGAGGGATTTGCCATTTTGTACCGTGCCGGTTATCTCTCTCGTTCTGCAGAGCTTTTGGGGCTTGGTCAGCTTGTGATTGATCGGTTAAATCAGGGATTGAAGGCTGCCACCTATACACCGGAAAATTTACTCACCCACCTGGGATTGCCCGGGGCGTATGCCTCGGGCTTGGATGAACATTTTGCCATTTTCAAGGGTGCAGCCCAAGAGATTTTGCTTTGCCCAAACTGTGGAGTTGCTGCCCGGCGCACATTGGCCTGCAGTCGCAAATTGCCTTTTAGTCAGGAAGAACCCTTGCCCATTGAGCGGGTGGAGACACCCGAGTGCAGCACCATTGCCCAGTTGGCTCTTTTTATGCAACTTCCACAGGAAAAGACGGCCAAAGCCCTTATGTTTACGCGCCTGGATGACGGGAAATTTGTTTTTGTAGTCGTGCGCGGTGACATGCAGATGAGTGAAGATAAGCTGAAAGCCTTGGTCGGTGAGGTACGCCTGGCCACTCCGGATGAAATCCGGGCGGTTGGTGCGGTGCCCGGTTATGCTTCCCCGCTAGGGTTGCACGGCGCATTGGTTGTGGTGGATAACCTGGTAGCGAATTCTCCAAACCTTGTGGCGGGTGCCAACGAAATTGGTTATCACTTGAAGCATACAAATCACCCTCGTGATTACCAGGCGGATCTGATTGCCGATTTGACTCTGGCCTCTGCCGGAGAAGCCTGCCTGGAATGTAACTTCGCATTGGAAAGTCGGGATGCTCTTCCAGTCTTGATGAGCGGCAGCCTGCAGCCAGAAAACATGCTCCTGGCTCTGGCAGAAATCTACCACGATGAAAAAGGTCTCGTTCTTCCATTTATAGCAGCGCCCTTTGATATTTATCTGATGCAGGTGCCTGGCAAGACGCTGGACACCGCTGCGACAGCTCGGGAGTTGGATGAGCAATTCGCAGCCGCTGGTTTAACGGTCCTCTTTGATGATCGGGATGAGCGGGCTGGTGTTAAATTTAATGACGCTGATTTAATTGGCTGCCCAGTGCGCGTAACCGTTGGCGAGCGTGGCTTGCAAAATGGGATGGTGGAAGTAAAAATGCGCCCTGAATCTGAAAACAAACAGGTTCCGTTGGGTGATGTACTTGATCTTCTTCGAGCCAATTTACTTTAAGAATTCACTCTAAATTTTTTTTGACCGATTAGTTGAATTTGGAGCCCGGAAAAAAATGATGAAAATTCCCATGTCTTCCCCGGATCTTACCGACTTGGAACGCCAAGCGGTGATGGATGTTTTTAATACCACCTATCTCAGCCTTGGGCCAAAGGTGATCGAATTCGAAAAAGCTTTTTGTGACTACACTGGGGCAAAACATGCCGTAGCGGTCAATTCCGGTACCTCTGGTCTGCACTTGACTGTGCGCGCCTGTGATATTGGGGTAGGTGACCTGGTCATCACAACGCCCTTTTCTTTCGTTGCATCCACCAATGCGCTCCTGTTTGAAAATGCTGTGCCTGTATTTGTGGACGTGGACCCGGCTACTGGTAACATAAATCCAGAGCTTGTGGCAGAGGCAGCCCGTGATCTGATGCAGGGTGGCCGGGCTGCCGAAAGATGGCTGCCCAGGCGTGGACGTGGCGCGGGCATGCTCAAAGCTATTTTGCCCGTGGATGTCTTTGGCCAGCCGGCGGCGCTGGACCCGATCCTGAAAACAGCCCAGACCCATAACCTGCGGGTCATTGAGGATTCTTGTGAGGCGTTAGGCGCCGTTTACAAGGATAAAAAGGCCGGTACCATTGGCGATTTTGGTATTTTTGCTTTTTATCCCAATAAACAAATGACCACCGGAGAAGGTGGCATCGTGATTACTGATGATGAAAAAGCAGCAAATTTTATGCGTGCCCTGCGTAATCAGGGACGGGCCCCGGGTGATACCTGGTTGTCCCATACTTTCCTTGGCTACAATTACCGGCTGGACGAAATGTCCTCTGCTTTGGGGCTGGCCCAGATAAGCCGCCTCGAAGAAATGCTTGCCAGGCGCGAGCAGGTTGCAGGGTGGTATGCAAAATATATGGCAGATATCCCAGGTATCCAGATCCCAGTCGTGGTTCCAGATACTGTGCGTATGTCCTGGTTTGTGTATGTTATTCGATTGGCACCCGGCATCGATCGTGCCGAATTGGCCCAGCGCCTGGAAAAACGTGGAGTCCCCATTCGACCCTACTTCCTGCCCATTCATTTACAACCTTACATGCAGGAACGATTTGGTTATATCGAAGGCGACTATCCCATAACCGAAGACTTGGGCAACCGTGGTGTGGCTGTTCCCTTCAGCGGTGTTATGACACAGGAACAGGTTGAATACGTTTGTGAAGTATTACGGCAGGAAATAGGGCGGTAATGAATGAATTCCCGCCCGCCCGGCAGCGTGGACTGATTCTGCATATCGGTCTGGCTATTGGCATCAGCCTGGTCAGTATTTTAGCGTTTTACCTGACGTTCCACACGCCAGTTGGGCTATTTTTTACGCTCTATGTTTTGGTTTTCGTTGTCACTGCCATTTCTATTCCGATTCTTGGCTATCGCGCCTATGCGCTTACGCGTGCAAACTATCTGATTGACCGGAATACCTTGCGTCTAATTTGGGGTTTGCGCCTGGAAGATATCCCGGTCAACGAGGTGGAATGGATTCGTCCAGTCAAAGGGCTGCTGGCTCCCCTTAATTTGCCGTGGTTCCGTCTACCAGGCGGTATTCTGGGTGTTACCCGCCAGCTGGATATTGGCAAGGTGGAGTTTCTGGCATCCGATACCGATAACCTGGTGCTGGTGGCAACTGCCAGTCTGATTTATGCCATTTCGCCCAAAAATCCTGCCGCTTTTATGGCTGCTTTCCAAAAATCAATTGAAATGGGTAGTCTGAATACCTTGCGTGGGCAATCCCAGTATCCCTCTTTTATGGTTACCATGGCCTGGCAGGAACCTATTGTGCGTTTTTTGTGGTTGGTGGGTGCCTTTTTGAATGCCGGGTTGCTAGTCTGGGTGACGGTGCTCATCCCTTCCCTGGCAAAGGTTTCGCTTGGTTTCGATGCCAATGGCATTCCGCTTGAAGCGGTTCCGGGTACCCAGTTGATCCTGCTACCAATTCTCAGTTCCTTTTTATTTGCGTTTGGATTGCTGACCGGGTTGTTCTTTTATCGTAAACCCGAGTTGAGTATACTGGCACTGACATTGTGGGTATCTGGTGTGTTGTCCTCATTGTTTTTTCTGATTGCTGTATTTTTTATTCTAAATACCCCCATTTGATGCTTATGCAATTATTTGTCGGTTTTTCCTGTGCAGTTGTCATCGGATTTGCTGCTTATCGTGCTCACAGCCTCAACCAGTCAGGGGCTTTTGCTGCTGTTTTGGTTGGGACGGTCATTTTCGGGATGGGCGGTTGGCAGTGGGCCTTGCTTCTGCTGGCATTTTTTATTTCGTCCAGTGCTCTAACGCGCATGTTTAAAAAGCGCAAGTCTGGCTTGAATGAGAAATTCTCAAAGGGCGGTCGCCGGGATGCCGGTCAGGTCTTTGGGAATGGTGGTCTGGCAACCATTTTTGCCGGTTTGCATTACTTTTTCCCCGCTTCGCCCTGGGTTTGGCTGGTCTTTGCAGCCTCGTTGGCAGCAGTTAACGCAGATACCTGGTCAACTGAGTTGGGCGTGCTCAACCCCCACCCGCCGCGTTTGATTACCAACCTGGCACGCGTGGTGGAAAAAGGCACATCTGGTGGCGTTTCGTTGATGGGGACATTTGCCGCTCTAGCTGGTTCAGCTCTGATTGGTGTGCTGGCTGCGCTTTTTTCACCTGCACCCGCTGCCTGGACCATGGGATTGTGGATTACGCTGGCGGGTTTCCTGGGCTCCCTGTTTGATTCGCTGCTGGGGGCAACCGTACAGGCCATCTATCATTGTCCTACCTGCAATAAAGAGACAGAGCGTCATCCCACGCACACCTGTGGAACACTTACTGTTCCCAAGCGCGGCTGGAGTTGGCTCAATAATGACCTGGTCAATCTGGGTTGTGCGGTCTTTGCCATCCTGTTTGTGCTGCTGGTATAAAAAACCGTAAGCCGAATAATGGCTAAGGTTTAGATTTTTATTCGGGTTTTCTCTACAATAAGAAATTTGATCTTCACCAGGTTAAATTATCAATCCCGTGCAGAGATCGGGACCATCCCGTGCAAAGATCGGGACCATGGTTTGCCCTGCCCCGTGCTGAAGCCGGAACTATCTCGCAGGTGGTGTTTTACGGATTATTCATCCGCAAAACACCACAAAAAACAATTCTCTGTTTTATGTGCTTCAAGTTCATAACCATTAATGATGTTTCTTAAATCAAAAAAGACCTGGGTGACAGTTAATGTCATCCAGGTCTTTTAGTTTCGTCAGGCTAAACCTGTTACCAGGTTAGTGGTTATGTCCGTCGTGCACATGACCGTGTTCATTTTCCTCATCGCTCGCATCCCGCAGAGCTACGATAGTGATATCGAAGTGCAGTTCCTTGCCAGCTAATGGATGATTGAAATCCAGTGTGACATGTTCGTCATCAATGGCATCGATACAAGCGTTCATTGGGGTGCCGTTTTCATCCGTCACCTGTATCTCGACGCCTAACTCCAGCGGAATATTGGCGGGGAACTGATCGCGCGGGACCTGAATAAAGGCTTCCGGGTCCAGAACGCCGTAGCCGTCTTCAGGTTGGACGACAACTTTTTTGCTATCGCCCAGACCCAGTTCATAAATTTCATTTTCCAGCCCGGGGATGATATTGCCTGCACCCTGGATAAATTGCAAAGGTTCCTGACCTTCAGAAGAGTCCAGAATTTCGCCTTCCACGCGTAAAGTATATGTCATCGATACGACCTGGCCATCCTGAACCTTTAAATCATCGCTCATTTTATCTCCTTGTTTGACACCTGGTATGTGATTTTTGATAACCAGATCGGTCCATTTTACTCCGAAATCCATAATTATGCCGGGCAACCCTACGCAATAATCAGGCGTTGTGCGCAGAAAATCTCTACTTGCAGGGCAAACCAATGATAATTTCACGGGTTGGTAAGATCAAACCAACCAAACTACGTTATCCATAATTCAAGTTATTTAGATTGACGACGCCGAACTTCGTGTAGTTGTCATCGCGAGCCCGGCGCCATCCCAACGGGAGAGCACTGCTGGTTCAGATGACATTTTGGAGGGTTTGAGCAATGTTCATCGAATATTAGTACACTGTGACCTAGCCATGAAAAAAAAAGTCATTTTTAAGATAAGCATCTAATGAAAAGGCTTGAGTCCGTTACAAATCAGGTTCAGAATTGTGACCTTTGTCAATTGTAGCGTTTACTCTAAAAACGATAAAATAAATCTGATAAGTTGACTATAGCAGACCAAACTTCTTTCATATTTTTTTATAAGGTTTTTAGGTGATATTTCTCTATTTTTTACATGGTTTGGCATTTGCTGGGCTGGGTCTGGCCGCTTATCTCCAACTGCGACGCGAGGGGAATTTTCCTTTAAAAAACGAGCTGCCCTGGCTGGCAGCTTTTGGGTTTGTGGGTGGTGCAGCCGGTTGGGTGGATATGTTCCTTAGCAGTGGCTCGCTTCAGAATTTTTCTGATATCCTGAGTATTTTACGGGTGGTGCTGCATCTGCTGACCGGCGTTTTAATTTTGCGTTTTGGTTGGGGCGTGTTGAATAATATCAACCCGCTGCCAGCCTGGAGTATTTTTATTCCGGGTATCTTGATCGTGCCAATTGCTTTTGTAATTACCTACGCTGCCACAACCTTCATCACTCCCTCTCCGATTGAAATTCCCATCGAAATCTGGACTCGCTATTTACTTTATTTGCCTGGCAGTTTACTGGCTGGAATTGGTTTTTTGCGCCAGTGGTTTATCCAGCGGAAATTGGGAATGGTTGATGTTTCCAATCTTATGCTGGGTGCGGGTATGGCGTTTTTGTTTGAGGCGCTAGTCGTGGGGCTGATCGTACCCGCTGCGCCGTATGGGCCGGCTTCCTATTACAACTATGACCGCGTCATCAATAATGCTTTCACTGGGGAACAAGCCAGTAGAACCCAACTTTACAGCTTGACCCCCTGGTTGGATTATCAGAGTGTTCTGGATACAACGGGTCTGCCAATCGAAATCTGGCGTATGTTTTCAGCGCTGATTGTTACTTTTTTTGTTATCAAGGCCCTGGATATCTTTGAAGCCATACGGAAAAGACAGATCTTAGCCTTGAAGGATGAGCGTGACCACGCCCAACAAGCTATGATCGAGTCCAAAGTTAGCGCCTTGCGTGCAGCAGAGGGTTGGACAAATGCCCTGGTTAGCATCAGCCGCCGGATTGCTGAGTTGGATCATGTTGATGATATATTGATCCAGATTGAGCAAACCGTGCGTCAAATGCTGCGGGTTGATTTTGTGGGGTTGGCAATTCTCAGCCAGGATAGTACCGCTTTGGAATTGAAATGTTATTCCATCGCGCAAAAAACCGAATTGGTAACCGGTTCTACGCTCTATGTCACCAACGGTCAGATCCAAAATGTGCTCCGGACATCCCGTCCCTATCGTTCTCAGGATGGTGAAGCCTCAGAAGTATTTGAAGGTATTTGTTTTTTTACTGACCAGCATCCAAAGGCGCTTGCCATCGTTCCATTGAAGTTGGAAAACACAACCATTGGCAGCCTGTGGATTGCACGCTGGGATCCGGATTTATTTTCTGAGACGGATTTGATCTGGCTGGAAAGCATGGCTGACCAGGTGGCAATCGCCATTCAGCATGGGTTGATGACATCCCAACTGCAATCCCTGTCCATCATTGAGGAGCGTGGTCGTATTGCGCGTGAAATGCATGATGGCCTGGCACAGGTCCTGGGTTATTTGAACTTGCAGGTCCAAACCCTGGGATCATTACTCAAGCAGGGTAAGTCTGAAAAACTTCAGGATGAACTGACACAAATGCGTCAGGCTATTCAGTTGGCCAATGCCGATGTGCGTGAGAATATTTTGAGTTTGCGCACAACATTGGCGGATGAAAAAGGTCTGATCCAGGCTGTGGAAGAATACCTGGCTGAATTTGGCATTCAAACCAATATAAAAACCCGGTTTCACTATGAAGTGGAAGGGGATCTACATCTTTCTTCGGTTGCGGAGGTTCAATTGGTTTGTATTTTGCAGGAAGCCCTGACCAATGTTCGTAAACATGCTTTGGCCAGCCAGGTCGAAGTCAATTTCAAAAAAATATTTATTAACGATAATTACCATGTTCATATGCATATAGTAGATGATGGCGTTGGTATAAGTCGGGGAACTTCGAAGCGAAATTTTGGTCTGCAGACCATGCAGGAACGGGCTGAAGGTGTGGGCGGGACGCTTGCGATCACCTCAGAGCGTGGAAATGGAACAGGTACCTGTATTGATACAATCCTTCCCTGCCTGCCGCAAGAAAGATTCCCAAAACATAGTGTTGTGATTTCAAAATGAAAAAAATTTTTATTCGGAAGAAGAGTAGTTAATGAATGTGCGTGAATGGGCACTCCCGGTTTATACAATCTTGATGCAAATGGCAGTAGGTTCGCTGTTTGCATTATGGGTTCTGCGTTCTTTTGCGGTTGCGAGGTTTAAACCTGGCGTGATTGATCGTTTTATACGCAATCCCATCCTGGTGATTATTTTCACAGCAGTCGTGGCGATGATTGCGGCACATTTCCATTTGAGCAAACCATTTCTCTCTTACCGGGCTGTGTTAAATTTTAAATCGTCCTGGCTCAGTCGTGAGATCGTTTTCACCACCATTTTTTTTTGGTCCCTGGCCGGGCTGTTATATTTGACTTTTTATAAAGCGGAACGCAGGCGCTTAATCAGTGTGACAGGTTGGCTGGCAATTCTGATGGGTGCCATCCTGGTCTACTGCATGGCTAGTATCTACCTGCTGCCAACCCAAGTGGCCTGGAATTCGGGTTGGGTGATCGTATCTTTTTATGTTACGGCAATGATGTTGGGTGTTGTGGCATTGGCTTGCTTGATGCTGCTGGACTTAAAATTTTCGGAGATTCAGAAAGCCGCCGACATCAAGTTGCGTGTGCAGTGGATTAAATATTCTCTGGGGAGCCTGACAACTCTGGTGGTTATCCTGGTTTTTGCCAGTATTGCCATCACCCTGATCCAGATGAAGCTGCTCTCAATGGGGGGGGTGATTGCCCAAACCAGTCTGAAGCTGCTGCTCGACCTTTATTTTCCCTTGCTGGTGATGCGCCTGGTTTTGCTTATTAGCGCATTAATCTTGCTGGGGGTGGCTGTTTACCGGATGTACAGATTTAAATTGATTCCCCAAAAAATATTTTTACGAGTCTATCTATCGTGTTTGCTGATCTTGATAGGTGAGATTATTGGCCGGTTCCTGTTCTATGCTGCCCATATCCGGGTTGGTTTATAAAAATGGTAGGTAAAGTATGATTTCAAGAGTACTGATTGCAGATGATCATAAATTATTTCGTCAGGGTCTGATCGGGTTGATGAAAACTCGTGAAGACCTGGTGGACGTGGTGGGTGAAGCTGAGACCGGTGAAGAGGCCATACAGCTAGCCGAAACACTCCGCCCGGATGTTATTTTGATGGATATTTATATGCCCAATATGGACGGCTTGCAAGCTGCCAAGGAAATCCGGCACAAATTTCCACAAATCGCAATTGTCATGTTGACCTCTTCTGAAAGGGATGGGCATCTTTATGAAGCTGTTCAGCTGGGTGTTTCCGGCTACCTGTTAAAAAGTTTGGATGCGGACGAATTATTTAATCTACTTGAAGGGGTTTCGAGGGGCGAAACGGCCATGACACGCGCCATGGCTGGTAAATTGCTCAAAGCCGTTGCCAACCGCATGGCGGATGAGAATAAGGGTGAGCAGTCGCTGACAGAGAGAGAGTTGTATGTTCTGCGTCTGGTGGCCAGTGGCGCCAGTAACCAGGAAATTGCATTAAAGCTGTCAATTTCTGTTAACACGGTCAAAAGTCATATCAAAAATATCCTTGAGAAACTTCAGCTTGAAAACCGCACCCAGGCTGCCACCTATGCCATGAAGCACGGTCTGGTTTCTCCGCGCGATTCCTGACATTCAGGATTAAGTTGTAAAAATTTGTTTTAGTCAGGTAATGCTTGAATGATCCTATCTTTTTATCCTATTTGCTTGTTTCTGGCATCGGAGGGGCGTGTTTTCCGCGAGGTGTCGATTTGTTGGATGGGTAAAAGATTGCCGCACTCGCACATCGTCCCGATGCCCTTCGGGAAAGAACGCTCGTTCCTAAGAACGTGAATTTAGTGCTGACGCGAGAGAAGATTGCCACGTCGCGGAGAGCACGCTCCTCGCAATGACAACTATGCGCAGTATGTTCTTTCACATTGAACAACAGTGATTTTCTGTTGTGGAATCACTCGCAATGACAATTACACTAATTACACCCAGCGCTGGCATTGCGATGCGGTGATTCTGGCCAACCGTTGCCTGACCAAGCTATAGGTTGTAAAAATTGAACCCATTTCGGGAGTATTACGTGCGTATCAGATATTTAATGATTACAGTGATCGTATTTTTGTTAAGTGCTTGTTTGAGCTCTTTTCCTGTTACGGCAACACCTAGCTATGAATTGCTTGTACAACAGCCGGAACCCTCCAGTGCAATGCTCAAGCCGACTGCCACGCTGACCCAATCCGTACCAGCCACCCCCGCTCCAGAAAAACTCTCGGAAGAATGGTTGTTGTGGAATGATAGCTCCCATAAGAGCGCAGTGCGCAGTGTTAGTTGCGGGGTCTGCCATAAAAAAGATGAGATAAGCAAGGCTGAGGGTAATGAACTTTGCAAAGGCTGTCATACGACTGCCGGGAAGATTAGTGCTCAGGACGACTCGAAAAAAATTGTCCATACTGGTTTTACCTGTTTGGATTGTCATAACCCGCATAGCGCCAGGGCTTCCTGTTCCAACGCTGGTTGCCATGCGGGCATACGCAAACCCGGCGATATGCCCCCAGCTACTCCAGTAAGCGGGCATCCGAATGTCTCGGCTTTTTGTGGTGGCGGGAACTGTCATCCAGCTGCCACGCAGGCGGCCCTTGCAAACCCTGGAATTCATGGAGCCAGGCATGCTGGAGTTTCGTGCATTGCCTGTCACGACGCAAGTGGTTTGCAGGCGGGTCCTTCTAAGGAAACAGGTTTATGGGAGTTGTTTCAGACGATCGACGACGAAGGTATTTTGAAAACCAAACCATTTATCTCTCATACGCTTCAGGCAAGCGTAGCTTGCAGCCGATGTCATTATGAAGGTAATGTGTGGGGGTTGCCATTGGTACATGGGAAGGAATTTGGAAACTAAGCATTTGGTATTGATAATCAGAAAAAGTGTAGTGGTCAGGGAAAGGCTGGACAATTTCATTGCTTATAACCAGATGCAATGCCAAAGGTTCGCGGGGCTGAAGCCGCCTGCTGACGACATGAAAGCCCTACGGGCTGCTGGCTGAGTCGGCTCGCGACCTTTGCGCCCTATGGGTCAGCCAACTGGAAGCCGGCCAGCAAAATGCTTAATCTGGCGGTGATTCTGTCCAACCTATTGCTGATGAATACAGATAATCAGAAAAAGGTTTTGGATTTGCAGCCAGGATTTCATTAGATTTCACTGTTTGGAGGGGTGAAGCGGCTGAAGCCGCTACTACGATTCAAAGTCATTATCTGAAAAGCTATAAAACTATTTACTTGGAATGACAGCTCACTCTTAAGGGTGAGTAAAGAGTGCTCTGAGGTATGATGGCTGAGGTGGGGAAAAAAAGGTATCCTTATCGTGAAGAATAACACAAACCCGGCTGAGCCAGCCGTTATTTCATAGTAAGGAGTGTACTTATTGGACAAATATTTTAGAGTAACCAAATTTCTATTTGAGCATGATGGTTCCGCTCTCTACGAGCAAATGATTATTTCTGATATTTTCCTGGAGGAAAATAAATGAACGAGAAGAATTTCCTCACGAAGACCCTGAACGATACCGTTCTCTCTCGCCGCAGCTTCCTGAAGTGGAGTGCTGCTCTTGGTGGTGCTGCTGCTTTAGCCGGTGGTGTTCAATATGGCCTGAAGGCTGTTGAATCTGCTGCCGCAGCTGGCGTGGAAGAAGTAAAAACAATTGGCTGCTACCATAACTGTGGTGGTCGATGTGTGCTCGGGGCTGTTGTGAAAGATGGCACCGTTGTTCGACTTGTGCCCGATCCTACTAAAGAAGAAAATTTGGACAGCATGCCGCGTGCCATTCCGTGTGTGCGCGGTCGCGGTCAGACTCGTCGTGTTTACGCTCCCGAACGCTTGAAATATCCGCTCAAGAGAGTGGGCAAGCGTGGTGAAGGTAAATTTGAGCGTATCAGCTGGGAAGTAGCGCTGGATACAGTTGCTGCCAAAATGAAGGAAATTAAAGAGAAGTACGGTAACGAATCCTTCTACAACAACTATGCATGGGGTGTCAACTGGTCTGGTCCTAACAGCCAGGGTTTAATGCAGCGCTTACTGCGCCTGTATGGTGGTTATGTTGACTACTATGGTACTTATAGCGAAGCTGCTTATGGCCAGGTGGTCGGTTTTACCACCGGTGGTTACTCTGGTAACTCGGCAGATGATGTGATGAATTCCAAGCTGGTTGTGTTGTTCGGTGACAACTCCGTGATTACTCGTGCAGGTGGCGATAACGGTGGTTACTGGATGATGAAAGCTGCCCAGAATGGTACCAAGTTCATCATTGTTGACCCGATTATGACCGATACCGTGGTGGGTACCCAGGCAGAATGGGTCCCGATCAACCCCGGAACAGATGTGGCTTTGATTGCTGCCATGTCACATGTCATGATCAAAGAAGATATTTACGATAAAGCATTCATGGCTTCGCACTCGGTTGGTTTTGATGAAGATACCCTACCCGAGGGTGCACCTGCCAATAGTTCCTGGATGTCTTATGTCATAGGCAAAGCCGATGGCACTGAAAAGACTCCTGAATGGGCAGCCAAAATCACCGGCATCCCAGCCAATACCATCAAAATCCTTGCTCGCGAAATCGCTTTGGTTAAACCATGCGCGATTATCCAGAACTGGGGTGGTCAACGTCGTGCATATGGCGAGCAGTTCATGCGCGTCATGCCTATCCTGGCTGCGATGACTGGCAACTTTGGTGTTCAGGGTGGTGCTCCTGGCCTGGTTCAGGGTGGCGCTGCCTTCCCGATGGGCGGAATTCCTGTTCCCGCTAACCCGGTCAAACTTTCCATCCCGACTTACCTCTGGACCGATTTTGTGTCCCGTGGAAGCGAAATGACTGCTGAAAAAGATGGTGTTCGTGGCGAGAGTGTCGCCTGGGGCGCCAGCACAGGTGGTGGGGTAAGTGATGCAGGTGCATCCAAGAAATTACCGGTCAGCATGAAGTTCATGTGGAATGATGGTGGCAATACCATCATCAACCAGCACGGTGATATCAACAAGACCATCAGTATCCTGCAAGATGAATCCCTTTTGGAATTTATTGTTGCCACTGATATTTGTATGACCCCCAGCACCAAGTTTGCAGACATCGTCTTACCCGAGACATCCGGCTTTGAAGCGGACAATATTATCACTGGTGAAGGCCATGGTATGAAGGGCAATCACTCGTGGGCGTTGTTCAACCACAAGATCATTGAACCGATGTATGAAGCCAAGGACGCCCTGTGGGTGGCTGAACAGCTTGCTGACAGGCTTGGCATTGGTGATGCATTCCGTGAAGGTCATGCCACTGCTGATGACTGGATGCGCGATATGGTGGCTGTATCTCAAAAGGCAATCCCCAACTTCCCATCTCTTGAAGAATTCAAAAAAGTTGGTGTTTTCAAAGTCGATAATGGTAAACCTTTCGTGGCATTTGCTGAGTTCCGCGCAGATCCCGTGGCCAACCCGCTTGGCACCAAAACCGGCAAGATAGAAGTTTATTCACCCGATATTGCAGCGATGAAAAACCCGACCGAAATGCCGGCAATTCCTCAGTACATCCCAGAATGGGAAGGCGTTAGTGATCCGCTGCGTGAGAAATACCCGTTGATGATGATGAGTACTCACTTTGTGGCCAGGGCGCACTCGACCTTTGATAATGTCGATATCTTGCAGGAAGCCCATCCACAATGCCTCATGATCAATACTCTGGATGCCCAGGCTCGCGGTATTAAGAATGGCGATCTGGTCAAAGTATTCAATGATCGTGGTGTGGTTCATATTCCTGCCCTTGTTTCAGCTCGTATTCGCCCAGGTGTGACCAATATGCCGCAAGGTGCATGGTATACCCCGGATGCTAACGGAGTGGATATTCGCGGATGCGCTAATACCCTGACCACGCACCGGGCGACCCCGTATGCGAAGGGGTTTGCTGCACACACGAACCTGGTTCAGGTTGAGAAGCTTTAGGAGATGAACCATGGCTAAAAATTTAGGTTTTTCTGTCAATATTAATAAATGTACTGGTTGCAAGGCCTGTCAGGTTGCATGCAAGGATAAGAATAATTTGCCGGTTGGTGTTCGCTGGCGTCGCGTGATGTTGTATGAAGGCGGCGATTGGGTGAACATTAATGGTGATCTGACCCCCAGCAACGTGTTTGCCTATGCGGTAACCACAGCCTGCAATCACTGTTCTAACCCGGTTTGTTTACAATCCTGCCCTGCTTCTGCTATTTCCAAACGGGAAGATGGCATCGTTATAATCGACAAGGATAAATGCATCGGTTGCCGTTATTGCTCATGGGCTTGCCCATACGGTGCACCCCAGTTTAATGAAGAATTGGGCGTGATGACCAAGTGCAATATGTGTTATGACCTGGTGGACAAGGGCGAACGCCCTGCTTGTGTCGAAGCCTGCCCCTACCGCGCCATGGATTTTGGTCCGATTGATGAATTACAGGCAAAATATGGCACATTCTCTGCCCCGGCTCCGCTTCCGGATCCCGCCCTCACGCAACCGAATGTGGTATATGTGCCCAATAAGTCAACCAAAGTGACCGGTGATACCAGCGGCCATACGGCAAATGTTGAGGAGGCGTAACATGGATCTGAAAGAATTTGCGTTAATTGTTTTTACCGTCCTTGCACAGCTGTCTGTTGGTTTGTTGACTGTTGGTTTGATTGTAAGAGCTTATGCTGGCAAGAAATTCAACGCACAGCAGGTCTCAGCTTTATTGGACCTGCCCACTTATGCAGTTCTACCGATCATGGTGCTTGCCATGCTGGCTTCACTTCTGCATCTCGGTAACTTGCTGCATGTCATTGGCGCAGTCCCCAATCTGGGAACATCCTGGATGAGTCGGGAAGTAGTAATGGCTGTGGTCTATATTGGACTGGTGATTGTCTACACCTTCCTGTATTGGCGCAAGATGGGATCGGAAGAGCTGCGTACCTTCTTCGGCTGGCTTGCTGCACTTGAAGGTGTTGCATTCATTTACTCGATGGGCATGACCTACATGATCCCCGCCCAGCCTGCCATGAATACATTTGCCACGCCGATCATGTTCTATGTGGCTACTGCTCTGCTGGGTGTGCTCGGATTTGCCACTTTCTTGATGTCGGCTTTCAGCAAGATTGGGAAGAGCGATGCGGCTTTGCAGGGTTTTGTTACCAAAATTTTGCAGACCATCGGTGTTTGCGCCATCGTCCTGGTGGGAATTGAATTTCTGGTTATCCCGTTCTACATGGGATATCTCAGCACGCAGGGCGGCGCTGCCTTAAAGTCACTCGACATGATGGTTGGAACATACGGTTTTGTATTCGGTCTGCGACTGGTGTTGGTCTTCGCGGGTGCTGGAGTACTGGCTGCCTACCTGTATCGTAATGCTTCCATGTCCGCTGGACTGAAGAGCCTGCCCACCTTTGTTTACAGCGCGTTTCTCCTGGTGCTGCTTGGTGAATTACTGGCACGTTTCTTGTTCTATGCAACCTCGGTTCGGATTGGAATATAGTAATCCCTGATCCAGAATAAAATGCCAGGGGTGGGGGTTCCCACCCCTGGCATCTGTGTTTAGGCTGGAGATCGGCATGAAAAAAATAAAGGTATTGCTATTTTCCGTTCTTTTTTTTATTTTTTGGGTGGTCGTGCAGCCAACTGCTGTTGTCGCACAGGATCAAAACGGGCCACAGGTGATTAAGCTTTCTGACAGTGGATATGACCAGGGCAGGAGCCTTGCATACTCAGCGGATGGAAGCCGGCTGGCTGTTGGTGGAATTTCTGGTGTATCCATTTTCGAACCTACGCGGTTATCGAAAATTAATTTTCTTCCCACTGGGGATTGGGCTCGCTCGGTTGCATTCCAACCCGGAACGAATCTATTGGCCTCTGCTGTATTTGATGGCACAATCAAGATTTGGGAACCTTCAAATTACAAACTCAAGAATACGCTGACTGGCCCAAATGGTTGGGTCAGGAGTATTTCTTTTAGCGCGGATGGTTCTGTACTGGCTTCAGCATCCGATGATGGAATTTTACGCATTTGGAACATGCAGGATGAAAAACCTGTTTTGGAGATCAAGCAGGGTACGCTGGGACTGCGGGCGGTGGCACTTTCACCAGATGGCAAGCTGGTGGCAGGGGCGCTGGGGGCGGGAGAAAATGTTGTCCGTATCTGGTCTGTAGAGAATGGCAAATTGCTGTATACATTGAATGGTCACACAGATTGGGTGCGCTGCCTGGAATTTTCACCGGACGGCCAACTGCTGGCGTCTGGTTCATTTGATACGGATGTGATCTTGTGGAATGTGAAGGATGGTACGCTTAGGAGCAGGTTGAGTGGACATACTGCCAGTGTTCTGGGTGTGACTTTTTCTCCGGATGGTTTAAAGCTGGCCTCTGGTTCAGTGGACCAGACTGTCAGGTTGTGGAATGTGGTGGATGGAAGTCCTATTAATTTATTAAAAGGCCATACTGGCTTCGTTTATGACGTGGCGTTCTCACCGGATGGCAACACATTAGCCTCGGGCGGCGCAGATAACACGGTCAGGTTGTGGGACATGCGCAGTTACAGTGTAGCTGCCTCTTCGGCAGAAGCGCTGGTTGGGCCTGTGACCCCATCAGATTGCCGCTATTGCCATCATCGACGGGGTCAAAATGAGGCTCCCCAGGTACTGGAAATTAGTTGTCAGGATTGTCATGCCAGCGGAGCGGGCCTTGCCTGGTGTCAGGCTTTTCCGCGCTCTGCGTTGGTAAAAATTCCAAAGGTGACTGTATTTGCATCCGTGGGTGATCGTAAGGGATTGCCAGTTAATGCAACTGATATTGCTGTGGTGCTTGCCTCTCCGGGGAATGGCGAAACCCAATACGTAGTTAAGAATACGCTGGCTCCATTAAGGGTCAGTGGTAAAGTGTTTGCTGCTGATCAGAATACCTTATCTGTCACCAAGGTTAAGCTTGAGGTGATTTCGGAGGGCAAGGTTACTGCAGTTTTGGAGACCAGGCCATTGGAAAGTGGGATATTCCAATTTCAACTTGGTATAAATCCTACTCTACCCCCTCCGCAATTGACCAAACCTGGCACCCGACAATGTCTGGTTTGCCATGGCGATTATGAAGTACAAGCCGGTGTTCCTGAAGGTGTTGTTCAGTTTGTTGTTACGGCAGAACTGCCCGATGGACAAAAAGCAACCGATGAGCGCTGGATGTACCTGGATCAGAGCCATTCCAGCACTGTCCCGGTCGAAGTACTGGACGCCGACACACACCAGCCATTGGAGGGTATTTCTGTTGAAGCCAGTACCATTCTGTATGCCTGGCGTAATCGTTTTGGAACTACAACGACGGGTAAAGATGGGTTGGGTCAACTGGGACTGGATGCCTTATCCCTTAAGCCAACCAGGTATGACCTGCTGGTCCCGCCCCAGGTGGTAAATGGAGTCAAGTATGCCAGCGTAGAAACAACAGAATTGGACCTGGATGCAGATTCCTCTTCACATTCAAAAATCACCTTACTCGCCCGAGCTGTTACGGGGCAGATTCAGGGAAATTTAGCCAGTGTTGACGATAGTAGCTCTTTAGCCGGAATTAATGTCTGGGCAGTTCAAATGCCATTTGGCTCTGCCAGCTTGACGACGACCGGCGAGCAAGGCCAATTTAATTTCGATGCTATTCCGGTCAGTCAATATATTGTTCTGCCGGATGTTGCGTCTCTGTCTGGCAAGGGTCTGTTTGCCCCGGCCTACCCGGTGGATTTGTTCTCTGCCCCTTTGACCAATCTTTCATTTTCTTTGGAAAAAGGGAGCGTGCTAACTGGTAAGGTTACAGACAGCCAGAGTGGATTTCTGCCGTTTGCCTGGCTGGCAGCTGGCAACCAATCAGAATATTTGGCACTGGACCCGGTTTCAGGTGGTTTTTACTTCACGAATTTTCCGAAAGGAGTTTCTTATCTCAGTGCTTCGGCCCCGGGCTATTATTCCCTGTCAAAAAGTGTAACAAACCCATTGCAGCAGTTTAATTTCCAGTTGGTGCCCAGGCCAGAGACACGCTTTATCACGTGGGGTGGTGGTGGTGGTGTGACCATTCCGGCAGAAACGCAAATTAGTCAGACGGACAATCGTTTTGAGCTTTCATCCGGCTGGTTTTGGGGCAACAACAGCAATGGAGCCCAGTCATTGGCAGTGAAAGTAAATGCTGCTGAAATTATTATTCAGCCCGGTCAATTTGCTATCGAAAAGCCTGTGACCGGAATCAGCTGGTTGTATATATATGAAGGCAGTGCAGATGTGAAATATCCGCAGGTGTTGGATGCGGTTCACCTGGAAGCCGGGCAAATGTTAGCTCTTATTAAAGGCGCGAGTGTGCTGCCCATGAACAGCACAGTAGCACTCGCTTACCATCCCAAACTGTATAAATTGTCTGTGGCGAATTCAATTGAGCCTACTTTATCAGCGCGATTACAGAGCTTTTTGGTGGTGACGGGGATTGGGGCCATGCAAACGATTACATTCCTGACTTACCTTATCTCACTGGTTATTCTGATCATTGCACCCATTATGGGAATACTTTTCTATTTGAAAAAGCGCAAAGAAAAGGTAATGTAGTGGCCATCTGTACATTATAAATTATTACATTTATCACCTATATTCTCTCACTTGTTACCCTTATCGTAATCCCACTGGTTGGGTTATTCTGGTACGGGAAGAGTAAACGAAAAAACGCGTTAAGCAGGAGCAGAAATAATATGCAGTCAGAAAACGTGGAAGCCTGGAGTACGGTTTTGATGGGCGAGGTTTTATTATTTGGATTGCTTGGAAAAGCACTCTTTGGAGAGCCGGATAAAGCCTGGCTCGAGTCATTGATCGAAGAAGATGTTTTTTCCGAAGCGCCATTTGGTGCGGACCAGCCGGAAATTAAAAGCGGTTTGGAATGCCTGAATCGTTGGGCGCTGGAAAATCGGAATGGTCTGGATGAAGCCGGAATTAAGGTGCTGAGACAGGATCAGTTGTTATTGTTTATTGGCATCGACAGAGTCCTTGCACCTATGTGGGAATCGGTTTACTTTAATATCAGTCACCTGGTTTTCCAGGAGCAGACCTTACAGGTGCGTGAGTGGTATGCGCGCTTTGGTCTTCAGAGTGAACAATTGAATCGCGAGCCGGATGACCAGATCGGGCTGGAGTTGAGTTTTGTGGGCCACCTGGCTTCGCTGGCTTTGCAAGCCCAGGAAGAAGGCGACACCCAGAAAATGGAGTTGCTGCTGCAGGCCCAACGCGACTTTTTGAGCCAGCACCTGCTGCGCTGGGGCCCGGCCTGGACAAAACTGGTTAATGAACACACCCAGACTGATTTCTATCGCGGTATGGCACATCTAACACACGGAGCGCTTTTGGCTGCTGCTGCCTGCCTGGAAATCCCGATGCCTAAAGAGGTTTCGCTTTGAGTCTGCTGGATGCTGCCGAGCGCTTTGCCTCGCTCGATCGCTCTCAGGTTGTTTTGGATTCAAAGGCTTGCCTGCATGCACAGGACCTGAACTCCAGTTGTAGAGCCTGTATCGAGGTCTGTCCGGTGGCTGCGATTGCTTTTGATAAGTCTATAACGCTGAATAGTGAAACCTGTCAGGGCTGCCTGGCCTGTCTGCCGGTTTGTCCGGTGGGCGCCATTCAGGCGGATGACGATGTTGCGTCGCTTTTGACCTGCGTCACGCACATTGAAGATAAGACGGTTGAACTGTTGTGTGGGCTGCATCCAAAGCCTGATACGGGTACCCGGCACGATCTGGTTGGCGTTCGGATTGGGGCTTGCCTGGCAGGTTTGGGCAGTGCTGCCTATCTGAGCCTGGCAGCTCTTGGGCTGGAGCACATTATTTTGCGCAGTGATGCCTGCGATGCTTGCAAGTGGGCTGCTTTGAAACCTGAGATTGAAAAGCAAGCCGATCATGCCAATCATTTTCTGGCAGCCTGGAATAAGAACGACCCGGTCGTCTGCCTGGATCAGATTGAAACCGCCCTGGAACGTGCGCTTTGGGATGCAAAAAACCCGCCTCTTTCGCGCCGGGATCTGTTTCGTATGTTGGGACGCCAGGGGCAGGTCAGCATGGCGCGTGCCATGGAAAATGGTGTCCGGACTTCGGAGCGTAAACCGGGCCGCAACCGTTTGCGTCTGGTGGCTGCGGTGGCACACCTGCCTGAGCCAGTTACACCTGCGGCAGTTGATCTGGAAGGTTTTGGTTTTGCTACATTGCAAATCAACGCAGATTGCACAGCATGCGGGGCTTGCGGCAAGACTTGCCCAACTACTGCCCTGCGTTTTGAAAAAGACGCGGATCTGACAACTTTCAAAATCCTCTTCTCTGCCCGTAGTTGTATAGGGTGTGACCTGTGCCTGAATGTTTGTGCGCCGGATGCGCTTGAGTTGGACCACAATCCAACTTTTGAGAATATTTTTGTAACGCAGGCTGATGCGGTGGTCCTTACGGGCGAATTGACCCGCTGCGAGAAATGCAAAACAGTCATGGCAGCCAGGCCAGGTGTGCGGCTGTGCATGCTGTGTGAGTATCGCAAGACACATCCTTTTGGTTCCATCCTGCCAGCGGATTTGAAAGCCCAATATAAAAAAACCGATAGAGAGCTGCGATCATGATTATTGATGTGACCGAAAAAAATCTGCCTGAAATAAAAAATCCTATTTTGCGTGCATACGCAGCCAAGTACGTGAGCATCTATCAGGATTTTATGGTCTATGTGCAGCAAATGGGTCTGGAGCTTGAATCAGACGACACGACCATGCTGGTTGCCAGCCGGGTGGATGAATTTCGTAAGACGGGTCCGGTCGTGCGGAATGGCGACAAGAGTATCTATCTCAACCGTATTTCTCCCTCCTGCCTGGCTTGCCAGACCGGTGCCGGCAGCTCAACATTTTTTATCTCGCTCAAGTGTCACCGCGATTGTTTCTACTGCTTCAACCCAAACCAGGAGAATTATGCTTATTATCATGAGCATACGCGGGATGCCATCGCTGAATTGGACGCGCTGCGCGCAGCCAAGACCCAGACCCGGCATGTAGCCTTAACAGGTGGTGAGCCGCTTTTGTTCAAACCTGAGACGTACCAATTTTTTGAACATGCCCAGCAATTGTTCCCAGCCGCGCATACACGTCTGTATACCAGTGGCGATCACATCGACCGCGAAACGCTGGCAGCCTTGCAAAAATCCGGGCTTAAGGAAATCCGATTCAGCATCCGCATGCATGATCTGGCCAGTGGGCACCGTCACACTTACGATAGAATTGCCCTGGCTCGTGAATATATTCCAAACGTTATGGTGGAAATGCCGGTTTTGCCGGATACGCTTATCGAGATGCAGGAAGTCTTGCGCGAACTTGATCAGCTGGGTATTTTCGGGATTAATTTATTGGAATTATGTTTCCCTTTGAATAATCCCAGCGCTTTCCGTGAGCGGAACTATAAAATTAAAGCCCGTCCATTTCGTGTTTTGTATGATTACTGGTATGCGGGTGGGCTGCCCATCGCTGGCAGCGAGACAGTCTGTCTGGATTTGATCGAATTTGCTCGTGATGCGGGTCTGAAGTTGGGTGTACATTATTGTTCACTGGAAAATAAGCATACCGGCCAGGTCTACCAGCAGAATACCGGGCAGCACCTGCCCCGGCGAATATATTTTTCTCAAAAGGATTACTTTCTGAAAACCGCCAAGGTATTTGGCTCGGACGTCCCAGCGGTTCAGAAAATCTTTGATAAAGCCGGATATACGGATTATCATTACAGCCCGGAGATGGATTCGTTGGAATTCCATCTTAACCAGATCAGCAGCCTGAAAAAACTGGATATTGAAATTGGCATATCCATGAATGTGATCGAAATGCGTGAAAATGAACAGGTTTTGCGCGAACTAAAGATGGATATCACCACGCCACTGACTTTCCGATTTTCAAAAGATAGTTAATGATTCCCGCGCGATGGAAAATCGCACGGGAAAGGAGCATAAAATGTTTGGACTTGGAACACCTGAATTACTCATCATCCTGGTAATCATCATCCTGCTTTTTGGCGCAGGCCGGATTGGCAAAATTGCTGGCGAATTGGGCAAGGGTCTGCATGATTTCCAAAGTGCGATCAAAAGTAATACCGATAAAGACGATAGCACCGAATCCAAAGGTTAATCCAGCATCGTGAAGAAGACTGTGATCACCACGGATAAACCAAAACGCGGCTGGCGAAAATTTATTGGGGCTTTTGGCCGCGCCCATCGCAAGGCCAGTGTCCAGATGCAAGGCTCTGCGCCGCTCTTGCAGCACCTGAATGAGCTGCGCGTGCGCATATTTAAGGCGTTTTTTGCCCTGATTATTACCACCGGGATCAGTTTTGCCTTTTCTGAGCAGTTGATTGGTTACCTGGCCGGGCCGATTGGTGGGGTAGGCAAGCTGGTTTCGATTGAGTTGACCGAAAACATTGCCATTTTTATGAAGGTCTCACTGTTAGGTGGCTTCATCCTGGGTATGCCGGTCATTATTTACCAGTTGGTGGCGTTTATTCTGCCCGGCTTGAAGCGTTCCGAGCAGGTCTGGCTGCTGATAATGGTTCCGTTTGCTGCCATCCTGTTTGCGGGGGGAGTGGCTTTTACCTGGTTTGTGATGCTTCCGACGGCCGTACCGTTTTTGGCGGGCTTTATGAACATTACGACCCAGGTTCGCCCCGAAAATTATTTTGATTTCATCACGAATTTGATGTTCTGGATCGGCGTCTGTTTTGAAATGCCGTTAGTCCTCATGTTTCTGGCAAAGCTCAAGGTTGTATCTGCAAAGCAGTTGGCCCAGGCCTGGCGTTATGCGATTGTGATTATGGCCGTAGTGGCAGCAGCCGTCACCCCTACAGTTGACCCGATCAATATGGGCCTGGTAATGGCTCCTCTGGCCGGTCTATATGTCGTCAGCATTCTTCTGGCTGCGTTTGTAAATAGAGGCTGATATGGATAATTTATTTGGTATTGGCGGCAGTGAGCTGGTTGTGATCATTATCCTGGCCGGGATTGTACTTGGCCCGGAGCGACTGGCTCGTTCGGCCAAGGAGATCGGCAAGTTTGTGCGTAACGTCAAGGCCTATCTGACCTCGCTTTCCGGCGAACTGAAAGCGGAGCTTGATATTCTGGATGATATTCAAAAAATTAAGGATGATATTCTTAAGTAGAGGCGTTAGGACCTATCCCCCGGGCCCCCTTCCCGTGCAGTGACGATTTGCTTAGCAAATCGGGACCATCCCGAAAAACGGGAAGGGGGTGCAAAACAGGCATAAACTAAAAGCTGGGATTATTCCAGATAGGTATGTTTTGCCTCTTTGGGAAGTGTTTGAGCCAAGGGGTGCTTGAATAGCAAGTTATGCGGTACTGCCTTAATTAGTTGAGTTGCATCCGGGCTATTTTCTTTGCTCTCACCCACAAGGATGAGAGGCGGAAGTACCCACAAGGATGATGCCAAAACTAGAAAAAGGGTTTATTATTAACTTATAGTGAATTCCGGTAATCTGGAATTCTGATCATTATCAAACCACTCCGATCTGCTTTTTCCTAAAGCTAGCTGCCATGGGAAAGCAGGCAGCCAGTTTTGACTGGCAAGGGTTTTTTGGGAAACCAATCAGCCTCCCGAAGTTCTGCCCTGTGCAGGATGGACTTGGAAAGGAGCATCAGCTATCTATCTATGATGCTGTCTCCTATCCAAGAGACAGCATCTTTGTTTAAATGGAGTTCTCCTGATGGAAGATTTAAAACCATACCTGGAAGAATCAGCTCGTGATCATAATCACATTTGTCCGCGCCAGATTTTAGGCGTTCGGATGGGCTTGATGGGTTTGCATGCTTTGCAGCTTGAGGCCAATCATGGGAGTAAGCGTCTCTTGATCATTACTGAAACCGATGGCTGCTTTGTGGATGGTCTGATCGCTGCCACAGGCTGTACTGTCGGGCACCGCACCCTACGGGTGGATGATTACGGCAAAACTGCTGCCACTTTTGTGGATACGAAAACAGGCCGCTCACTGCGCGTGGCACCCTTCGGTGATATTCGCGAACGGGCTTACGCTTTTGCTCCTGGTGAAGATCGTCATTATTTTGCGCAGATGCAGGCTTACCAGGTTATGCCTGAAGCAGAAATGTTTGTGGTTCAGGCTGTGTCTTTGATTGTCCCGATCGAGAAAATTGTTTCACGGCCTGGCATGCGGGTTAACTGCGATGTTTGCGGCGAAGAAATCATGAATGAACGTGAAATTCACCAGAACGGTCTGACCATATGCCAGCCCTGCGCTGGGGCAGCTTATTACCAGGCTGACCAACAGTTTGCAATGTCAGCGTTACTTGAACAGGATGCGCTTGTATGAAATTGAACGTGAAACTTTTTGCCACGATCAAGGCCAAGGCGCAGACCAGCCATCTGGCAATTGATCTCGAAAACGAACAGCCCACGGTAATGGATTTACTGGGGGAAATCAGCCGCCAGTATCCCGGATTGGAATCTTCATTGAGGTCTGTGCTGGTTGCGGTAAACAGTGAGTATGCATTTCCTGAGCATATTCTGTCAGGTAGTGATGAAATTGCGCTTTTTCCGCCGGTGAGCGGCGGCTGAGTCGTGGCGATCTGATTGGTGTTTGGACCTATCCCCCCGGCCCCCATCCCTAAAAAAAGGGAAGGGGGAGCAAATCAACCCTTCCCGTGCAGTGACGATTTGCTTAGCAAATCGGGACCATCCCGAAAAACAGGAAGGGGGAGGAAATTAGTCCTTGGAGACAAAGGTTGTTTGAGAGGTATAGGGTGCTAGCATTTATTGGCAATAGCAAGTTATGAGGTACTGCGGAAATACCCTTTCTTCTTTCAAGAGTTTGAATGACATATGCACCGCTGCTGTCCTGAAAAAAATATAAATCTTAGGAAATTTGCAAATGTTGACAGATACGTTTGGACGAGCCATTAATTACTTGCGTATTTCGGTTACGGACCGTTGTAATTTGCGTTGTGTGTATTGCATGCCCGCCGATGGAGTGACATGGCAGGCTCGGGAAGATCAGCTTTCGGTTGAGGAAATTATCCGTGTCACCCAAAACATGGCTCTTTCCGGTCTGACGCGCGTGCGCCTGACGGGTGGTGAGCCACTGGTGCGGGCTGATATTGTTAAAATTGTGGCAGGCCTGGCCGCCATTCCCGGGATCGAAGAGGTCAGCCTGACCACCAATGCCATGTTGTTGGAAAAACTGGCACAACCGCTGGCATCCGCCGGGTTAACGCGCGTCAATATCAGCCTGGATACACTCGACCCGCAAAAATTCAAGCGTATTACGCGCGGTGGTCTGATTGAGCATGTTTGGGGCGGTATTGCGGCTGCTGAGCAGGCCGGTCTGACGCCGATTAAGATCAACACAGTTGTGGTGAATGGGCTTAATGCGGATGAACTATCCGCCCTGGCACATCTCTCGTTTGAGAATCCCTGGCATGTCCGTTTTATCGAATTGATGCCGGTCGGCAACCAGCAGACTTGGGGTGAGGGTTTTCCAGAAGCTGCCGAACGCTATCTTTCCGTGCAGGAAATGCAAACCCAGCTGGCTGGGTATAACCTCCAACCGGTTGAAACCCCGCAGGGCAATGGCCCCGCGCGTACTTTCCGCATCCCGGGTGCCCTGGGCACGGTCGGCTTTATTTCACCCCTGGGTGAACACTTCTGTCAGAACTGCAACCGTCTGCGTCTGACGGCAGACGGGTTTCTTCGCCCCTGTTTGTTATTGGATGGGGAAATCAACGTCCGGGCAGCCTTGCGTTCAAATCTGCCCTTGCAGGGGCTTATCCAACAGGCCGTGGACGCCAAGCCCAAAGGGCACGAGCTTGCTATGCTGCATTATCCCGAGACCCGGCGCATGGCACAGATCGGGGGCTGAACCCGGTCTGAAGTTGGGCAGCCTTGATGAACAGGCTGAGAATGACGAGCCAGCATGTCAGGTTGACATGCTGGCTGGAGTAAGGGGGGATTGGGGGAATCTGCTGGGGAGGGTTCGTCAGGCAGTAAAAATCCGTTTAACCAAATGTCAATCCAATTGTCAGCACGAGTTTTAATGAGTTTTTTGATTCTCGGAATTTGTGCGTTGACGCCAGATAATCAATATTCTAAGAAGTGGGGCGTGTGTGTTAAAAATATCTGATAAATGGGTTACGTTATTCATATTCAGGCAAATATTATGGCGAAAGTGGGGGATGACTTGAGTAAGAGGTTTTTCACTTGCTGCAAGTGGTGCAAATTGCCAGCGTTTATGTCACGCAAATGTTACACACGGGTGTTATGATGATTACAGTTCATATTTGGCGCGTATCGTCTAATCCCGCTTCTCGTATCCAGCAGAGTAACATTCATTTATTAGGAGAAATACAATGCAAACAAAGCCAGCAGTCACCGTTGCAGTTGCAGACCTCAAGCACCAGCCCGGCATGGCCGTGCAGACGGAGGTAAAGGGTGGCAACAGCACTACGGACATGATCAAGGCCAACGTGGAAGGCATCAAGCCAGGCATCGACAATGCAGGTCGTATTGCGAAAGTAGGTAGCAGAGTCTTGCGACAACACGTCTTCCACTTCTAAAACACGTCTTCAGGTAATGCTGACGACACACTATACACCAAAACATTAACCAACCACAAGACACGAACGACATATAAGAATATAAAAGTAAATGTAACTACTCAGCCATGTCATTGTTATACTGAGTTGTCTCAAGCGAGTATACTCTCGCGAAAGGACAA
>CAYWXS010000002.1:0-130502 GCA_964462245.1 uncultured Anaerolinea sp.
AATGGGAATAACTCGATTGGCACATGGCGACCAGTGAGACGTGTTCCCAACTCCCGGCTGAGCAAAGAAGCATTCGAACCAGTGATATAGAATTTGAAATCCATGTCCATGAAACGACGGACAAAATGCTCCCAGCCTGGGATATTCTGGACTTCGTCGATTACGAAGGTCTTGCGCTCACCGAAAGTTTCAACCAGCGTCTGGTAAAGATAGTTGGCGTCCTCAGGCTGAAAACCCAGGAAGCGATCATCTTCAAAATTGACGTAGTAGAATTTATCCCTGCCAAATCTATGGGCCATCTGTGCCAGAAGGGTGGATTTGCCCACCCGCCTCAGACCGGAGACGATGACAGCATGGGGAACATTGGCTGCGCGTTCGATTTCATCCAGTTGCGTACGTTCGGTACCGATATCACGTGTCCAAAAGGCGTCGAACTGCTCAATGAGCATGGATTTGATCTGATCTTTGGACCAGCGGGAACTCCAATAGTTTTCATTCATAATGAAATAATACGTCAAATAGTTTTCATTGACAATGAAAACTATTTTGTAAATTGTTCGACCGTTTGGAATATCCTTCGACTTATTCTGTATTGATCATACAAATAGTTTTGCACAATTGTGCAAAACTCAATCTCTCCTTGGGAATCACGGCTGATAAAAACATACTTTATAGTGGAATCAACCTGAACACGTTGGGGTATGGTGAGGGTATTGACAATTATTTCACCGATCGAAATGAAAAAAGGTGGTTCAAATGAAAGATTTTTTTGCATCCCGGTGTTTTTTCAAACAAATTCTGCCCCTCACACATACCTCTGTACTTCAAAACTTGTTCATCCAATACCAGTTATTCGATCTCGCTAAAACCTGTCAAAATGTGCCCAAATTGTTCCTTCAATAAAGGCAAATCGGCTTTGCCTACTACCCAAACGATCTCGGAATCAGTCTCAAAATAACCATGCACCAATACACGTCGCATACCGATCATCTTACCCCATGCAACATTAGAGTTTTGATCTCGATACTCTAAAAGGATATAGCAAAAAACTGTTAGCGAGTTTATTTAAGCGATGGCAAATGTAAAAACGAGGGAATTTGAAAGCGCCTACTGTTCAATTCGCTCAGTGCCGCTTACATCGATTGTGCATTTTGACGTTCCCAACTCTGGCCCTGGCGTTTCAAATGGTGATGATCAACTGTGTTAACGCCGCTTCCCATTGTGCCACTCCCAATTGGATAGCCGACATATAGAAAGTGATCATAATTGATTTTCATATGGTAAGTTTCAAAATAGACGAATGGTTGGCGAACATCGTAGAGACAGGTAATTTGAGTCCAATTCAGAATTAATAAGGCCTTCACAACTTCACTAACGTGCCTAAATGTCATGATAATGTCATATCATCCTTTGAATCGGATTGACACATAGGGGGAGGCTGTTTATAATGATTAAGCGCTTAATCATCTAAATAGCGCATAAATCCTGATTGATTAAGCGTTTAATCTATGAAAAAACGAGCCGTTCTCTCCGATGTAGCCAAACTGGCCAACGTTACAACCGCCACTGTTTCAGCGGTTGTTAACAATAAAGATGGCCGAAATATCCGCGTGAGTTCCGAAACCCGTGAGCGTGTTCTGCGAGCAATTGAGCAGACCGGTTATGTGGCAAATGCCGCTGCACGCACTCTAGCGAAAGGTAAAAACCAGCTGATCGGAATTTTCACTTACGAGCCGATCTTTCCCTTCAAGCATCTTGATTTTTATTATAGATTTCTGCTGGGCATCGAGGAAGAAGCGGAAGCGCAAAAATACAATCTGCTTCTTTTCACCAACGTCACCAGCCCCAATGGCAAACGCAGCATTTTTCACGAAGGTGTCAACCAGCTGACTTTAGCGGATGGCTCGATCCTGCTTGGTTTGAATGAGGATAAAGAAGAACTCTATCGTCTCCGCCGCGAAGGCAACCACTTTGTCTATGTCGGCCGGCGCGATGTGCCCGGCACTTCCATCTCGTACACTGCAGCGGATTACGTAACTGCAACACGCCAGCTGACCGAGTTAATGTTTAACGCAGGCCATCGCCAGGTAATTTATATTTGTCTGGATCGTATCATTGAGTCAAATCAGGATCGCGAACAGGGTTTTTTTTCTGCCTACCAGCAGCGCGGTTTTACGCTGCCAGATGAACCAGTTTTGCGTATTGATCCGGAACAGATTTCTGTAGAAACGGTGCAAACCCTTTTGAAACGTGGCATTACCGCTGCGGCAGTCGAAAATGATTCTTTAGCGCTCGCACTTTGGGCTGCCCTTAAGAACCTTGGATTGTCCGTGCCCGCTGATTTCTCGATTACGCTTTGTGGTAATCCCCAACGCGCCATAGATAACTCACCCCAATGGACCATGTTTACCATTCCGCGCCGGGAAATGGGTCAGCACGCGGTTCGCCTGTTGGTCCGACAGATGCAAAATTCCGGTCATTACGAACCGGAAAGCATCGACCTTCCCTGTACGATTGTTCCCGGGCAGACCATTGCCCCACCGCCAGCCTCAACAAAGAAATAGCTGGACCAAAATATTGAATCTTGCGTTGTTTCCTACAACGCTCGCTTATCGCAGAATTTCTGATCAGTTCGTTCAGAAGAGGTGCATCAGACGAGAGTAAAGACACCCGCATCCTAACCCGAACGCCAATCACCTGAATTCCAACAATCCAATATTCAATTGACAAAAAAGGAAACTGAAGATGAATAAAAAGTTCTCCATTGTATTAGTGCTGCTTATGCTCGTCTCGGCGATTTTGACAGCCTGCCAGGCCCAGACCCCAGAGGTTGTGACCGTTACCCAGATCGTTGCCGGAACTCCAATTGTCGTCACCGCCACTCCTGCCCCCACAGAAGATGTCAGCATGGCACCGATTGCCCTGCGCTTCACCGTTTGGACAGGCAACGAAAAACACTTGGCTATGCTCAATGAAATTGCCACAGTATACACCGCCTTGCACCCCAACGTTACCGTGAAATACGACACCATCTCTTTTGATGACTATGTTGCCAAAGTGACAGTTCAATTGGCCGGCGGCACCCCGCCCGATGCCGGTTGGTTGATGGAAACTGCGGCTCCTTCCTTTATCGAAGCTGGCGTTCTGGCCGACCTCAAGCCCTCCCTGGATGCTTTTGCTGATTATAACTTTGCCGATCTCTCAAAACCCTCCCTTTCGTTGTGGGAATCCGGCACCGCTCTATATGGCGTTCCCTTTTCCAATTCCCCGATCTTCGTGGCTTACAATGCAGACCTATTCAAGGCTGCTGGCATCGCCACTCCCAATGAAATGATCACTGCTGGCTCCTGGACCTGGGAAAACCTGGCGACTGCCTCCAAAACCATCACAGAAAAAGGCCCTGCTGGCTCATACGGCTTTGTCGGTTTCGATGCCGCCATGTTCAACACCCAGCCCTTCTCGACCTTGATCCCGGCCATTTGGGCATATGGTGGCAATTCCTGGTCTTCCGATGGCAAAACCTGTATGATTAATCAGCCAGAAGCCGTCCAGGCCGTTCAAATGTTCCACGACATGACCTTTAAAGACAAGAGCATTGTCCCCCCTGGAGACAAGACCGCTTTTGCTGGTGGCACAGTTGGCATGACCTTGGTCCAGCTCTCCCGCCTTACCCAACTCAAAGATGCCGGTTTCAAGTTCGGTATCGCTCCCCTGCCCGCCGGCCCGAAGGGCAACAAAGCTGTTATTGGACAGGCTGCCATCGTTGTCTTTGATAAAAGCCCCAACAAAGCCGTTGCTGAAGACTTCGTGGCCTTTATGACCACCAAGGACGGTTTCTCCAAGATGGCGCAGTTCTTCCCACCCACCCGCCTTTCCGTTCTGGACTCTGGTATCCTCGCTACTAACAACCCAGACCTGGATCCTGCCCAGGTTCAGGCCGCCGTTTCCGACAGCATCAAGAACGGTACAGTATTGCCATCCCATGTCAATTTCGCCAAAATCGATCTTGCCATGCGCGCCCAGTTTGACACCCTCTGGACTGCAGACGCCAAGGTTCAGGATGTTCTGAACGCCGCCTGCGCTGACTCTGCGGCTTACTTCAAATAACTTCGACCATATCGGCTGGTCTGACGTCCGGTTTATCCGGATGCCAGACCAGCAATCTGTAGTTGACCAGGTGGAGTTATCATGGAAAATAAAATTTTGGGCAGTTCAGCGCCCACGCCAATCAGTCCCCCGAAAAAACATCGTATCAGTCGCATGGCGTTTTTCGACTCGCTATGGGGATATCTTTTCATAGCTCCTCAATTCCTCGGATTTCTTTGCTTCGTGCTTGGTCCGGTTGTCACCATTTTTGTCTACAGCCTGTCGGAGCGCAATTTATTAAGCGGCAAAACCACTTTTGTCGGCCTCGCAAATTTTTCACATCTTTTCACCGCCGACCCCCTCTTTTGGAAAGTACTTTCAAATACCCTGATCTTCACCGCCGGTCTGGTTCCGTTGAACCTGATCCTCGCGCTGCTCCTGGCAATCATGCTTTCCCGCCAGGCCTTTGCGGTCAATTTCTTCCGTACGATTTTCTTTTCACCCGTTGTTACTTCTACCGTGGCCTGGGCCATCGTCTGGAGCTTTATGCTCCAGGGTAACCAGGGCACCATCAACCAGATCCTGCGTTTGTTTCATATCAACGGCCCAAACTGGCTGCTTGAGCCAGGTTGGGCTATGACATGGGTGATCATCACCCGTGTTTTGAAAAATGTTGGTTTGAACATGATCCTGTTCCTGGCAGCCTTGCAGGACCTGCCGCGCGAGCACATTGAAGCCGCCAGCCTCGATGGCGCAAACCCCTGGCAGCTCGTATGGAACATTATTTTGCCTTTTCTCGCCCCAACAATTCTTCTGGTAACCGTCATTACAGTCATCGGTTCGCTGAATGTTTTTGACCACATTATGCTACTCACCGCCGGCGGTCCTTCAAACTCAACCATGGTCTTGGCGTATTATGTTTACTTTACCGCCTTCAAGGTCAATGAAATTGGTTATGCCAGCAGTATCGCTGTGGTATTGTTCCTGATTGCATTGGGCCTGACCAGTTTGCAGTGGACCATGCGCAAGAGGTTTGTATTCAATGAAAATTAACTTCGCGAACAATAATTCTTTCCCGCTTGCCAGGATCTTGGGGAAAATCTTCTTCTACCTGGCATTGTTTTTGCTCAGTGTCCCCATCATCTGGCCTTTTTGGTGGATGTTTACAAGTTCCTTTAAAAAAACTTACGAGATTTTTATCTTTCCTCCTACATTCCTGCCAACTACCTGGAACTGGCAAAATTTTGCTGAAGCTTTCAGCTACCAACCGTTTGCACAGCACTATATTAATAGCCTGTATATCGCCATCCTGGTGACACTCGGAACATTGTTGTTTTCCTCACTGGCGGGCTATGCTTTTGCCCGCATCCCTTTTTGGGGCAGCTCGGTCATTTTCCTGTTGTTGCTGTCCTCCTTGATGATGCCTCCGGAAGTTACCATCCTCCCAAATTTCTTGCTGATGCAAAAACTCAAGTTGATCAATACACATGTTCCCTTGATCATCCTGCCAGTCCTAGGCTCAAACGGTGTTTTATCCACATTCATGATGCGTCAATTTTTCCTGGTTTTACCCAAGGAACTGGAAGAAGCCGCCCGTCTAGATGGTTTGAACCGCTTAGGCATTTTTTGGCGCGTAATCTTGCCCAATGCCAAACCCGCCTTGGCGGCTGTAGCCATTCTCACCTTTCTTTACAGTTGGAATTCCTTTCTTGAGCCGCTAATCTACATCAATGATGTGAAACTGTTTACACTTCCATTGTCCCTGCGCAATTTCACAGATGCATACGGTCAGCCGATGTGGAATGTTCAACTGGCCGCAACGGTCATGTCAGTTGTCCCGGTTCTAGTTTTCTATATTCTCGCACAGAAGCAGGTAGTTGAAAGCTTCGCATTCTCCGGCAGCAAGGGTTAAGGGTTCATCATGAAAGAATACAGCACACAAATACTGGTGGTTGGCGGTGGTCTTGGTGGGGTTGCGGCTGCCCTGGCAGCTTCACGTTTGGGACAACGCGTTATTTTGACCGAGGAAACGGATTGGCTAGGTGGTCAAATGACCGCCCAGGCTGTGCCGCCGGACGAACACCCCTGGATCGAAACCACTGGCTGCACGACCAGCTACCGCCAGCTGCGCGATGCTGTTCGCGATACCTACCGCAAATATTATCCATTAAAAACCGAAGTAGCTGCAAACCCCACCTTCAACCCTGGACAGGGTGATGTCAGCTTTTTGTGCCACGAACCGCGTGTTTCACAGGCAGTCATTCAAACCATGCTGCTCCCGTTCCAGTCCGGCTTGCAGCTACAAATATTCTTGGAATATCGCCCTATATCCGTCGAAATAGCCGGCGATCGTGTTCTGGCGGTCACGCTCGAACACGTTCAAAGCAGTGAGAAAATCATCATTCGTGCTGATTACATTCTGGATGCCACCGAACTGGGTGACCTGTTGCCACTTTCCAACGTCGAGCACGTATGCGGCGCGGAAAGTCAGTCGCAAACTGCTGAGCCAAACGCCTTGCCCGGCGCTGCGGATCCGCTCGATCAGCAGGCTGTCTCCCACTGTTTTGTGATCGATTTTTTACCAGATGGCGACTTTACCATCGAAAAGCCTCTTGAATATGACTTCTGGCGCACCTACACGGCTGATTTCTGGCCAGACCGCCTGCTGAGTTGGACCTATGCCGAGCCGATCGGGCTCGAATCAGTCCACCGCCCAATCTTCGATGGACCCACGGATCGCGCTCAAGCCGAAGACATGTGGCATTACAGGCGTATCTTTAACCGTAGCCATTACCAACTCGGGAAGTACCCTTCAGACATGACCCTGGTAAACTGGCCGCAGATTGATTATTGGTTGGGTCCACTCACTGCTGTCTCGGAGCAGGAAAGTCGGCACCACATGCAGCGTGCTCGCCAGCTTTCACTCTCCTTCATGTATTGGATGCAAACCGAGGCACCACGTCTGGAGGGCGGCTATGGATACCGCGGTCTGCGGCTACGTGGCGATGTGGTTGGCACCGCGGATGGATTGGCAAAATCAATCTACATTCGGGAAAGCCGCAGGATCCAGGCTGAATTTACCGTGCTTGAACAGCATATTGGTGTATCGGCACGCACTGGCATGCTCGGTGCAGAAACCTTCAAAGACAGCGTCGGGATTGGCACGTATCGCATTGATCTGCACCCCAGCGCTGCTCTGCGCACCTATATCGATATTCCCAGCTGGCCGTACCAAATCCCCCTTGGCGCACTGATCCCCATCCGCGTGGAAAACTTGCTGCCCGCATGTAAAAATCTGGGTGTTACGCATATAACAAATGGCTGTTACCGGCTCCATCCTGTCGAATGGAACATCGGCGAATCAGCCGGCGCCTTGGCGGCCTACTGCCTTAAGAATAACTACACGCCGCGCCAGGTGTATCAAAAATCTCAGCTGCTGGGAAATTACCAGCAGGTTCTGAAGGAAAAACTGGGTATCCAGCTTGCCTGGCCTGAAGAAATTCGTCTCACCGCTCGCGACAAGAATAATCCTCTGGGCTTTTAAGGATTTGTATGCGCATCCACCCTATTTTCTCGACTCTGTGTAACGGGCTGATCGTTTCTTGCCAGGCCCTAGAAGATGAGCCTCTTTACGGTGCGGAGCACATGGCCGCGATGGCTCGTGCGGCTGTCATGGGCGGAGCACTTGGTATCCGAGCCAATTCCCCCATTGATATCGCTGCCATTCGAGCCCTGGTGCATCTGCCCCTGATCGGTCTTTACAAACAAACCATTCCCGGTTTCGAAGTATACATAACCCCAACCATTGAAGCCGCCCTGCAGGTCAGCCAGGCTGGTGCCGACATCATTGCCATGGACGCCACCTTGCGCCTTCATCCCGGTGGCAAAAGCTCCGCTGATTTGATCGCGGAAATAAAAACAGTCACCGGAAAACCCATTCTGGCCGATATTGATACTTTTGATGCCGGTTTAGCAGCAGTCGCCAGCGGTGCGGATGCCGTTTCAACGACAATGTCCGGTCATACGGCAGCCTCCATGCGTCCTGAAGGCCCGGACTTCGATTTACTGGCGCGCCTGGTTGCCCGGCTTGATATACCCGTGATTGCCGAGGGAAGTTTCTGGACACCCGACGAGGCTCTCCGAGCTCTGCAGTTGGGTGCGTATGCTGTCGTAATCGGTGCAGCGATCACACGCCCACAGTTGATCACACGCCGTTTTGTTACTGAAATCATGAGGTTTTACTCCACGGAGGCCAAATGATCGTCGGTGGAATCGATATCGGCGGAACAAAAATTGCGGTTGGCCTGATCACAGATCAGGGTCAGTTGATGGCAAGTGAAACTATGAGCACTTCACCCGCATCCGGCCTACCGAACGCGCTGGAGCGCATCCGCCGCGCGTTCACTGGCATGCAGCAACGTGCGGGGGTTAAGATGCAGGGCATCGGCATCGCTTGCACTGGCCCTGTGAACCCACTCACTGGCGAACTGTCTGCCAATGCCTTTCTGCCCGGTTGGGAAGGGTTAGGATTAATGCACGGTCTGGAAGATGCATATCATCTGCCCCTGGCAATGGAAAATGATGCTGATGCTGCCGCCCTGGCCGAAGGGCGTTGGGGTTGCGGCAGAGGCAGTCCTACATTTTTATACCTTACAGTCAGCACCGGCATCGGGGGTGGGCTAATCCTGGATGGCCGACTCTACCGTGGCGTAAATGGCGCTCATCCTGAAGTAGGTCATCACACACTTGACCCATCTGGCCCGTTGTGCTTTTGCGGCGCACATGGTTGTTGGGAAGTTTTGGCCGCCGGATCGGCGCTGCTTACCTGGTACAACCAGCAGGCGCCAGATCCCCTTGCCATGGATGCCGCCCAGGTCTGTGATTTAGCCCGCGCCGGTTCGCAGCTGGCTATTCAGGCCGTGGAGCGTGAAGCGCGCTATCTCGGGCTTGGCCTGGCCAATTTGATCACCCTTTTTTTGCCCAACCAGATCGCTTTAGGTGGTGGCGTAATGAAATCCTGGCCCTTGTTTGAGCCAATTGTCCGACAAACCATCCGTCAGAACTGTGGTCTTGTTCCTTACCAATCCACCCGCATTAACCTGGCACAGCTTGGAATGAAGGTCAATCTTCTCGGCGCAGGCCAGGTTTGGTTTCACCGATATTTATCCAAACAAGAAGGAATTATTAATGAAAAATGAACCAGAACAGGGTTATTTGGCTGACATTCTCGCTCAACCAGCGGCACTGGATGCCACACACAAAAATCTTATAAAAAGCTTTGACCTAGGGCGAATTCCCAGTCAGATCCAGTCCGGAAAATTTCGTCGTATAATTTTAACTGGTATGGGATCATCCCACTCCATTTTTTATCCTTTGTATTACCAGCTTGTTAAACAGGATCTGCCGGTGACCTTGATCGAAGCTTCAGAGCTTATTCATTATGCTCCTGAACTGATCCAGAAAGATAGCCTGGTTATCGCCGCTTCCCAATCCGGAAGCAGCGCGGAAATCGTTAGTTTGCTGCATATGACCCGCACTTGCGGCGCCAGCGTTCTTGCCATCTCCAATACCCCAGGCAGCCCGCTAGACGAACAGGCAGAAGTCTGCCTGTTGACCCAGGCCGGTTCCGAATCGACGGTTTCCTGCAAAACCTACGTCGCCGGATTGTCCGCCTTGCGCTGGCTGCAGGATGGCCTGTTTGGGAAAGACCTGACCCAGGCTGCTCGTGAAACTGCGTTAGTTGGCTCAATGGCACAAACCTACCTGGCAGACTGGCAGACACATGTTCAAACGCTTCAATCCGAGCTGGCCGGTCGTAATAACTATTTCATCACCGGACGCGGCCCATCTTTGGCGGCGGTGATGACTGGCTGCCTCACCATGAAAGAGTCGACCATCCAGCATGGCGAAGGTATGAGCAGCGCGGCTTTACGCCACGGCCCGCTGGAAATGATGCGCGATAACGCCTATGTACTTGTATTTGCCGGCTTAAAAAATACCTCCATTCTTAACTACAGATTGGTTGCGGACCTGAAGGCCCAGGGCGCGCACGTCGGGTGGGTCAGCACGGAATCTGAACAACCAGTTTATCGCCTGCCGCAAGCGCCAGACTCGTTGCTACCCATTCTGGAAATCCTGCCCACCGAAATGCTCAATCTGGCTATCTCTGCCCTGACCAATCACCAGGCAGGTGTCTTTGAACGTGCTTCCAAGATCACAGTAAAAGAATAAGGGGACCGCCTGCATGTTGTCGAACGCTGATTGGGATGTTATCGTAGTAGGTGCTGGTGTTTCCGGATGCATGGCAGCTGTTGCCGCTGCCCGCAACGGCGCAAAAACATTGCTGGTTGAAAGAGATGCCTGCCTGGGTGGCACGCTTTCCAACAGCATGGTGGGTCCAATGATGACCTTCCATTCTGACACGGAACAGGTGGTAGGGGGGCTGGCTCAGGAGGTTGTCGACCGCCTGGTTGCGCTGGGTGGTTCCCCCGGACACATCCTCGATTCCACCGGTTATGTGAAAACGATCACTCCTTTTGATCACGAAATTCTCAAATTGGTTTTACAGCGCATGGTGCTTGAAAGTGGCGCTTCGGTCCTGCTCCATAGTCTGGTCGAAGCTGTGATCATGGATGTCAACTTTTTGAAAGGGATCGAGGTGCGTAATAAGGGTGGGCAGGAAAAATTGCTGGCCCAAAGATTTGTGGATGCCAGTGGCGATGGGGATGTCTCTTTTTTGGCCGGCGCTCCCTGGCAACTGGGTCGCCTGTCGGACGGCCTGCCCCAACCAGTTTCCTTGATTTTCAAGTTGACGGATGTTGACCTTGATACTCTGAAAGCCTACCTGATCGAGCACCCAGAAGTTGCCCGACTTGGTGACGCGGGTGTGGATATTTATAATAACCAAAAATTGATCGCGGTGTGTGCTTTTAATACCCTCTTTCAAGATTGGATCTCAACGCATGGCCTCAAACTCCAGCGCGAACATGTGCTGGTGTTTTCAGCCAACCATCCGAATGATGTGATCGTGAATATGACCCGCGCCCAGGATGTAAATCCACTCAATGCTTGGGATCTTACGCGCGCGGAATTGGAAACACGCGAACAGATCTTTGCCATCACCGAGTTTCTTACCCAAAAAATCCCCGGGTTTGCAAATGCGCGTCTGATTTCATCCGGCAACCGTATTGGTGTGCGTGAATCCCGCCGCATCATGGGGGAATATGTTTTGGACGCACTAGATATCAAGAATGAGTGCCGTTTCCCTGATGCTATTGCCCGTTCGGCTTACCCGATCGATATCCATGCCCCTAGTCGCGGTGAGGATCATGAGGATGTGTTTTTACGCAAAGGCGCTTTCTACGAAATTCCTTATCGATGTTTGGTACCGCTAAAGGTTGAAAACCTGCTTATCTCCGGGCGCTGCATCTCCACTACACACGAAGCCAACGCCTCCACTCGTGTTTCCCCAAACTGCATGGCCATCGGGCAGGCTGCCGGAACTGCCAGTGCGCTCTCCATTCGGGAGCATGTCTCCCCGCGATACCTGGATGTCAAGGCGCTTCAAAAAGTTCTGGTCAGCCAGCAGGCCCTGCTCGGCCCAATTGCATAATTCGCGTCTCAATGGATCGATCATACCCGGATCTGCATCTCCCAGGAATCTTATATTTTACAAATCTCACCTCAATATTTCCCCAGTCGCCATTCCAACGCCGTAAAGCGATGCGCGACTTTGTTGTTGCTCATCGCCATGCTGATGGTGTGTGATGGCTGTGTAAAGCAAAGTTGCATTTCAATATCATGAAATGCTGCGGCACGACCTGTGCAGCCACCATCGGAAATGAGAAGCCATGCGCCTTGTGCACCGAGATCACGTACGCCAGGGTCAATTCATCCGCCTCGCTCCAGTCATACGGCACCACACGCCCTTCGAAATCCAAGTTGATGTACTGCTCAATGATATCGGTCCCCATCAGACCGGTCAGCCAGGCACGCAGTCTCGCGCAGACTTTCCGCTACGGTGTGGGAAAGCTGGAGTGACCGATCATTAGCGCAAGGAAGAGCGACATAGCTGCCTTTCCATCCCAGACTTCACCGATCTCCAGGTAAGTCCGGCGACATACTCATGGTGTCTTCCATCCTATTCGGAAGGTTGTGGGGCATAATTTCGATGTATTTGATCTGGGAGCCGGCCTCGATGGTTTACATCATCTCGCGGACAATCCAGACTTCTTCCGGATCTTCGATTTTGACTATGCGCCTGGCTTCGTGCTGCCTCATCAATAATCTGTAGATGATGTAAAGCTCATATTTATACAATTCATCTTGTGCAAAACCGTCATAGTATTTTCACGGTTGACATGATGCAGAATTTCGCTGATTGACTCGAGCATATCCAACAAACGTTCACAATTATCTCTCATAGTTCGTTGGCTTCAGAAAGAATCCGATCTCGAATACGAGGTCTTAATCCTTTTTCGGTGACAACATCCACTTCAACACCGAGCAAGCGTCGTAATTCATAAAGCATTCCACCCAGATCCATCAAGCTGCGTCCCGGTGCAAGTTCCACCAGAAAATCGATATCGATATCTTCGTCGGCTGTACCTCATGCCACGGAGCCAAAGACCCTCACTCGCCTGGCACCATACCGCCGGGCGGTTTCAAGAATTTGTTCACGATGTAAGTCCAAGTTTTTCTGCTGAGTTTGCGTTGCCATAATCTAATTTTACGACCAGATAGAAAAATATTGATTTAAAAAGCTTTCAACGAACTTGTGAATGTTTCAGGTTCGTTTTTTTTTATATTCAGAATAGATCATGAAAATGGGAACCGAAAAACATGAGTGAAATATTCAAAACGCAATCATGTGTGGACAATCCCCAATTTCGAGGAAAATTTTATGTTCACTAATAGTGTGGGACATCCCGCCCCGAAATGAACATGGGGGGGGTGCTCCACTACGTCACAGACACCGACTGTCAACCGACAGCGGACTACAGAGTTGCGCACCTCGAAAGAGGAGGTACAAATGAACATGAACTTCACAACCAATCTCGTTGTCCTGGATTTGACCGCAGCTTGCAATGGCCTGACTGTCAATGGGGTGACTTTGGGCTATTCAGGTGCCCCCACTCCGGATGTCGAAATTGTTTTGCAGGAGATTGTCAGCTGGGTATCCAGCGTTGGGAATTGTTTTATTCCCTATCTCACTGGCCTCAAATACGATGAGAAAATAGTTGTATTTTAGATTGTTTCCAGCCAATCCGTAAAACTATCCGGCGCAGCCAGGGAGATGGTTCGAGACGGAGCAAGGAAAATCGTCCTGCTCGGCCACCGAGCCTGATATGCCGCAAGATCAACAAAAAGAGAGAGTGTGCTTACACAGACATTCTCTCTTTTTGTTATCGGTGCAAGCCCGATGCCAACAATGGCGAAGCTCATGGCTGTAATTCCTGATCCCACTTGGGCAGGTTTGTCTCTCGAAAGAGGAGCATCACATGGAAATGTACATTTGGTTTTTAACCGAATCCGAACTTGAATTATTAGAGATTGGAGATGCCGTGAAAACTACATCATAATAAAAGAGTATCTTGCTTATCTGAAAGCTGAAAAACAGCTTGATCCGCAGACTGTGCGTGGATATTGGTTGGCCGGTCGTACTCTCCTGGATTATGCAGGCAGCAAACCGCTCTACGCTTTACAAAACATACGGCCAACCCTACCGGAATATTTAGCCACAACCAAGAGCGAAAAGACAGGCAAGCAGCTCCATGCACGCTATCAGTCAAAACTCTTAGAGAACACCAGACATTTTTATATCTTGGCAAGAATGTATCAACGGGGGTTGTGGGCCAAAGTTCCGGAAGCATGGGTAGATAACTTGCGTGTCAGGCGTTCAGTAATCAATGCCAGCAAGGAACGCAAGAACCATGTCTTTTGGGACTTAGAGGATGTTCTAAAGGTTGCCCGATATGAACCGCAAAACCTAAAAGAAGAACGTATGAGAGCTGCAATATGTTTTCTGTTTTTGTCAGGTATGCGAATTACTGCATTCTGTTCTCTTCCAGTTGATTGTGTGACTATTCAAGAGGGAAGAATAGAACAAAAGCCAAGCCGCGGCGTGGTGACGAAGAACCGAAAATCGGCTGTGACATTTTTATTACCCATTCCAGAATTGTTACAGGTAGTGAATGCATGGGATAAAAATATTAGAGAATACGGCTCTCGCTACTGGTTTGCTCCCTTCGAAGTTCCGCCCTCTGGAAATGGGTTTGAATCTTCTGTTATATCAGGCAAGATTATTCCCAACAATATTTTCACTGGAAGGCGAGCAATTTTTGACGGAGATTTACGCCCATTCTGCGAACTCGTAGGCGTTCCTGTGCTCTCCGCTCACAAGCTTCGGCATGGTCATGGAGTATATGGTGTGAGGAATGCTCAGACAGTTGAGGAGATGAAGGTGATAAGTCAAAACCTGATGCACGCCAATCTCGGCATTACAGACGGTATTTATGGAGAACTTCCAGAAGAAAATGTAAAACGAGTGATAGCGAAATTTGGCCCCAAGGCATCCCAGAAACAGGAAGATATCCAAACGAGTGGGCCAGATCTACCCCCAGAGGTAATACAACTCGCACGTTTATTGATGGAACAAAAATAAAAACAGGCAAATTAAACACCAAACTCCCTCACTTTTTCATGTGGGGGAGTTTGAATTTGGGCAAAAAAAGCACTAAAATCTGCTCATTTTACCCTCCAAAATAGGCCAAATCGGTAAAAAAATCAACCTTTTTTCGTCTATTTTAGATGTTAGTTGTGCGCTGAAAGGGACTTGAACCCTTACGCCTTGCGGCACATGGCCCTCAACCATGCGCGGCTAAAATTGCCCAAAATAGCACATGGTAACCCTTTACTGGCTGACCATGTGCTCTTTTTATCATCTGGCTATGTGTTTATAAACATGGATTAAACCATGTGCTACAAGCGCCAGTTTTCAACTGGACTGGCTCGTTTATGAGCAGCGTCCAGGTCGATCTGGGCGAGGGCCAGGTACAGCTTGACCATTTCCATCGTAGTGTGCCCAAGTATCTCCTGCAATGTGTACGGGTCACCCCCTGAGCGCAGATAGGTTACGGCGAAGGTATGCCTGAATCGGTGTGGATGCGCATCTTCAACGCCTACTCGCTTCCCGATCTGCCTAATCAGATGGGCAAGACTTGTACGCGTAAACGGAAATGGCCTACCGCCTTCGAGATCGGCCAGGTACTTGAATACAGCCGAGGCAGTACGTGAGGAAAATGGCAGTAGCCGCTCCTTGTTTCCCTTTCCTAATACTTTCAAGTGTTTTGCGGCCAGGTCAATATCGGCTCTTTCCAGACCGCATAACTCGGAGGCACGCAGCCCGGTGTCAACCAGCAGCAATATAACGCAACGGTCACGTTCCGCGTTGCGGCGAACTCCAGTCAGTATTGCGCGGACTTCGGCTTCTGTGAACGGCTGGATAACAATTCGTTTTGGGCGTGGTTTTTCGACAAGGCGGACGATATGCTTCTCGGCGTATCCTTCGCGGATGCACCAGGTCCAGAGTGCGGCTAATCCAATGTGATAATTCAGCACGGTTTTTTCGCTAAACGGTTGAGCGGCCAGGAACGCGGCTATTTGCGTAGTGGTAATCGTATTGATTGGAGCATCCCCTACGTGCAATTGAAACTTCTTCAGCGTGCGCGTGTAATCGGTCAGGGTGTGAACGCTCAATCGACGTGCGCGGCAGGCAAGAGTGAAACCTTCAATTGCCTTTGATAACAGAAGCCCTTTAGCCATTCCCTTTTCCTTATTTCTCGGCAGATAGTAAATTCGGTGTGTTTTAGTTCCTTCATCAGTGTATGTCAATGTGCTTTTCCTGTCAGTTTTATTTTGGGATTACCCAATACCGCAATGATAAAAGAGAGGGAACAACATGAAGGCGCATTACGCAAAGCGGAAAGACCGCCCCGTAGCGAGGCAACTGCGACATACCCATAGCACAGCAGCAGCCCTCGAAGATGCCCTGGCCGTGGCCTGGGACATCATTCATGAGCAAGCGCGTTCACTGATTTACGCCGAAGGTCGGGCAAGACGGATTATCGACATACTGCAGTTAACCAGGTCAGGCCCGCAGGCGTACGACCCCGAGCAACAGTCCGGTAAAAAGATCGTCATAAGGAGCAGATAACATGGCAAAACCAGAAACCGAGTTTGTAAAACAGATCCGTGACTACCTTCATATTCGCGGGGCGATTACAACCCGCGTCAATTCCGGGCTAAAAGTATTGCAGAATGACGATGGCTCGAACCGTCGCGTAATGCGCGGCGCCGAGGCGGGTACGGCTGACATTATTGGCTGCTACAAGGGCCGCTACTTTGCGATCGAGGCAAAAGTCGGACGTAATAAGCCAACGGTTGAGCAGGAACGCTTCCTGGCAGATGTGCGGGAAGCGGGCGGGATCGCATTCGCGGCTTGGACTCTGGATGATATAGATAATAATTTCGATTGGGAGGCTTACCGATGAATTTTGAGAAATATTCGCAGTTGGCAATTCGCACGGCCAACATGGACGCTGATAACCTGACCAACGCGGCATTAGGGCTGGCAGGTGAAGCCGGCGAAGTGGCCGATCTTGTGAAGAAAATCCGCTTTCAGGGTCACGCGACAGATGAAGCCAAGCTGATAAATGAAGCCGGGGACATACTCTGGTACATCAACTTACTGGCAATTACCCTGGGCATCTCGCTTGAAGAAATTGCAGAGCGCAATATTTCGAAACTGGAAAAGCGTTATCCGGAAGGGTATTTTTCGGCTGACAGGAGCGTGAACCGACATGACTAAGTTTTCCCCGACCTATACAAATTACATTCATTCCCCTGACTGGAAGCAAACCCGCGTAAGGGCGCTGACCAGGGCAAAGTACCGCTGCCAGGTGTGCGGTGAGCGGACGTGGTTACAGGTGCATCATGTGACCTATGCCAACCTGGGACACGAGGCAGATGAGGACATGACAGTATTGTGCTGGCGTTGTCACTGGTGGATTACGCTCATGCTCAGGGCGCGTAGGTTTTGGGGTAATTCGTTTGGGAGAAAAAAGCATTGAGTGAATTTGACAATCTGACAAATGAAGAGTTGGAGGCCGTGCGCGGCGTATTGTACGCTTTGAACTTAATTAGATCGCAAACAGCGCATGGCAGTATCAGGATAAATGTCGTCAACGGACTGATTACGGAAATTGACATGGAGCAGCGCATCAGACCTCAAATATCGGCACCCTGGAAGGATAAGTAATCGTGCTAAAATGTACTTAGAAGTATTGTTGTTTCCTCGCCCACGAGGACTAACCCAGGGCAGGCGGTTTATCCGTCTGCCTTTTTATTTTTAACCAGGAGATGGTCTATGAAACGCTCTCTCGTCTTACTCGTTTTGCTCGTCGCTGTGTGTATTCCTCTCACGGTCGCTCACGCGGCACCCGTAGGGCAGGAAACTACACCTGTTACTCCGCTCTCTGATTTACTGACGACCTTTCAGTCTTTGACTGGCGTGGCTATGCTGATTGCAGGCATCGTAAATGCCTTGAAGCAGTTTGGCGTAGTCAAAGACGGGCAGGCCGGTACCTGGTCATCCGGGCTAAACCTGGGCGCACTGGTGGTTCTGTTTTCGGCTCAAATACTCGGCTACGGGTCTTATATTCCTTCAGTAAATGAGCAGGCCGGAGGTTTGGCGGCTGTATTTTCAGTACTTTTTGCATATATCTATCAACTCTACGCAGCTCGTAAAACACATGACGTCGTACTGGCTGGTCTACCCGTGATCGGGAAAACCTTCAGCTCACGCGCTGCCGGTGAAACGGTTACCACGGTCGCGGTAAGCTAATTATCGCCTTCGGTGACATGATGGATACGATTCCGGCTTGGTTAATTTCGGCATTGGCGTTTCTTGCGGCGCTTTCGCTGTGGACAGTGCGTCCTATTCCGTGGCTCGTGCGCTTGTCGATCATTACTCCGCTCGCTTATTTCGGGTTTGTTTATTTATGGGCGGCTTCTACGCCACTGGATGCCGTGACACGTACAGTGTTTATACGGCTAGGATTGGCGATCTTGTTCGTTCCTATTATTGTAAATAGCCTAGTAGTTGGGTTCAGTTGGGTAAAAGGAAAACGCACGTGGTAAACGACGCTATAGTTGTAGCTGCTATTACGGCAGTTGTAGCTGCTATTACGGCAGTTGTGTCAATAACTGCGTCTATTGGAGCTACTTATCTTCAAACGCGCAAATGGAAGGAAGGCGAGCGGCCTAAGGCAGACGCGGACACTGCGGACGTTTTGACTGGTACAAGCCTGGAGCTAGTCTCAGCCATTCGCGAAGAAATGCAGCTGAACAAAGAAACCGCAATGAATGAAATCATGTCGCTGCGCTCAGAGCTGGCAACCGTCAAAATCTAGAATTACCAGATGCGCGAAAAACTGACCGAACTTGAGGACGTACGCGAATGGGCTGAACGACTGGTCCACCAGGTTCGCAGTTTGGGCGGAGAGCCTGTCAAGATGAGAGCCAAGCCGATCAGGACGAATGAGTAATGGATCAGAACGAAAACCAGCCGACATTTTCCGGGGTGGCTAGATTGCAAGCACAATCCGGGATGGATGACGTGTTTTCTGCGCGAGTGAGTTACGGCGGATTAAAAACCCTAACCCATACTCAGGTTGAGATAATGGACGCGCTTGTCAACGGCGCGACTATAAAACAGGTGGCTATGATGCGCAAAATTACTCGGCGAACGATAGTCAAGCACCTTTGCAGTATCAGGGAGCGGTTAGGGGCATCTACTCGGGATCAGGCGGTGTATATGTTTACGTTGCGCTATGCAAAGGAAGAAAAATGACGGATGAAGCAATCAGGTTCCATGCGCAAATTGTAAAAATCCAAACTATGACCGATGGCGGGTATCGGCTAAGTTTGGATTTATCAGAAAGCGACTTACCGGCGATTACGTCTCTGCTGGAGGCGAAACAACCGGGGATGCTTCTGGCGATAGCTGCTGTGGCTGTGCAGGCGGACGCCCGGCCTTCCGAATAGGATAGGTGGATAAGGCTTTTTGAATATCGGCGGGCGGCTGATCTGGCTGCCCGTCTTTGATTCTGCTCGTTACATCGGTAAACAATAGTCGAAGGTTGGCACTTGCCAGTCCGTCTGTATCGGCGGTCTCCAGGGCCTGCCTGACTTCGCTTTCAAACTTCGTCCATGTTTCGCGGCCCATTCTCACAGCGGCAGCGTCGAGTATTGCATTGCGCCTGCCAGCTCGCAAGGCGCGGGTGTGGTCGTCACTTGAAGAGCGGGTTTTGGTTGTCATCGTCTGTTTCCTCTGGTTGTTGGGTGCTGATTAGTTCGCGGAGTAGGTCGCCAATCATCGAGGCCGTGGCGTCAAGCCAGGTGACTAGCTGCTTTTGGTGCTGGTGCGCCTGGTACATGCGTGCCAATATCGCCAGGGTGATAATGATAGCGGCGGTCAGGATTTCGCCCATCCTTACAACCTGCCCACAAGTGCGTCGGTTTCGTCGTAGACTTCCACGAATGAAAGCCCGGTGCCCTTCGGATCGTGAATAGCGATGTACTTCCATCCGTCCGTTTCTGCGCTCTCTTCCTGGGTGTGCGCAGCTGCTATGCGCTCAGCTTCTGCCGGGGTATAAAATTTGTGAGTGTGTTGTATAGTTCCCATGTTATCTCCTTTAGCGTGCTTGAAAGTCGAGAATGAAATTATACCCGTCACTATTCACTGCCCATTGTCCCTCCGGGTTCCATTCGACTAATTTATCCTTTACTGCATACTTCAGCGCCTTTACCGCGTCCGGGTGGTTTGGGATACAACGGTATTTTTTCAGGTACTGAAGTACATTCGCCACGTAGTACAAACTAATATTGTTGCCCATTGGTTACCGTGCCTTTCGTGTTGTCATAATCAAGCCATCGCCGATATTGATAATATGCCGGTGTTGTCGGTTCGCTGCGTCCGGATCGTTATAAACCTGGGTGCTCCGGTCGATTTCAGCCGCTTCGAATGCCACTACCGCTATCACGTGACTGCATCCACATGCCCCGCCGCCGTCCGCTGGTCGGTACTTTGCCCAGTCGCATGAGCACATAAAAAAATCATTCGCGCCGGATCGCCATACGTCGTAGCTGGTGCCACTGGTGCCACTGGTTACTGTCCATCCGTACGCCTCACGTGTTACCACGTGAGACTTTGATTTACTGCGTAAGGTTGAAGGGTGTCTCATGGTGATCTCCTAAAATACGCTTGCAAGTGCCTGGGTCAATCGCGCCGCGCCTGCTGCCTGTTGGTAGTTTGTGAAATACTGTGGACGGTTTGAAAATCCATCGTGCCGGGTGCAAACTGCACAGCCGCAACCCTTGAAGGTGATAACAGACGCGTCGCGGTACTTGCCGAATTCGTATTCAGTTTTTATCGCGGTTCCGTGCACTGGACATTCATCCTGAAAACTTGGGTAAAGCTCTCCGTTTTTCATCATTTCACCTCTACCAGTCGGTAAGTAACGCCGTATTTCTCAAAAAACGCCGTCCATTCTTTATCCTGGATTTCACGCTTTGCCGCTTCGGTCGTCATGCGCTCGTAATTTTCGCCGCTACTATGCAAGTCAGTCCACTTTGACGCGCCTTCGGTTTTATACTGGATTTTTTTCATTTTTTAGCTCCTGGTTTTATCGCCGTCTGATGTATAGCAATATTACGCTATATACCGTATATTGTCAAGACATAAAAATAAATTGCTTTACAATGTCATCAGCCAGGTTATACAGCCCGAGCTGACCTTTGATCGGAATAGGTTTTACAAGTCGCCGGGGTCGCTCTAAAATCCAACCGATATAATCCCGCTGCCACCATGAATCGTCGTCAAATGTCGGGTGATCTGTTTCAGGTTGACCATCATCACCCATCCAGCATAAATAATTAAATTCAACGGTTCCGACGATAGCGCCGTTATGCTTGCAAAGTGCTTCCGGGAATTTAACTCCCATTTTCGCGCATCTGGTGCGCATCGGTTCCCACCATCGCGCCGCGTCCGGTGTAGCCGTGCTAACAATTGCCATCGTTCCGGGTGTGATCTTTGGGTGCCATGATCGGTTTTCAACGTTTTTAATTCCTGCCATAATCAGCCCTGCGTATGGTTGCTTGATAGATAATGCCTTCATCGGTTTTTTATACTCCAAAACTCATTCCAAGCTGGTTGCCAGGTTTCATAGCGGATCTGGTTTTCTTCGCAGAATTCGATAAACTCTGCCCGGATTGGGTCTACTTCGTCATATCGGTTTAGCCCGGTCAGACTTGCCAGTGTTCCGGATGATAAGCCGCGTGCCATCTCGGTCACGGTTTCGCGTGTGTACTCAATGTATCGTTGCATCTTTCGAGTCCTCCATATCAGCGAATATCTGACAAAGTATATTTAAAACGGTCAGATTGTCCTTGATAGTTTGCGACGTGGTGCCATCGGATAAAAAACGCTTTATCGCTTCCTGCCTGATTACAAGTGCCTTACTTGTCATCTTGTCGCCGGGTGCCTGTGATCTCGGTTTCATTGCTTGCCGTCCTTGCTGCTTGCTTGAAGAGCTTCCTCGCGCCATGAGTACCACGGGGTTTCAGTTGGTGAAAGAAAATACCTGCCGTCTTTATCAATTCCGGTTATTGTTTTTATTCCTATGTTCACTCCATAGCCATTCGTAACGCTCACCACTTGCCCTACAGTAAATTTATTCATGATCTTTATCCTTCGCCGGGGAGGGTTTCCCCTCCCCTTGCTGATGTTAGAACGTTACTGGAATGATCTGGGTGCCGGGTGCGAGTAAATTTTCAAGCTGCGCTAAAATCCGAGTGGTTGCGTTTCCGTGCCGGAGTATTACAGCGTGCCTACTGGTTTCCAGGGTGATCTGCATGTTATCGCTTCCTGCTACCTTGCAGATAGCCGCGACAATGTGCGCTGGTAGTAAGTATCCTGCCAAACTAATAACGGTCATTTTTCCGTACACTTTTACCGCGTCAAGTAATGACTTGGTTGACACGCTGAAGCCATTTTTAAGCGTTCCCTGCCCGGTGAGCTTGATATATTCAGCGGGTACCTGTTTCGCGTTGTAATAAGCCCTCTGCCATGACTTGAGAGCTTTCAGGTCCTTGATTGCCAGGTCCTGCGCCGCTTGCGAATCGCCGTTGCAAGTTGCAGTATTGCGATAATACCAACCTAACGATTTGACCGGGGTATTGTTTTCCTTGCTCTCAGCCAGTCGGAGCTTATCGGTCGTAACCGTGCGCATCATATCGCCGTTTTGATTCGCTATGATGTAAACCGGGTATATTCCCGCTTCGGTGCCGATTGGTAAACTCATGCCCTTATGAATTGGAGCTGTCAGTGTCACGATGTGGAAAGTATCTTTTTTAGCCGGTATTCCAGCTTCGGGGTATAAACTGATGTAATCAGCCATCGCTAACATAGGGACGCTGAAAACTACGCCGCGTTCGGATGGTGATAATTCGCATGCCTGTTCCGCTATGGTTTCAGCCGGTACGTTTACAATCGCCGGGGTAGTGATTACGACGGGTTCCGTTGCGATTTCAGCCAGTGCCACGCTTACGACGGTTTCAGCCTGCGCCGGGGTAATTGGTGCCGGGGTTCCCATTTTGCGAGTATTAGCGCGTTTTAGTGCCATCTTTGCCGGTTTAGGTTCCTTGTCGAACGCGCTCCAAGTGCTATTATCCGTGCCGATAACCTCACGCTTGCCGTCGGTATAATTTACCTGGAAGTTACCGCTAACCTTGCGAATTACTAAGCATTTTAGAGTCATTAGATTTATTCCTTATAGCCGTGCGTAAAATGATTCGAGTGGTGCGACGTGAGATTTGCCCTTGTCAGTTAGCGCAAGACCTGTATATCCTTCACTAGGTTCATTCGCCGGTACAACTTCAATCAATCCAGCGGTTACCAGTTCGGGGTAAATTGACGATGAGTACTGATTAGTTCGATATGACAGTCTCAGCTCTCCTGGGTAACATCCTAAAAATGTACTCATGCCTTTTTTTATTTTCGGTTTCATGGTTTCGCCTCTGATTTAGTGGTGCCGGGTAAGATGTAATAATCTTACGCTATATAGCGTAATATGTCAATACCCTAATTTATACTCAAACAATAATTAAAATGATCTGATTGCATATCTGACCGGTCATCTAAGTCAGGGTAAGCAGCTAAGATAATCGCCTGTAATTTTCGTTTCGCCTGCGCTGTTGCCTTGCAGTACTCGCAGTGGTTCCCATATCCAATCCATTCGCTGTTATCGCGTTCCTGGTCGTCAATTTCAGCGTGACGGGTTTCATGCGCTCCGGTCCATTCGTAGAATCGCGGTGTCGAGATGTGTATACTTTGCGCCATGCTATATACCGGGGTAGTGACCGATATATGACTTATGCCGATCTGCTTTAGCAGTGACCTTACAGCTACTGCCCAATCTTTTCGGGTATTACTGCGCATGTTCGCATTCACCACGTCGGGGATATTCGCGGTTTCGATCTGGTTTAGTACTTCCGGGTGTAGTTCCTGGTTTTTCATGGTTTACCGTCCTAACGTGCCTAATGTAGTATATAAACCAGTTACGCTTGTGAAAATATCCTGCAACATATCGCAGTAGACGCCGCTGTATTCCTTGACCGGTTTCATGCTGCGTTCTATGTCGCTTGATAGCCGGTGAAATTTCACAGTGTAGGTATCGTCAGGGTCAAGCGTGACCTTGACGTAGTTTGCCTTGTTGCTGCCCTTGAAGCGTAGCGCCAGGTTCGGAGTGTTTAGCGTGCCATCAAACGTTATGCTATTCGCGCCAACCATAGCGATAAATTGACGCCCGCCAAGCTGATTAAGGATTTCTTGACAATATTCTTTATGTTCCTGGGTTGTGAGTTTATAGCCGGTTTCGGTTGCCATTTTATTTATCATCCTTTTGGAGCTTGTCGATCTCTCGGTACAAGGTTTCAAGCTCGCGTTCAAGCCGTCCGTATTGTGTCGCGTTTCGCATGTTAGCCGCGCTCTGTTGTAATCGCCTGATGTTTAGGGTTTGACTATGGAGCTGGTTTATACGTTCCTGGGTTTCGGGTTTCATGTCAATCGTCCTTCTGACTGTCATAGTCAATCATCTTGTATTTGAGCTTGCGACGTGGTTTTAAATTACGCGCTATTACAGCCATGCGTCGGTCAATCTCTGCGTCAACCTGTGCAGCGTTGCGCTCGTTTCGCATCATACATAGTTGCATGCTGGTATATTTTTCAGGGTCAAAATTCAGGGTTTCGGGTTTCATCTCAGATTGTCCTTTTACAGAATGAATTCCCAAACGTTTCCACAAAGCCAGGTTACAGGTTCGCCGTTCCAACGCCCGATCTTATCGCCGTTACCAATTTCTATAATTCCGCTAACGGTTCCGTTTATACGGATGTATCCGCCCGTGCCGAAGCTTTTGGTAATGACCTGGTTGTCTTTCGTTTTATTTTCCATATCAGATTATCCTTTTCACGGTTTTTGCAAAGTCTGGTTTGCCTTGCCCGATCTCAGCTATTCGGAAACGGTCATATCCGTTTTTCTTTGCCCATTCAGTAGCCGCCGGTATTTGATCTTCGCGTTCCGTTATGACCTCTTCCATGTAATCTTTATCGCCGATCTTTACTGCCCAAAGTATTCTCATGTCGGTTCCTTCGCTACTGGGTGACGTGGTGCCTGATAAATTACGATAATTGCAGTTGGTAAAAAGCGGGGAGGGTTTACTCTCAGGTATACAATCTTTTATTGACCGTTGCGACGTTTAGTGCTCTTCCTCGCGTCATGTCCTATTAGTGATTGACCTTGCAGTAACCCTTCCCCCCTTTTGAGTTTTTTGACCGGTTTCGCCGGTGTCGAGCTTTTCGATGGTTTTGAACGCTCCAACCAAAAGCCGCTGAAAATTTCTCGCGTTACGTTCTAATTACTTTATATATAATACGCTATATAGCGTAATAACACAAGATATAAAACGGTATTAGATAAATACTCTAATCTTACGTTCTAAAATAGAACAATTTACCCTGCCTGGGTTTAGTCGGTTTCATATAAGAGATTTTTATAATTGGGATAATTACAGCTTGCCGGATCGCCGCCATTGCGCCGCGTTGGTTTAGATAGCTGCCCGCCCTCCTGGTTACCAGTGCGCCGCGTGGTGCTCGTTATGGTGCGCATAATGACAATATACAGCCATAGCACGCCGGGGTATTATGCGAGTATGACCGCTGCCAAACGGATTAACCACAATCCCAACCAAGCGCCTGACCGCGCCCTCAATCCGTGCTTTACTGCTACTGGTGAGCCTGTCCCAAGCCTGGAGCTATTCGATATAGTCGCCGGGTTGCAGGGTTCGCGTCGGGTGATCTTGTCGTTTTCTGGTAAGGATTCACTCGCCGCCTGGTTATATCTGCGTGAGCATGGCTTCGACGTGGTGCCTTATTGGTGCTACTCGGTGCCTGGGTTGTCATTCGAAGATGAGATGATCGAATATTACGAGACGGCTATGCAGTGCAAAATTTACCGCTTTTTGCATCCTGCTAGCTACGGGTTGCTATCGGGGTTGTGTTGGCAACCGCCAGATGCCGTTAGCGCCATGCTGGGAATGCGCCTACCTCGCGGTATCGACTACGCGTTTATCGAAGGCCAAATTCAGGAAGCGGAGAGTCTCGCTCCGGAAACTTTCACGGCTGTCGGGATTCGAGCCAAAGATAACCTGATGCGTAACCGACTGGTTCACCAAATGGGGCCACTGGGTCTCAAGCATCGCCGTTATTGGTGGGCGGTGTGGGATTTCAGCATGGATAGCGTTATGGCAATCATCCGTAAGAACGGACTGAAACTCTCGCGGGCTTATTCCATCTGGGGTGCAACCGGCGATATTTGGGATTATCCTGCACTAAAGGCCTTGAAGGAAAAGGAACCTGCGGATTTTTCCAAGATAGAGCAAATGTTTCCTCTTATAGGCGCTGAATTTTATAGATACGAAGGTGTCAAGTGACCATAGAAAAAGCCGAACGACCAAAGATGGAGCGCGGAGGCAAGGTTTTACAGCGCAGCTCTGTGACATTGAAAAAGCGCGATGATCCTGATTTTGACACGATGTTTGATGACGGTGACGATAATCCGTTGGCTGATCTGGAAATGGTTGGCGACTTGCAAGAGGACGCGGACGCGGGAATGTCCGAAGCGTTGCGGCAGATAATCGAGCGTAAAAAGGCTACGCAAGAGCGGTTCCGAGTGGCTACAGATCCCGAGTTCTTCTTTTGCGTTTGTTTTCAGTCACGCGACCAAAAAGATGAGTTTCTGCGTTTGGCTAAGTGGGCCGACCTGGGCGATAAGTACATAAATGGATTGGAAGTCGCCCGTCGTATGGCAGTTCCTATTATTCCTATTTCGATTGAGCCGCTTCGCATTCGCGGCAAAGTCAAGAAGTTTACAGCGAACGATATTCTGCAAAAAAAAGGAGGTGATCGCTAATGTTTACAGGTACATCCACTGGCACGCGAGGTAGTAATGCTACTTTCCGACGCGCCATTGCTCAGAAGGTGATTTCTCGCCCAAGCTCTGGCCTGGGCTCTGGCGCTGACCACGCCTAATTCGTATTTGAACGGAGGCTAACAAGCATTAGCCTCAATCGCAATTATTGAAAAGGATTACTTCTTATGGCAAGAACAGGCAGACCGCTTGTAATCTCGGCGGAAATCATTGAAACAATTACTACAGCGCTCTCGAACGGGCTAACCCGTGAAACGTCAGCTAAATATGCACGCATCACATACCAGACGTTGAACGCATGGTACAACCGAGGCAAAGCTGAAAAGGAGCGAATTGACGCAGGAATAAGAGCGCCTAATTCAGCTTATACGAAAAGAGAAAAAATATTTCTTACTTTTCTTATTGAGGTAGATCAAGCTGAGACAGACGCCGTAGTTGGTTGGCAAGATACCATCAATAGAGCAGCTCGCACTGATCCAGCGTGGGCTTACAAGATGCTAACCCTCCGCGATCCACGCGGCTACAGATCAACTGATACTACTGCGACATTCGACTTATCAAAGGCTAACCGTGAGCAATTACAGCGCATCGCAAACGGCGAGGACCCGATTACCGTTATGGCAGACACAAGCCCAGGCGTTGCTCCTGTTGCGAGAGATGGACAACCCACAACCGGATAAATCGGACTACTCCCGTTACCAGACAGACCCGCACGGCTTTTGCAGTAACGTCTTTGGCGAAACTTATACCGAGGACGTTATTTCCGTTATGGAGAGCGTGCGCGACAACCCGGTTACTATTGCCAGATCAGCGAATGCCACGGGGAAGTCGCACGGAGCGGCCCGGATTGCAGTGTGGTTTTACAAATGCTTTCCAGATGCACAGGTTTACACTACCGCAGCTCCACCTGAGAAAAACCTAAGAAAAATCATGTGGGGCGAACTTGGAAGCCTATCCGCTAAACACCCTGAGGTATTCAGCGCTGACAAAGTAAGCCAGGACATGAATATTCAGAAGGACCCCTTGAGCTTTATCACTGGCGTTTCAATCCCAATGGCTGGATCGTCTGAGGTGAAAGAAGCTAAATTCAGCGGTAAACATGCGCCTAATTTGCTGTTCATAGTGGACGAGGGCGATGCGGTACCCGAAGAGGTTTACAAGGGTATCGAGAGCTGCATGTCAGGTGGTAATGCGCGACTATTGGTTATGTTCAATCCACGCGGCGAATATGGTCACATTGCAAAGATGGAGAAACAGGGCCAGGGCCACGTGTGCAAGTTATCAGCGCTCAGACATCCGAACGTCGTTAGCGGTGATGACATTATTCCCGGTGCGGTGTCACGCGTGACAACCGTAAGACGCATAAATGAATGGACGCGGGCGCTGGCGCCTGATGAGAAACCTGACAGCGAATGTTTTGAGCTTCCAGAGTACCTGGTTGGATGCACCTGCGAGAGCAAGGGCGGTGAGACATTCCAGCCCTTGCCATCGGGATGGCGCAAGGTCGTAGTAACTGCGTTTTTTTACATGGTACTTGGCGAGTATCCACCGCAAGCTGAAAGTCAGCTTATTTCACGTGCATGGGTTGATGCGGCTATCTCGCGTTGGCTGACCTACGTTTCTTTGCATGGCGAGAAACCACCCGTAAAGGATGCGATAGCAGGACTTGACGTCAGCGAATTTGGAAAAGACTGGAATGTTTTGATGACGCGTTACAGCGGTTGGGTGGCAAAGCCTCAGCGTTGGCAGGGTATCGACCCAGACGCGACGGCGATCAAGGCGGCTGGAATAGTAAAGGCAACCCCAGCAACAATCAAGGTAAACGTTGACGGCACTGGTCTTGGCTCAGGCGTCGCCCCGCGTATGACGCGCCTGGGGTGCAAGGCTTTCAGTATCAAGGTTGCATCTTCTCCGACTTATGAGACCGAGATGGGCAAGTTTATGATGTTGCGTGACGAGCTTTGGTGGTCCTGCATGGTATGGCTGCGAGATGACGTAGGTGCTATGCTGCCTCCAGACGATGAACTGACAGAGGAATTGACAACTCCCACATATTCAATTCGTAACGGCAAGATAAAGATCATCGAGAAGGAAATCATGCGCGAGATGTTGGGGCGCAGTCCCGACAAAGCGGACGCGCTCAATCTGACGTTTGCAAAAGCAGAGACAGTAAGCATAAACGCTTTTGCGACGGTTTCTAATTACGCGAGGTAACCAATGGCTGAAAATTCAGGGTTAATTCAATCTGCACTACTTCTCACAAATCCAGAACTATCCACCGCGATTGATGGTCCAAACTCATGGCTGGCTGCTACGATACAGCGTGGAGCGAGGGTTAAGTTATTCAGGGATTATGAGCGCGGCGATCACCGTGCATCAATGACTGACCAAATGCGCAAAATGTTACGCTTGAATACGGATTCGGCTGGCATGGATGATTTCTGCGATAACTATACGCGTATCGTTATCGGAAAATTTGCAGGGCGCGTGGCTGTTTCCGAGGTTAGTATCGATGACGAACAAGCCGAGAAAAGCTGGCTTGAGCCAATGCTCGCGAAGCAGGACTTCCAAGCTGCAGAGGGTATGTGGTGGCGCGGCGCGATCCGCGACGGAGATGCCTTTGTCATGGTTGATCCAGCCACGGCGATGTGGTCAAGTGAACCAGCTTTTGATGGATTTTCTGGAATGACGGCGATTTACAACCAGATGACGCGCAAGGCAATTTGGGCATGTAAAGTCTGGTCAGAGAGCGACACGAACGATCAAGTCGGAGAAGAAGGCGGGGCTGGCACAAAGAAAACCATGCGCCTGATTGTCTACCAGCCAGAACGCATCACCTACTGGAAAGGTGAGGACGGCGGCAAAAGCGTTGAGGCAATGAATATCGTTGACGCAGTTCCGGTGCAAATTGACCCGGCGACTGGAAAGTCTATCCCGCAACAGGGCGGAAATGGCAACGAACGCCCTTGGCCGCCGGAGCTTATGGGTGCATTGCCGTTCGTTTCGTTCGCTAACCAGCGGGATAACTACACTCGCTATGGTGACAGTGAAATCAGGGTTGCAATTCCATTGCAGGACGTGCTCAACCGTACCATGTACTCAATGGTCATGGCAAGCGAGTTCGCCGCGTTCCCTGTCAATTGGTCAAAGGGCATGGCGATCAATCCGGGAGGTATCGTTCCGGGCGGGATAGTCAATCTGACATTGAATAACGCGGCTGGCGTTCCGATTACGGACTTCACACCTGAGCAAATAGCTTTCATCTCTGCTTCGTCCATCGGCCAACTTCAAGCGGCTGACATCAGCCAGTACACCAACCAGATAGCGACGGTGGTCAAGGAAATCAGCCAGGCCACCCAGACGCCCATCTATGGCATTTCGGCTGGCGGGGCTGTGTCCGGGGACGCGCTCAAGCAACTGGAAATCGGCCTGATCGGAAAAGTGCTGCGCTTCCAGCGCGAGAACACAGATGCGCTGAGAGAGCTGATCTTGCTCACGTCCAGGATGGAACGGGTATTCACTCCGGGGCGCGGAACGCCTGAGGTGACCGCTGTTCACGTTACATGGAAAACCCCTGAGCTACTTGACGTCAACGCGCAGGTTGCGGCTCTAGTGCTCATGCGTAAAGACGCGCCGGGCTTGTGGGCTGATAAGTTTTATCAACAGAAGATCGGGCAATTACTCGGCATGAGCAAGGGCGATATCCAGGAAGAGATTGACGCGGCGCTGGAAGAGAAGGACGCGAGCATGAATAGATTTCTCGGCACAGGCGGCGGCGTTCCTGTGGGCGGGGATGCTTCGGTAAAGAAGGCTGATAATGCAGTCGATCAACCAGCAAGTTAATGACGCACTTGACATAGGCTACGCTAAAACTGCCTCTACAATGCTTTCTAGCATCAGCAAATTAACCGCGGCGCAGACTTCGCGAGTACAGCGTTCCCTGAGCGAACTTGACGACGAGGCGACGCGGTTGGATGGACTGGGAGAGCGTCTGGAACCAGATAACGCCTATCTGGAAAAGGCGCTTACCGTGCTGGCAATCGCTTTCGTTGCTGCCGGGGTACTCATCAACGACCACTCCAAGTCTATACAAGAGAGCGGACAAGCGCTCGGGCCGGTCGCGGTCACGGCAAAATTATTCAGCCAGATTATGTCTACTACGGGAAATCCCGTAATGCCAGACAAGCTGCCTGGGTACGTAAAGAAACTGGCGAGTCTGGGCGTAGACTGGAATGCGCCTACTGCGCTCGACTTCGCTACTGAGTACGTCAATACGACGGCCTGGGCTGCGCGAATGAGCAAGTGGGGCACAGGATACGGCGAACTGATAAAGCAGACTGTTTTAGAAGGCATACAAAAGGGCTGGGGGCCGAAGTACACGGCGGGGAAGTTACGCCAATATGCTGAAAATATGCCAAAGTCGGCGGCTGAGAATTTGACGCGCACGCTGCAGTTAACCAGTTATCGAGATGCGTCACTTGCGATGGAAATGATGAACGGGGCGTTTATTATCGAGAAGGTGAGAATTGCGACGCTTGACCAGCGTACTTGCCTCGCTTGTGTCGCTCTTCATGGTACGGTCTTGCAAAAGGGTGAGCGGATAGACGATCATTACCGAGGACGGTGTTCAGAGTTTTACCGTGTTCCCGGTGGCGACTTGTTTCCATCCACTATGCAATCGGATAGCACGCCAGGGCATAGAAGATTTGTTCCCTGGCAAAATGGGGAAGATTGGTTTGCATCTTTGCCGTCTGCACGCCAGGCTTTACAGCGTTCTATGGCGGCAACTCCCGCGAAGTTACGCGCTTATCAAGCAGGGCATAGTCTTAGTGAATTTATAGGAGATTACACAGACGACTTGTTTGGTCACCAGGTTGTTGAACAGAGCCTAAAGGCGACAGTTGGACTGGGTGACGCGACTGGATACTACCAGCGCAATCAAGCGGCGATGGCGCAGCTAAATTTATTAGGCGGGAGAATATCGGGAGCGAGCGGAGAAACTAAGTGGATTTCTGGCGTAAATGACATTGATATATGCCAGAGGTTTATAGATGCGAGAAATCTTGTAAAAAAACAAGAAGTTTTAAGCCATTCTGGCGCAGAAGAATTAGCAAAAACAGGAAGTAAGATATTTTTATCAGAAGATGGTAATAACGGGTTTATAATATCTAAAGAAGGCGATTTGCAAAATTTGTTCTCTTTGGATCATTCTGGAAAAGAAAATGTCAGAGAGGCGATCAGGCAAGGCGCAAAGACGTTAGATTGTTTTGAACCATTCCTGCCAGGGTATTATTCAGAGTTTGGCTTTGTCGAAGTAGGGCGTTCCGCTAACTGGACGCCAGGCGGCCCGGACGTTGTATTTATGGAGTTGAAAAAATGATTACTAATTTTTATGACACCAACCTAACCCCAGAACAAAATTCCTTTGAAGAACTTGATATGATGGGATTGAGCGACGCGGAGCTTTTGAAACTTATGACCCCAGAAAAGATCAAGGAAATGAAAGATTATCTCGCATCTAAGACAAAGAAATAATTTGCACACTAATAAAACAGGCTCTCGTTCCCGAGGGCCTGTTTTTGTTTACGGCTGCCTTGCTCCGCTGACCACCTGCCCGGCAAACTCGAAGTAAACCAGTGTTTTTGTGCTATGGCGATATTGGGCGGTAAAGTTGCTTCGTATCATGGCGCCGAATGAATTCTGTGAATCTACGTAAGAACTGACCGTCACGATATCATTAGCAACCGTTACGCGCCAGTCGCTTGTGGGGAATTTTGCCGTTGACGGCGCCTTCAATACTCCAGTAACCATGTCCTGGGTAATCGACTCGTAGACGTACTTATCTACTTCGTTCGGGTCAGGCGTGGAAGTTGGCTTTACGGGCGTTACGGCTTGCCCGATTGCTCCGATTGCCACGCAGATTACGCAGGCGAATACAACGATCATCACCAGACTTACTTTGGCTTTTACAGGGGCTTGTGTCATTTCAGATCCTCCATTTCTCTTATTTTACACTGTTATGGTGCGCACAATGACAATATACGAGGCCAAAGTTTGCTGATATTCTAAATAAAATCTAATCAATTCCCCGCGTGGCGATCACGTAAACTCGAAAACGGAGAATAACACAATGGCAGACCAGGAAATATTACCTACCGAATCAACACCAGCAACATCCTCGCAACAGCCGGCGAAACAGGCAGAAAACATGGTGCCACAAAGTAGGTTCAATGAGGTCAACGAGGAACGACGCAAGATGGCTGAACGGATTGCCCAGATGGAATCCGAGCAAAAGGCTGAAATCGAAAAACGGCTCGTAGAGCAAAACCAGTACAAAGAATTGGCAGAAGCTCGCGGAGTTGATTTGGTGAAAGCCCAGGCCGAAGCGGCAAAGGTAGCGACTTACGAAAAGACCCTCCTGGATGTGCTAAACGCGCAAGTAGCGGCACTTCCTGAAGATAAGCGCGGACTACTTCCTGATGAATTGACCACAGCTCAGAAACTTTCCTGGCTGGCTAAGAATTCCGCGATCCTGAAAGCCCCGACGCCTTTCGACATCGGCGCAGGCAAGCAGGGCGGCGGCGAACAGAAACAAACTAACGCACTTTCGCCCGAGGAAGTGCAGATTGCCAAAAACTTCGGCATGACCCCGGAAGAGTATTCAAAGCATAAATGAGGAGGCCGTAAATGGCTGCACCTGCTTACGTATGGGAACACAACGCTGATATTGGTGGCGGTGACCGTGTTCCGACAATCGTCACGATGGAAGCCACCGCCATCGAAACCAAAGTGGGCACATTCTTGTGCACCGATGGCTCCGGGCGCGTTGCGCTTGGTACCGACGGTAACACCAGTTTAGCGCTCGGATTGGCCGTGACCGCAACTACCGCCGCGTACACCGCTGGCGATCCAATCAAAGTAGCCCTGTTCTTCCCCGGCGAAGTCATCAAAGGCAAGGCCTCTTCGGATGCCTCGACGTACTCCGGTTTCATTTCAAAAGCCTATGACCTGGACGCTGATGGGCGTCTCGATCCGTCCGATACAACCGGCGGCGGTCTATCCATTTGGCGCACAGAAGATGCCGGTCTGACTGTCTACTGCGTGGTCACTAACGGCGCAATCATCGGATAAAAGGAAAATACACTATGCCTACCCCTATGATTACCGAACAATGGCCTCGCTTTGTCCTTCCCGTCATCCGCAAGGAATGGTACCAGAAAATGACGGCTGTAATTTCTCCCGTATCCCCTCTTTTCGGGACTGATGTTTCCACGTCCGCCGCTGAATACAGCCAGGGCATTGGAGACATGGGCCTGATCCCTGAGTACAACTCCTCGGTCGCTGAAGCGAACGGCTCGAGTATCCAGTACGGTAGTTTCAACCCGCTGTATGAAAAAACCTTCACGCATAAAGAGTACGCGAAAGGCATTACCATCGAGCGCAAACTGTGGGATGACGATCAGCAAGGCAATATTCGCCGTCGTGCTCAGGCACTGGGTAACTCAACCGGCTCAACTATTGCCACTCACCAGTCCAGCGTTTTCAATAACGCCTTCTCGACCTCCTACTTGGGCGCGGACGCAGTGGCGCTTTGCTCTGCCACTCACCCAACTAGCCCGAGTAACTCGACTTCAGTCGTCAATCGCGGCACTACAGCCCTTTCATACGCTGCCATCGTTGCCACTCAGCTCGCAGGTTTCTCTATGCTGGCCGACGACGGCACTCCGATGCCAATGCAGTACGACACTCTGGTTATCCCGGGCGCGTTGAAAAACACTGCTAAGGAAATCCTGGGCAGCGCGTATGTGCCTTACCAAGCCGATCTGACTGCCTCCGGTTTGTCCGGCGAAAGCCTGCGCGTTTTGGTCGATCCGTACCTGACCGACACAAACAACTGGTTCATGGTTGACTCAGCTCAGTCTCAGATGCACTTACTCTGGTTCTGGCGCGTTCGCCCCGAAATCGCCCTTGACCCGTCCAGCGACTACAACTTGGTCGCTAAATATCGCACGTATATGCGCTACAGTTTCGGATGGGATGACTTCCGCTTTATCTTCGGGCATGAAGTAGCCTAGTAAGTCCGTGAGACGGCGAGGTCGGATTACTTCGGAGACAACCCCGTTAGGTTGCGCTCGCCGTCTAAATAATATTCATGGTCAATCGGGCAAGTCAGCCCTCAACTCTCCAAAGGAGATACCAATATTATGGCGACTCATTTTTCAGGTCCTATTGTTTCCACTAATGGCTTTCAAGGCCCGCTAACCGGCGATGTTACCGGAGCGCAAGTTTTAAATACTCCAACTGCTTATGCAGGCGCTACTGGGAGTAAAGCAATTGACCCATCCCTCGTATGGGCAACTCTTACCAAAGGCTCAGCCGGAACGGATTACACCCTGGCAGCTCCTGGAGCGGCTAACGTAGGCCGAACTTTACGCGTTACCAGTACAGGCGCTTATGCGCACGTCGTCACCGTTACGGGTTTAGTTGGTGGCACTACAATGACTCTGGCAAACGCAGCGGGTAACGGTTTTGAAGTTTTCGCTGCAACCGCATCTTTATGGGTGATCCGCTCCAACAACGGCTGCACTCAGACATAAGGCGGTGAGCTATGGGAGCAACTGGAACACTTCAAGCGGCAACAGTAATCGCGAAAACAACGCAGACCGCGCTTGGCCCGGAAGTTGGCGTTCTGGGCACAAATTACATTACGCTATTTCTCGGTTATACGAAAGGCGATGAAACCGGCGTTGATGTCATTATGAATGCCAGGCGCACAACCGGTGGAACAGATCACGCCTCCCGAGTTTGGTCACAGACCGCAGGTGTGTATACAGCTGCGGCTGAAAAGATCAGACTTACGGCAACCGGAAATTATTACCATACCTGGAATATTAGCGGTTTAGATTTTGTGTCTTTTACCCAGGGTGGAAGTAATAACGACGGAACGCCGACAGGCACACTGGCCGCGACCTACACTCTAGGCGAAGAATAATGACCTACACCTTTGACCCGGCGCTTTCAACTGACGTCTCGCTCGTCCGATTTCATATCGGAGATAACAACGAGCAAGGACACTTTTTGGAGGATGAAACTATCCAATACTTCGTGACTAATAGCGGAGTCGGCACTGCGGTTATGCGCTGCATTCAGTACATCATCACGCAACTGTCACAGCCTAACTTCTCGATGGGCTGGATGAGCGTTTCAAACGGCGAAGCGCGTGCAGGGTACGAGGCGATGTTGAAGGCAAAGGCTCAAGAATTCAATCTGAATCAATCCGGCGCTGTAATGGCTTCGACTGTTTCCAACCCTTACCGTGGCGATAGTTACATGACTACTGGCGCCCAGGATGGAAAACCGTAATGCCTATTTTGCCTAACTCCAGATTGGTGGCTCAGCTTGCCAGGATGACTGGTAATCAGTTTTATGGTGATACTGCCTTGTTACTGATTGACGTTGCGACTGGTGCAGTGGATGAGTACAACAATCCGGTTATTACGACAACCGAAGTCCCGATTATCTGTAGTTTTTCGGATACGGCACTCGTCTCTGGTTATGAGCAATGGAAGGATATAGGCGACATGGGACAAACTGCCGGAGAAATCCGCTTCGCTAGACCGCGACCGACAAAGGGCAACCGAGTAAAGATCACCTCTCGCTTTGGCGGAAACCCGACGCCTTCTGACGTAATGGAGATTGTCTCAATCAGCGACCGAGCGGCAATGGGTTATGTGTGTACGCTCAAGGCGGTAACGATATGAAAAGCAACGTTACGGTGGATTACTCGTCTCTTGCGAGTGCGCTAAAAGCTGTAAATTTCAACGCGAATGACCTGTTGCAAGTTGAAGGCGCAGGTGCTTACGTTCTGGTAAACGGGATGCGCCAACGGGTAGCCGTGGACACAGCTGCAACGAAGAACAGCGTCAAACCGCATATCACAGAGGCAACGAATACACGCGTAATCGATGAGGTCGGTCCGGAAACATCCTACGCGCCGTATATCGAATACGGCGTGCAATCCAAGCCGAATTATCCGGTTCAGCCATTCGTCAGGCCAACTGCCCAAGAAGATTTGGTCAAAGTAGTCAAGGCAATTGGTACGACTTTTGGTTCTATATTGGTAGCAAGATGGCCGAAATAGTCACGTCGCTTATCAAGTTTTACAAAAACAACGCCACTATCAGCGCGGCCTTCGGGTCCCGCATCTGGGGCAACAAGATACCAGATCTGCCAGGTGGTGGATCGCAACCATACCCACATGCCAGGATGAGACAGATAAGCAACGCAAATATCTACTCGCATAGTGGCAACTCTGGCCGTCGCGTCATGGTGCAGGTTGATGTGTACGACGACGACGAAGCCGGAGCCAACACGAACTCGGAGCTTCTGCGCTCAATACTGGACGGCTACAAGGGCATGATCGGCGACGTGGATGCTGGAATGGTAAAAGCCTCGCTCGGCCCGCAGTCATGGGATGCAACCATTAGGAACTATTGGCGAATCGTGGAATTGGAGATTATGACAAATGACTAAACAGGTGAAAAATGAACATACGATCTCAAAAGAAGTGCAAACCGAAGCCTCCGAAGAAGTAACACAAGATGCAACGCGGACTAAAAAACCGCTCTACTCTCCCGCGTCCTGGAAAAACGTAGTCACGGTTTACAAATGCGAAACGTGCGGGCATTGTGCGAACCTGGAAGATGACATGATCTTGCACGTAATTACGCACCCAAAGCTTTCAGCATCCGGGCGCATGGAACTATTTGAAAGGCTAATCAAGGAGAAAAAATAATATGGCCGCACCTACAGCTCTGAACGTTCAAACCATCAAGGGCCCGTTTGACGCGATTACAGCCGGATTGGCTCATTTCACGACCGCAGCTGGGACAATTACAGACGGCGATACTTTCGTGTGCACCGGACGCGAATTGCTTATTGTGGCGAACGGAACCGGCGCAAACACTATCACTCTCACGAGCGTAGCGGATGAAAAGGGTCGTACTCTGGACATTACAACTTACGCTCTGGCTACCGGCGCCTTTGCAGTGTTCGGAGTCGGCCTGACCAACTCAAAAGGCTGGAAGTCATCTGCCGGAACCATCCGAATTACAGTTTCCAGCGCAGAAGTCAAAGTAGCTGTACTGCGATTACCAGACGGCTACCCTAACTAAGGAGATGAGACAATGACAAGCAGCGCGTTTTGGGCTTTTGGCTCCATTCTCCAATTGGGCGACGGTGCAGTATCTGAAGTTTTCGCAAACGTCGCCGAGATAACCGAGTTGTCGTTCTTGCAAATGAGCAAGGATAGCATCGAAACAACGAATCACAATAGCCCTTCGGCTTTCCGCGAGCGCATCCCTGGCATGAAAGATGCCGGGCAAATTGACGTCAAGGCTAACTGGCTTCCGACAAACTCCACTCAGAACGGTACTACCGGAATACTGGCTTCATTCAATGATGATCTAAATCATAACTGGAAGATCATCACTCCGGGAAGCCTGGCTACCGCAACGTTTTCTGGTCACGTTTCAGACTGGAAGGCTGATTTACCGCTTGAAGAGCAGGGCCAGCTTTCGTTCACTATCCAGCTTAGCGGCAAGCCAGTTGTATCGTAAGGATAATTTATGCCTCTTACTCGTGAAGATTTTCTAAACACCGATGATGCAACAATCAAGGCAATTATCATTCCCGCTCACATTGAAAAATGGGGCGGGAAGGAAATTTACATTCGCCAACTTACTCGTGGACAGCAAGACGCTTACCTGAAGCGGCGCTTCAGTAACATGGCTGTAAACACGAATGGCGCAAATCAGGAAATGAAGTCAATAAACATTTTCGGTCACGACGCCTGGCTTGTGTCAAAGGGCGCTTGTGACGAAAATGGTAAGCCGTTATTCAAAGAGGCTGACATTGAAAAGCTGAATGAAAAGAACGGCGAATTCATTGGCTGGATCGCGGTACAAATTGTTAGTTTTTCTAGCATGGGCGAAGATGCTCAAACCGCGGAAAAGGTAAGCGAAGAAATAAAAAACTAATAGCCGACCCTGAGCAAATATTTGAACATCGCTTGGGGTTGGCTCTTTCACGCAGCGTTGGAGAAATTCGCGCTATGCCATACCCAGAGTTTCGGCGCTGGCAATTGTTTTATATGCTGGAACCCTGGGGGTGGCAAGATAACGAATACAAAACAGCTTCATTGCTAGCAATGCTGTATAACGCTAACGCTGGAAAAGGCAAAGGAAAATCACCGTTAGACTATATGCGCGATATGGCAAAGGAAGTATTAAAGCAGCTTGAACCTAAACCTAATCTATCAGCGTTACCAGTCGAACAGCAACGCGAACTGGTAACCCAAAGTATGAAGAGCTTTTTCGGAGTATAAAAATGACGACTGCCGCAACGATTAGCGCAAGGCTGATACTTGACATCTCAGAATACAACAGCGGACTTGACGCGGCTCTTGGAAAGGCAAAAGTTTTTTCAGGACAACTCAAGTCTGCGCTTGGAACCGCTTCCACCATAGCCGCTGGAGCACTCGCTGCGATAGGAGTTGCGGCGATGGGGGTTGGTACGGCGGCTTTTCTGGCATCTGCAAGGGTGAGTGAGCTAAGAGCGGTGAATTCCGTGCTCGCTAAAACGGCAGGATTGACACAAGAAGAGGTTACCAAAGTAGCAGCTTCTATCAAAGGTCAAGGTATCGAGACAGCCGTAGCCGCGGAGGCGGTCGCACAATTTATACGCGCAAACTTAGACTTGAGTAAAGCGTCTGACCTTGCACGCGTGGCTCAGGACGCGGCAGTAATATCTGGTCTAAATTCAACTGACACATTCAACAACATAACTCTCGGTATCGTCAAATTGAATACTGAGATTTTGCGCACGTCCGGCATAACCGTAGACTCGAATACTGCGTTCGCTGAATACGGTGCCACTATCGGAAAAACAGCGGGAACACTTTCGAGCGCAGAAAAACAACAGGCCTTTATGAACGCAGTGCTAAAAGCTGGAGTACCAATAGCTGGAGCTTACGCGGCTTCCATGAAGGAACCTGGAAAGGTTTTACGGTCAATGCCTCGTCTTATAAATGATATTTTCGTCGAAATGGGCAGCACAATTCAAGGCGTATTCGGTCCGGCAATTATTGCAGTTTACGAATTCTTGAAAGCGTTATCGAAGGCAGTTTCGGAAGGCGGCGCACTTCGCCCGGTTTTGGAGCGTATTGGTAAGGCCATGCAACCTGTAGTCGATGCTTTTGTAGAATGGATCAAGAATATAGACTTCGCGGTTGTCGCAAAGAACCTGGAAGGCTTTGTAATATTTATTCAGCAAAACCTCCCGCCTATCGTAGAAATTATAAAGTTAGTAACCTGGGCATTCGATAGTTTATTCAAGATGACCGCCTCGTTACCGGAACCAGTACGAGCAATTGGAGCAGGATTTATATTTATGAATTTAGCTGGTTTGGCATTAGCGAAACCGCTAATGGGGCTAGTGGATGGCTTTATCGCGCTAAAAGGTGCTTTGTTTGCAGTAAAAGCTTACGGTGTAGCGGGTGGATTGATCGGTCCGGCGATGGCTCCGGCTATTGGCGGGGTTACTACCAGCTTAGGTGGGTTTGCAGCAGCGGCATGGGCGGCGATAGTGCCATTACTGCCATTTATCGCTACTATAGCACTCGTCGCGGTAGCTGTTGGGTTACTGTACTACGCATGGAAATTTAACTTCGGTGGAATTCAGGAAACGACAAAGATATTAGTCGATCAACTCGTAATCTGGTTTACAAGCATGGGCGACACGCTCAGGATGATAGTCGAATTATTTAGAATAGCCTGGGAGGGCGGGGTATACGCAACCCTTGAAATAACTTATCAGTTTATCAAGGGGGCGTTTATGGCAAATTTGCAGAATTTATGGAAGTTACTTACGGGTATTGCAGGTTTTGTAGTTGGCTATTTTACGGATAGTTGGAATCGTGCGACTGCGGCTATCCAGTGGGTAATTGACAAGATGAAAGAATTACAAGCCTGGTGGGCAAACATGAAGCCACCTGAATGGCTAAATAAAGGCGGTGGACTTGGCGGTGCGCCAATGCCAGGTCCGGGACACGCCGCAATGGGCGGGTATCACTCTGGTATGACAATAGTGGGCGAACGTGGCCCCGAACTCGTCAGCCTGCCAAAGGGCAGTTATGTGCATACGGCCTCTGAAAGCAAGGGCATGATGGGCGGTGGAATGACCGTCAACCTGAATATCAACGGCGATATGATCGCATCGCAACGACGCGAACTGATAAACGCCAGTACAGAAGCGGCAATGCAGGCGTTTGCTCAGGCAATGCGAGAGGTAGCGTAATGGCAAACACACTGAAGATCGGAACAACCTACGCAGGGTTATCTACTTTTGCAGCTCGCGGTATCAGCACTCCGGTTGCGCATCCGGTTGTCCCTTACTCAAAGCTTGAACAAATGGCGAGCGGCTGGGTTGTTACGCGTGGTTTTTATGTTGCTCAGTTAAATTGGGAAGGGCAATTATCAACATCCGAGAGAACGACACTGCGAGGGCTTATTCCAGGCGCGTCAGCGGCGTTATACGTACGGATCCCAAACGAGGCATACGCAGATACGATTTACACCTGTATTGCCATTTGGCCTGCAAAAACGCCTGAAAACTCGCACGTTCCCAATTTCACGCTTGACCTTATCAAGCTGATCGTGGCAACGTCATGACCAGAGCAGCCACAGCCCCTGAGCTTGTAAAACTTGCGTCCGATGGGCAATGGTCATCGGTTTACGCGCATGTTTTTTCATCTGCTACGGTATTCGCGGGGCGCGTCAATAAAGCGACCATCGTCACGGATAAGCTGATTGAGCTACCCTTTGACGGCGTGACAACTGGCTCATACTCTGCGATACTGCCCGGTATGACCGTGCTTATCGGTTCGGCGGCTGGATTGTCAGATCGTGGTATTGGGTGGGCACGTAAAGCTCCAACATCCAAGGTGCTATACATCGGCGAGACATCCGCTATCAGCGTAGTCGATAACGATTACATCACCGTTTTGGCAGAGTTTGGAGTCTGGAAGAAAGTCCCAAGATCATCCAGTGGCGGGTGGTGGTGCAATACCGACGAGGCTTATACCGACCAGATGACAGTGCGCAAACCGACCGTTATCATGGGCGGGGATATTGCGCTCGAATTGACAGACGCAAACGTGGCGACTACCCTGACATTGAGCGGGGCGGCGAGTTACGTCACGACATGCACAGGGGCGACTGTTACCAATGGAACGACCAATGCACCGATAGTAACAATTGCAACGGTTGGCGAGTACCTGGTCAAAGTAGTGGCGACTGCGGCTAATGCCAAGACGTCAACGACTTATCGATCAATCTACGTTTGGAGTGCAGCAAGCCCTCCGACTAACATGTTATTGCAATCCAACAGCGGCGATGGTACGGGATGGACTGCGACAATCGAAAACTACGAAAGTCAGTCAACCGTCCGAGACCGCGCCAAAGTTATCATATTCTCCAAAGATTATTATGGAAACGTATTAGGTAGCATCGGAAGTCTGACAGGTTGTGAAAATATCACAGCAACGGGTTGCATAGACGGCGAAACCATCGTATATGACAAAGATAACGGTTCGGTCGCGTTCGAGATAAAGCCCGCATCTTACTGGCTTGACCAGATGCAGTCAGAGTATGAGATACCGCTAACCCCAGGCAGCGGCACGTGGCTAAAGGCTACATCGGTCACGGCTGATGTTGCAATCTGGAATCTGCTCGAAAACTACACGACCGCGCTGAACTGTATGGACGCTATTTATACGGGTGACACGCGCACATCGTCAAAGATAGTCGCTCCTCTCGGTTCGATATGGGGGCAGATTACATCAGTGTTGGATACTTTGCCCGGCTACGCGACCATAAACCAATACGGTCAGTTTATCGCTGGAATTGACATCCCTTTGATACCCTACGCAGACAGGGCAGCGATACCGGTAGTCGTCACGCTTACCAAAGACGACTTTGAAAGCGTTGACATTACGCGACCGATACCCCAAACTGCACAAACGATTATTACCGGATTACTGAGTGACGGGAAAGCGGTCTGCTCCATTGGCGGCGGTCGCGTGCCTGGGCGATGGGGGCAGCTTGTTACGGGTGATGGCTATTTAGCCGCATCCCAAGATCAGCTAAACGTGTTAGCGGGCAGTATGTTTGCTCGTGATAACACACCTTATCGGTTTTCAATCCGAAATCTATGCGGAAACAACCGACTGATTGAACCGTATAACCGAATTGGCCTGACGTTATTGGCAACTGATAATCTGCGCGGCGTCGCCTACTCTGGTTATGCCATTGTGCGCAGTGTTATCCGCTCGTTTGACGCGGCATCGGGCGGATGGACTATTGACATTGACGCGGACGCTGAAACCCAAGCAATCTCATATTGCAATGGTGAGATACCCGTCAATAAAGACCCGAGCACTCCCCCGATAGATATACCATTCCCACATACGCCTCCTTTTGGATTTCCAACCGATCCAGGCACGGTTCCCGACCCAATACCAGATCCTCCGATAGCGGGGGATTGTGTTGATGGCGGTTCTCCGACTGGTGGTTTTATCCTTCAATGGGACCAACCGTATTTAGACGGCAGCGACCCGACTAAGCTATCAACTAAGGCTTACAAACGTTGTACTATCCGTTCTGCTACTGCAACATATCCAACTACTGTAAATTTTGCAATTGTAAACAAAGGGTTGGCTTATAACCATTTGCATTGTTACGGAATTGACTCGACCGGAGCCCGAATTGCTACCGCGTCATCTATAACTGTTATCACAACCAATGGCGATGTATTGGGTATGATGGCTTCATTTTCCGAAGCATCCGCGATAACCGTAGCAGGGTTTGAAATCACGTTAGACGCGGGCGAAGATGCGACCGCCATAGGATATACAAATATTTTAAGTCACAATTTCGAGCAAACATCAACCTACGGGACTACTACATCTATAACAGATACGATTGCCGAAGAAACTCCCGCAAGTGGAATAGCGTGGTACGTCGAAGAGGCCGCCGGGAGTTGTGGATGGTTTGGCGTATCGTGGAGCTCGAAAACGCATATGTATATACCCGGTAATTCAACCGGAGCTATATACGTATCGATCTACGCATCTTCTACCACAAATGGAAGACCAGTAAAATTTAGAGTAACTGATTTGGCGGGAGGGTGGAAGCTTGACCAGGAAACGAGTCTAATAGGATTGTATAAAATTTATGATTTTACACCTGGTAATGATTTTGCTCCGATGCTACATGTAGACGCGTTAGTAGCCGGTGGTTTTGAATATATCGGATTGCCCGATGTAGACGCGACAGCTTACATGAATATAAAATGGATATTATCTGCTACTTACCCAGTTAGATCAGCGGCAATGCAAGGATCGGCTGTATTCAACGTTTGTCCGGCGGTGGCGGCATGACAAGAAAAATGACAATACGTAAATTGGCGGGCGTTACTAACAAACGGCTGAATGTTTACCAGCAGAAAAATAGCGAGTTTCCAGCGCGAGCGGGTAACGTTGGGACAGGCGAACTCAAAGTAGCGGGTACGACCAACACAATTTATGTGACAGTAGAGGGCAGCGGCGCGGTGCTTACTGCTATCATAGGTTCCGTGTCGGTCGTGTTTGGCACGCCTATCATTATTGGTTATCTAGCATCCGATAAGACCCAGACGCTCCGAGTGCTGAGGACTTGGGCGGCGTTTGGGGCTAATGAAAACCCATCCGACGGCGTCAAGGATCACGCGTTACAACATCAGCGTTGGCAACGCGACCCGCTATGGGTTTACGGGGAGCAGATACTAACCGACTTGCTCGTTCCGGTTCCAGGTACTCTGAGCGTCAAAATGTACCCTGGCAGTAATCGCATAACGGGAGGGTACAAAACTTATACGCAAAGGACGACGCTTGACCTGACCGCCTATGTCCCAAGCACAGCGGGCAAGGCTAAGTATGTTTTAGTCGTTGTCAATTCTGCGGGCGCTTATGCCGTCCGAGATGGTGCCGAGGTGACCGGTTACGCTAACCTGGCAGACGCTAATATCCCTGACGAGACAGTCGGGGATCGGGTGAAGTGGGCGGTAAAACTATTCAGCGGTCAAGCCGAGGTACGCAACACCGCCGATGTAAACGATTTGATTGATTTGCGTTTTAGCGGTGCGGACGGTGTAGGGAGCGCTGGCGCGGGTGGCGTCCCGACTACCCGAACAATAAGCACTACGGCCCCGCTTACTGGAGGCGGTGATTTATCCGCTAACAGAACATTGGCAATGGCAGCGGCGACCTCAGCGGTAGACGGTTACATGACAGCTAGCGCATTTTCACGGTTAGCTAATACAAGCGGAACAAATACGGGCGATCAACCATTGGTTACTTGGAGCGAGGTTTCTGGAACCGCTCAAGCAATGGCGGTAAATAAAGGCTATGTCGCTAACAACGCTGGCTTAGTTACGCTAACTTTGCCATCTTCGGCGGTTTTCGGGTCTATCTTTGAAGTTACCGGGATCGGAGCAGGTGGCTGGAAGATAGCGCAAAACGCAGGGCAAATAATTTACTTTGGCAATAAAAATACTACCTCTGGGGTTGGCGGATACTTGGCCTCGGTAGATGATAGGGATGCTGTGAAACTTCTATGCGTAGTGGCAAATACTACTTTTCAAGTTCTAAGTTCGGTAGGGAATATAACTTATGCCTAATCAAATTAGTTACCCTACTGTTGTTTCTCAAGCCCCCGGAAGTTCTACACAAGGCGAATGGGTAAACTTAGATAACATAAAAATAGAGGATGGCAACCTAGCGGGAACCGTCTTTAGCAGAGTATCTAATGACCTTCTGCATTCAGTTTGCTGGCTAGAATATAAAATACCTACAGGCGTAAATACAGCCGATTTAAGCATAGCCTCTAAAACGCTAATGTTTTATGACCATCCTCATAATTGGCTTACATTACTAACCCCAACTATTGTAAATTCAATTGACTTTGGGGTTTCAATACAGTATAAAAATGCTTTCGACAGCATGGAAACGTACAAAATTTTAGCTTCAGGCTTTTCTTTTTCGATCCCGGTAAATGCAATAAATTTAACTTGTATAGTCTCTGTAAAAGAATTATTGCGTTTTGCTAATCCGGTATACGGAAATGGAACGTTTATGGAAATAGACGTAATAAAGATGACAATTACTTATGAACTAACCGGAGCATTTACCAGCATCCAGTCGATTACAGGTGTAGGGAGCATTACATTATGACAACTAACTCAGCAGTAAATCTAGAGATTATCAACGCCGCAGATGGCGTAGAAATATCTGGCGGCACAGTAAAAAGAACATTGAAATGGCTGGGCGCGGACGTAACTATCACGGGTTCTGGGGAGGCTACACACACTTTCCCAACTACAAGTAGCGTACTAGCCAGAACAGATATTGGACAGACATTCTTAGGGAGCAACGGATTTTCCGCTGTAAATTCTTTGCCATTATCTATACTCGGTACATATGATAACGGGGCGGTAGGAAATAATCTAATCAATGCGTATTGGAATAAGACGATTAGAGTTGCCTACGCTAGTCTAAGCCGATTACTTAACTTTGTAGCTATATTGGATGGCGATCAAGGTGGAGGAACTGGAACGCAAGCTTTAGAAGGAATAGTAGCTGATACTCAATATGCTTGCTCGGATGGGAACATGCTGTCAATTATAGCAATGAGAGCGATTCCCCGTAACGTTTCTGGGCTAACCGCTACATTGGGAACGTTACGTGGTTTGCAAGTAAGCCCTGTGCTGAATGCCAACTATGGCCTGGTTAGCATATATTACGGAATTGAGATTGCTGTAGTTGGGGCAGGGAATGTAACAACAGCAGCTGGTCTGAAAATATTAAATCAATGTGGCAGCGGCGTAACTAACGGGTACGGTATTTACATAAATAGTCAAGCTGGGGCATCAACGCTTAATTACTCCATCTACTCGGCAGGTGGAAAGATGTATCATGCCGGTGACGTTGAGATTGGCGGGAACCTGACTCTTTCATCTTGCAACATAATCACAGACACAACGATAGGAATGAAAATAGGCACTGCAACTACGCAAAAATTAGGATTTTACAACGTGACACCAGTAGTTCAGAGAGCCGCAGCAGCTCAGGCAGCAGCTCCTGCTGGTGGAACAGGCGCAACCGCTGGCGCATACGACACCGCTGCCCATAGAGATTCGTTGATTGCCCTGGTCAACGAAATAAGAACGGTTTTAGTCAACTTAGGATTGATGAAAGGAGCAGCATAATGGCACTCACTAAAATAGTACCTAATGAATATGGAACGAAAACAGCGTATTGGAAAATATCTCAAATCAATGTCAATTGGTTATATAAGCACTGTCAGGTAGCAGTACAAGGATGGATTGACAAATCCTCACGGGATAACTTGAATAAGCCTACTTCTACTGTATTCTATGAATTAAACGGCATTAATTTTCCCTTTATCGAAGCGGAACCACAAAACGAAAGAGAGATTTTATACTCTTTCATCAAAATACAACCAGAATTTGAAGGATCAGAGGATTGTTAAATGGATATTACAACGTTGTCATTAACTGAACTTAAGGCCCTGGCATACGACCAGGTATTATTACTCAACCGGACTCAGAACAATCTGGCGGTGATCGAACAGGAAATCAAGAAACGGAATGAGAATATCGTGAATATTACCCATGAGGTGAAAGATGAAAGTTAACACTTGTTTGGTAGTGGATGTTTGGGAAGGCCAATTAGAAATTGACGAAGCTGCGCTGAAAGCAGGCGGCGTGGCTGGCATGTCGATCAGGATCAACGACATGAGCGGCGGTCATCACATGGATGCTGGGTTTCAGAAACAGTGGGCAGAGGCAAAAAACTTTGTGCGGTTCCCATACTTTGTATATAACCCCTGGGTAGATGGTGCGGCTAATTTTGCTTGGCTGAAAGATCATATGCCCTCTGATGCAAAATCCGTTGCTATCGATGTAGAGGTGAAATACGCTGGTTATCCTGCAACTAAGTATGCTGGAGAGTTAGTCAAGTTTCTCAATCTATGCAAACCACTTTGGAGAACTATTATCTATACCGCTGAGTGGTTTTTATCCGATTTATCCTCCTGGCCCAAGGTTGACTATTGGTGGGCGCAGTATCCAACTGGTGATAGTTATTTCAAAAATGTAAAAACATGGGAACAGCTTAAACTGGCACTGGATGCTCTTAGCAAGCCATTCAACGTGGCTAGAGTACCTGGGACTTTGAAGTTATGGCAGTTTACAGGAGACTATCTTACCCTACCTGGGACATCTAGGAAAATTGATGTAAATATTTTTTATGGAACCGAGGCAGAATTAGCTACTTACTTTGGTTCAGCACCTACCATTCCAGAAGATAAATTACCAGATGTCCCTGTTACAAAATCTGGGTTATACACATTCTCCAGTGTCAACTATTGGGAACGCCCTGGTGGTGGTCCACTAACTCTACCTATGACACATAATGCAGGAAAATTAGGGGATAACTTAGATAGATATGTATGGAGTGCATTTATGCCCATCCTACGACATCTGAACCCAAATAATCAGGCAGCCATTGATCTAATTGCACGTCCAGATTGGGGTCCTAGCAAGGGGTTAGATGGCATCTTTATCAAGTGGATTGGGTTGTTATGGCCTGGAAGGAATGTAGTTCATATTGATGAAGTAGTAAATGGGTGGGGTAAAGTTGCTAGTTGTGCGTATACTCAAGCGGATAAATTATCTGTATATGATGACCCTGACATGGTACACATGGTCTACGACTATAACAAGTCTGCTGGGTGGGGTGAACGCGCAAAGCCTGTCTACGTTCCCATTCTGGGTGGCCCGTGGTGGGTGGATATGAGCAAATTGGTTAGCGTGGATGCGCAGTTACCCAAGCGCGTGCGGGCGACCGCTCTGCCGTGGATAAACGTGCGGGCGGGCGTTGGTATTGCCAGCGCAGTCGTTGGTAAGCGTATTTTCGGCACATCGTTCCTGGTCTACGAGGTCCGCGTGGGTTCGGGTGGACTGTGGGGACGCGTGGACGGCGGTTGGGTTGCATTGCGCTACAACGGAAAAAATTTGACCGATTGGAAGATATAAAAGGAGTAATAAATGCAAGACGATAACAGTACACCACGTAAGCCTGTTTGGATAATGAAGTATTTCGAGTACGCCCACCTTCCTGCTCAATTGCAAGAAGTCAGTAAGCCGATTGGAGAGTTAGCCGCTCAAATGGATTCGGTTTTGCCAGACGGAGCGGAAAAATCAGCGGGTATGCGAAAATTACTTGAGGCGAAAGACTGTTTTGTCAGGGCTAAACTAGGTTGACAATCTTTTTTATCAAGCTACAATAAGTTTGATCTTCCTTAGCTTCTCTGTGCCACCACTGCACCCGCGTCTCCCCCAGCGCGGGTGTAGTGTTTAACCATTTTGTTGATGCCGACAAAATGGTATAATTTCAGAGTTGGCAGATCGGGAGCAAGTCGGTATCCACTGGCAAGAATGCCAATGCCTGGCCTTTGGTGGACGAGGTAGTCCGGTCATATTGCCGGGATCGGCAAAAAGATACCCCGCTGGGTTCATTCCAGCGGGGTATCTTTTTATCTCGGTAACTGGTTATTTTTTCTTATCCCCTCCGCTCAGCGCGAACAGTAAAAATCCAAGTACGCAGATGATCGGGAATACTTCCGGTTTGAATAATATCGCGATTGCCTGTGCCTCTGTCATTACTTGCCTCCTCTGCGTACCTGGACTGCTGCGGATGGGTCAGATTTCCCGATGTAATTCATGATCGCCGGGTATTGGATAGCCAACTGGAGCAACCCTTCAATGTCGCTTATCTTCCAGCTTCCCTTTTTGTATGCGACCTGCCAGACGTTACCATTGACGGTTTCGCCTACCAGCTTGCCCGCTGCCTGGACGTCCTTCTTCAGGGCATCCATTCGCGCCTGGCCTGCTGCGATGCGCGGTAAAAACTCTGCGTCAATCGAATCCAGGTCAAACTTTATTTCGTCCGGGATGACAGCGGAGCGTGCCTGCGCCATGTCGGACTTTATCAGGTCGAGTTGGGCGGCGATGTTTTCATATTCGGCCAGTATGCCGAGTGCGAGTGACTTAGGAGTTTTTATTACCAGATCGTGCTTGGTGTACATCGCTTCCAACTCTGCCGCGCTCAGTTGGATTTCTCCGGTGGTTGTATCAGCTTCCATTTTTACCCTTCCTTTGTGCAGTAAATTTTCACGAATAGCCAGAATTCAGTGGCTTCTTTGCCTGTCAGCAGTATCATGTCCGATTCGGACGCTCCGCCGATTACTTCGCCGTCGTACTTGGTGACTTCGACCATTGACGTCGACGTCATCGTTATCTCGACACTGGCGGGCAGTGTCGTCATGGCTCCAGTATCCTCATCCCCAAATGTCTGCTCATCGTGAAAGACGATGGATGTCACGTGCTCCAGGTTGATAACTTTTGTGGCGTTCAGCCTTACGAAGTTCATTGCGTTTTCTCCTTTAGCCACTCGTGGGCGGCTTCTGCCAACTGCATGATGTCGCGTTCGTGCTTGCGTTCGTAGGCGTCAATCGCTGCCTCTGCCATGTCGCGGATTGTGCGCCATGTCAGCATTTCAATCGACGTGGCAGGCCAAACCAACTCTGCCCAGTACCCGTAGCTATCTGTCAGCAGCTTGCGCAGGTGATCCAGCGACGCGTTAGCCTGGCGTTTCCAGAATACTGAGTCGGGAGGGAAGTCATCAGCTTCCCATGTGCAGTTCCACGCATGGGTAAACTTTCCAACCTGTGAACGCCCTCGGTGATCTGCTCGGGAGAGTGCATCTGCCAGGTTCGACACTGGAATATTTCGATATGGGTCTGTGGTTATCTCGATCATGTCGTTTATCTCCTGTGCTTACTTAACCAATTCCGTGCGCAAAACTGGAATAAAAAACGCCCGGAGTGTTATCCGGGCGTTTGGTTATGCTATTAGTGATTGACACAATATTGAAGCCGTTGACACCGGTACTGCATTCCCGATCTGCTTGACAACCTGCTCGCGGTTGCCGGTGAATTTGTAATCAGCCGGGAACGACATAGCGGCTGCTAATTCGGACGGATGCAACATTCGGAAGCGAATATCCATCTGGTACTGTTTCCCCAACTCGTCTTGAAACATGCAAGGCTCAACCAGCCCGAACCTATCGCGTCCGGTGACAGTGTGCAGCGGCTTGTCTACCGATTCGGCGCCTCCGTTACCGTAGTACTCGATCAGGAAGGGTTCTACCAGCCCGAAGCGGTTGGATGTGTCAATCGTGGGCAGTGGGGTATCCAGTGACTGCGTGCGCTCGCGGCTTCCGGTAGTGCCGTGATACTCAACCAGAAACGGCTCAGCCAACGCGAGCGCGTCAAAGGCGGTAATAGTTGGCATGGGTGCATCAATCGAGTGCGTCCGGTAATCGCCTACGCCGTGGTTGACTGGAACAATGAACGGTTCTACAAGCGAAATCGCGCCTTTCGTGGCGATGGTAGGGATTGGATAATCCAGTAAACGTGGAGCTGATTTAGACTGCTGCCCCATTACGAATGCCATGCCGCCATATTTGCGCAGTCCGGCTTCGATACGCTTGAGCGTGTTCGGAGAGAGTGGCTTTTTCCTAGTAAAAATAGAATCCCCTTTCAGGTCCCAGTTGATAATCTCGCGTGCTGCCCGCCAGGTTGGGCGAGTGCCAAACATATCGTCACCAAACTTGCCGTGAGTTGGTTCAGGCCATACGACCTTACGCCCTTTGCATGCCAGTATAAATAGCCGCTTGCGAGTGGTCGCGTCCCCATAGTCAGCGGCATTCAGCACGCGGAAATCCACCCGGTATCCGATTGACTTCAGTGTATTGATGAAGGCTTTGAAGATCCTGCCTTTCTGCTTCTTGATGGGTAAATTGTCATCGTCGAGCGGTCCCCAGTCCATGAATTCGGGCACGTTTTCAATCAGAACATTGCGCACGTCGAGCGCCTCGCACCATCTGAGCACATGCCAGGCGCTTGCACGCGACTGGTCAGACATCGGCCGACCACCGCGTGCGCGACTGTGATGAGTACATTCTGGGGATGCAACCAGTAAATCAAGTTTTCCTCCGGGAATGGCCTTACGCGGGTCTACGTTGTCCAGGCTTTCACAGCGATGATCTGCGAGGGGATGGTTTTCAGAGTGTGTTGCTATGGCAACGTCCCAGTGGTTTACGGCGAGCAAGTCAACTGCGTACCCTAACCTGCCAGCAGCTTGCATTAGTCCGGTAGAGCTTCCGCCTGCTCCGCAAAATAAGTCAGCGGCAAAGATTGTTTTTTGCATGGTTTTACTCCTCCCTCACTAAACAATTCCCGACTGTATTTATCGACAATAAAAGCGCCCTGTCATCTCTGGCAGGGCGCTATCTTCATTTAACTGCAGTCTGTGTGCTAATCAGGCACCCACATCTCAACCGTACCCTTGAATACGATGGCGTTCCCGTGGCCGTCGGATTTCATAAGCAGATCATTGATAGATGCGCACTGCGGACAGGTGAGCTGCTTTTCGTTCAGGCCAGAGTGCAAGGTTGTGCGGATTAGGTAGCCGCATTCCGCGCATGGCACGTATACCGCGACGTCTGCGGATGGAGGAAGATCGCGGGGAAGTTTGGATTTACCGCCGACGGTGGGATTGTGGGCGGTCATTCTTTATCAACCTTTTTGTAAATCCATCCGTTCCCCCTGAAGTGCGCTATTGCCAACTCGGATATTTCACAAGCTCGATCAACAACTTCGGAGGGTGACATCAATCTAGCCTTTTGACGGCCTGCGTCATCCACCCCATCAGGGAGGGCTGCGACCATTGCCATTTGGCGCATAAGCTCCATCGCGAAGCTGGCTTCTATATCAATATTTTCTGTGACAAATAATTTAGTCATTCTCGTCCTCATTCATAATATCAATGGCTTGCTCGACAATCTCTCTGTGATCCCACGAGTTGTGAACGTAAATCAACTCAGCGCCGACTACTTCTACCCTTGGATCGCAAGGACAACCTGGGCCGTCTGTAATGTGTTCATGTAAATCATTCAGTGGGTAAACGTGAACGTCGCTCATGGCTTCGGATCCAGGGCTTCGCGGGCCTTACGCTGCCAATCGCTATAGTCGCAATTGCAATTTTTGCCACCTGGACAATTATCATCATGCGAAACATGCTCTATTGCATCCGTCACAACATCGCGCAACCGCTCTACGTTGCTCGCGTTACTGTCATATAGCTGACGTCTTTTTTCGGATACTTGGCGCTCTGGATGCTGTCCGCCAACACGTTTACCTCACCATGATCGGAGTCGATACGCAAAGTATCTACCTAAAAATTCCATGTCCACTCTGCGCCCATCAAGTTATCGAGAGTAAGATTTACTTTCTCGCCTTCTTCGGTTGTTCCTGTAAAAATAGGTTCGCTCATCTTGGGTACTCCCTTATCTGTAAATCTTCGGGTAAGTCAGAAAGTTCTGCGTGATGGTTTTGGACGCCGCCCAATTGCTTCATAAAAAACGCGGCGTCATCCTCTCGACATTGATCGCGCAATAACCGCGCCCAATCGGGATTGAACGGCCGACATCCAGGCCCAGACTCGCCGCCAACGATCACCCAGTCGGGAACGTAGCCGGTCATGGTAATCGACTCAAGTTGTGGCTCCACGCTCAGGAATGTATTCGAGACGTACTGCCTGACTTCGAACAAAGCACGACTGCGCTTGTCATACATTGCCTGATTTTCTGCGGTCGTGCCAATCCAAACATTATCCGGGATATTGTCGCAACCATCAAACATCAGGTTCATGTACCTGAACATATCTTCTGGTCGTTTCGTGAGAAGCATCCAGGTTAGATTTTGCGTATCGATAATCAGATTTCCCAATTCTTGACGATAGAAATTCAGATTATCCTGAATACTTTTCTCGCCGTGTGTCTCGAAAACATCCGCCATGCTTGCACAAAAGACACGCGGCCGCACGTCATTGCCATCCGCATCCTTGTCCCATTTCAACGGCTCATTCCAGTGCTTTTGCTTGAAGAAACGACGCGGTTTATCTGCACCCCAAATATCCTGCCCGGTGCGCTTGCTGAACGTCGCGGCATAACAGTTCTTGCAACCGTCCGAAACTTTCACGCAACCCCACCAGGGATTGAAAGTATGATCCGTCCAGGCAACTTTAGAATTCTTCATTTCTTAGCCTCCAATTCTGCGAGTTTGCGCTTTACGTCTAGGCTGATAGCGCACTCTGGATGTATCCATACTCCGTATGGCTTATCGCCAACTTCGGCCATGCCAAATAAATAAATAGCGGGGTTTCCTGCCCAGATGCGCTTGTAGCACGTTGTGCAATCCTTAGAATTGCGTACCTCTTTCACCTTGCGCAGTTTGATAATCATGGTTTCCTCTTATGCCCACTGCTTTTTTTATTTTCGATCTGAATCATTACGCGGTCTGCTAGCTGCTCGTCGGTTTCGCCAGGGTAAAACGGACGCACTGTATCTAGTAATTCCAGGACTTTTTTCAAGGCATCGTCTATAACCTTATGACGATGATCTTTGTCATATAAAAACTTGTAAAAGTCGGCAACAACTCCTCCGGTAGGTATTGCTTCGCGTGCTACGTATTGGTTGATAAGGCTTCTCATGCGTGGACCGTATGGGTCGCTCATTTCTTTATCCCCAGGGCTTCCCGCGCTATTCGCCGCAATTCCTTCTCGTACGCCGTTGTGTAATTAGCGGGCGTGGCGGCAACGAATGTTAGGGCCGCTCTAAAACGCTTTACATCCTCTTGCAGTTTTGCGCGCTCTTCAACTACTTGGACATAAACCAGTGATAATGTATCTTTCTCGCTTTCGAGTTGCGCGGCCTGCTTGAAATAAGTTTCCGCCCAGTGATTTTCACTGTCACGGTCCGCGGTCATCAGGACGAGCGCTGCTTTCAGGGCGTCCTCTATCGGGCGAGCGTTCCATGTTTTCAGGGATGGTAAACTTCCTTCATCTGGATCGCCATTTATGCACTGATTTTCACACATAACCTGGCCTTCTATTTCGTGAAGGTCAGTACCGCCGCAAAACGGACAGGGCTTCAGTTCTTCGCTCATACATCACCTCATTAGTTGTATCTGACTACGTACTCGCTCAGCTTGGATTTTAGTAGTTTTACTTCTGCTTTCAGCAACCCCCGTTCAGTGACTAACTTCGCCACATGTTCCAGCCAGATCGAGGGCGTAACGCATTTGCAACCCATATACTGGCAACCAAGCGCGGTGTGCGCTCCAATCGGGTGACCGCATGGGCAGGTCGGGTCAATCGCTTCCGGTTCGTCCGTTGTTTCAACCGGCAAGAAGTGGCACTGGTCAATCAGCGTCTTACCCCATTGCTCAGCGTGCATGTACTGCTCTGCGGATGCAATGGACGGGAAGGCAAGATATTGGTCGTTTTCTGAAAATATCACGCGTTCGCCGTCAACTTCCCTGGCAATTACCACCCAGTGAGGTTCTCCAGCGTGAATATACGGGCTTGAATTTTCGCTCATTGATAATCTCCTTACCCACTTAACCACCCTCGCGCTGATTTATTGACAAAAAAAACAGCCCCAGTCATTTACGCTGACTAGGGCTGTTTGCTAGAACGGGAGTGCGTCTGGAAGATAGCGCTGTATGTACTCCGTGCGCTCAATCGGGTCTGTGAGCCAGCTCAAATCAGCGGGTTCAGCGAGCAGCGTACTTGCTTCCTGGACTGTGTACAGGGCAGGGATTCCAACTGCCATTGGTCGGCCTTTCTTGGATGTCCAGTAGATTGACTTACGTTTGTCTATGTCATCCGCCAGTAATAGCGGCTGTATGACGTCGTCGTGCAGGTATTCGAGCACTGCGGACCGCTCACCTTTGCGCCATAGTTCAGGAGCTTTCGCTCCGCTCATATCGGTTATCAGCGTGCCGTCGCTCAATCTGACTTCGTGCTTCTTTCCAGCCAGTCCGGCACCCAGTAGCGCGGCGTCCAATCCCAGACGGTAACCTACCTGAAAACTGACCAGTAGCATCATGTCAATGTGGTTGTAATAGGCAATCTCAAGGGCCTTTTTGGACGCGTTCACATCTTCGCAATTGGCGGCTACTACCTGAAAGTCAAAAGCTACCCCGTTCCATGTAAGGATTTTATAACCATTAGCGGTGTAGACGTGTAAATCCCGTAACATCTCGGTAACCTGCCCGGGCGTCATGTGCTCCGAGTCAGGACTGGAAGTGTAGTAGATCACGTCGTCCTGTGCATCCGAGAGCGCAAGGGCAGCGCAGGAGATGCGCGGCGGCCAGGTAGGTTCGCCTGGGGTAGAAAGATTGTCTGATATTTCGATGTCGAATGAGGCGAGTTTCATAAAATCTCCTTTGGCTTATATTTTCCAGCAGTCATAGGCGATACCTGTAATTCTGTGCCTACGTCGCGCAGCGTGGCCTTTGGGTTTGATAACCAGTATTGATGGATTTCGGCTATCTTATCATCGGTTATCTTGGGGAACTTTCCTGTCTTGTCCACGGTGGCGTCCACGTGGATTTCGGCCTTTAGCTTGCGCGTCTGGCTGTTTATGCCCTTACGCTTTGCATCCTCTAAATTCGCCTCTGCGTCAAGCACTGCAATCTGCTGGTTGATACTCTCTGCAACTTCCTTGCCGGATGACCGCAAGTCAGCCAGTGCCGCGACTGAGATATAGGCGATGATACTGATTACGATGGTCGATACCATCGTGAGCGGGTTCTTGCTAACGGAGATACCCACGGCCATGAACACGGCGTAAGCGATAAAGGCCAGCGCGGCAGCGACCATCAGGCCATACTTCTTCTTTCGGAACGCCTGTATCCCAACGTAGGCTGCGATCATTCCGCTTGCCTCTGCGCCAACGCCGCTCAGGACCGCTCCGGTTATGGCAAATCCATTTGATATATGCTCTGCGATCATATCGGCGTATAGGATATTGACCAGCAAAGTCGCCGGCGCGGCAGGTGCGGCGATGGGTGCAACGATTGCCAATAAGTCGTATTTATCCACCTGAAAGCTCCTTTCTCTGTGTATTTATGTATATATAGCGGTAATACAGACTAAAAATAGACCATATACTCGCGGGGTGGGGGAGGGCGGTACTAAAACCAGTCCGGCCTGTTTATCAACTCAGTGAGCATCACCCGCCCGGCCTCGGTTGGCTCCATCCCTAATTTGGGATATTCAGGATTTTTATAGGCAAATATCTCGCGGGCTAGCATCTCTTCCTGGATAACCTTGAACTCTGACTGCGTGCACAGTCCGCGATTAGTGACGATTTCACCAAACGAAAAAGCGGCGCCCTCTTTGATAACAGCTTGCGCAATGGCAATCAGCTTGCTCTCCCTCGGGAACCTGGCTATCGTGGTTTGTGGGTATCCGTTTTGAGTTGAGTGCATATCAACCCGGATAGAACGAGTTACTTCAGGACCAGTCTTGCCGATTACACCGTCACCATTCAGGTCGCGACCAGTAACGCGCTCCATCGTCAACCCGATCCACTGCCAGAGGATAAATAACCAGACAATCAGGGCAACTGCGAAAAAAATAACCAGTGACCAGGTCAATATATCGACAATCTGCATCTTTGCCCGAATCATGATTATCGTCGGAATTCCCGCGAAGAAAAACCCGGTAATTGCAGACTGCTTGAGAGGCGTCTCCCAACCTGCCTCTTTCTTGTGTAGGTAATCAGTTTCGATTATTTTTTGAGTAGGGGCTGATTCCATTTAAGAATCCTCCAGCTCTTCGTCGCTGATGACATTACGCCAGTCCGTGCTGACGTAGTGACGATCACCGCTCAATGTCACCTGCGTACCATTCCGGTATGTCAAGCGGTGGCTGCTCTGCCGGTCGTAATAGTTGCGGTTTTTATCGGCTTTACTGGTACGCTCGCTGTCGTTATTTATAGAGATCATGCGGACCAGTGTCACGAAGATCATTAGCATGGCTATGATGAAAGCCGCCCCGTAAAATTGAAACTCAGTTACCTGATAACTCGCCATTCCTTACCTCCTTTTCTATCTCGTGCTCCAGTATTACCTTCCGAAGGTTCCAGCCCTCCTTCCAATAGAATTGGTTTTCGTTCTGGGTTATATTTCTTTTCCCAACGGCCTTGTCCCATATTTTGTCTGGAATATGGCGATAAGTGCACCACATGGCATTCATGATGTCTGCGCTAACTTCCAGAGCCGGGTCGTGTTTGTCCCTCCACAGACCGTAACCCATACCAATCCCCAGGGCCGCAAGCATCGAACCCAGGACAATAATCATCACAACCGCCGGGCCAGCTTCGGGGCGTGTCCAATCAACTCGTGACGCTAAATAGATAAATATATTCAGCGTCACGAGGACGAAGATCGGAGCGCAGCTGGTAGGCGGTTGGTTTTTCACTTATTCAAATCTTTATAAATTCTTCGAAGGTCATCGAATTCGTCCATATCAATTTCAATATTCGCCAGGGCTAGTTGCAAAACCGCCTTAGCCGAGAACACCAGCGACCTTTCAAGCGCTGATTTCAGCGCCTTCTCTCTTTCAGTTTCCGGCACGTAACACCTCGTCCACGAACCTATCTGGGATTTTCGGGTTGTATCCGTTCTTTTTACTAGCTTCTGCGATAGCGTCCATTCGCAGGTCGAGCGCACTTTTGTTCCTCGGTAACGGTTTCATCTGGCTGTATGTACGCTCCCTTTCTACTCTCGTAGCGGTCACCTTTGACTTAGTCGGGGGTAGTATTGTTCGGACTGTTCTAACTGGCTGATGCGCTTTCAGGTAGGCATCTTTATCTTCGCAATCCGGTGCAAACTTACGGTTCGGGTAATCCGAAACGGACATGCGCTTTCCGCACCCACATATACATAGGCGAGTCTTGAGCGGTTTAGCCCTGACCGGAAGCTCGCCGCTCTCTGTGGGCACGCGGTACTCTTTTGCTACTTCGGACTGATGTGCTCCGGCGTGAAAGCGGTCAACGTACTTTCGTTGGTAGCAACTTCTCGCCCTTTTCTTTACCTCAAAACTAACACCGCATCCGCACTGGCAACTCACTATCAACACGCTGGATTTACGTCCGACTTTCCCAGGTTCGCGGCCTGCGGCTTTGGCTGCTATAGCGCGGTAGTACTTTGATTTATGGGCAGAGCTACAACAAGACCGCTCTTTGTTTGTTTGAGCTAACTTATTGCACCCGTCCAGCGCGCATATGCGCGTAACTGTCTCTTTTTCCTTCTTGACTTTCGGATGCTTCATCCTATAGACAAGCATTTCGCATCTGCGGCTACAAGTGGAGCCTTGTTTTCTTGTACTGGCATCGTTTTGGCAACCTGGGTTTGCGCACTTGGCAATTCCAGGACGGCGGCTTTCTCGTTTGGCTTTTTGTCTGGCTCGCTCAGCTTTGTTCAGTTCGTCTTTGTGGGCAACTCTGTACGCTGCGCACTGGCATTTGTCAGAGCAGAACCTGGGCCTATCCGTTTCTTTTCCGCATTGTTCGCATATATTCATGGGTTCCCTTTCACTTTGGGCTGACACCCTTGCGAGTGCCAGCCCTCACCACAGGAGGAGTTACATTCGGCGGGTCACAACTCCGCCTAGAGCTAGAGAGAGGAGTCGAACCTCCAACCTTGCGCGTACAAAGCGCATGCGCTGCCATTGCGCTACTCCGGCTTATTTCAGATGAGCTATGACCTGCCACCGCTCCTAAATGGAGCGCGTCCAACGTCGCCTGTGTTAGGATGGCTTGGAGATTTCATGTGATGCCAGCTCATGACATTCAAATTTTTGGGGTGCCAGGTTTGGAGCCTGGTTATGCAGGGCTTTGAGCTGCAACTTCTCATCCCAGATATTTAATCTGAGTGACGCAGCCAGCTTACCAGAGGGGGGGTGGTTGAGCGGGCTTGCGTCATATTTACTTAACCAGCGTCAAGCGAAAATATCGCCTATATTTGTAATTTCTCTTAGCTTTTTCAGCCCACTTTGCTCAATTTGGCGTATTCTTTCACGTGAAACCCCCAATAGTCTGGCAATATCTGCCATTGACATTATTTCATGCCCGCCCAATCCATAAACCATGTACAGCACATCCCGCATATTCGCTGGTAGGGCACCTACGTAGTCAAGAACCTTGCGGTTATACGTGCAATCAGCCGCCCGCTCAGCATCGGCCTGCACATCTACGCTTTCATCAGCCAATATGTCCAGGTAAGCCTCATTCTCGCGGCGACTATCAGAGCCATCCAGTGAGACCGTCCCTGACCGTAAGCTATCAACGTGCCGGTAACCAGTGAGTTGCGCTAATTCGGCTGCAGTCGGGTCGCGGTGGAACTCCTGAAAATACTCCGAACTTGCCCTGCTCAGGTGGTAGCGTTTTTGTGTGGCACCATAGGACATAGAGATTGACTGTCCTTGCTTTTTACCGTCCCGACTGATGTATTGCCTGATCCACCAGTAGGCATAGCTCGAAAACTTATTCCCTGTGGCCGGGTTGTAATCCTGCAAGGCGCGTAAAAATCCAATCCTGCCCCACTGCATCAAATCTTCCATTTGCGCATCGCCAGCCGCTCCGGTAACCATGTAGCGGTTGGCTATGCTCATAAGTAGCCGCTCGTTATGCGCCAGCAATATGGCAAATGCTTCCTCGTCCCCTGTAGCCTGGTAACTGGCTACGAGGGCGAGTGTTTCGGACTGTGACAGCAGGGAGTTCTCGATCACCTGACTTTTGCCTGTGAAACAAATCTTGTTTTTGCTCCGAGATAAGTCAGGGAAGTAATACCCGTCGGGCCGTTGCGCTGCTTGGCAACGATAATCATGGCGTTGGAAGAGCCTTCCTCGCGGTGGATGAAGAGGACTTTATCAGCCGACTTCCCCAGTTCGTCCGATTCGCCCAAGTCGGACAAGATCGGCATTTTCTCACTGCGCTGCTCAACTGCCCGGTTCAACTGCGCGGCTGCCAACATAGGCACGTGAAATTCTTTACAAATTTCCTTCAGTCCCTTGACTATGGCGGCTACTTCCAGGTTGCGAACGTCGTATTGTTGGTCAGCACTGGCAAGCTGGATGTAATCAAGCACTACCAGGTCTACTTCTCCAATTCGGCGAAGTTCCTGCCGTATCTTCTGCGGGGAGATGGCGGGCAGGTCATTCAAGTAAACTCCGCTTGAGTTGGCGAGTAATTCGTTCACTGCGGCGTCGTATCGTTCGCGAGTTTCCTCACTCATTTTGCCCGTGAGTTGCTCCGAGTAAGGAACCCCTGAGAGCATTGAAATCATGCGCATGGCAATCTGCGCCATTCCCATCTCAAGCGTAAAAAACACCACCTTTTTACCCTTTTCTATGACGTTCATGGCTATTGATGCAAGTAGCGCAGTTTTTCCCATTCCTGGCCTTGCTGCCACCACCCACAAGTCAGGCTCGCTGAACCCGGTAACCAGCCTGTCGAGATCGGGGTAGTAAGTTGGAATGTAGCTAATCTCGCCATCACGCGCCTGGTCAGTCCGCTCAACCGCCATTAGGACGGCATCTGCCAGCCCGGCCGTGTGCTTGGCGGCTTTACTGCTGCCAGTGACGTGGATTTTTAGCAGTTCCTTTTCCATGTCAGCCAGAATATCCACTGCCCGGCGTCCGTTTATCGCCCATTCAGCCAGTCGGGTCGCGGTGCGCAGTAACTCGCGCTTGGCTGCGTAATCCTGGACAATCTCGGCATACGTACGAGCGTTCATGGGCTGCCCGCGCTCCCGAACGACAGAGAGCGCGGCGCGTCCGGTAAACGAATTGATGTCATGGGCAATAAACATCTCCAGTCGCCCGCGCCGTTCCAGCTCATCTCCTACGGTAACAGGATCAATCCCACTGCCCTGCTCCTGTAATTCAAGCATAGCTTCCCAGGCGTCCTGATAGGCCTTCCAGCCAAACATGGAGGGGTAGACAAGCTCTTTCATTTCATCCAGCAAGGCTGGTTTTCGCATACACGCCGCAATCAAAGCCGCCTCTTCAGTGCGACCCTGACTGCGAATTTCGAGTGTTTCTTCGGCCATTGTCATTCAGCCCATCCTTTCGCTAACCACTCAGCGAACCAATCGATATTTTCAAAGCGGAAGCGCTTCGGGTTGTCGTCCACGCGAATAATTACGCGAGGGTCATGCGCACTGTGATTGGCGTCGATCTGGTCAATCATCTCCTGCAACCGGTCCATTTCGCGCTGCATGGCATCCAGCAGGATATATCCATCGCGCCGGGTGGCTTGTCCATTCTCGGAGCGCTCGACGATCTTGGATACTGCGCTCATAGACCTAAGCGCTCCTCTTCGGCAAAGCGTTCCTCGGTCGTGTTACGCCATCCCGCGTATGGGTTTGTTGCGCTTACCTGGAATGCGGCAGGCCAGTTTTGGCGCATCTTGGTAATTGACCAATACTGACGCGGTCCGCCATTCGAGACCCACCAATCAATAAACCTGGAAAACTCGCGTCCTTTCTTGCTTTCCTGGTACATAAATTCAACGAAGTTCTCGGCGTCACGCCCGGAAAGATTGAAAGCCAAGCGAACCTGGAAGGCACTTGTAATCTCGTCGATCTTGCTTATCTTCTCCATCGCGGGGGATTTAGCGAAGGCCAGAAACCCGTCCACGATGTCGCCTTTTTTCTCTGATTTTTTCGGGCTTGTTTGGTTAATCTGGTTACTCTGGTTATGTATCACCCTGGCTGATACAGTTTGACTTTTAATTGATACAGTTTGGCTTCCAGCTGACACAGTTTCGCTTTTATCTGTGTCATCTGCTGATACAGTTTCAATTGCATCTGTGTCAGCTACTGATACAGATTTGTTAGCAGAAACGAAGGCAACCGGTTCGTAAATGTTGTATCTCTTCTCGTTCCGGTGAACAATTAGCAGGTTATATTTTGTTTCGAGGCGCTCGATCGCTCCCCTGACGGTGTTGACTGCGAAGCTACAATCCTCTGCGATGGTTCGCAGTCCAGGGTTAGCCTTGCCTGAATTACGGTTCACGCTGAGGGCGATAAACAGCCAAACCTTGAGCGCGACCTCGTCGATGTCTTTCATCTCAGGCTTGAAGGCCGTTGATATTTTCACGAACGCGGCCCGCTCGACTTCTTGCATGCGTCCATTTCGCCGCTCGATTACAGTCCGGGCGGATTCGATTTCAAGAGCGGGCTGCTGGTCATACCCCTTGCCGATCATTTCATTCGCGTCGTCGATCTCGCTCATATCAGCCTGGCCTGTACCGCGTTGGTGGCGTCCATATACCTGACGGGGATTTCCCAAACTTTGGACGCTGCCTCGATCTGCTCGTTGATACGGTCGCGTCGGCTTATCATCTCAGCTAACATGGCTTTGCGTGCCTCCGGGCTGTCGTCCAGCCTGTAACCAGATTCGCCACTGGTTGAAACAATAGGAATAAGCCGCGAGCGCATGGCGGCAATGGTGTCTCTGATCTTGCGGTCGTTGGTGTCGTTGGCGATGTTCTCATTGGCTTGCTTGCCAAAGAGGATAAATACCAGATCGCGCCGGTTCAATCCCTGCGGGTGATCCATCAGGACACCAAACAGAGCGCGGGCAATACTCTTGCGCTCCCCGGATTCCAGCTCTGCCAGTATGTTTTCATAGATTGGCGTTTTCATTCAGCACCTGCCAGGTGCCGACAAAGCGCGGCGTACTTGGGTAATGCCAGGGCCAGCTCTTCGGCTAACTTCGGGGTGATCTTTATGGACGCGCCGTCGTTGTATAGCACGACGACTTTGGCTGTTGCCGCCAGGTACAGCCCTCGCGGACTGACTGGTTGGAAGTTGATCGGACTGGTTTTCTTACAGAAGTTGAACATATAAGTCTCCTTACCCCACTTAACCAAGCTTGTGCCTGAAAATTGACAAAAAAAGAGAGCTGGGCTAAGCCAGCTCTCTTTCGTATAACAAAATTTAGCTTATTTTTTTAGAATGGAATTTCTTCGTCAATTGAAGGCGGACTAAACTGTCCGAAGTCTCCACCCTGTTCTTTGGATTTTTCAAGTACTCCATGTCCAAACACTGATAACCAAACCTCCTGCGCGGTCAATTCGTAGGACGCGCCTGTTTTCCCGTCATTCCCTACCCAAACTCGCGGACTTCCGGTAGACGGATCTGGTTTCAGGTAGCCCTTCACCATGACCTGCTGCCCTTTGGCGATCTGCGCACAGCTCTCAGCGAGCTTGTCCCAGGTGGTGACATTGACCCAGATAGTCTCTTTCTTATCCTCCCCGGCCTGCTTCCATTGCCGGGTGACTGCCATTGAAAAATTAGTTGTAGGAACACCCGAAGGGGTATAACGCATCTCAGCGTTACGCCCCAGGTTTCCCACCAGTTCGATTGACTGCCGGGGAAAAGGCATTTTATTCTCCTCTGTCTTGCAGAATGATTACCGCAGCTTGACGCAGTTCGTCAGTTACGTTTTTAGCGGTGGTAGTTGAAAGCGTGCGCAGTTGGATTACGCTCAGGGTAGCTAGCATCTTACCGCCTGGCGTGAGCATCGCTCCTGCCTCTTCGACGGTCATCGTGGTTTCAGGTGATCCCGTGGTTACTGGTCGCAGTCCGTCCCAACGCACGAACATGCGCTTGGCGTGCTTCTTATCGTTCTCTCCTTCCCATTTTGGATTGAGTTTCCAGACTAACTTCGCGGGGGATGCGAGAGCGACCACGTACTTGTCAGTTGCCGCCTTCGCGCCGCGCTCGATGGGGGAACCATCGAATTCAGGCATAGACGCGATTCGCAGTCCAGTTGCCTGTTCAAACGCGTTGATTTCAGTGGCCGTGTTCAAGTACAGGCCCAGGATGCGATAAGTACCAGTAACCGGGTACACATCCATTACTGGCGTCGTGGTGTGGTCGTCGTTTTCCTTCGAGCGCCGGACCGCGAAGCCGATCTGCTCGTATTGTTCACCGTCGTTCAGGCCGGGCAGGTTTACCGTGAAGCCAGCCATCAAGAGCGCGTCAACGGACCGAATTAGGGTGGTAGCCTGTGCGACGGTCAGTTCATCAAATAAAGACAAGGGAACATCGACCTTCGTGCCGGTCGGGTGGTACAGATGAGTAAGGGCGTAATTCTGGTCAGTCATTTTCCATCTCCAAAGGAAGGGTTAGGGTCGCACGCTCTTTATGGTCTCGGAGTACTCCGCGTCCATCTCGTCGAGTATGCGTTCAAGGTCGGTTCGGGGATCGTCCACCTGGACAGGTGCCTGTTCGCTGATAATTTCATACATCCAATCGTTATCTGCCATTTGAGCGGTCTCCTATACCCACTTAACCAGTTTCAAGCGTAATTATCGCCAAATAAAAATACCCGGATTTCTCCGGGTACTGGTGGTTATTGAATTGTTATTAATCTGCAGCTGCCGCTTCCTCGCTGACTGGGAGCATCAGATCAAACAGCGAAGGCGTCCTGAATTCCTGTTCAGCTGCTTTCAGGTTCTTACAGGCAATACCAAAATAACTTTCTTTCAGTTCAATCCCAATAAAGCGGCGTCCTAATTTGATGGATGAGTAGCCCTCTGAACCGATGCCAGCGAAAGGCGAGAATACCAGATCGCCCGGATTAGTCCACAGGTCGACCGAGCGCTCGATTACGTCAAGCTGCAATGGGCAGATGTGCTTTTCGTCGGCGTTATCACGGGCCTGCTGCTTATTTAGAACGTTTGTCTGATTGATGTCCCACCAGACAGGGGAGGCGTATTTCTGCCAAACCTTGATAGAGTAGCCCAAGTCGGTATCGTACCCAGTCGGAGGCTCAGTTCCGACATAATCGCCAGGATGACGGTTTTGGTGTACTGGCTCGTTGCTCTCGGTTCCTTCCACGCCGTCCCACTTGCGGAACACGATCAAATAATCAGCCATGCCCTGTCTGACTACTTCGGAGCGGACCTTGAAATTCTTGTGGAGTAGTCCGTGGTTCTTGGTGCGCTGCATCTCAATGACCGGGTCTTTCCAAATTGTCACGCGACTGTGATAAGTCCAGCCACATTCCTCGTGGGCACGAATAATCATGCCAGGGAAATCTTTCAATCCGGCCGCGCCGTCGCGGTTATGGTAGAGCGGCAGGTCCTTGCAGTGGACGGCGGACAGTCGGCCAGGTTGCGTAACCCGGAGCATCTCTTTTATCAGATATTTATAGTGCTCAAAGAACTCTTCGTCGTTGGCACTGTTGCCCATGTCGGCGATGCTGTCTGAATAAATGTATAAATTGGAAAATGGCGGCGAATAAATTGAGAAATCAATCGAGTTGTCCGTTATTTCCTTCGTCCTGGAAACGCAGTCGCCCAGTTTCATTTCCCACATCGTCCCGCTCTCGTCACGCGTGACAATATCCATCTTTATCGACCGGTGATCTGTAATGCCCAGTCCGTTTTCTTTCATGGCTTCGTTCATGGCTCGTTGCATCTCCCGGTGCGCATCCTGCTTTACTGATAATGTTTTGAGTATCTCGCCCTCGCTCTCAGCAGTTACCATCCACGCGGTAACGTCCCGACGTTGACCAAAGCGCCATGAGCGGCGCAGTGCTTGATAAGTCTTTTCAAAGGAGTAAGTTACCCCGACAAAACACATATTATTGCAATGCTGCCAATTAAGTCCGAATCCCGCGATGTCACTTTTTGTAATAATTATCTTCACTTCTCCATCGGTGAAGGCAGTAAGCATGCGCTCTTTTTCCTTGATACTATGCGAGCCGCGCACTTCGACGGCTGAAGGAAAGAGCTTCTGCAAATAGTCGGCTTCATCGTTGGTTTCGCACCAGATAATCCAGGCTTCCGGGCTATCTGCGATTATTTCCTTTACCCGGTCGCATCTGGCCTTGTAGGTGAATTTCTTTTCACGCCACATATCAGTGGCAGAGAGCGTGCCATCAACGAATAATTCGCCTTTTGCAAAAGCTCGGGAGTGATCTACTCCTACAATTTCATTCTTGACAAGCAGTTCCGGCATGTCGAACGAGTAAGCCTGGCAGTTGTCCTTGTATCCAATATCAGACGGCTTGCTGATACAAACTGCCCAACTGGTAACCCATTTCCAAAAGTCCTTCGCTCCGTGCTGTTTCAGGCGATAACCGCCTGCCTGCATGGAATCATTCACGAACCAACGCTGAATCATCTCATTCGAGCGCATAACTGAGAGAAACTCGGCGTGATTTCCAAGCTCAAGGTGATCGTTCGGGGCAGGGGTTGCAGTACAAGCGAGCTTGTAAGGCACGCTCTCGAACATGTCCAAAATCATGCGTTTGGTCGCGCCGGTGTAGGCTTTCAGTATGCTGCTCTCATCGAGCACCACTCCCGCCCATTCAGATCCGTCAATCTCTTTCAGCATATCGTAGTTTGTGATGTAGACGCCGGGCGCAGTCACCTCGTCCTGATGCCGGACGTAAGTCACGTTGACTCCGATCTTGGCACCTTCACGGATGGTTTGGTGCGCAACTGCCAGCGGCGAGCAGATAAGCACGCTTCCGCCGGTGTGCTCGTGGACGTGTTTTGACCACTCGACCTGTTGGAGCGTCTTTCCAAGCCCGCATTCCTCGAACAGGGCGGCTTTCCCGCTTTTCAGTGCCCAGGATACGACTTCGCGCTGCCAGTCGAACAGGAGCGGGTTGATACTCTCAGCGGGCACATCGAAGCCGCTGGACTGTACTTTTGCAAACTTTCCATTCAAAAACTGGTTATATTCGGTCATAAGATACTCCTCTGACCTACTTAACCAATTCTGGCCCTAAAACTTGACAACAAAAAAGCCCCTGGCATAAGTCAGGGGCTTTGTGTGCTGATTTCGATTACTACATAAGTGCAGCTGGTGACAATCCAGCCATCTGGAACATCTCGCGTATTCTCACGACACGCTTCCAGACTGCGTCGTAGCTGATGCCGATCTTGGCGGATATTTCAGGGAGGGTAAACCCGTCGCGCATGAGCACTACCACGATCTCCCAGTCTGGTTTCATGTTTTTTACCAGTCCGCTAATCGCCATGCCGACCTCGCGTTCAATCAGGACGTCCTCCGGGTTGGAGTGATCCACTGCGATAATATCCATGACGGTATCGCCGTCGTCATCGCTGTCCTCTGGTTGTAAATCAGTCTCCAGTCCGATGCGCTCGTAGTACATCTTGCGGTCAGATGTGGCCTTGTTGCGCATACGCCAGTCCGCTTTGGTCAGGACATACGACTTGGTATCGCCGTCCTTGCATTCGCGCAGTATAGCCGATATTGCAACCTGGTACAAGTCCTGCGCTTCCATCGCCAGACCGTCAACGGTTGGTGAATAGTGCGTGTTGGTGTGGTGAGCTGCGAATTTGCAGAGGGTAGGGGTTACGTCGCTGATGACGTTGGTAAGGGTAGGGGTTACGGTTGCGGTTGCGGACATTGTGAAGTGCTCCTGTGTGGTGGGTGTGTTATCGACCTCGACGTCGATGGATGAATATTATCACAATGACAATATGTTGTCAAGTATGATAATTCATTGTCAACCATGCTATAATAAAGGCATGAAAATAAAATTTTGTCTCAAAAAAATACTGGACGATCGCGGGTTGGGCGTTATTAAATTCGCTGAAATAGCAGGCGTTCATTACCAGACGATTATAAACATTTGTCATAATCGGACAAGCGGAATATCGCTTGCCACGCTGGGCAAGGTGTGTACCGCGCTGGATATCGAGCCTGGAGAGTTGTTTATGCACGAAGTAATCGAAGTAAAATAAAAATAGCGATAAGGCGTCGAGACCTTATCGCTACGGCGCGACTCACAAAATCGCGTCTCTTTTTGTCAGGTAGCCCACACAGAAGCACCACCATGACGATAACCCTAATTTATAAATCTACCGACTTCCTGATCCAGTCAATCGAATCCCTTAGCGCTCGCTTTACTTCAGGCGCGGATGTTACGTCGTGCTCCCCCATTGCCCTGACTGCGATTTCCTGACCAACTGGCTTGATGTCCACGGCGATGATATCGGTCCCGGATAACACCAGCGGCTTATCGGAAATCAGCCGAATAGTGCGGTTGACTGGCTTGCCTTCGGTGGACACGGCAGTTAGTGTGACGACGATTTCCTGACCGCTAACGGATACCGTGCCCCAGGCGTTGTACCTTTTCAGTTTTTCCATTTTCACCTGAACCTTTACAATCGCGGATAGACCATGTGCTCATTTGAAATTACTATTTTTAGAGAGAGGGCACATGGTTACCGTAATAATGATAACCATGTGTTTTTAAGGTGCGCTGAAAGGGACTTGAACCCTTACGCCTTGCGGCACATGGCCCTCAACCATGCCTGTCTGCCAATTCCAGCACCAGCGCAAGCAAGGACGTATTATAATCACCTTCTTGCTTGTGTCAAGCTATCAAGAGAGTTGATTTATAAATAGGACAAATACACATTAAAAACAATCCAAACGGAACGAAATCGGTTGAATTATCGGCAACGTACCAATAGTGTTTTTATTATTGCAACTATACTTAGCTAAGAGTGCAATCAATAAAATATTAATTCACTCTAGTTTCGATTACAAACTTCAGTATATTTTTTTTTATGGCTAACCGCATTTCACGTCACGACAAAAATTAGCAGCGCTGTCTACTTCCCGACTGAGCTCTTTTTCCACAGTAAAATATATTCTCAAAATAATAGGAGTATTTATGATCAAAATCGTTCTCGATGCCATGGGTAGTGATAGTCACCCAACACCTGATGTTATTGGCGCAGTCATGGCAGCACGTGAGTACGGAATTGAGGTTATCCTGGTAGGAGACGAAGCGCGCATCAATCCTATTCTCAAGGAACAAAATCCTGGTAATCTACCTATCCGAGTTGTGCATGCACCTGATATATTGACCATGGAAGATAAGGGAGATGCATTAGTTTTTAAAGCTCGACATAAAGATTCGAAAAATTCCATGGCTGTCGGAATGGATTTAATTAAAAGAGGTGAAGCTGACGCTTTTGTAACTGCCGGCAATACAGGTGCTGCCTGGCTTACTGCCTTATTCCGCCTTGGTCGCATGCGCGGGGTTGACAAGCCTGCTCTCGCAGCAACTTTCCCCACCGCGAAAGGAACCTGTATAGTTCTTGATATCGGAGCTAATCCTGATTGCGATCCGCAAAATTTATTACAATTTGCTGTGATGGGTAGCATCTACGCTGAAAAAGTAAGAGGGATTAAGAATCCGACAATCGGATTAATTTCCAATGGCGAAGAGGAGGGTAAAGGTAATCACTTAATTAAAGACACTACCCCCTTGATAAAACAATCTGGGTTGAATTTTTATGGTAACGTTGAAGGAAAAGAAGTGATTGGGGGCGCAGTGGATGTCGCGGTAACTGACGGTTTTACTGGAAACGTTATGTTAAAATCCTCAGAAGCTGTTGCGAAATTAATTGTAGATGAAATTAAAAAAGCAATTAAAACTGGTGGCTTCGGGGCAATGATAGGTGGATTGCTTGTCAAGCCTGCATTAAACAAAATAAAGAAATTGCTTGACCCTAGCGAAGAAGGAGCAGCACCACTTCTCGGTGTGAATGGACTTGTTTTCATTGGTCATGGCAGATCTGATGAAATTGCAATAAAAAATGCTATCCGTGTCGCAAAAAATGCAGTTGAATCCGGCGTGTTGGATTCTATGAAATCCAATCTTCAAGAACGCTCAAATTCAAAGGTAACTTAATTTTTTTTTTACCATCCCAAATATCAAATTTTACACTGAGGAACAATGAAAATACTGATACATGAAAAAAACGTACGTCGAAATGCAAAGATTGGGCAATACACCAGCCTGGTTTCCCTTGCAATTTTAGCTGGCGGTATGTATGTCTCATTCGCCTACCCAGCCCAACTCTATATCTCATTCACTGCACTTCTTGTTGGGTTCATCCTGTCACAAGTGGGCATTTTCTTTGGAAATCGATGGGGGCGCCGCCCACGAGTTGATGAACGCTTGACCGCAGCATTGAAGGGTCTTACCAAGGATTACACGCTTTTCCATTTTCTAACCCCCGTAAATCATTTATTGATTGGGCCAGCTGGAATTTGGATTATCGAGCCCTATTACCAACGAGGCACGATAGTGTACGAAAAAGGTAAGTGGAAGCAAAAAGGCGGTGGATTGCTACTTGGTTATCTAAAAATCTTCGCCCAGGAAGGATTGGGACGCCCTGACATAGAAGCAACTGCCGACCTGGAAAGTTTTCGAAAATTTTTAACAAAAACGCTCGGCGATTCCGCCGAACTTCCCCCAATCAATCTCGTATTGGTTTTTACTGATGAAAAGGTTGAATTGAAAACAGAATTGTCGCCGATTCCTGCTATTAAAATTGATCAATTAAAAGAATTCATTCGAAAATCCGCAAAACAAACACCGTTACTTCCTACCGATATCAATCCTATCCTGAAATGCCTGCCTGCTGAAAGCATAGAATAACTCAGAGAAAACACTTTCTTAAAATTTAGAAATAAAGTGGTCTTCATACTATAAAAAGAAATGAGGACCACTTTATTTCCCAAACAAAACGATTATTTTTCAGTTTAAGGATCAATTTCTCTTCACTATCTATACGGGGAGTACACCATATATTAATAGACTGGTATACCATACAAGGCATAATACCGAACGCTTGTTTCATGGTAAACTCAATTTTGCACGTCAATCCTAACTATTTCAAAATGAGTCGCTATGTCATCCATTGTATCCATAGATATTGAAACCACCGGGCTCGACAATAACAAGGATAGCATCATTGAAATTGGAGCCATCCGTTTCAATGGTCGCCGAATTGAAAATGAATGGTCTACCTTGATCAATCCCAACCGGCATATTCCTGAAGCCATTACTGCCTTAACAGGTATTGATGACAGCATGGTTCGTAACTCACCAAGATTACAAGATGTAATTCAAGACCTGGCCACATTCGTCGCCGAATCACCTGTATTAGGCCAAAATGTCAGGTTTGATCTTGGTTTCTTACAAAAACAACGAATATTACTGCTTAATGATGTTGTAGATACTTACGAACTGGCATCTGTTTTGTTACCCGGTGCCAGTCGCTATAACCTGGCAGCCTTGGGAAAACAATTGGGAATTCCCCTACTCAATTCCCATCGAGGATTGGATGATGCTCGCCTTACCCATGCAGTTTATGTTCGCCTTTACGAAATGGCACTGGAGTTACCACTCGAGTTAATAGCTGAAATTGTTCGGCACGGGGAACCGATCAGCTGGGATGGCAATTACGCTTTCCAGAACGCATTACGACAACGCTCCAAGGAACAAATTCGTGCTAAATCTACAAAAACTCAAATGGATATCAATAAGGTATTCAACTCACCCGAACAAATTGGAAAATTTAGTCCGATAACCATCGTGGACGAACCTATAGCACTTGACCCGGATGAAGTAGCATCGATCCTCGAATATGGAGGGCCATTTTCACGTTATTTCGATGCCTATGAACAGCGCCCGGAACAGGTGGAAATGCTGCGTGCCGTCACGAATGCTTTATCCTACAATGGTCATCTATTGGTTGAAGCCGGTACAGGAGTCGGAAAATCATTTGCATATCTCGTGCCAGCCGCACTTTTTGCAATCCAAAACCAGACCAGAGTTGTCATTTCCACCAATACTATAAATTTACAGGACCAACTGATAAATAAAGATATCCCGAGTGTACGAAAAGCCCTGGATATCGATTTGCGTGCTGCCGTCCTAAAAGGGCGCTCTAATTATTTGTGCCCTCGCAGGTTTGAAATTATGCGCCACAATGGGCCGAATACTGTAGATGAAATGCGGATACTTTCCAAAATCCTGGTTTGGAGTTGGAATGGAGCAAGTGGAGACAGAAATGACCTGAATTTAAATCGCCCCGCTGAAAAAGAAGCCTGGATGCGGATTTCAGCCGAGGACGATTCTTGTTCAACCGAAAATTGCGCCGGTCGAATGAATGGTTCATGTCCATTCTTCAAGGCTAAACAAGCTGCTCAAGAAGCCCACATCCTGATTGTCAACCATGCACTATTGCTCTCAGATGTTGCAACTGGAAGTAAAGTTTTACCCGAGTACAAGTACCTAATAGTTGACGAAGCGCATCACCTGGAAAATGCCACGACCGGTGCGTTATCATTTCGGCTTTCACAGAATGATTTCGACCGCTTAATGAAGGAAGTCGGCAGCCTTTCTAGCGGGATATTGGGGCATACTTTGCTCGTTACAAGAGACGTAGTTCGACCCACAGAATATGCCAAGCTTAATCAAACCGTTCACAGAGCAAGCGATACAGCCTTCAGGTTGGAAACATATGTAAAAGACTTTTTTTATGCCCTCTCGGAATTTATTAACATGCAAAGAGAAAATAAACCTAAAAGTCTGTACGCATATCAAGAACGAATTTTACCCTCAAGTCGAAGTCTGCCTGGATGGGACAATGTCGAAATAAATTGGGGCACCGCGGGCGAATCTTATAGATTATTAATAAATCTGATCGGTGAACTTTACAAAACCTGTGCTGAATTTTTCGCTGATGGGGTGGAAGATGTAGAGGATTTATTGGGAAGCTTAAGTAATTTGTTACGTCGAATGTCCGAAGCTGAAACAGCGATCAGCAGTATGATTCATAAATCATCTCCTGATACGATTTATTGGATTGAGATTCAACCACAAAACAATCGGATTACGTTAAATACAGCCCCATTAAAAGTTGGCCCACTGATTGAAAAATACCTGTGGCATGAAAAATCCAGTGTGATCCTGACTTCGGCTACACTAACTGCTGCAGGAGATTTCACTTATCTTCGAAACCTGCTCCTGGCGGATGAAGCCGACGAATTAACCCTGGGATCCCCTTTTGATTACGAAAACTCAGCTTTACTCTATCTACCTAATGATATTCCAGAACCAAATGCCACTGGGTATGAGGCAGCAGTAAATCGCACCATAATACAAACAGCTACAGCCACAAACGGTAGAATGCTGGTTCTTTTTACAAGTTATGCACAGTTAAAAAGATCCTCACAGGCAATCGCTCATCCATTAAGCCAAAAGGATATACAAGTCTTCGAACAAGGTGAAGGTGCTAGTCCCGCTGCATTACTGGATGCATTCAAAAGTAACCCTCGTGCTGTTCTTCTTGGGACTCGATCATTCTGGGAAGGCGTAGATGTACCTGGCGATTCTCTCTCAATCGTTTTTATCACGCGTATTCCATTTGAAGTCCCATCAGATCCGCTGGTTGCCGCCCGCTCAGAGACGTTTGAGGATCCATTCAGCGAATATCAAATTCCAGAAGCCATTCTTAAGTTTCGACAAGGATTTGGCCGACTAATTCGTTCCGCGTCTGACCGTGGGGTAGTTGCCATACTTGACAGACGAGTGCTAAGCAAACAATATGGAAGGTTGTTCATAGAAAGTTTACCGCAGTGCACAATCAGGTCATCAAGTCTTGCCGAGTTACCAAAACAGGCGGCAAACTGGCTAAAATGAAGTTTTCGCTAGACCATTTCAAGCCTGGATTCTAAAGTCTGCTCCACTTTTTACTAAATAAGACCATGCTTGCGACTAAACTTTGATATTTGAAAGTTATCTGTTTAAGTTATACTATAGCAGTAAATCTATCATGTGTTATTACATTTGTCATCCAAGTTTGTGACTATTAGCACAATATAATTTGCAGAATTAAGGTAATATTAATCTTATCTACCGTGGCAAAACGCTATGTGTATCTCGGAGGTGAAAATAAAATTTGATTTCTTTATTTAATTTACAATTATCAATAGAAACCCAAATAGGAGAATGAAAATGTTGAAAAAATCACTCGTAGTAATTGGTGCACTGATCGTCATGATAGCCGTTTTGGCTGCATGTGCACCAGCCGCCACCCCGGCACCGACAGAGGCCCCTGTCGTGCCTACCGCAGTACCAGCGACTGAAGTACCTACCGCTGTTCCTCCCACAGCTGTCCCAACCGTTGATCCAAAAGAAGCTATCATGCCGATCTTTGCCGCATCCGGACACGCCGATGCCAAGGCTATGGCTTTTACTGATTGGGATGCCGAAAAAGAAGTCCCAGCTGCATGCGCACGCTGCCACACTGGTGCTGGCTTCCAGGAATATGTTGCAAATGGTAAAGTTGCCGCTGGCATGCCAGTCCCCAACAAGCCATTCGATTGCGCAACCTGCCATGCCAATGATCTCGACAAGAACCTCCGCTCTGTAACATTCCCCTCCGGCGTCGAAATCAAAACCGAAGGTCCCGAAGCCATCTGTATGACCTGTCATCAGGGTCGTGAATCCAAGATTAGCGTTGATGCTAAGATCGAAAAGTTTGGCATCAAGGATGTAGATGCACAGGTTGCACCCTTGGTTACCAAGGATGCTGCCGGTAAGGAAACAAAATCAAGCTTTGGCTTCAGTAATGTCCATTACTTTGCAGCTGGCGGTACACTTTACGCCGGTGAAGTACACATGGGCTACGAATACGAAGGCAATGTATATGATATTAAGACCCAGCACGTCGATGGCTTCAACACCTGCCTCGGTTGCCACGATCAGCATTCCCTGAAGGTTAAGGTCGATAAATGCTCCGAATGTCATGAAGGTGTCAAGACCGTTGAAGACCTACAGAATGTCCGCGAGCCTTCCTCCTCCAAGGACTACAATGGTAACGGTGATGTTAAAGAAGGCATTGCCAAGGAAATCGAAGGCCTCCAGGCTGTTTTAATGACCACCATCCAAGCCTATGCCAACGAAGTTGCTGGCACCCCGATTGTCTATGATGCAGCTGCTTATCCTTATTGGTTTGTTGCTGACAAAGATGGGAAAGCTGCCCTCGATAAAGATGGAAAAACAACCGGTTACAATAAGTGGACTGCCCGCATGCTGAAAGCTGCCTACAACTACCAGGTTTCGGTCAAAGACCCAGGTGCTTTTGCTCACGGTGGCAAGTACATTATTGAGCTGATTTATGACTCAACTGCTGACCTGAATGCCGCAGCTAAACTCAAAACAAAAACTGATATGACCAAACTCGTTCGTGAAGATGCTGGTCATTTCAACGGTGCCGCCGCTGCTTGGCGTCACTGGGACACGAATGCAGACGGCGCCTTCACCTACGAAGTTGAAGCTGGCTGCACCAAGTGCCACTCCGCTAATGGACTACCCACCATGCTGGCTGGGAAAGAAGCCGCTGCTCAACCTGCCGGAAACGGTCTCATGTGCAAAACCTGCCATGATTTAGCCGCCTTCCCCGCTCGCTTGGCTGCCAAAGATGTTACCCTTCCCTCCGGAAAGGTTGTCTCCTTCGGCGACAACGCAGATTCCAATCTGTGTATCGAATGCCACCAAGCCCGTGCTTCCAAGAAATCCATCGACAAGAAAATCTCTGACTTCGCTGTCACCGACTTGGATGCAGTTGTTGGTGCAATTACTGTTGACGGCAAGGAACAGGCTTTCAGCTTCATCAACTCACATTACCTGGGTATCGCCGGCGTTTGGTTCGGAACCGATGCTCAGATCGCTTATGAGTATGATGGCAAGACCTATCTCGGCGCTAACAAACACATCGCGGTTGATAACAAACCCGGTTGTGTCGGTTGCCATGATGTTCATGCAGGTACCCCCAAGGTAGAACTCTGCAAGACCTGCCATGGAGACGTCGCTGTTGACGATATTCGTGGCATGAGCTCCACGGCTGACTACAATGGCAATGGCGATACCAAAGAAGGCATCCGCCAGGAATACCGCGCTCTGCGTGATGTTCTTTATACTGAAATCCAGAAGTATGCCAAAGCCAAGGGCGGTACTCCCATCTTCTACGATGTGAATACCTACCCATATTGGTTTGTAGCCACTGCCGACGGTAAGGCTGCCCTCGTCAAAGATGGCAAGACCACAGCATACAATACATTTACTGCTCGTCTGTTGAAAGCTACATACAACTTCAACTTCCTGCGCAAGAACCCCGGTGCAGCTGTACACAATGGCAAGTATGTCATTCAGATCCTGATTGACTCGATCGAAGATCTTGGTGGCGATATTAGCAAGTACACACGCCCCTAATAATTAACAAGCCCTACGTATGTCGGTGTATTCGCGTTGCGAATACACCGACATACCGACTGAAAACAAAAAAGTGCAGCCAGATTTTACTTGGCTTCACTTTTTTGTTTGTATGTAAGTGAAATTAATAAATATCGATTATTAAAAATCACTTTTCATTATTATCAATTTTTTCGATATGAGCCACAGGCTGATCGCTATCGGAATAATCTGAAATGATTATTAATACATTCGTCACCAAACCGCCTGGGTTATGCCATCGGTGCTTTAACTGGGCAGAAAATAATAAACTATCCCCTGCTTCCAATAAAAACGATTGACCTTCAACCTGATATTCTAGTTGCCCTCTCAGGCAGTATACAAATTCATGACCACTATGAGCCATATGACTTAGCCCACTACTCGCACCATTTTCCAGGGTAAGCATAAATGGCATTACTTTTCCAGTAAATAGTTCACCCCCCAGACCTTCCCAAACACCTCGTAAAAAAGGAATTCTGGCACGCTCGTCAGATTTTAAAAATACGATCTTCCTTCGAGATTCTTCCGGACTAAAAAAATCTGTTACTGGAACATTCAAAGCCCCGGCGATCCGATATAATGTTGAAACGGACGGAGAGGTCTTCCCACGCTCAATCATGCTCAATGCATTTGCCGACAGACCACTCATTGTAGCAAGTGTCCTCATTGAAATATTTCGGCCCTCACGTAACTGACGCAATCGATTACCAACGTCAATGGAAACAGCCTGTCTTGTTAATGAACTCATAAGAAAATTCCTCCAATAAAGGACAATGTAATAAAAGTGTACCATAATTCGGGTAATAATAGTACAGATTATTTCATCGTATTAAGGTTATGGGTATAAAATTTTTAACAATAAACTATTTACTTCTGAAAAGAAGGTAGAATAAAAACATGAGAATAAAAGATAATTGGCTACGAAAAAATATTGCATTCCCTCAAGATCATGGATCCTGGGTCTTTATCCTGAGTCCTCTAATTATTGGGTTATTTATTGGCAAACGGATATCAACCACTTCCATAATATTCGTTATTGCAGCAATGATGGCTTTCTTAATTCGTCAACCTTTGGTCTCATTAATAAAAGCGTATAGTGGGCGACGTCCAAAAAAAGATATTCAAGCAGCCTGGTTTTGGATATTAATTTACGGATCGCTAATTTTAGTCTTTTCAATGTTGCTCTTATTCTTACATAATGGCTTTATCCTATACCTCGCAATTCCGGCCGTTCCAGTATTCGGATGGCATTTGTATCTGGTAAGTAAACGAGATGAAAGACGACGGGTAGTAATTGAAATATTGGCAACCGGAGTGCTTGGGCTGGTAGCCCCTGCCACTTATTGGATAGGGAACGGATCATATTCACCCATAGGCTGGCTTCTTTGGGTTCTTGTGTGGTTCCAAACTGCAACAAGCATTGTTTATGCATATTTGCGCCTTGAACAACGCCAGTGGACTGCCATACCAGACACAAGGGCTAGGATATCATCAAGTATCGGATCAATTTCTTCAACATCCTTCAATTTGTTAATTTCTTTTTTCCTAGGAAACATCTCGCTCATCCCAAAATGGGTTTGGATTGCATTTCTAGTTCAATTCATCGAATCGATTTATGGTTCGCTTTATCCTGCCATAGGCAAAAAACCGGTATCTATTGGCGTTCGACAAATGATAATTTCGGTACTATTCACAATCATTTTTATTTTTTGCTGGAGGTAAACAATGACAGAAAATGAATGGGTTACAGTTATAGAAGTATTTGATCGGTTGGAAGCTGAAATTTTAAAAGAAGCAATCGAAGCCCAGGGTATTCCCTCTCAACTTTTTCAAGAAGGTTTGTCACACTATCTATATCCAGTAAATGGACCTATGGGCAGAATTCAAGTCTGCGTACCCAGAACTAAATTATCGGAGGCATTGACCTGGCTTGAAGACTATAAAGAAGATAACCTCGAAGGTGAAGCTTTCGATTAAAATCTAAAAAAAATCAAACCATCTAAAAAGCACCAGATCAAATAGCTTGACATGCTAAATTTATTCTGGAACAGCGAACAACGATTGAACTATTTGATATTACTTTAGATGGATCATCAAAACCAGGAGATCTACAACCTGCATTGGAATATTCTCAAGCAGGTGCTACATGATGGTTCGAATGCGTATTCGGATCGCACAGTTCATTGGACCAAAAGGTGGACAGGGTTAAAGTGGGTACTCCCAAATAAATAAAAACTTACTGCATTTGCTTTTCAAATTTAATCAACTTTTATGAGTCGTAAAATAGTCTTTGAGCTGGATGAAGATCAACCTTCATCGTAAAAATACCATCCACCCATTTGCTTCACCTGACATAAAAACATAAAATCCTGAAGTAGTCAAATTCAGGATCGTTTATGTGGAATCCAATAAAAAAATGGGGTTGATGGGTCATTCAGGGCTATCTAATTACCGAGTCCTAACAAATGGATCCTAATTGTAAAATTATAGCGTTAAGAAAATTGGGGGGATTGAGGTTCGACAAGATTAACAAACGCTGATCGTCTTGAATTTGGAACTGAACCTCTGTTGTAGTTTGGATTAAACTATCCCAAATTATAGTTGCCCGATTGTCTCAATCGGTAATCATAATTTAATTGCGGTTGCTAATAAATAATCCGAAATTGTATTCGATTCGGAACAAAGCATATTGACCAGAACAGAAATGAATTTAATTCCAGCTCGAGCTGATCAAAGGTATTTATCTCAGCATTGAATATCTTTTTGATTGCATCAAATACACATGCAGTGGCTATTGGTCCTATAGGATAAAACTGGTATCTAGCGGAATTCAAACATATATCCAAGCATTTCCAAAGAACTTTTTATATCTTTTTGACAATAATCCAGGCATTATAACCTTCAACATCTATAACCAACTGTGCCTGCTTGGGAAATAAACCAGCTATTTGAGGCGGAGTAAGGAAGTGACTCCTCATCAAAATCAGCTTTTCCATAATTGCTAAAATTTTGACTTGCCATTTCCGAACATCAGGTTCTTCTATAATCAATATTCCACCTCTGTTCAATACACGCCACAGCTCCAAAATAGCTGCTTTTTGATCAAAAACATGATGCAAAGCATCAACCATAATAATACGATCAAATGATTCGCCCGGAAATGGCAAAATTTCTGCAGGCACTTCAACGCTGGACAATCCTTTAGCCATTGCCTGGAGCAACATATGATGCGAATAATCTGCAATATAAACATTTCCCGTATAAGGAAATAAGGCATGTGCTACTCTCCCGGTTCCACCCCCTACATCCAACAACAATCCATCCACTGGTAATTCCAACATTCTCAACATTCTATTCAATCTCGAAAATGGGATTGCTTTATCATAAATTGGAGCTAAAATGCCAAAATGATCGAGCATTCAGACTTCCTTTTTTTCACAAAATTATGTTAGCGACATTTATTTTTAATTTCCGATATCAATCATATTACGGATATCTTCGAGAATGGTTGGACCAATTCCGGGTATTTTTAGAAGGTCTTCGATTCTGGTGAAAAGTCCATTTGCGTTTCTATACTCAACAATTTTTTTTGCTGCCGTCGGACCAATCCCTGGCAGTTGATCTAATTCTTCAGCGCTTGCAATATTAATATTTACCTTAGCCCCAGACGGAGGAGTAGGTGTAAACAACAAACCATTGCCACCTATTTCTAATTGAGGTGTAGGAACGTTAATCCCCCCTGGAACAACAATCTGGTCTCCATCCACCACCAAATCTGCAAGATTCACCCGGTCCATTTCTGCATTCAAAAGAAAACCACCTGCTTGTTGTATGGCATCTACAACCCGACTTTCGAGAGGCAAGCGGTATACACCCGGCCTTTTCACTGCGCCACTCACATAAACAATAATTGGCTTGGGTGTTGGGGAAGGTAAAAGGACAATTGGCACGCCAGCCGGCGATCGTACAGTCTCGTACATTAATCCCGAAACCAATAAGCCTAGAAGAACACCAATAATTGTATAAATTACATATTTCACTTTAGGCTCCAATTTACCTAATAAGTTAATAAATTTTTTATAACTTATTCTTTAGAAAACAAGGCCAAATACATGATGGATAGTCTGGTAGTTTATTAAATTGCCATCAATTATTTAAAATGAATCCAAAAACTCAACTCTAACCAACGAAATTACCAAAGAATTCTGAATAAATTTCAGTAAAAATACGCCATTTTCTTTACTATGCGCAAACTAATACTGGTGAGGAAAATTAATTTTTCGCCTGCTCCTATTTTAATAACTCTTCCAGCAAATTCCGGGTTATTTGAGCATCTGCCTTACCTTCCATTCTTTTCATAACCTGCCCGACAAAAAAGCCCATTAAACCAATCTTACCGGATTTGAAGGCATTTACTTCTTTGGGATATTCAGCTACCACCAACTCAACTATGGATCTGATCGTCTGGTCATCACTAACTTTACCCAGACCCTCCATTTCAATAATTTCCTCTGGAGATTTACCTGAACTATTTACCTTTGATAATAATTCTTTTGCCGTATTGGTATTTACTACATTGTTGTCAACCAAATTGATAATTTTTGCAAGGTATGCAGGAGTTAATACCAAATCACGAGCAGTAATACCACTCTCTTTCAGCATCCGCATTACATCATTTATTAACCAATTCGAAACCCGTTTTACATCTCCCTGGTATGCATTTGCGGTTGAAATAAAATAATCTGACATTGATCGATCAATTGTTAAAATATCAGCATCATATTCCGGCAATCCAAGTTCTGATATAAAACGGGTTTTTCGCGCCAAAGGCAATTCAGGGAAATCTAAAAGTATTGATTCTTTCCAATTCGAACTCATAAAAACTGGTAATAAGTCTGGTTCCCTAAAATAACGATAATCCGCCTCAGTTTCCTTGGAACGCATCTTTTTTAGTGATTGGGAATCTTCATCCCACTCAAGAGTCCATGCCTGAATTTTTCTACCTTCGTCATACTCATGCGTTTGACGAATAATTTCTTTACCAATAGCTGTCCGCACTGCCTCGATGGAATTAACATTTTTAATTTCTGTTTTTGTATTTAATATTGATTGCCCCCTAATGCGCAATGAAACATTTGCGTCACATCTCAAATGTCCCTTTTCCATATCCGCTTCTGATACCTCAAGCCAACGTAATAATTGTCTTAGCCTTGTTAGATAATTTGCCGCCTCATCAGCGGTATGCAAATCCGGTCCGGTGACCATCTCGATCAATGGGACGCCGCATCGATTAAAATCTATCAGCCTTTGTCCCATTTCATTACGAGTTTTACCAGCATCTTCTTCCAAGTGTAATTTCCAAATTGTTACACGCCGAACGGAACCATCCATTTGGGGAATATCCATATAACCACCCTTGGCGAGGGATTGATCATATTGTGTTATTTGATAGCCTTTTGGAAGGTCCGGATAAAAATAATTTTTCCTATCGAAAAAGGAAATTTCCTGAATATCAGAATTCATGGCATAAGCTAAGAGAACTCCCTTCTCGACAGCTCTTTTGTTTAAAACAGGTAACACACCAGGTAGCCCACAACAAACAGGACAAATATTAGTGTTTGGTCCATCATTCCAAGAATCTGCTTTACATGAACAGAATATTTTTGTCTGGGTATTTAATTGAATATGTGTTTCAAGTCCAATAACTGCTTCGTATTCCATTTTATTTCCTTTATTCATGCATTTTAAAAATTAACCACTCGATTTTTGTGAAATAAAGGATTGAGGGCATTACGATAACGCCATACCAACAAGGGTCCGAAATGCAGAATATGCGATGAGCATATCTGGCGATTGAATTGAAACTTTCGTACTATCACGCTGAGCCCCTGGCACACGCATTGCCCGATCAGCCATATCTGATGCTCTAAATTCCACAGTCACTGAAACTGGATTCTGTAAAATTAATGGCTGATAAATATTTCCTTTTTCCAAATTTTCAAGAGCCCTTCGAGCGGAGTCATAAATTATTTTATGAGCAGCTTCAGGAGTTAAACATTCAGCAGAAAATCTACCCGTAGCGGTCTTTACAATAGCCATCTCAACTGGACCGAGCAATTCAGCTGTTTGGGAGCATGCAGTCTGGTCGCCAGTCACCATTATGACCGGCACTCCATAATATCCCGCAAGTGCACCATTTAAACCAAATTCTCCCACTAAAACATTATTCAACCATAGATTCGCAACACAAGTACTCGACCAGGTGTGATCACAAATACCGTTAGCAGAACCATGCCTGGCATGGTATCCAACATAAATCACACCATCAAATGTCTGGTTAATCCCTTGCATCATTGATTGAGGGGAGGCTGTACTCGAATTCAATTTAGCCCGGGAATCTAATTCCTCAATCAAGATATTCGTTCCAAACCAATGCCCATCTGTCACGACAACTTCGGTAGCACCAGCATCAAAAGCACCCGAAATTGCAGCATTTACATCCTGAGTCATAAGCTTTCTAAATCGGGGATATTCCATATGCCCTGGAGTAACTTGATCCCAATTTACAACTCCCGTAATACCTTCCATATCTGTAGCGATTAATATTTTCATAGGTCCACCTGGCAAAGTTTCGTTTTTTTACTTGCATTGATTCAATATAAATCACAACCTGGAAATTACTTTATTGCAAAAGGCTTTCTTTTTCTCCATCTTTCAGCTTCTGTGGCGAGTTCATACGCGCTACCGAATCGAAAAAGGATGTCTTCTCTGAAGTCAGGGGCAAAAAAATGAATACCAATTGGAAGATTCTCGTCATCGAAACCAGCCGGGATGGAAATCCCGGGGATTCCAGCATGGTTTCCTGGTACCACGAGTTGATCAGCATATTGCATCAGAACTGAATCTCCAAAAATACCACCAATTTTGAAAGCGGAGGTCGGGGTAGATGGTGTTAAAAGCGTGTCGACATACTTGAAGGCATCGTCAAAATCTCGCCTGATTAACGATCTAATTCGGAGTGCCCGATTGTAATATTGCTCACTATACTGTGCCGCCGAAACATACATTCCCATCAGAATGCGCAATTTCGGTTGTAGACCAAAACCCTCAGCCCGAGATCGTCTATACAAGGTTTGCAAATCATCAGTAATTGCTTTAGTCCGATACCCATATTTTACGCCATCGTAACGGTGAAGATTCGATGCTGCTTCAACTCGGGAAATAACAAAATAGGCAGGAACACCGTACTTTGTGTGCGGCATGGGAACATGTTCAACGATCTCAGCCCCTAACTTTGCTAATTTATCTGCTGCATCTAATACAGATTGCCTTATTTTTTGCGGAAGACTTTGTTCTTCAAGCTGACCAGTCTCGGCATTGAAAAAAGTAATCCGGAAATAATCATCAGATAAACCGATTCTTAATCCCTTTATTCCCTTTTCCATTTCATGAAAATAATTTGGGACAGGTACATTGGCAGCCGTTGAATCTCTTGGGTCAGTACCAGCCATAACGCCAAGAGCCAAAGCAGAATCGCTCACCGAACGGGTAATCGGTCCTGGACAATCCAGGGATGAGCCAAACGCTATCAACCCAAAACGCGAAACCCGACCATATGTGGGTTTTAAGCCTACTACCCCGCAATATGCAGCAGGTTGACGAATGGATCCTGCAGTATCAGTTCCTAATGAAATTGGGCTCTCAAATGCTGCTACAGCCGCCGCGGAACCCCCTGACGAACCACCTGTAACCCGCGAGGTATCCCAAGGGTTGCGGGGTGATGGTTGATAGGCTGAAGATTCATTTGATGAACCGTATGTAAATTCATCTAAATTTACCTTACCTAAAACAACTGCGCCAGCTTTCTCCCAGCGATCTACCGCAGTAGCTGTGTACGGAGAATTAAAATTAGCTAACATCCGAGAAGCTGCAGTGGATAACGTATCATGCACACAAAAAATATCCTTAATGGTAACAGGGACGCCTGCCATATCACCAGGATCTATTCCGGCTCGAAGTTTTTCGTCCACCACTGCTGCCTGTTTCCGAGCACGCTCAGCAGTTAAAGTTATAAAGGCATGCACTTTATCCGTTTCAATGCCAGGGTCCCCACCGATCGTGCCGGGTCGCCCATCAACCATTGATATTTGCTCTAAATGCGCATCTAATACCTCGGAAGCAGAGATTTCATATGCTTTTATCTTTCGAACAATTTCCTGTGCTGTAAGTTCAACTAGGCTCATGGAATTACCTTACTTTAAAGTCTGATGTGGAATATCAGGAACAACAATGTAATTATCAGCAGTTTCCGGAACACCCAAGATAAGTTTATCAGCATCCGGGTATTTAACCAGTATATCGTCGCGTATGGATGGTGACGATTCTGGCGTATACGGCACTCCATGAGAGGCTATTGGTGTAGAAATATCCAATGGAATCGACTCAAGTTCATGAATAGCCTTCAATTGGTTATTTAATTCTCTGCGAAGATATTCACTTTCCGCTTGTGAAAGCTCTAATGCAGCTAATTCTGCAAGATGGTTAAATAATTCTGGAGTTATCTCATCAGCCATAAATCCTCTTTATTTTTACATATTGAAAAGTATATCCCACGCAAATGACACCTGCAAGTTATCACTATTCTAAACCCATTTGGAAATTAAACACGCTTGAGAAATGCTATAATCACACAATAAAATTTTCTGGAGGAATTATGAGCGATTTGGCTATTTATCCTTTATCCAATGAACACAAGATGATTCGCGATACCGCTCGTGACTTTGCCCAAAAAGAAATTGCTCCCATAGCAGCCCAATTTGATGAAAGTGGCGAATTTCCACATAAAAGCATTCAAAAAATGGGGGAAATGGGGTTTATGGGTATAGAAGTTCCTGAAGCATACGGGGGAGCGGGAATGGACACACTCGCTTATGTACTTGCCTTGGAAGAAATAAGCAAAGCAGATGCTGCCCACGGTGTAATTATGTCCGTGAACAATTCATTATATGCTTACGGGTTAATAAAATTTGGGACAGAGGAACAAAAAATAAAGTATCTCACCCCTGTCGCATCTGGAAAATCAGTCGGAGCCTACTCATTAACCGAACCATTGAGCGGATCAGATGCAGGGAATATGAAAAGTCGTGCAACCAAAGTAAATGGCGACTACATCCTTAACGGAAGAAAATCATGGGTTACGAGCGGCCCTGTAGCTGACTACTTTGTGGTCTTTATGTCTACCGATCCCGAAAAGAAACAAAAAGGAATTACGGCTTTTCTGGTTGAAGGCGACTCAATTGGATTGATTCGTGGGAAAAAAGAACCAAAACTGGGTATTCGTGCATCGGCAACGAGCGAAATAATATTTGACAATTGCCGCGTACCGGCAGAAAATGTTATCGGAGTTGAAGGTGATGGTTTTAAAATTGCCATGACAGTTCTAGATGCAGGAAGAATTGGGATAAGTTCGCAAGCACTGGGTATCGCAGAAGCTTCTTATGAAGCAGCAAGACATTACGCTAGCGAACGTGAAGCATTTGGACAAACAATTGGATCATTCCAAGGAACTGGTTTTAAAATTGCGGATATGAAAACCCGAATTGAGGCGTCCCGCATGTTAATATATAATGCTGCCTTATTAAAAGAAAGAGCAAAAACAACTGGGGAACGATTTTCCCTCGAAGCTTCTATGGCGAAACTTTTTGCTTCTGAAACTGCTATGTATTGTTCTCACAATGCAGTCCAAATTCATGGTGGAATGGGCTATAGCAAGGAACTACCAGTAGAACGGTATTTTAGAGATGCCAAAATTACAGAAATTTATGAAGGCACAAGTGAAATTCAGCGAATGGTTATTTCAAGATCCGAGTTAGGGATAAAATAATTAATGATACGATTGGTTCTAATGCTTCATTATACAATTTATTAAATGTTGCAACCTGCCGAATAAATTCAACTTGTATTTATTAGAACAAGTTTTTCAATTAGTGTACCTGAAGATTTAGCTTATCGGATTTGGAGATATTAAATGACGGAGAATTCAAACTTGTGGGATTCTTTTTGGGCGATTCATGCATCAAAGAATGATATTTTCCATCGCTTGTTATGGCTAATCCGCTTTTTATTTTCAAGTACATACGCCAAATATATTGCCCGCGAAACTGGGGAGTTAAAATCAGCCAAACTCCTCGAAATTGGTTGTGGATCTGCTCGAACACTTCACTATTTGGATAGAATTTATGGTACTTGCGAGTGTTACGCTCTCGACCTCTCACCACAAGCCATCTATCTTGTTCGCTCCATAAACCCACAATTTCATACCGCAATAGCCGATGCATTTCTTATACCCCTAAATACCAACCAGCTGGATATTTCATTTAGTATTGGACTGATTGAACATTTTACTCGTGAACAGGCTGGTCAAATAGTGAATGAAAAAATTCGCGTCACCAAACCAGAAGGAATGGTAGCGGTTATGGTGCCATGGATAAGTTCTATTTATAACTTGATTGTTCGAAAAGCTTTTGGAAAGCACTGGCCCTTTGGACACGAAAATCCTTTCCATCGTAAGGAATTGGAATTATTTTTATCAAAATTGGGATTGACTGATATAAAGATTTATGTGATTTTCGGAACGACGTTACTTGGAATTGGTCGTAAGAAGAATGATTAACCGAATTATTTCAAACTATAATTTGAGTAAGGATAAAATTCGTGGTATTGGGTTTCTAATTGGAGGGTTCCTAATTGCTCTGCTCGCCCAATTAACCTTGAACCTTTCGCTTAACCAACCTGGTTTTTGGGATATTCCCAATTGGGGGTCCAGTATCATACCAAACTCTTCCCCGTTATCAGGGCTGATATTATATGGTCTTGCGTGTTGGATTTTTATTCGTGGTGTCATTATTTTGGATATTCCAACTACTTTTATCATTCCCCTAATTGAAAATAAATCTACCAAACCAAAATTTGGGTTTTGGATTACGAGTATTGGGTTAATAATCATAGTTTCTATACTCAGCACAACTCCTTTTGCAAATTCCAACGGCCATCTTTTGGCCTTATTGTGGGTACTTGGTATCTTTTTACTTGTAATAAACGTAATCCTATTATCAGCCTGGAGACCAATATCAATCAGTAACTTGAAATCATTTTTTACCAACCACTGGATGGAAATTATTTTGGTTGCAATTATTGTGATAACTGCGTTTTTCATACGCTATCAAGGGGTTGAGCTGCACCCATATGCTTTCATCAACGATGAAGGCGAAATGGGAAACGGGGGTAGCTGTATTTTTGAAGGTGATTGTACTAATCTATTTGGCCAGGGTTGGGCAGGTCAACCAATGTTGGCTTTTTTTCCAACCGGATTGAGCGTTTGGCTCTTCGGTCATACCGCTATGGCAGTACGACTTGTGAGTGTTATATTTGGAACCCTGTCAGTTTTATTTACTTATCTTTTCACTCGCGAAGTTTTTGGAAAAAAACAAGCATTTGTCGCAGCATCTCTGCTTGCAACATTGCCATTAAATGTTCACTTCAGCCGGATCGGGGTAGATAATATAATCGATTCGGTATCAACTACAGCCACGCTTTGGTTCCTATTTCGAGGAATTAAGCGCAAATCGACATTGAGTTATCTCTTTTCAGGCATATTAAGTGGTTTATCGATCGCAACCTATCCAGGATCAAGATTAGCCCCGATAATGATCCTGTTAGTTATAGGATTTGGAGTACTTAACTCGCGAGATTTTCTCAAATCTCACAGTCGCAACATTGCCTTTCTAATTCTGGGATTTGTCATTACCGCAGCTCCATTCCTCGCATATTTTTATTTACATCCTGAAATCTTTGGTTCTAGAATGCTAAGGGAAGGTATATTCTGGAATCATTCTTTTGAAAACCAGCAAATAAATGGCAGGAATATGTTCGAAATAATTACGGACCAATTCCTGAGATCAACTTTGGTCTTTATAATCACTCCAGCTCCCTCCAACTTTTTCAATTCCCCCAATCCGTATTTAACTGATATCGCTGCGGTATTTTTTATTCTTGGGTTAGCGTACACATTACGGAAATTTTTGGACATACGCTACATAACCGTGTTTATTTGGTTTTGGATAAGCGTGATCCTTGGTAGCGTGATCACTGGTGGACCTCCTACGAGTCAGCGAATGTTAATGAGCACTCCAGCATTGGTCATAGTGATTGCTATCGGTCTCACAAAATTCCTTGAATTAATTCCATTCGAAGGTAAAGTCTATCAACGGGTCAGTAACTTCCTACTACTTATTTTCGTCCTGTATTTTGGGTACCAAAATATATCTTTCTATTTTCAGGATTATAAAGCAGGTCATTACTTCGAAGACCCTACGAATGAATTCAGCTTCGAAACAAGAACACTGATTACCCCATTACATACTACAGGCCGTTTATTTTTACTTTCCACACCCGGAGAACCATTTCTCACATTCGCAAATTTCGAATATTTCTCGCCAGATGTTGAAAAATTTTATTTGGATGAAGTAACGCCTGAATATATCTCATCGCTACCCAACGACAAGGATGTACTTTTCATTGCTACTGCCGATAGACAACCCGATTTAATTTACCTCACTAAAGTGTTCCCAGGAGGTGAACTAAAGGAGTTCAAGCGTAGGTACCAACCTGATAAGTTATTGTTTCTTAGTTATATGGTAAAAAAATCACAACTCATTCAGAGTCAACCATAATTATGGAAAATATAAACATAGTCACTATCCTGGTTTGGGGTTTATTTTTTATCTTTCTGGATATTTGTTTTTTCTATTTAAGGAAATTATATTTCTCGAACCCTTGGCGATTTGGGACATTTACTAATGTCATCCATAAAACCTTTGCTAATATCTTTAGTATTTTGTTTGCAAAGCTAAAACTGTTTAGTCTTAATCATAAGATCGATGCAACTTTAAACCCAACAGCTGAAACAGTTATTCCCATAATAACCCAAAAACCAAATTCAACTGAAGCACAACCATTGAACGATAGTAAATTTGAAATTAGCCTAAGCGCAGAAGAGTCTACTAGTAATCAGGGCAATCCACCTACCAACACGGATCATCAACCCAATCTAGTTCATGTTCAATTTTCTGCTGATATACCAGATGGCACTATTGTTTACATTACTATGAAAGTTGAACATGGTCAGGGGCAAGCAATTTACCAGGATGTTCAAACGGATTATAAAAATCAAAAAACTTCGCCAAATATTGAAAAGGATAAACCCATCACTGGTTATCCCCAATTTAATTTAAAGAATTGGGTGAAAAAATCTTTTACTTGGTTGGATGGCATAACATTAAAACAAGGTCTAGGATTTTTTATTGCGGCACTTATTATTTACGCTTTAGTCATTAGCTACAAAGTTAATCATTATCCGATATATTTTTTTACTGATGAAGCCATTCACATGAATTTAGCTTCAAATTTTCTTAGAGACGGACTCAAGAATTACTTTGGAGAATTCCTGCCAACCTTTTTTACTACTGAAGGTTGGGTGAATGGAACGAGTGTCTATGTTCAACTTCTCCCTTTCATGCTCTTTGGAAAATCAGTAATCGTTACTCGTCTGGTCTCAGCTTTTATTTCTTTATTAGGGGCAGCTGCGGTCAGTTTATTATTGAAAGATATATTTAAACTCAAATATTATTGGGCCGGTATTTTCCTTGTATTGACCACTCCAGCCTGGTTCCTACATGCCCGAACAGCCTTTGAATATGTTGAAGTCGGTTCGTTTTACAGTATATTTTTGTATTTTTACAGTCGTTATCGAGCCGGATATTTGAGATCCTTTTACTGGGCTATAGTTGCAGGTGCTTTAACTTTCTACACGCATGGGTTAGGACAAATCATCATGGGTGTGACCGGAATAACCCTACTGTTTGTTGATTTTCGATATCATATTCACCCAGAACGTCGACGTACTGTTTTATTTGGAATCCTCCTCGGGATCGTCCTATTACTACCATTTGCCCGTTATTATTTAGCGCACCCAGGTGAAGCAGCTGCTCAAGTAAAACGTCGCGGTTCATATTGGTCTGACAATAGTCTTTCAATAATCGGAAAACTTGGCGAATTCTTTAAACAATATAGTTATGGTCTAAATCCAGCTTATTGGTATTTTAAAAATCCAGTGGACCTAGATCGGCACACTATGAAAAATTATGGAAATGGTCTCTGGTTTACGTTTCCATTATTGGCAGTTGGTCTGTTCCAATCAATCAAAAACATCAGACTTCCAAGTTACCGAATTGTATTACTGTCACTTTTCATTTGCCCAATCCCAGCATCAGTTGTCGCAATTGGGATGCCTCGTATGCTTTGGATGACCATTCCAATCGCGTTGCTCTCAACACTTGGTCTCTCAACAATTCTCCAATGGGCAGAAAACGCCAAACCATCATGGTCTCGTTGGATTACTAACATATTATTCGTTGTCCTAGCTGGAAGTGCCGGATTGATGTTAAGAGATGCAATTGTAAATGGTCCAACCTGGTTTGAGGATTACAGCTTATACGGCATGCAGTATGGAGCAGAACAAGTTTTTAATGATGTCATTGATAAAGGACTCTCAGAGAACCCCAACCGAAATTATATTGTCTCCCCTTCTTGGGCAAATGGGACTGAACAATTTGTTGATTTCTTTATCCCGGAATCTCTGCAATCACATGTAAAAATGGGACAACCCATTGATTTTGTCGCTGACATACGAAAAGGGATGCCGAATACATATTTTATTTCTACATCAGATGAGTACGATAAACTAATAGAAAATCCTGAATTTAATAATATCTCGGTTAAAGAAATTTTGCCTTTCCCAAATAACCAACCCGGATTTTACGTCCTAACACTCAATGTCTCAGATAATATTGATAAAATTTTAGAAGCAGAGCATAAAAAGAACATTACCCCAGTCGAAGATATAGTTTCAATTAAAGAAAACTCTATTAGAATTATTCACTCTCCCTTGGGAAGCGGTCGAGTAGAAGATATTTTTGATAACGATTCGGACACTTTGGCGAGAGTTTTGGAAGCAAATCCGTTTACTTTCGATCTTTATCCAGATAACCCAATCAAAGCGAATAGTATTACGATTCAAACCGGTTCTTTGGCGAAATTTACCGTCACAATCTCACTATATGCAAATACTTCGTCGATTCCGGTAATTTATTCGCAAACATACACAGATCTTCCACCAGATCCAACAATTACTATCCCATTTGACAATGGGCCAACCGAATTTTCACGCATATATATTGAAATTAAAGATGATACATCTGGTAATATTTCTCAAATACATGTTCGAACTATAGAATTTAAATAATTACCTTTGTCCTGATAAGTCATAATTGAATAAAAAAACAAATACTTATCTGGATGAGCTTTCGGCGCGAAATAATTTCGGAGAATAATTTGAATTTTCTTAAAAAATTCCATTGGTTTGAAATAATGCTTATCATTCTTGTGATGGGCGTTCATTTCTACGTTGCAATTTCCGCTTCACACAACTTTGCTTCACGCTGGTTCACTAGAGATGATGCATATTATTATTTCAAAGTCGCTCAAAACATCAGCGAAGGTTATGGTTCAACATTCGACAAAATTAATCCAACCAATGGATATCATCCACTTTGGATGATAATTTGTATCCCCATTTTTTATTTAGCCCGATTTGACCTTATTTTGCCACTCAGAGTTTTAGTTCTGGTGATGGCGATTATCAGTTCGATCACATCCATCCTATTATTCAGAATTTTACGAAAACAAACCGGTCAAATTGTTGCTATGTTAGCTGCCTCTTATTGGGCTTTCAACCTTAACATTCATTCCATAGTCACACAACAGGGAATGGAAACCGGTCTGGTTGCCCTTTCAGTATTATTATTTCTATACACAGTTCAAAAGCTTGAAGATAAGGATATTCTTAGTAATAAAGATCTGACGTACCTTGGGTTTATGGCTTTATTTGTACTATTTAGTAGGTTAGATTCTATTTACTTGGTGCTCATTATGGGGGTTTGGTTAGTTTTTCGTCATACTCCAATCCGCTATATGCTTCCTCTTGATTTGGTTTTTACTTTTTTTGTTATAGTCGGAGCATTTATTCAACGAGCATCTTTAAGAATGTATTTACTAGCATTTGATAACTCTGCAATGATATTTGCAGGATTTACTTTTGTATTCCAAACAATAATTTTTTATTTTTCTGGTTTATATGCACATCCAAAAACCTTCTCCAGATTCCGCCTTTTCATAATTACTGTACTTGGAGTTTCCACAAGCGCTGGTTTTTCTATACTAATAATGCTAATTTTCTCAGGTACTGGAAAAATTAGCATTCCACGGACTGTTCCATTTTATTATTGGCTAGGAATGCTAATACTAACTTATTCATCACGCATTCTGATAAATCTAATTTCGCCTTGGCCAATCCGCCTATCAAAACAAAATAAACCATTCCAGGGAATTCTTTCAGATCATAATCACTTGAAAACTGCGCTAGAACCGATAAGTGCCTGGGTTCAAAAAGGTTTTATCTACTTTGGCATTATCCTTGCAGGGCTTGTCACGTACATGGCGACCAACATGGCATTTTTCGGTACATTTATGCCAGTTAGTGGGCAAATCAAACGCTGGTGGGGGTCCATGCCCAATGATGTCTATGGCGGTGCTGCAAAATCAGTTCTTGATGTTTTCGGAGTGGATCCTAAGAAAAGTTCTGTATGGAGTTTATTAACTAAATATATAGTTTCTGGTGCCACGAAACTATCAAAACTTAACGGTAGTTTTTCCAACTGGTACTGGATAATATTTTTTGTGTTATGCATTCTCGTCATTTTATTATTTTTATACAATCGTAAAAAAAATCTACGACGGGCGTTCCAGATCGGAATTTTCCCACTCTTGATTAGCTCGGTTCTACATTCATTCTTTTATGGCGCAATGGCCTATTCGGCCAAACATGAATGGTATTGGGTAACCCAAATGCTAACCATAGTAATCTTGGTTTCATTAGCCATTTCGATGTTATTGGATATTATTCCTCAAAAAAAAATGGTTGCCCTTTTGGCAAATATAGCTTGTTTCTTCATTATCCTCAATCTCGCATACAATTTCAGCTCTGAATTAATTAATCGAATGCCCTATAAGGATTTATCTGTTGGTAAACCATACATGGATACCTTGCCCATCCTCGAAGATCACACAGAACCAGGTTCATTAATAGGTATGACAGGTGGTGGCAATACAGGTTATTTCATACAAGATCGAACGATCGTTAATATGGACGGTTTGATAAATTCCTATGCTTATTTTGATGCTCTAAAGACGAATCAAGGTGGAAAGTTTCTTAAAGAGATGGGACTGGATTACGTTTTTGCAAATCGATACATTATCACAAGTAGCATGCCCTATCGATATCAATTCACACCAGACGAGCTATTGACGGTTCCGGATGCCCCAGAATACGGTCAAAAAGTCTTGATGCAATATATTCCAGCTCCATAACCTTTCCCAATCGGAAATCAAGATAAAAGCGAAATTGAAACAAAAACCAACTGTGCCAGTTACCGTAACCATACCGACTATCCTCGTGTTATTTATCACGTCGTGGAATATATTACGAGTGTATAGTCTCATAAATAACTGGGATATTTTGGTCGAATTTGGAGCTAATCCAACATTTTTACTCGTGATTGCATTTCTATGGGTACTAGTTGGACTCATACTGACTTTTTCAATTTGGATAAGGTGGTCAAAAAGTATTTGGATATTTTCAGGATCCGGAGTCTCCTATTACCTCTGGTATTGGATCGATAGATTTTTTTTCCAAAGCTCAACCACTCCAAATTTTATCTTTTCAGCAATTTTTTCGACCAGCCTTTTAACTTTTTTTTGTATATTAATGATGTCACCATCTTCAAAAGCTTTTTTTATAAGGAGCAACAATGATTAACAATTCGGTTCTCGAAAACTTGCGTGAACGAAAAAAACAAGCTCATATTGGTGGTGGTAAAGATCGGATTGAAGCACAGCACAAAAGGGGTAAATTAACAGCTAGAGAACGCCTGGATATATTGCTTGACAAAGGTTCTTTCCGAGAGATTGATTCTTTTGTAATTCACCGAACTACTGATTTCGATCTTAACAAACAACACTACCCGAGTGACAGTGTTGTTACTGGCTGGGGAACGATTGATGGACGTCTCGTTTATGTCTTCTCGCAAGATTTTACGGTTCTTGGAGGGTCATTAGGTGAGGTTCATGCAGAAAAAATTGTAAAGATCATGGATATGGCCATGAAAAATGGAGCCCCAGTTATTGGGTTAAACGATTCTGGCGGAGCCCGAATTCAAGAAGGTGTAGTTTCCCTTGCTGGTTATTCCAATATTTTTTTACGAAACACACTGGCTAGTGGGGTGATACCTCAAATTTCGGCGATAATGGGGCCATGCGCAGGCGGAGCGGTTTACTCACCTGCCTTGACTGATTTTATTTTTATGGTTCGTAATTCTTCTTATATGTTTGTAACTGGTCCAGATGTTGTCAAATCAGTAACCCATGAAGAAGTTTCCTTTGAAGATCTTGGTGGTGCAAGTGTTCACTCAGAAAAATCGGGGGTTTGTCAGGTAGCAGCAGATAGCGAAGCCGATACCCTATACTTAATTCGTAAACTGATGGGCTTCTTACCCCAAAATAATATGGAAGATCCGCCTTTCCTAAATACCGGAGATGATCCGCTCCGCGCTGACGAAGGGCTTAATAATATCATTCCGGATGACCCTGGCAAGCCCTATGATATAAAAGAAGTTTTGCAGATGGTCATTGATAATGGTCAGTTTTTTGAAATCCATGAAAATTTTGCTATGAATGTAGTTGTTGGGTTTGCCCGCCTTGGAGGTCATTCTGTTGGAATCGTAGCAAACCAGCCAGCAGTTTTAGCAGGAGTATTAGATATTGATGCCAGCGAAAAGGCTGCGCGATTTGTCAGATTTTGCGACTCTTTTAACATCCCCATCATAACCTTCGAAGATGTACCTGGCTTTTTGCCGGGAACGTATCAGGAACATCATGGAATAATTCGTGCAGGAGCAAAATTACTCTATGCATACTGCGAAGCAACTGTACCTAAAATTACCATTATTACACGCAAAGCATATGGTGGTGCTTATTGTGTAATGTCTTCGAAGCATATTCGAGGCGATGCTAATTTTGCATGGCCAACAGCTGAAATTGCTGTAATGGGTCCTGATGGCGCTGTTAGCGTTATCTTTCGCAAAGAACTCGAGAAAGCTTCCGATCCGATTGCACGTAAGGCTGAATTAGTAGCAGAATACCGGGCAAAATTTGCTAATCCGTTTGTTGCTGCTCAGCGTGGTTACGTTGATGATGTAATCGAACCTAGTGAAACACGGGCACGTTTAATCAATTCACTGGAAATGTTACAAAACAAACGTGATGCCAACCCAGCAAAAAAACATGGCAACATCCCTTTGTAATTTATCATTCAATATTTTATTCACTATGGGTTTATTTCATAAAAATTGAGAGGATGATAAATGTTTAAAAAAGTTCTAATAGCAAATCGCGGAGAAATTGCCGTTCGAATTAATCGTGCCTGTAGGGAAATTGGAATTGAAACCGTTGCAGTTTTTTCAGAGGCAGATCGTCAGGCTCTGCATGTTCGTTATTCTGATGAAGCTTACTTGCTCGGACCCGCACCATCGAGGGAATCTTATTTACGTGGTGACAAAATTATTGCAATTGCAAAAAAATCTGGGGCAGATGCCATACATCCTGGTTATGGATTTTTAGCAGAACGTGAAGATTTTGCTCAAGCTTGCGCAGATGCCCACTTAACATTTATTGGTCCAAAACCATCCTCCATCGCTGCCATGGGCGACAAGATGACTGCTCGTGAAACTGTACGGAAAGCAGGGGTACCAGTTGTACCAGGCACAGAAGATGTTGGCAATCTTTCAAATGAAGACCTTTTAAATATAGCACCCAAAATAGGGTTTCCACTCTTGATAAAGGCGACAGCCGGTGGTGGTGGAAAAGGTATGCGTGAAGTAAATTCAATCGAGGAAATGCCCGCTCTCTTGATTTCGGCTCGCAGAGAAGCCGAATCCGCATTTGGGGATGGCAACGTTTATTTAGAAAAGCTCGTTGAAGGTGCTCGCCATATTGAGTTCCAAATCCTCGCTGATGGACATGGAACAGTTTTACATCTTGTAGAACGAGAATGTTCCATCCAGCGAAGACACCAAAAATTGGTTGAAGAAGCGCCGTCCCCATTCATGGATGAAAATTTACGACAAAGAATGGGAGAAGTTGCTGTAAAAGCTGCCCAAGCGGTAGACTATGTAAACGCAGGGACGATAGAATTCCTGGTTGACAAGGATAAAAACTTTTATTTTCTAGAAATGAATACACGCTTGCAAGTGGAGCACCCTGTTACAGAAATGATCACAGGTATTGACATCGTTAAAGAACAAATCCGCATCGCCAGGGGTAGGCCAACCCAATATCGACAAGAAGATATTAAAATTAACGGCGCATCCATTGAATGTCGTATCAATGCCGAAGACCCATACAATAACTTTACTCCATCCACGGGTAAAATTACTCATAGTCAATTACCAACTGGTCCAGGTGTCAGAGTAGATACCGGAGTTTATCCGGGTTTTGAAATTTCCCCATTTTATGATCCTATGATTTCGAAACTCATTGTTTGGGGTGAAACCAGAGCCCAAGCAATCCTTCGAATGCGACGAGCCCTGGAAGAATATCGAATTGTTGGTGTTAGAACTAATATACCATTTCATCAGACTTTGATGGACAGCCATAGATACATGGGTGGCCAATATGATACACGCTTCGTTGAAGAACGTTTTTTAATGCAGGATGAACAGGATGGCTCCAACGCTGAAATCGCTGCCGTTTTAGCCACCATGGTTGCACATTATGAAACCCAACGCTCTGCCCAATTTGTTATGCGCAATGAACGTGACACATCTAACTGGAAATGGGTTGGACGTTGGGAACGGATGCACCGATAATTTTTTTATTCCGGAGAATTAATAATAATGAAATATATCACTACGGTCGATGGAAAAGAATTTACTCTGGAAATCATAGATGAAAAACATATACTGGTTAATGATAAAGTTTTAGAGATTGATTTCGAATCAGTTGATGGACAACCAGTTTATTCCCTGCTGATTGATGGGAAATCTCACGAAGGCTATGTTTATGCTGATGAGACTAACTGGCAAGTACTTTTGAGAGGAAGACTTTATCAGGCAACAGTCGAAGATGAAAGAGAGAAGCGGTTAAGAGCCGCTACAAGTGGAATTTCCGAAGATGGTGAATTTCACTTAAAAGCCCCGATGCCAGGGCTAATTATCGCCATTCCAGTATCTGAAGGAGAAATGGTTCAAAAGGGTCAAGTGCTCATAATTTTAGAATCAATGAAAATGCAAAACGAGCTTAAATCTCCTCGAGAGGGCAAAATCCATCGCATTCGAGTTAAGCCTGGCGATACTGTTGAACAAAAACAGCCCATATTAAGTGTGGTATAAATTTAACTGAATAAAAAATTTTTTTCTACTTAATAGTAACCATTTTTAGGATTACTGGCTTAAACAAGGTTTGACGATGACACAAAACGATCGGGAAATCGAATCAAAATTTTTTGTTAGGAATTTAACTCCCTTTGAAACTAGATTAAATTCATTGGGTGCAATTTGTATTGTGGCACGATGTTTTGAGTACAACTTACGATTTGACAACCATCAAAATAGTTTGCAAAGACAGCACAAAGTCTTGCGCCTAAGAAAATCCAACGATATTCGTCTTACTTATAAAGGTGCTGGAGAACGAATTGGAGGTGCTCTTTCGCGTACCGAAATAGAACTTGTAGTCGATAATTTCGATTCCGCCCAGAAATTCCTTGAATCCCTTGGTTATAAAGTAGCTGCGGTGTATGAAAAATACCGAACCATGTATGAATTTGGAAAATATTTAGTTACCCTCGATGAGTTACCCTTTGGTAAATTTATTGAAATTGAAGGCGAAAATCCAGAACAGATTACTCTACTCGCCAAAGAAATAGGGCTCAATCCCGAATTTGCCATCCCAGCCAGCTATCAAGGACTATTCGAGATGGTAAAGACAAGCATGAATTTGCCAGTTAACAACCTCACTTTTTGGGAATTCGAAAATATTCAGCTTACCCCACTCGATTTAGGCGTAACACCTGCTGATTAATTTTTTTCTCCCATACAGTTTTTTCTATTCCACCCACGTCACCCACTTTGTCAGTATTTATTACATTTCCAGTTTGCCATTTGCCCAATGAAGCTCTTTCACAAAACCCTTTTCTCCAATTAGATTTGGTAATACCCTCTCCATTAAGATTGCATCGGCAGTTGTAAAATATTTAACGACTGCCTTCTCTTTTTGTTCCACGTTCGTAGGAATATAACCTAACAACCGGCTTACTTGTCGCGCTATAGCAGGCGCAGGATCAATCACACGAACTTCCGGTCCAACGATTTCATTTATCTGGGGAATTACAAACGGGTAATGAGTACACCCCAAAACCACCGTATCGATTCCTTTTGCTAGCATTGGTAACAATGCTTTTTCTAATATCGCCTTAGTAATGGTGGAATTCAGATTTCCCTGTTCAATTTGCCCAACCAAACCGGGACAGGTATCCTGTAAAATTATTACATTTTTGGCAAATCTTTCCACAACAGAAGAATATAACCCACCTTCTAAGGTAGCAGGGGTCGCCAACACAGCTACAATTCCACTTTTAGTCTGTTCCGCAGCTGGTTTTATTGCAGGCTCCATTCCAACAAAAGGAATAAGAGGATAAGCCTCTCGTAAATAATTTAATGCAGCGGCAGATGCCGTATTACATGCTACAACAATAAGATCAACATTCTGTTGAATTAAGAATTTAGTAATTCCATTTGAGAATTCCCTGATTTCTTTTTCAGATCTCAATCCATATGGAACATGTGCTTGATCTCCAACATAGAACAAAGGGGATTCAGGTATTTGCGCACGAATCGATCTTAACACTGAAAGTCCACCAACACCAGAATCAAATATCCCAACAGACAAAATTTCACAATTTTGCATTACCATTCCTATCGTATTCAGATGCAGCCTGCACAAATGCTTCAAAAAGGCTTCTAGTTGCAGCTTGATCTGTCAACCACTCTGGATGCCATTGTACAGCAAAACCAAATGGATGCTTTGGTAATTCAACAGCCTCCACCAACCCATCAGGAGCATATCCAGCTGCTTTTAATCTTGGTGCAACATCTTTGATGCCCTGATGATGTAGGCTATTTACCAGTAAATTGGTTTCTCCCATTATCTTGCTCAAACTGGAATTACTTTCCAAAATAACACTATGGGCAAGTGCTGTTCGTGCAGGGATACCATCCACTCCGGGGTAATCGTGCTCCACTGCATTCTGTAACTGATCCGGTATATGAGTAAATAAAGAGCCACCTAATGCAACATTTACTATCTGTAATCCCCTGCAAATACCAAAAAATGGCGTTCCAAACTCAGCTGCTTTTTTTGCAATCCCAATTTCAATCGCATCCCTTATTGCATCTATGCCATAAACTGCAGAATGAGGTTCACCCGCAAAATATTCAATCGCAATATCTCCTCCACCTGTAAATAATATTCCGTCTAAACGGTTTAACAAATCACTCCATCCGTTTTCATAAATTTCTGACGGTATTAATACTGGCAAACCCCCTGCCGCAATAATGGCATCGGTATATGATTTCTGTACCATCACAGAAAACAATGAAGATGGAGGTACTGAGGCTGTACGTGTGGTTATTCCAATCATTGGAAAGGACATTTGAATTCCTTGTGACTATTTTTGCACGATTCTATCACGCAATTTAATATATAAAAAAAGAAGAGCGCGTGATTGCGCTCTTCTTTTTTTATATATTTTTTTAGTTAAACTTCTGTTTGAGACGAGTAGCCTTGCCTGTCCTGCCACGTAAAAAGTAAAGCTGTGCACGGCGTGTTTGGGAATGCCGTTCAACAACTACTTTATCAATGCGTGGAGAACGGAGCAAGAAAGTTCGCTCAACGCCAATACCATTTGAAGCAATACGACGTACAGTGAAAGTGGCAGCAACACCACCGTGTCGAATACGAATGATGGTACCCTTGAATTCTTGAATACGCTCGCGTTCGCCTTCTTTAATTCGGACGTGAACGGAAACTGCATCACCAGAACGCAGCTCAGGAATATTTGGATTAGCGAGAGCCTCAACGGACTTCAATAAGTCGGTCATTTCTTATGTTTCCTTACAAGAATGAAATACTGCTTCACAGCAGCCGGATACACGTGAAACAAAATTATATCATAAATTTTAACGTTTTATTGGACAATTCTCAATTTTCCAACAAGCATTTTCCATGCTTCTTTCATTAACCTGATTTCTTTTTGCTTTTCAGAATATTTTTCAAGGGGGTGACATCTCTAGCTGGAAGCATTCCCCATCGGGAAGCCCCTAAATAAAGAATATCGAGAATTAAATCATTATAATCAATGCCTTCGGAAGCGGCCTCAAGACATAAATCACTATATCCAGGTGTTAATCCTGGAAGAGAATTCAATTCAATCAAAACCGGTTCACCTTCGGCATTCAACCTTATATCGGTACGTGAAATATCGATTGCCTTAATAGCCATATGGGCTTTGATGGCGAGATTCTTCAGTTTTCGTCCTAATTCAACATCAACTTCCGCAGGACAAATAAACCCCGGCACCCCTTCTTCACCAATTTCTTTGGATTTTGCTGCATTACTATAAACGCCAGGAGTTACTGACTTGCTGCTATCCAATTCCAGTACCGGAAAAACATGATAACCATACTTGTCATCATACCATTCAGGGTGGCGAGAATATTTTTTCGAATCCCACCGACCAATAAGCCCAACAGTAAATTCACGGCCAGATAAAAATGTTTCCACCAAAGCTGGTTGCTTATAAGCTCCCAGGATATATTTTACGCGCTCACGTAATTCAATTTCATCACGTACAATAGCTTTGGAATCAACTCCCATACCAGTACCTTCTCGCGAAGGCTTCACAAAAAGTGGATAGCGTAACTCGGCACGTAAAGCCTCATCACCAATGATGAATTCTTGAAAAGGTGCTACTGGTAACCTTCGGTCCCGCCATATACGCTTTGTTAGTGTTTTATCCAATGAAATTGCATTCGCCATGATTCGTGAACCGGTATACGGAATTTTTAACATTTCAAGCAGAGCTGGAACTTGTGCTTCCCGCGCATCACCACCCAGTCCTTCTGCAATATTAAAACAAATATCCGGATTAATTTCCCTTAACGCATATGGCAAATTACGATCGGCTGGAATAAAAATAGTAGTGTGACCATCAGTCTCAATTGCTGCTTGAATTGCTTCAATTGTTTCAATATGATCAAAGTCAGCTAAAGCATCGGCTGGTACGTCAGATGGAAGTACATTTCCCCCATCCTTTATATTCGCTACTACTGCAACAAACCACGGTTTTCTTGTCGTTGACGAACTGGGAGGCTTTTCATCTGTATTTTCAAGCAATTCAATCATAATTTACTCCTGTAATTTTTGTGTTTCGGTTGCGTAGTATAAAACAATCTAGAAAAATGACAAGAGGGAGTTATCTTTTTAAATGGATGCATGATATTTGTAACTAGACATTTAAATCTGTTTCAGGTATGATAGGACCGTTCTGGACAAACCCAGAATCGTATTTTAATTTAAATCTTTTTCTGTTTACAAAGTTCTCCATATTCGAAAAAATTTTTAAATTTAGATACACATCATTGTTTAGATGCGACCAAAATGGTACGCTTGAAATCTAAATATTAATTCAAAGGCAGGAAATAACTGGCGTGGAGGCGAAATGACAGACCTAATAAAGCAAATCACCAGCGATTTTCAAACGCAAATTGATGCGTTCGAACCCGAGGTCAGTGTCAGCGACATCGGCACCGTCATCGAAGCAGGTGATGGCATCGCCCGGGTAAAAGGATTGGCCAATATTAAGTCACAAGAACTGGTTCAGTTCGCGAATGGCGTAATTGGCATTGCTTTTAACTTGGAGCAACACAGTGTTGGCGTCATCATCATGGGTGAATTTTCCGAAATTGCTGAAGGCATGACCGTACGTGGTACTGGACGCATCGCTTCAGTACCTGTAGGAGATGGTCTGATTGGTCGTGTCGTGAATGCTCTTGGAGAGCCCATCGATGGTAAGGGACCCATTCAATTTAGTGGTTTCCGCCCTATCGAACGAATTGCACCAGGTGTAGTTGGACGTCAGGATGTAGATACACCAGTGCAAACGGGTATTAAAGGAATTGACGCTATGATCCCGATTGGTCGAGGTCAGCGTGAATTGATCATTGGAGATAGGCAAACCGGAAAAAGTGCTATTGCAATTGATACAATCATCAATCAAAAAGGTAAGGACCTTGTTTGTATCTATGTAGCAATCGGCCAGAAAAAATCTGCGATAGCCCGAACTGTAGCGCTTCTTGAACGGCATGGCGCGATGGATCACACCATAATCGTGGTCGCTGCTGCTGATGAATCGGCCGCTTTGCAATACATTGCTCCTTACTCTGGTTGCGCTATTGGTGAAGAATTTATGGAAACCGGGCGTGATGCTTTGGTAGTTTATGATGATCTCTCCAAGCACGCATGGGCTTATCGCCAAGTTTCACTTTTGCTTCGCCGCCCACCAGGACGTGAAGCCTATCCTGGCGATCTGTTTTATTTACACTCCCGCCTACTGGAACGCGCCGCCCGAATGTCAGTCAACTACACTATTGTTAACGACTCATTTGAAGGCAGCTCAGCAGTAGCTGATGATTCGGTTGATGGAAAAATATTTACCGGGCCTATGGCAAAACACGATGCCGAGGAAATTGCAAAAACAAAAGGTGATAGCGTAAAGGTTGTCAAAGTTGCAAAAACTGGTGGTTCATTGACCGCCCTACCAATTATTGAAACCTTATTAGGCGATGTCTCTGCTTATGTTCCAACCAATGTAATTTCAATCACTGATGGTCAAATCTATCTCGAATCCAACCTATTCAATGCTGGTATACGTCCAGCAGTCAATGTTGGTATTTCCGTTTCCCGCGTAGGTGGTGCTGCACAAACCAAGGCGATGCGACAGGTTGCGGGTCGGCTAAAACTAGACATGGCTTCCTATCGTGAATTAGCTGCATTTGCTCAATTCGGTTCCGACCTGGATAAAGCAACTCAGAACCAACTAAATCGCGGTCGTCGTATGCAAGAAATTCTGAAGCAGCCCCAGTACGAACCAGTTTCTTTAGCACATCAGGTAATCATTATTTTTGCAGGGACTAACGGTTTCGCCGATGATGTACCTGTCGAAAAAATGAGGCAATGGGAAATTGACTTGGTTAAGTATATTGATCAATCTCACCCAGAAATAGCCAAAGACGTCGTCGAGAAAAAACAAATTTCGACTGAAACTGACAAGAAACTGCGTGAAGCGCTTGGAACCTTCAAAGCCACTTGGCAGGCATAAAGAAACGAAATACGCAATGCGCATACTACTACTTAGTCGAAAACATTGCGTAAACGGAGACAATTATGGCCTCTGCTCGTGAAATGCGGCTCCGAATTAGGAGCGTTAAAAATATTTCCCAGGTGACCCGCGCCTTACAAGCGGTGAGTGCAAGCAAAGTAAGAAAAGCTATCAGTGCATTAATGGGAACGCGCCCTTATGCTACTAAAGCTTGGCAGGTATTGACACATGTGGCTGGACAACCAGGCCGTGATACTCTTCATCCGCTGCTGACTGGTCGAACCTCTGTTAAGAAAACCCTGGTGGTTGTTATCAGCGGTGACCGAGGACTTGCTGGTGCTTATAATACCAACCTGATTCGTTTTGTTTTACGGAAATTCGCAAATTATCATACACCTGTCAGTTATATTGCGGTTGGACGTAAAGGACGTGATTTACTCATTCGCAGACACTCAAATGTAATTGCTGATTTTAGCAATTTACCGGCTGCTCCAATTTTTGCTGATGTCTCGGCAATTGGACGATTAGCAGTCGATGAATTCCTAAGCGGCAATGCAGATGAAGTGTATTTAGTTTACACTGACTTCATAAATATGGCGCGCCAGGAACCGACAACCAAGAAATTACTTCCCCTAGAAGTTGATGCTGAACAAGACAGGGTCGAGAATTTTGATAATTCTCGTCATGTTCCCGCTGCCTACCAATACGAACCAGCTGAAAGGGAAATTCTCGACGAAATTATTCCCCGATTTTCTGCACTACAGGTCTATCAAGCTATTCTTGAGTCTCTTGCGTCTGAACATGCAGCCAGAATGGTAGCTATGCGTAATGCTACTGATAATGCCATAGAGCTCGTTTCTGCGCTTCAATTGCAGTACAACAAAGTACGTCAACAATCCATCACGAGCGACATGCTCGATATCGCGGGCGGCGCAGAAGCGTTGGCTCAGGTAAATATTATTGCTGGAGGCGAAAATGGCTAATGCAACTGGCCGTATTGTGCAAATTTTAGGTGGCGTGGTAGATGTTGCCTTTCCTGAAGGTCAACTACCCAAAATTTTCGAAGCTATTGAAGTTGAACGCACCGGACAGGATATCCTGGTTCTGGAAGTACAAAAACATTTAGGCAACAACTGGGTTCGCACAGTGGCTATGGATACAACAGACGGCTTACAGCGAGGTGCCTCTGCAACTGCTACAGGTAGCCCAATCCTCGTCCCGGTTGGCCTATCTACTTTAGGTCGAATTTTCTCTGTTCTTGGGAAACCTATTGATGAAAAAGGTGAAGTAAAAGCTGATGCTTATTATCCTATTCACCGGGCTGCACCATCATTTGCTGAGCAATCTACAGGTGTGCAAATTTTCGAAACTGGCATTAAAGTCATTGACCTGATCGCCCCTTTCACAAAAGGAGGCAAAACGGGTATTTTTGGGGGTGCTGGTGTAGGAAAAACTGTGGTTATCACAGAACTTATTTCATCCATCGCACGTGTACACAAAGGTAACTCAGTTTTCGCAGGTGTTGGTGAAAGAACCCGTGAAGGGACATCCCTTTTCAGGGAAATGATCGAATCTGGTGTTATGAAAGATACTGTAATGGTATTTGGTCAGATGAACGAACCTGCCGGTGTTCGATTACGCGTAGCACTCTCCGCTCTCGCTATGGCTGAATATTTCCGCGATCAAGGAAAAGATGTTCTATTATTCATCGATAACATCTTCCGCTTCACAATGTCAGGCTCAGAGGTTTCCGCTCTTTTAGGACGCATGCCGTCAGCAGTAGGTTACCAACCCACCCTCGCAACAGAAATGGGAGAGCTCCAGGAACGAATCACATCTACACGAACCGGATCAATTACTTCTATGCAGGCAGTATATGTTCCAGCTGACGATTACTCAGATCCTGCTCCTGTAGCCACTTTTACACATTTGGATGCCACAATTGCTCTCGAGCGTGCCATCTCCGAAAAAGGTATTTATCCGGCTGTTGACCCCCTAACTTCAACCAGCCGAATTTTGGATCCAAATATTGTTGGCAGCGAACATTACGCAACTGCACGCGAAGTACAACAAGTTTTGCAACGCTACAAAGATTTACAGGATATTATTGCAATTCTTGGTGTCGACGAACTTTCTGAAGATGACAAGCTCCTGGTTTCACGCGCCCGGAAAATTGAGCGCTTCTTTAGCCAACCATTCGTAACTGCAGAACAATTTACAGGCATAAAAGGTGAATATGTGCCCCTTAAGGAAACAATTCGTTCATTCCGTGAAATTCTGGACGGAAAGTGCGATGACCTCCCTGAGCAAGCCTTCATGATGGTCGGCACAATCGATGATGTCCGTGAAAAAGCCGGAAAACTGGCTCAATCTGCCTAAATAGCATAATGTGGGGTACGCATTTTCAAAAGAGATTGCGTACCCCACAAGGATAAGGACCAATGCCTATCCGTTGTGAAATAGTGTCCCAAGATCGTTTGGTCTACGAAGGCGATGTGGATATTGTAGTACTGCCAGGTTCTGATGGAGAAATGGGTATCCTCCCACATCATGCGCCGCTGCTCACTACATTAAAATTCGGTTTAATTCGAGTACGCACACACAGTGAAGAACAGGTTTTCACAGTAGCTGGTGGTGTAGCCGAAATTCAACCCTCAATTGTAACTATTCTAGCCGATGCTGCTGAAAACGTCCTCGAAATTGATGTAGCGCGAGCTGAAGCTGCCAGGCAACGAGCAGCTGAAGCATTGGCATCCGTAAAAAATGTAGATGTAGATGCTTACCTCGCTCTTGAAGCTGCTCTTCGCCGGTCTAATTTGCGACTGGATGCTGCAAAGCGTTATCACACTGGTAAACGTGCACTCTACAAGGAAGAGTAAACCGCCAAATGGCAGGATTTTCAAAAGACCTTGGTATAGATCTTGGTACAATATATACCCGCATAGCTGAAGGTAATCGCATCATTGTGGAAGAACCAACAGTGGTGGCTATTGACGTTGCGGATCAAAAAATTGTTGAAGTTGGTCGTCAAGCCCGAGATATGGAAGGACGTGTTCCTGATACGATCGAGGTTGCTCGTCCCCTTCAAAACGGCGTCATTGCAGATTATGAAATTACTGAAAGTCTTCTACGTGTATTGCTTCAACGAGTTAGTAGCCCCATTCGAATTTTCAAGCCAAACGTTATGATCTCCGTACCTTTCGGAGTAACTAGTGTAGAAAGTCGAGCAGTACACGAAGCAGTTCTACAAGCCGGGGCGCGTGACGCCTACCTGATACAACAACCTTTGGCGGCAGCGCTTGGTGTAGATTTACCAATCAATTCGCCATCAGGAAACATGGTAGTATGCCTTGGTGGTGGTGCCACGCAATGCGCCGTCCTCGCTATGTACGGCATAGTTTCAGCAGAGACTATGCGCGCCGGGGGTCAGGCCATGGATGATTACATCGTCACATATATTCGCAGAAAATACGGTGTTATTATTTCGCCAATTACTGCCGAACTATTAAAAGTAAAGATTGGCGCTGCTGTTCCGCAAGATACCGAACAAGGAATGGAAGTCCAAGGACAAGATCAAGTAAGTGGCCTACCCAGACCAGTTACTTTAACAACTGGGGAAATCGTGGAGGCTCTTCAGGAACCTCTTCGGCAGCTGACAGAAACTTGTCGCAGAGTTCTTGAAAAAACACCCCCAGAATTGGTCTCGGATATAATCGACCGGGGAATGGCTCTGACTGGAGGAGGGGCATTGCTTCGAGGCATCGATAAGCTGCTTACCAAGTCATTGGGCATACCCGCCTATCTCGTTGATAACCCTCTTACATGTGTTGCAGAAGGAACAGCAAGAGGATTGGGAATGTACTCAATTTTACGTCGGAATTTGCCCCATGTATAACCAATCTCCAGCAGACATCTGCTGGAGATTGGTTTATTCAAATAATACGAAAGTATTAATTATTATTTAGAGAATCTGACTAAAACAATGAGAGGAACAAAATGATCAAATTTTATCCGGCTGGATTAACTTTGGATTATTTATTTCTTCCAATTCCTTGTTCTTTCGTCGTTTTCCGATTTAATTTCTACCCTTACGAGGTTTTTTCCAAGTTACTCAGAACAATCAGGCCAATAAATCATAGAAATATTCAAAAAAATATCAGCAATTTTTACTAAACATTCAAGTAGTAAGCCATACGCTGAAGACCGATCACAGGATCAATATACTGAACCCGTACATCATGTGGCACAGAAAGACTAACAGGGGCATAATTTAGAATCCCCTTTACTCCTGCTTGTACTAACTTATCGGTAACATCTTGAGCAGCCGATGCCGGAACACACAACATCGCCATCTTTATCCCAGCTGCACCCACAATTGAAACAAGTGTACTTACTTCACGTACCTGAAACTCATCTACCTGTTTTCCGATTTTTTCCGGATCGCTATCGAAGCATGCCACAATACGAAATCCGCGGTTAATAAAACCTTGATACCGAAGAATTGCATGACCCAATTCGCCCATCCCCACCAACACAACATCCCAAACCTGCTCAACTTTTAATATCTGGAGTATTCGATCAATTAAAAAAGGAATATGATAACCAGTTCCTTGTTTTCCAAATTCCCCAAATTGCGATAAGTCCTTCCGGATTTGTGCAGCAGAAATACCTACCTTCTCACCTAATTCTTGAGACGATGTCGTCATACTTCCACTGGCGGCCATAAATTGAAGTGCCCGCAAATAAACCGGTAACCGGCTGACTATAATATCAGGAACATTTTTACTATTCATTTCTATTTCTCCAAATAAACCTATATTAAATCTACCATATTTCCGCTTTTTGTGCAATTCAACACAAACACCTTTTCTAAAAATCTCTTAGAAAAAGCAGAAAACCCTTCGATGCCGTTCAATACTGCAGATATTCAAGAATCTCAAAACCCTTGCCAGGAAAATTTTTTGGTGAATTATTTTTAATATCCACACGGTAATACCATCTAAAATACTAAAAATGACCCGATCGGGAAAATTCGGGATAAGAGTAAAAGTTTTCTGTGAGAATTTTTGGATATTGTAAGTGTAGAAATTTTCCGCTAGTAAGAAAAATCTACTAACTTTTTCCAATTACTTTCATTTTACAGATCAAGTTATCGAATTGTGCTAATAATTAAATTGTACTTAATATACCGAACAGGACCGAAGGAACCATCAGCAGACAAGATGAGGGTATACACTTTTCCTCCCAATACTTTTAGTGGAAAATCGTAGTTTCCACAAGTCAAACCTTTCCAATCGTTTTGGGCTATACCATCAACTACCAAAGCAGAAGTAATCCCCCCATTACCAGAACACTCCAATTTAAAGTATAAAATCGTTCCCTGGTTTGTAGATTCGTACGGAATAAAATCGACCCAATCAGTTGAATCACCTTGAGGTGATGAAAGATCGCTACTAAAAGAAAATTCTCGTGCCCCGGATGGAGAGAACACCAAACGAGCAGATGGTTTTTTCTTTGAATCACCATCTCCAATAGCAGTGGGATAAGCAGTAGGTAGTCCGGTTATCTGAAGTTTACCAGGAGTGGATTCGGCAGAGGAAAGTAGCTTCCCCTGATTATCAAAATAAGGGAGACCAATATAGTTAGCCCCTTCCAGGTAGGCAGTCGCTACCCAGGCTTTTCCACCAGCAACCCCACTAAAACTAATTTGAGCCCAAATATTATTAATATTTCGCCCTGTTATCTCAACAATTGTCCCAGCACTCAATTCTCCCAATGACTCGAAAATTTGCCCCGGACCAGAACGAATGAATATTTTATTTTTTACTCTTCCAGTATGGCCTTCAGGCGTAGGAGATTCATTAGGATTCGAAGTGGTCGATCCAAATGGAATTTCGGTTCCAGATTGATCAATATTCTCCTTACTCAGTCTCGGTAAATTATTTAAGTCACTTTCCGAAACTTTTACAAATGCTACATTTACCCAACCTGTTGTAGCAGAACCAACTGGATAAATTATCTTCAGCCATGAATTATCCACATTTTTCCCGATAGCTTCGATGCTTATCCCCGGATCGAGAAATCCGAGCGAAGACGACTCAACGCTAGGTAATTCCCGAATATTGATTTGTGCTGTAGTTACTACACTAACAGGTTGAGTCGTTCGACTCAGGGTGGGGAATAATGGGGATGGTACGACTGGAGGTGTAATTGTAGGTATCAATGTTGCAGTGGAAAAAGCTAAGGGAATCATTGTTGGGGTTACATATTGAAGCGTTGCCTGCTGTGCTTTGCACGCAGAAGATAATAAAATAAATAAAAATATTTGTAAATAACAAATTACCAGAATTAATTTATTGTTTACCATCAATCACTTTGATCCTTTTAAAGCAATGGCCAATTTCAACATTCTAATAACCGCTACTAAAGAATACAATGAACAGTTTTAAAACGTTCATTGTAAATTTTTAAGGTAAACACGGTTGTTTTTATATTCGATACCATTCAAATTTTTTAGATCAGCCCTCATTTGAAATGTCGTTTCTGCTACCTGGGTCATTTCGACGTGAGTAAATTGATTGAATGAAAGTAAAGTCTGTCCCATTTCATAATACAAGATTGCATTCCCTCCATGACCTTGAAACTCAGGCAATATTCCTATTCCATTCACAGAAACAGTTTTTGTTCGCCTAATTTCCAATATAAGATCAAGTAACCCAAAAGGAAAAAGCTTTCCACGCGCACGCTGCATGGCAGCCGATACATCATGAAAAGCAAATAAAAATCCAACTACTTCTGGACCATGCATTATTATTTTTATTAATCTATGATCAGCCACAGCCATTATATTATCGACCACAAATTTTATTTCTTTTTCTGTAAATGGAAAATATTCCCAGTTATTCACGAAAGCTTTATTGTATGCAGCTCCGATACGAGGTGCCCATTCAATCAACTCTTTCTTATTTTTAAATTTCTTTACTTGCAAACCTCCGCGATCTAAAGCGCGTTGCGCAATTTTATCAACTCTATCTGGAATAATAAATTTATCAGATGGTAAATAACAGGAAACAAAATCCACTTCCTTTTCAAACCCCTGAGATTCGACAAGATTTTGATAATAAGCAAAATTGTAATTCAGCATATTCATTGTTTGGCGATGTTCATGCCCAAAAACCAAAACACCGTACCCATCCAACGGGCCCATCCCCTTAGGCCCTACAATCTTATTAAGACCACGCTTTTTCGCCCATTCAAAAACCGTATTAAATAATAACGTTGCGACCTCTAGATCATTCTCACTTTCAAAAAAATAGAAATCAGCTTCCTTCGAATCGTGATACAAATTAAAGGGTCGATTTTCAATTGCAGCAATACGCCCAACATCAATGCCATCGCGTACAGCAATGAAAAATTCTACATCTGAATGCTCATAAAATGGGTGTTTTTTAGGGTTTAATTGTGCATAAGCATCAATATCCAATGGCGGTACCCATTGAGGGCAATTCTTATAGAGCCTGTATGGTAATCGCACAAAACGTTTTACCTGGGTCTTGTTTTCAGTATCAATTTTTTCTATAATTAACATACAGCCTCCAGATAATATTTAACGTAAAGTATATAACAGTTTTGCGCATGAAAGATATTTTTAATAATCCCCGCTCCCAGGGACAAATACCTCAATTTTTTTAAATTATCCATTTCAGCTACAACCAAAATGTAATAATCTCGTAGAAAACTATAGGAGAATTAAAACTATGCATGAATCAAAATTCCATACTGAAGAGTTTTCCGTAAATGGTGAAGAAATTCTCGCCAAAGTCAAACAGTTATTAAGTGAGGGAAATATACGTCGAGTAATCATTAAAGACAAATCCGGAAATGCCATCGTAGAATTTCCCTTGACAGTTGGCGTAGTTGGCGTAGCACTTGCGCCAATGTTTGTAGCTCTCGGTGCCGTCGCCGCACTCATAGGTGAAGCCACGATTGTGATAGAAAAACTTGATAAACAATCTTGATAAATATCCTTTATCCAAACTACTGCGCAATAAACTTGCATAGTACCGGAGTTCAAGAAATTACTGTGATAATAAAATCATCCAACATTGATAATCCAATCGGTCTAAAGCCACTTGAAATATCAATAGTCAGAAACAAACACACCCCTCGAAACTGACCACACTACCTGGGTAATTGGGTATATATTGGCCCAGGTTGCTGGAATTCCTGTTAAAAAAGGTAGCTAACAAAAAGACGTATACATGAAATTGGGGAAAGAATTTTTCCATACCCAAGCTATCAATTACCGTTGGAAACACGATGGGTCAAATACTCTTCTGCTTTTTTGACCAGTGATTTTGATCCAATGAATACAGGCGTACGTTGATGCAAAGTATCAGGTTTTATATCCAATAATGACGAAAATCCAGTAGATCCATACCCGCCAGCATGTTCAGCCAAAAATGCCAAGGGTCCAGCTTCGTAGAGAAGGCGAATTTTCCCATCGGGCATTTTAGTTTCTGCCGGGTAGCCATAAATACCACCATAAAGAAGGTTGCGATGAAAATCAGCTACTAAAGAACCTATATAACGTTGGGACAATCTCGGTTCCTGAATTGACTGCAGCCAATCTCCAAATTTCTGCACGTCTGGCTCCCAGAACCTGTATGCGCCGTAATTCAAACTGTAGTAGGCCGGGTCTTCTGGAAACCGCATATTTTCATGGGTTAGTAAAAATTCGCCGATCTCAGGATCTAGAGTAAATCCATGAACACCCTGCCCAGCACTATAAACAAACATTGTACTGGTTCCATAAATAATATATCCAGCTGCCACCAGATCCCGCCCACTCTGAAGGCAATCACTTAATTGGCCGCGTGGATTGTCACTCTGTTTACGAAATATTCCAAAAATTGTGCCGATAGTCACATTTGTATCAATATTGCTCGACCCATCCAGCGGATCATAAACAAGTATATAGTTTCCAGTAGAATAATTTTCGGGAATCGGGATCCAATCATCGCGTTCTTCTGACACCATTGCACATAAACGACCAGTATGGTCATTTAATTTGTATACAACATCATCAGCAAATACATCAAGTTTTCGCTGTTTTTCACCTTGGATATTTGTTGTCCCCTCAAAACCCAATGTGTCCAAAAGCGCTGCTCTGCGAGTTTGAGTAGCAATTATTTTTGCCGCAAGAGCAATATCATAAAAAAGGGTTGTCAAATCCCCTTTCGCATACTCAGGTTGCTGACTTAACAAAAATCTCTCAATGGTTATCATTGGACTGCTCATATTAATGGGTTATCCTTTTTATTTAGCAATATGTTAATCAAATTATAGTGTAAGTGATCCGAAAAGTTATCAATTAACAAAAGATTAAATTCGTGACCTCAGAAAAATCATTTTACAGCTAAAATAGAGTTGCTTATTTTCAGCATCAGTCCTCAATAAAAGTCGGAGGTTATATGACACTCAGTCCACTGGCAGGAAAACCCGCCCCGCAAGAATTATTTACAAATATTCCTCAACTAGTTTCTAAATACTATACTGAACATCCAGAAGCTGGAAATTCTGGTCAACAAATATCGTTTGGCACATCCGGTCATCGTGGCACATCTAGCGAAGGCAGCTTTAATGAAGACCATATATTAGCAGTTTGTCAAGCATTATGCGAATACCGCCAACAAAATAACATTTCTGGGCCTTTGTTCATTGGAAAAGATACACATGCCCTTTCAGAACCAGCTGAATCAACGGCAATCGAGGTTTTTGCGGCCAACGGAATTGAAGTATATATTTCTTCAGGACAAGCCTACACCCCAACACCGGTTGTATCTCATGCGATCCTTGTCTGGAATCGTCTTAACAAAAATGTACTCGCAGATGGTGTCGTGATTACACCTTCGCATAACCCACCAATGGATGGAGGTTTTAAATATAATCCACCCAATGGCGGACCAGCGGGGCCTGAAATTACTTCAGTTATTCAGAATCGAGCTAATGAAATCCTCAAGAATAAATTACATGAAGTAAAACGTATACCACTTACCCGTGCTCTTCAAGCAAATACCACACACAGATACGATTTTGCAAATCCTTATATCAAGGATTTAGCTAATGTGATTGAAATGGACCAATTAGCTTCCTCAGGAATACGTATCGGTGTTGATCCCATGGGAGGAGCCGCTGTTGGTTATTGGGATATCATCGCTGATATTTACAAACTTAATATAACAGTTGTAAATCGAGCCGTGGATCCTTCCTTTTCTTTTATGTGCGTTGACCATGATGGCAAAATTCGGATGGATTGCTCATCAACGTTCGCAATGACTGGATTAATTCGTCTAAAAAATGATTACGATATCGCTTTCGGGAATGATCCCGATGCAGATCGTCACGGAATAGTAACTCCTTCAACCGGTTTGATGAATCCCAATCATTATTTATCGGTTGCAATTTCTTACCTTTTCAAAAGTAGATATAATTGGAAGGAAAATGCTAAAGTTGGGAAGACTCTCGTTTCCAGCTCGATGATAGACCGAGTTGCCAAGGCGCTTCATAGAGAACTAGCAGAAGTACCAGTCGGTTTCAAATGGTTTGTCGACGGATTAGTGGATGGATCTTTCGGTTTTGGTGGAGAAGAAAGCGCTGGGGCTTCATTTTTACGCAAAAATGGATCAGTTTGGACCACTGACAAAGATGGGATATTACTAAATCTACTCGCAGCAGAAATAACTTCGACTACCGGTCGAGATCCAGGTCTGCACTATGCTGAACTCGAAAAACAATTCGGTAGCCCGGTATACAAACGTATCGATGCTGTCGCTAATACAGCACAAAAAAATATACTCAAAAATCTTTCTCCTGAAGATGTAAAGGCTGAGATGCTTGCAGGAGAAAAGATTATTTCACGGCTTACAAAAGCTCCAGCAAACAAAGCATCGATTGGCGGATTAAAAGTTGTTACAGAAAACGGCTGGTTTGCTGCTAGACCCTCTGGTACAGAAGAGATTTATAAAATTTATGCTGAAAGTTTTATTGGCGAATCTCACTTGAACCAAATCATCGATGAGGCTCAAACTATCGTAAGTACTGCATTTAATAATACAAAGGTGTAAAAATGGAAAAAAGACGATTCGGTCGGACTGGCCATATGAGTACTATAGGTATATTTGGCGCAGCTGCTTTTGGAGAAATATCCCAAGCTGATGCCGATAAAACCATGGAACGCGTTATCGAAGCTGGCATTAATCATATTGATGTAGCCCCAGGATATGGTCAGGCAGAGTTACGTATCGGTCCATGGATGGAGCGAGAACGGAAACGATTCTTTCTCGGCTGTAAGACTATGGAACGAACTAATTCCGGAGCGTGGAATGAACTTCACAATTCTCTCAAACTGCTCCAAACAGAGACTTTTGACTTATATCAATTCCATGCAGTTACAACCATAGACGAATTGGATCAAATAACCAAACCGGGCGGAGCACTGGAAGCCGCGCTTAAAGCAAAAAAAGAAGGTCTCACAAAATTCATTGGAATAACAGGTCATGGAATAAACGCCCCGGAGATTTACCTCGAAGCTCTCAGACGTTACGACTTCGACTCTATACTTTTTCCACTGAATTTTGTCCAGATGAGGAATAGTGAATATCGTGCCAGTGCAGAAAATTTAATTATGGAATGTAATAAAAAAGACGTTGGAACCATGATAATTAAATCTATAACCAAGAGTCCTTGGGAGGAAAGAAATCACACTGCAACGACATGGTACGAACCCTACGAAGAAATGGCCATAATACAAGAAGCGGTTAATTTTGTCCTTTCTTATCCCGTCACAGGGATCTGCACAGTAGGTGATACACGTATCTTACCAAAAGTTCTGGAGGCCTGTAAAAACTTCAAACCACTCACTTCAGATGAAAGAGAAATACTTATCGAATCTGGCTCAGCCTACAAACCACTTTTTGTCTAGTTCTTTTCGGCAGAAAAAAGCTGAACAATTTTTTACAGATTTTTAGAAAAAAATCCAGTAAAGTACTTACTTGAGTAAGTCCAAATTACTGGATTTTTTTATTCCATTTGGAAAATCTATTTTCTTTTTTTTAAGAAATTGTTTTTTTTCCTGGCCTTTGACGTGTATAATTTCAATCATGATAAATCCTACCGAAATCGAACGTAAACTAGATCAAATTTTACTAAAAGTGTCCAAGCCCGGCCGGTATGTTGGTGGAGAAATGAACATTACCGTGAAAGATTGGACTAAAGTAACGACTCGCGTTGCTCTCGTTTTCCCTGATATCTACGATATTGGGGTATCAAATGTTGGGTTAAAAATATTATACGACCTGATTAACCAGCGAGAGGATTCCCTTGCAGAACGAGCCTTTGCCCCATGGCGGGATATGGAAGAACAAATGCGGGCCCATGAGATTCCCATGTATTCTCTGGAAACCTTTCATCCTCTAGCTGCATTTGACTTAATCGGTTTCTCTTTGCCATACGAAATGCTTTATACCAATACACTTAATATTTTAGATTTGGCTGGTATCCCCATCTACTCTTGTGAACGAAACGAGAATCACCCAATAATTATTGCTGGTGGACATTCAACGATGAATCCAGAACCAATGCATGCCTTTATAGATGCTTTTATCGTAGGAGAAGGTGAAGAAGTAATTCAAGATATTATCAACACCCTCCAAAAAGCAAAAAGTAAGACGGGCAATCCGGAACCGATTAGTGGTTCTACTGATACTAGGAATACTTTGTTAATTGAACTTGCTAAAATTCCTGGAGTTTATGTTCCCAGTCTTTATGATGTGACATATTTTCCGGATGGAACCATAGATACTTTTCTCCCCAAGTATACAAATATCCCAAAAACTATCACCAAGCGGATGGTAGCCAAATTACCTCCTCCACCTACCAGTTTCATCGTCCCAAATATTGAGGCTGTACACAACAGAGTTTCTATCGAAATAATGCGCGGCTGTACTAGAGGCTGTCGTTTTTGTCATGCAGGCATGATCAACCGCCCTGTCCGTGAAAGAAGTATTCCAGAAGTTATCAAAGCTGTTGATGACGCCATTCGATCTACTGGCTTCGAAGAACTCGCCTTATTATCTCTATCATCATCTGACTATACGCATATTCTTGAACTGGTAACCGCAGTAGGGGACCATTTTGCGGAAAAACACTTGGCAATTTCTCTCCCATCTTTACGCATTGAAACAGTATCGGTCGACTTAATGGATAAACTACGTGATCGACGAGGTACTGGTTTTACATTGGCTCCAGAAGCCGCTACAGAAAGAATGCGACGGATAATTAATAAATTTATACCTGATGAACAACTTCTTGAAACTGCTCGTGAAATATACAGCAGAGGCTGGACGACCATCAAGTTATATTTCATGATCGGTCATCCTTCGGAAACACTTGAGGATGTTCAAGCTATCGCAAATCTATGTAAAAAGGTTTTAGCGGAGGGGCGCAAAATCATTGGGTTTAAAGCTAAAGTTAATGCAGGCGTAAGTACTTTCGTACCCAAACCCCAAACTCCCTTCCAGTGGGTTGCCTGTGACACAATTGAACAAATAACTCTGAAACAAAATATACTAAAAAGAGAATTAAGGGACAAAAATATAAAGCTCTCTTGGACATCGCCAGAAGATACAATGCTGGAAGCCTGGCTATCAAGAGGTGATCGAAAATTAAGTTCTGTAATTTTTTCGGCATGGAAAAATGGAGCCAAATTTGATGCATGGCAGGAAGAACGAAAGTATTCGATCTGGAAAACTGCTTTTGAAGAACATAACCTGGAAGCTGATTTTTACACCCACCGTCCGCGCCTAACAGATGAGATTTTTCCGTGGGACCACATTACAGCCGGCGTTAGGAAAAATTTTCTATTCCAAGACTTCCGTCAATCTCTAGAAGGGCAAATTCGCGTAGATTGCCGTCAAAAATGTTTTGCGTGTGGAATTTTGCCCACTTTTGCTAATCTTCGTCGCGAAAATCCCGGAGATTATTGGAAGTGCCCAACTGTGACAACACCCATGAGGCAAGCTGACACTGTATTAACAGTCGTCGGAGAATGATACTGAATGGAACATTTATTCAGAAATTCGGGAACACTAATTTGAAAATCCTTAAATTTGGGTTATGGGACATAATTACAGGGATTCCAGCTGGGCTCTTAATTTTCATGGGCACAGTTCTTGCTAATACAGTTGTCAGCTCCAATCATAATATCCCAAAATATGTATCAATAGGAATTTTAGCCATCATAGCATTTCTTGTTGGCATAATGGCTGGTGTCACAAGACTTAAACACGGACCTGCAACTGCCTTGTCTGCCAGCCTTATTGCTGCGGGTATATTAGGTTATTTATGGTTAACAGCTCGACCAGGAGACGAAATTAACTCTCCTGTTATTGGCCCAATAGGCATAATTATAACAATCTCAACCTGCCCTGCTGCCGGTTGGATTGGCGCTAAACTCCGAAAGGCTCTATGAGAATTCGAATTACTTTTACAAAAACTGGTGCACTCCGCTATATTGGTCATCTTGACCTGCATAAATTATGGGAGCGCAGTACACGCCGCGCCGACTTGCCTTTAATGTATAGTCAGGGTTTCCATCCTCAACCGAAAATTCAACTTGCAGCAGCTCTTCCCTTGGGTTATTCATCCCGGTGCGAATTAGTAGACTTATGGATTGATGGTGACATTGAATTATCCGATCTCCCAGATCGTCTGACAAAAGCCTCTCCACCTGGCCTGGACATCCTCGCCATCGAAAAAGTAGATGAAAAAAGTCCACCACTCCAAACACAAGTCACTTCGGCATTGTTTGAAGTATCTCTTTTAATTCCTCCAGATAAGAATATAGTTAATCAAAACATTAATACGTGTCTGCAATCGATGACCTTACCAAGAGAACGCCGTGGAAAACAGTATGATTTACGACCTCTAATCGAATCTTTGGAGTTAATTGAAGGCGATCAAGAAAAACACCCTTATCTGTTAATTCAACTTGCTGCCCGCGAAGGCGCGACTGGACGACCAGAAGAAGTGCTTGATGTATTAGCTATTCCCTTTGAAGATACTAAGATTGAGCGAAGCCAATTGTTATTCAAAACAACATAACCACACCATAAAAGGTAAAGACATTTTATTAAAACTTTTGAACCTATCATAGTCTCCCTTTGGCGGCTCATAACAAACAAATAATTAACAGGTGTACCCACCGACTTTCAGCCCTTCTTAAAATATAATTACCCCATGGAACATTGATTCCATGGGGTAATTATATTTTTCAGTCAAATTATAAAATATCAGGGGGTCTGCTTAACACCCAAGGCAGCTTGCATAATGTCCTGAACTCGATTTACCATACTTGATGGATCAGGATGCAATCCTTCAAGTAACAAAGCGCTATCGAAAACCTGTTCAATTATCATTTTTCTGAGATCCGATTCCTGGTCCAGCTTAATTAAATTTTTTAGTATTGGATGAGATTGATTTAGTTCCAAAATTTTCTTTGTGCTTTCAAATTCTTTCCCAAGATATTTGTAAACACGCTGCATTTCAGGATTTAGACCACCTTCGGGTTCCACTAATCGTGCTACTGAAGTTGACAATCGATTACTGCTTCGAACCTCGGTGACTCGATCCGTTAATATCTGCTTAAATTGTTGGACAAGCGGTTCAAAATCTACATCACTAATTTTATCAACAACTTGCGGCAATTCATTTACAGAGCTACTCTCACTCGAGGTAGACTGGGCAATATTTTGCAAGTCAAAATTTTTGTACGACCGTAAACTCATCAACATGAATGAGTCTATTGGCTCGGTAAATAGAATTACTTCAACATTTTGTGACTGGTAATAATCCAAATGAGGACTACGAATAACAGATTTTTGATCATCACCAATTATAAAATAAATACTCTTTTGTTCTGATGACATTCGACCAACGTAATCGTCAAAAGACGACCACGCGTCCGGATGCAGACTGGTTCGGAAACGAAGCAAAGGATAAATTTTTTCAGAATCAGGTTGATTCGTAGCCACACCCTGTTTCAAGAATACCCCAAATTCCTTCCAGAATTCCAAGAATTTTTCGCCTTCATTCTTGGTCAAGTTCTCTAATTCCTTCATGACCTGACCAGTCAAAGCTTTCTTTAACCGGGCTATTACACCATTTGATTGAAATGTCTCGCGTGATACATTTAATGGCAAGTCTTCAGTGTCAACAACTCCCTGAATAAATCGCAAATGTTCAGGCAATAAATCTTTTGAGTACTCATCAATTAAAATATTTCGAGAATATAATTTCAAACCATCATCTTTTCGTAATGAAAAAACTGCTCGTTCAGATTTTTTCGGTATATACAATAGAGAAAAGTATTGAACTGGGGCATCGGTTATTGTGTGAAGATGAAGCATTGGATCCTCAAAATCCAGCGTTAATTGTCGATAAAAATCCTTATATTGCTCCTCAGTCACTTCCTGCCTGGATATTCGCCAAATAGCAGCTTGTTTGTTTACTTGAGCTTTTTCTTCTCCCAAGTAAATAGGAAAACCTATGTAATCTGAGTGTTTCCGAATAATTTCTTTTATCCTAAATTCATCGGCAAACTCAGAAGCATCATCCTTGAGTTTAATTTCGACTTCTGTCCCACGACTTACAACCTCTGCATTAGCAATCTGATAATTATCATCACCAGTTGCAAACCAAATTACCCCATCGTCATCTGGTCTAAAAGAACGAGTTGTTACTCTCACCCACTCGGCAACCATGAAAACCGAATAAAATCCCACACCAAATTGGCCTATAACCTGGGATAAATCTCCTTTTTGTTGAGCAGATGCCTCTAAAAATTTCCTGGCACCTGATTGAGCTATGGTTCCCAGATTTTCAATCACTTCATCTTTATTCATCCCAATACCTGAATCCCGAATAACTATCTTTCTTTCAGCTTTATCAACAGAAATTCGGATATTTAAATCGGCAGTCATATCAATAACGTTCTGATTAGTTAACATTTCAAAACGTAACCGATTTAATGCGTCGGAAGCATTGGAAAGCAATTCTCGTAAAAATACTTCCTTATCTTTGTACAAAGAGTGAATTAATATGTTCAGTAATTGCTTTGTCTCGGCTTTGAATGAAAATAATTGCGCATTTTCTACAAAAGGTTGTTGGTCAGATGTTTCCATTTTCTCTCCAAAAGAATTTAAAAAACTTTCTAAAAATCCTAAAGCCCCAAATTAGCATGTAGCTATCAGAATCATAAATTACCCTGTTTATCTTGAAAGAAATTTTCAGTTTCGTAGATAGAATTTTAATTTATTTTATTTCAAATTGGAATAACTTACTGAATAAAATTCTATCAGAAAAACATTAACAAATTATTCATGAAGAAATTTTAATAAGGCTTGATTGAATTCATCATAGTGATCAATTGTGACCGCATGCCCACCTTTTTGAATAATAATATGTTTTGCTCCAGGAATATTCTTGGACAATTCCATTTGGTGAGCAGGGGAAATTGTCGTATCATTTTCACCAATAACTACAAGCGTTGGGATTGTAATTTCCTTTAGCCTCTTGGTGGAATTAAACAAAAAAAGAGATTTCATGGCTTCACGATATGCGCGTGGATCAGCCTGAGCAATTTGGGCTTCCGCCATTTTTCGTAAATGGAGTTGACCTGGAGCTGGGAAAACTTTTAGCGCGACAATTTTTGCTTGAGTTTTTATATCAAAAATATAAACCATGAGGGCTCTCAGCAAAAAGTAAAACCAGGTAAAAAGTTTTGTTGGTCTCAATTTTGTAAATGTACTCACCAATACCAATTTTTTCACGAAGGTTGGATAACTAAGGGTTAATTGCTGAGCAATTACACCTCCCATAGATAGGCCAACCACAAAAACTGGTCCAGAGTTAAATTGGGTCAATAATTCAATTAATAGATCTGCATTTCTCGCTATACTCCACCCCAATCCATCATACTCAGATTCTCCAAAGCCCAAAATATCCGGTGCTATAGGCCGAAAACCAGCTGAAATCAAAGTATCAAACTGAAGCATCCACGATGAACTATTTACTCCCAGCCCATGCAACAGCAGTACAATTGGAAAACCTTTAGGATTGGGATCAAGGAAATTCATACTAATAGACCGAGATCGAACAATTACACAAAATTTATTAGAACAATAAATGATGGATATTTATTAACTAAAATCAAAAAAAATGCCATGAAGAAATATGGAGAAAATAAAATCATTTTCTATGTATTTCTCATGGCAGATAAATAAAAAATATTAATTACTTTGGCTCATCTGACTGCGGTTTTGGCTCGTCTTCTTTTTTCTCACCACTCAGATTATCTTTAAATGATTTTAAACCACTTCCCAATTCGCCGAGGACTTTCCCAAACCGGCCTGGGCCAAACAGCACAATTACAATAACCAACAATATGAGCAATTCTGGAAGGCCAAGACGCATTTTTTACTCCTTTGTAGCACACAATAATTTTATGTTGTTTTTATCATCATATCACAATCAACCATGGTTGACTATCCTAAAACTAATTGTCCTAAAACTAATTGAATCGTCCAAAAAAATTAACTAGAACCCGAAAAAGCCTGCGCAAGAAAGAACGAACTCTAGCCCACGGTTTAAACCATTCAGCATTTAACATGTGCTCAAATGGTAAAGGTCCTGTCCACTCAGCAGCCAATGCGCCCCAAGTTAATCCTGCGCCAAAACCAACAAACACGACCTTATCACCTGGTTTCAAGCGACCACTTTGAAAAGCTTCAACCGATGCTATCGGTATAGACGCTGTGGAAGTATTTCCGTAACGATCAACGTTAACCATAAATTTTTCAATTGGCAACTTCAAACTTCTTGCAGCTGCATCGATTATTCGATAGTTAGCCTGGTGAGGAATTATCAGTTCGATGTCTTCAATTTTCCAACCGGATTTTGTAATAACTTCGAGCGTAGCCTGGGCCATTACACGGGTTGCGAATCGAAAAACTTCTTTCCCATTCATATGGATAAAATGCATTCCTGTATGAATTGTAATTTCGCTGGCAGGATGAGCGCTTCCGCCTGCAGGAACAGATAAAAAATCACCGCCTGATCCATCTGAATGCATTACACAACCCTGTATGCCACCAGGCTTCTCGCTAGCCTGTAAAACAAAAGCGCCTGCCCCATCGCCAAACAAAATACATGTATTTCGATCGGTCCAATCAACAAAACGTGAAAGTACCTCAGCTCCAATCACCAGGACCGTTTTTACAGATCCTGATCGAATAGCTTGAGCGCCCATATTCAATCCATAAATAAAACCAGAGCAGGCAGCCGATAAATCGAACGCCCCTGCATTACTAGCTCCAAGCTTATCCTGGATTAAACAAGCTGTAGCGGGAAAAATATGCTCTGGAGAAGATGTTGCGCAAATTATCAAATCCAGATCGGTTGGCAATAATCCTGCCACCATAATGGCATTAAACGCTGCGTCGACACCCAAAGATGAAGCTGTATCAGACTCTGAAGCAATAAAACGCTGACGAATCCCGGTTAATTCACGGATTTTTTCGTCACTCGTATCAACCATTTTTGCTATATCGTTGTTTGTCAACACCTTGTGAGGTATAGACATTCCCCATCCAGTGATATGTGCGTAAGGCATTTGCACTCCTTGATCAAATTTGTAAAATTTTACTAAGTTATACCTTTACTCAAAACGACTAAAAATTAGGCTTGCGTTGTGACCACCAAACCCAAACGAGTTTGACATTATATGCCTTGGTTCAAGTCTACGAGCTTGATTTGGAACATAATCGAGGTCACAGGATGGATCAGAGGTTGAGTAATTAATAGTCGGGGGTATTATATTTTGTCTGAACATTTCAGTACAAAATGCAGCCTCCAAGGCTCCCGAAGCCCCAAGCAAATGTCCGGTCATGGATTTTGTAGATGATATCGGAACCTTGTATGCATATTCACCTAATGCAGTTTTGATTGCAGCAGTTTCTGATTTGTCGTTCAATGTTGTAGACGTACCATGGGCGTTTATATAATCAATTTGATTTGGGCTAAGATTCGCATTTTCAAGTGCTAATTGCATACATAAAGCAGCTCCAGCACCATTTTCTGCCGGGGCCGATATATGATATGCATCATCGGTTGTCCCATAACCAGTAATTTCACAAAGAATTTGTGCTCCACGCTTCTGAGCATTTTCGAGCGATTCCAGCACCAAAATAGCTGCTCCTTCACCCATGACAAATCCATCTCGATTCTTATCAAATGGACGAGATGCCATGGGTGGATTTTCGTTAAATGTCGAAAGTGCGGTCATTACATTCAATCCAGCCATGGCAACGCTAACTATTGAGGCTTCAGATCCACCAGCAAGCATCACATCCGCCGATCCGCGGCGAATCATTTCAGCAGCTTCCCCAATAGCATTTGAACCAGTAGCGCAAGCCGTCACAAAAGCTGCATTTGGACCCCGAACTCCCAATCGAATCGCGATTGTTCCTGCAGCATTATCAGCGATCATCATGGGTACTAGAAAAGGGCTGACTCGGTCGGCACCTTTTTCACGAAGGACTTCAACTTGTTCTAGAAGTGTCCCAATACCACCTATACCAGTACCAACTAAAACGCCAATTCTGTCTCGATTTTCTGGAAGAATCGATAACCCCGAATGCGTAAGAGCCTCCAAGGCTGCGACAACTGCAAACTGACAAAAACGGTCCATTCGACGGGATTCTTTTCCACCAAGGATAGAAACGGGATCGAAACCTTTAACCTCGCAAGCAAAATGTGTCTTGTGCTTTGACGCATCAAAATGTGTAATTGGTCCGGCTCCAGATTTACCAGAAATCAAAGCAGACCATGTATCTGGTAAATTATTTCCAATCGGGCTAATACACCCTAACCCGGTAACTACAACTCTTCGGCGCATATTGCTCTCTCCTGTAATAAACTACCAACATAATAACAGAGGCGCAGCAATGCTGCGCCTCTTAACATTCCTAAAGACTATAACACGATGAAATAAAAAGGGATGCGAACAAAATTTCAGCCTTTTAATAAACTAAAATCCTTTTTCTCATCATCAGGTATATACAGTGGAGGAAGCTCAGTCAAAGAATTTAATCCGAAGTGTTGTAGAAATTCAGGGGTGGTGCCAAACAAAATTGGACGACCAGGTCCTTCAGAACGTCCAATCTCCTGTAGCAACCCTTTACTTAATAAACTCTTGATAACTCCATCACTATTTACTCCTCTTACCGAATCTACAGTAGGTCGAGTCACAGGCTGTTGATAAGCAATAATTGCAAGTGTTTCCAAAGCTGCCCTGCTCAAGCGTGTGGTGGCTTCCAAGCCAAGGAAACGCTCAATAGACTCAGCCAACTCTGGAGCAGTTGTTAGTTGAACGCGTCCGGCATGCCGCTGTAGGCGCAATCCGCGTAATTTCAAATCTTCAGATAACTCCTCCAAACCCTTTTCAACCGTAGTAACTTTCAAATCTAGAGCAGCTGCAAGTTGAGCAGGAGCAACTGGTTCAGCCGCTACAAATAATAATCCTTCAAGTAAAGCTACCAAATTCAATTCATTCGAGGTTAAGTCGCTCATGCTATAATTACTCCGTTTTATTATTGTAATCGCCCCGAGTTTACTAAAGGGGTGGAGAAACCTATGAATAGATCATGTTTAGTATTTTTAATAACAATTCCTATCATTTCCTTTACTTCCCTCGCTTGCACGATTTTTGTTGGTGGGCCTAAATATCCCAACACTTCAATTAGCATTTCACCAGAAGAGGTCGACAAGTTCATCTTTCAATTTCAAGGTGTACAGACAGTAGCTGCTCAAACCGGGAAAATTACTTTTTCGATAAATGAAACCCAAATAACTTCATTACTTGCCGAAAAATTAGCCTCGCAAAGTGATCCATTCATTCAAAATCCACAGATTTATCTTCAAAATAACGAAATTGTAGTTTATGGAAAAGCAACACAAGGCATTTTAACTGCTAACATTCGTATTAATATACTTGCCAAACTCGATAATAATAATCAGCCTAAATTAACTATTTCATCAGTTGATCTAGGACCATTAACTATTCCCGAAGGATTTACCAACACAGTCGATACAATGTTAGAACAAGCCTTCACCGGAGCAATCGGACCTGTTGCATCGGGTATTAGATTAGAATCAATCAATATTTCAGACGGCGTGTTGACCATTTCAGGTCAAATTAAATAAATTGATTATACCAATTGTTAACTACCAAGTTTAACCTTCAGCTTTGTTTACTGGTAACCATTTTTGCATTTATGCTGAATGGATGTATTTCAGCACCGACTAACCCTGGCGAAAAACTAATCAATCTTTCACTCCAAGCAGATGGCCAAATAAAAAACATTCAAATTGCCAATGGTTCTACTATTCAGCAAGTTTTAGATATTGAAAATCTAAAACTTGGCAAATTAGATAAGGTCGAACCCCAGTTGATTGAAATTGCCCAGGACGGATTAACTGTTAGAGTTATCCGTGGAAAGGAAGTTTTCGAAACAAAAACAAATTTTATTCCCTTTGAGCGGCAAACGGTACGAAACGAATCACTCCCACTTGGAAAAACCCGTCTTATACAATCTGGAACCAACGGAACGCAAGAAGTTGTTTACCGAAATTATTATGAAGATGATAAACTGTTGAGCACCAGTGTATTTCGATCTACCATCCTCCAGCAGGCGTTACCTGAGATTGTTATGCTGGGTGTACAAGCGCCTTTTAATCCACTACCCATTCCTGGAAAATTAATTTATATATCTGCGGGTAATGCATGGATGATGGAGGGTTCAACCTCAAAACGCGTACCTTTAGTGACAACTGGTGATTTGGATGGACGAATTCTCAAGTTATCAAAAGATACTAAATGGTTACTTTTTACTAGGAAATCGAATAAATCATCTGATATCGAAATAAACACACTTTGGGCCCTGGATACAACCAACCCAAAGGCATCTCCAATCAACTTAATGACCTCAAATGTTATTCATTTTGCAGATTGGGATCCAACAACCGGCACCACAATAATTAGAGTGTTATATTCCACGGTAGAACCTCGTTCTGCATCACCGGGTTGGCAGGCCAACAATAACTTATATAGAATGGTGGTTGGTACAAATGGGAATCTTGGTGTTCGTGAAAAAATAATTGAATCAAATACTGGTGGCGTATATGGTTGGTGGGGCACCGATTTTAAGTGGTCCCCTACGGGCAACTATCTAGCTTATAGCCGGCCTGACAGTATAGGGATAGTATCATTCAAAGATAAAGTGCTAAAACCACTAATTAGCATTTCACCTCTCCAAACTCATTCAGACTGGGCATTGATTCCCGCAATAACATGGGGGGGAGATGGAAATATACTTTATTATGTAACTCATGCCCCTCCTCCTGGACTGGTTAATCCAGAGGAATCACCAAATTTTGACCTGAGCGCTTATTCATTGGAAACATCAACAACCGTACATATTGTTCCACAATCAGGAATGTTTGCGTACCCATCTATATCTTCACCTCATCAATTTGGACAAGAACGTTCGTTTTATCTTGCATATCTGCAATCACTTACGCCAAAACAATCAGGCACTTCAAGTTACAAACTTATGATAATGGATCGGGATGGCTCAAATCGTCACTCAATATTCCCTGGTCCCGGATCACCAGGATTGTCTCCGCAGACACCTATTTGGGCACCAACCCCAATCTCTTACGAAGAGGGTGATTTTATTGGTATTATTTATCAAGGAAATCTGTGGCTAATTGACATAGCCACAGGTAAAGAACATCAAGTAACAGGAGATGGATTAATTCAAAAAATCGAATGGCAGTAAAATACAACAATAAAATGTAAAAGTCATTTTTCCGAGATATATAAATTTCAAAAAAAACACATTGGAGTAACGCATGCGAATTCTTATTACCGGTGCAGCCGGTTTCCTGGGCTCTCACCTGAGCGATCGCTTGATAAAAGATGGTCACGATGTTGTCGGTATGGACAATTTCGTAACCGGATCACAGGAAAATATCGCTCACCTGATGGGCAACGAACATTTCACTTTTTACAAACACGATGTCTCTAATTACATTTTTGTACCCGGAAAACTGGACGCAGTAATGCATTTTGCTTCGCCGGCGAGTCCGAACCCAGCTTCTCCCCTTGCGTATTTCAACCTTCCCATTCAAACAATGAAAGCTGGAGCGCTCGGCACCCACAACACGCTCGGTTTAGCTAAAGCCAATGGTGCTCGTTTTTTACTTGCTTCAACAAGCGAAATTTATGGAGATCCAAGCGAACACCCACAAAAGGAATCTTACTCCGGAAACGTAGATATTACCGGTCCAAGAGCTGTTTACGATGAGGCAAAGCGTTTTGCGGAATCCTTAACATTAGCTTATCATCGCCAGCACGGAGTGGATACGCGTATAGTCCGGATATTCAATACTTATGGTCCCCGCATGGATCTGGAAGATGGTCGAGCTCTACCAAACCTGCTAAAGCAAGCTTTACTTGGTCAATCATTAACTGTTTATGGTGATGGTGGTCAAACACGTTCATTCTGTTATGTCGATGATCTGGTCGATGGAATTGTACGATTATTATATTCTGATGAACACATGCCCGTTAATATTGGCAACCCAATCGAAATGACTATTTTGCAATTTGCGGAAAAGATCAATTATCTAACTGGCAATAAAGCAGGCGTAATGTATGTGGACTCAAGATCTGCTCGGGACCCACAACGCCGTCGACCAGATATTACCAGGGCGCAGACCATTTTACAATGGGAGCCAAAAGTCGATCTTGAAGAAGGTCTGCTTCGAACAATACCTTATTTTAAACAGAAATTAGGATTGGTATGACCATTGTTATAAACAATTCATCAGAAAAAATTCGCTTCTTTAAATTTGCGACCGTCGGAGTAATCGGTGCGATTATAGATTTCGGTATAATGAATTTACTTGTCGCCTCAATCCAGGCTCCGTTTGTCATCGCAGGTACGATATCCTTCATCTGCGCGGTGATTAGTAATTTTTCATGGAATAGAGTATGGACATACCCCGAATCTCGTTCAAAGCCAATATTCAATCAACTTGGCCAATTTTCACTTGTTAATGCGGCTGGGTTACTCATCCGGTTACCGATATTAAAACTTGGTGAACCTGCCATGGATAAATTTTTATTGGCTACACCATCTCTTTCAAAATTTCATCAATTTTTAAGTCATAATACAACTTTAGCTGTAGCAGTTGGCATTGTTATGATGTGGAATTTCTTTGTAAATCGTTATTGGACATATAACGATATTAATCCCAGATAGTTTTATTGTTTTCGATCGAATTATGACAAGCACAATTATTCCGATTTACACATCTCGTGGTGATCCTGAAGCATTCATCGCTTATCCATATCTGTTTAATCGTGGAGGTGAATGGATTGGCTTCATTGCTGCTGACCGCAATGTATATTCTGTGCTTGGTTACTTTGTTGGCACATTAACAAATGATCCCAGGATTATTCGCAAACGATCCGAGGAAAAAAGACCAAATCAAAAGCCTCCAAAAACTCCTCCACATTTGAGAATTTCTGCTATTTTACCGCTTCCTAAAATGATGAGTGAATTGACTCACGGAATCATTGATGTGCTACAAGATGAACCTGAACGGCTTCACACTTTGGATTCCGGTGACTTACGACAGGATTTGGACTAAATAATAGGGCTGTTCCTAAATAACATCAGATCAGAAGAAAGTTCCAGAGACCTGCACCT
>CAYWXS010000003.1:0-124568 GCA_964462245.1 uncultured Anaerolinea sp.
GTACTTGGGGGGCAGCCCCCTGGGAGAGTAGGTCATCGCCAAGAGGCTTTTTCTTATTATTATACTAACCTTGCGTTGTATACAGGTTGATAGTATAATTCTTACGTTCATGAACCAGCCCCCATTCGACTGGGTAAAATCAGTCAAGGAGTTGTACAGGAGTGTTAAATTCTTGAAGATGTTCCCAGGTTCATCAAAAGATTACCTCTTGTCTCGGCTGTGATTTATGTTCAGCCGAGTTTTTGTTTTTTTATCCCCCTCTGGAAGGGAGGTGATTTCTCATGACGCTAGTAGTATTACGTTCCAATGAATCGCAAGAGTCTTTACTCAAGCGCTTCCGCAAAAAGATTGTGAAGAGCGGTGTTCTTAGCACCGTGCGTCGCAAGCGCTGGTTTATCTCCAAGAGCGAGCAGCGCCGCATGGAAGACAAGAAAGCTATTCGCCGCCTCAAGCGGCGCACGGTTAAGGTCACCGAATAAATGACCGGAGGTTTGTATGGCGAAGGAAGATGATAAGTTAGTTGTTGAAGGAATTGTGATCGAGGCTTTGCCTGGTACCCAATTCAAAGTCAAATTGGAAAGCGGCCACGTGATCCTGGCTTATCTTTCAGGTAAAATGCGTAAGTTTTATATTCGTATTTTGCTTGGAGATCGGGTGAAAGTGGAGATGTCTCCCTATGATTTAAGCCGTGGGAGAATTACATATCGCGCGAAAAAGACAAGCAGCGGCGAAATTATCGAAGAAGCCTTAGCCTAGCCATACAATTTGCGTAGATTTTTAAAAGGATGCCCGATTTTTGGGCATCCTTTTTTATTTCCTATTGGGGGACTGTAGTCTGGCAGAATGTAGTGTAAAATTTATTGTAAAGGAGAAATCGAAATGAAAGTGTATCGTTTGATTGTTTTTATCCTTGTTTTCGTTTTGGCATTGAGTGCGTGTAATCTGCCATCTGCCAGAGCGACCGAACAGGTTAACCCAAATGCCGTTTTTACGGCCGCAGCTGAAACCGTGGTGGTTGAGTTAACCAAGAATGCATTGTTGAACCCGACTAATCCAGCTGCCACGCTTGCTGCGCCGACGGATGTCCCCCCTCCTGCAGTTACCGAGGCTCCCACTCTACCTGCGAGTGGGCCAACACAGACAACCGGTCCACTGCTCCCTACAAATACTGCGCTCCCTTCTGCGCCAACAGCGGCCTGTGATCTTGCCCAGTTTGTGGCGGATGTTACCATCCCGGATGGAACACCATTTAATGCCAGTACCAGCTTTACCAAGACCTGGCGCTTGAAGAACATAGGTACCTGCCCCTGGACCACTGCTTATTCCTTGATATATGATACCGGGGATAAAATGGGTGGTCCAGCGAGTCAGACCCTGACTATTTCAACTCCTCCTGGGTCCACGCTTGAGGTTTCAGTTAACTTGCAATCGCCAGCTGCTGATGGGACTTACCGGGGATATTGGGGGCTGGTAAATGGTTCTGGAGCGCGGATACCGGTCGTGGGCGGTTCCAATCAAAAATCTTTCTATGTTGAGATTAAAGTAGGCACTGGGGTTGGCAGAGGTACGGAGACTCCCGGTAAATTTGCAGTCACAGGTGTGGGCTTTAGTGTTTCTCACAGTGGTGCCTGCTCGTCTCCAACAGGGAAATTCGTTGTGAAGGCCACTATTTCCACAAATAAAGCCGGAACCGTGACGTATACCTGGATACGCAGTGATGGCGAGACTGGTGATGCAAACAGTGGGTCCCTGGACTTTGATGGGGCCGGGTCCAAGGTTATACCGTATGAGTGGTCCACAACCGAAACGGGTTTGTGGGTAGAACTTTATATAGATAAACCCAATCATCAACAGTTTGGTCGTGCCAATTTGATTTGTTCGTGACGTATAGTGGAGCCTGGTCTTACCCGGGCTCCACTTTTTATATAGGGAACTTTTGTCGATATTTCTACGTCCTTATATAGGAATATCTCGAAAGGATAACATTATGCTTAAAATGATTAGATTTATTTCTTCAGGTGTAGGACTCTTAGCGCTATTATCTGCCTGTAACCTGCCATCCGGCACACCGGATGCAGCCGCTACTCTTCGCGCTGTTTATACATCCCAGGCTGCCACTGTACAGGTGCTTCAAACCCAAGCCATGGCGCCGTTCTACTCCACTCCAATGCCTACGCTTAATTTTCCAACTCTGGTTTCAACTAGAATTGTTTCAACTTTGACGCCACAACCTGCATTGCCCACGTTAACTGAGCAGCCTTCCGCCACTTTAACTCAGTTTCCATCTCTTACTCCAATGATGTCCATACCATCGCAAACTGCACGGCCAACTCTAACAAAAATCCCTTCGAGTACGCCAATTGCTTATTGTAATTGGGCAGCTTTCGTGAAGGATGTTAGTTATCCAGATGGCGCAGTTGTTGCCCCTGGTACCTTTTTTACCAAAACCTGGCGCTTGAAGAACATTGGTACGTGTACCTGGAAAACGACATATGGATTGGTTTTCTTTAGAGGCAATAACATGAATGGTGTCGCGACAACTGATATGCCTGAGGTTGTGTTACCAGGTAAGACGGTTGATATTTCAGTTGTTCTGACAGCACCTGAGGATAGTGGTACGTATCGTGGCGAGTGGCTGTTACGCAATGCAACTGGAGAAGTGTTTGGATTGGGCTCAGCCGCATCCACTCCTTTTTTTGTTGATATCAGAGTTTCATCTGATATCGAAACGGTTTTTGATTTTACGGCTAATTATTGTAAGGCCACATGGCGTTCAGGCGCTGGTGTTCAAGCTTGCCCTGGGAATAGCAATAGTAAGGGTTATGTAAAACGTGTACTGGACCCACAGCTGGAGGATGGACAGGTATATATGGGACCTGCTTTGTGGGTTGTGCCTCAAAACACCTCGAGCGGTTATTTGAAGGGTATTTACCCGGTTTATAAGGTAAAGAAGGGCGATCATTTCCGCAGCGTGGTGAGTTGTGCTTATAAAGCCAAGGGTTGCAGTGCTGATTTCAGGTTGGATTATCAAATAGGAACTGGTACTGTAAAAACACTATGGGAGTTTTCTGAGGATTTTGATGGAATGGTTTACGCCGCGGATGTTGACCTTAGTTCATTGTCTGGGAAGTCTGTGAAATTTATCCTGACTGTTTTGTCGAAAGGCTCGGCTCAGTACGATAAGCTGTTGTGGGTTGATCCGCGGATAGAGCATAAATGACTGGGCTTTGCGAAAGAGCGCAAAGTCTAGGGACGAAAATAGTTACGCTGCATTTCAAGAACAGATTCTCTCGAAAAATTGGCGAGTTATGAGAAACGCACGATTTTGTTGAACTGGATATAGATGCTCTGGATGTAAAATTTGAAGTGAAATGAGAGGCTGGCTTTAACCAGCCTCCTAAAATCCACAACACCTGCCAATTGGCAGGTGTTGTGGATTTTAGGAGGTCTTATTCCAAATACTCTTGGAGTGTCAGCCTGTTCAACCTGTATTACCGATTCTGATCCGCATACATCCACCACACATAAGTACCGATCATACTGGCCAGACCTGTTATGCCCACAGTCAGGAAGCTCAATGGCGGAAGGATCTCTTTTCCTTGTGAATATATTGCAACGACCGCCCAGGGGAAATACTCGCCCCAGCCGGCTGCCATGACCAGGTTTGCAAGGATCATCGCCAGGATCATCGCACCGATCGGAAGCAAGTAGCCCCTTCCGAGGCTCGCGAAGAAGGCAAATGGCATCATGGCCAGAATGACCAACCCGGCCGTGATCGCCGCCCTGGCGCTGCCTTGCAGCAGGACTGCCGTTGAACCTTGCGGGAGTTGGAATATAATGCCTATAAAGATGCCTATTCCGAAAATGAGCAGTGCCAGCGCGGCAAACCAAATCGACACAACGATGAATTTTGCCAGGAGAATACTTAAACGTTGTACCGGCACGGCCAGAAGATCCTTCAGGGTGCCATCCGTGAATTCGCGTCCGAACACCCAACTGATGATCATAACGAATAAGATCATCCCACCCATGGCCAGTATTTGGGCCAACGTCTCCAGGTAAGTCGGCCAGTTGGCGGCTGTATCCGCCATTAGAGTGGCTTTGGTGCTGATCAGGCCAAGCTTGCGCGAAATCTCCGGGTTTTTGGAAACGAAAAGTAAGAAAGCGATCCCGAGTGGCATAACGAGCGACCCGAGCGCCGTGTAGAGGGGCATCTTCGAGCGCATGGCTTTGAGTTGTTCAATCCAGATGAGGCTGGAAAGTGTTTTCATTTTTTAGCTCCGTTTGCTCCAACCAGCCGCAGGAAATAGGGTTCCAATTCTTCTTCCTCAACAAATAGCCTTGTTGGTGGGGTGCCTGCCTGCACCAGTAAACTGGCGATGTCGTCGGGATGCTCGATTGCACTTGTTTGCTGTAAATCCAGAGTCCCATCCTCGAGGATTTTGCCCGGATGACCGGCGGCAGATAACACCCTTTGGGCGGTCTTGATGTCGCGCGCTTCGATCAGCAGCCGCCTGCGCCGGTTGAGTTCCATTTCGGTGATGTCCATCTCCTGCAGCAGCCGGCCAGCGTGGATGATGCCGATGCGATGCGCCAGGCGGGACACTTCAGACAGGATGTGGCTGGACATAAAGACAGTCACTCCCTGTTCGCGGGTCAGTTCAAGTAAGAGTTCGCGTATCTCGACGATCCCGGCAGGATCCAGACCATTGGCAGGTTCATCCAGAATGATTAATTTTGGATCGTGTAACAGCGCTTTGGCCAGTCCCAAACGTTGGGCGTTTCCCAGGGAAAGGATGCCTGCCTGGCGATCTGCATAAGCAGCCAGCCCGAGACGCTCGATTATCTGGCTGATCGCTTTTTTCTCCGTACCTGGATGCAGGCGCCGGGCGACTTCCAGGTTTTCATAGACAGTCAACTCGGGGTAAGCGTGCGGCGTTTCCACCAAGTAACCAACCCGGTTCCAGGGTTCCTGTTTGCCCAGCTGGACTCGCTTTCCAAGTACCGTGGCCTTCCCACAGGTAGGTTTGATCATCCCGAGTAACATGCGGAGGGTCGTGGTTTTACCTGCCCCATTCAGGCCAAGGAAGGCATATATCTCACCTTCGCCAACTTGCAGCGAGAGACCATCGACCGCGTTGACTTCTTTGTAACGCTTGCCCAGGTTCTCGGTCTCAATCGTTTTGTTCATAGCGCTATCCCTTTTCCAATGCGCTGTCTGCTCTACAGAAACAAATCATCGTCTTTTTCGAGACGATATTTGAAGATTGAATAGATCACCAGGCAGATGATCCCCATCACAGCAATTTTTACGAAGCCGACAGCCAGCAGGGATAATAAAATCATACCGGTTTGATTAGCGAAGACAATCGAGAAATTGGTGGTTTTATTGATTAACAATACAGCTGGCACGGACAGAGCGCCTACCAGCAAGATCGTAATGGCGATGGCAGAGAAGACGATCCACAGGATATTGCGCAAGTTGCGGAGTTTCTTTTCTTTCGGTGAAATCGGGTTGGCGTTCATTGGTTATCCTTTCTTGTTTCCATCGGATAAAAGCGTTTTTTGGATGAGATCGGCTACATCTGGCTGTTCGAAAACCAGGATGTTGCGGGTGATGAAACGGGTGAGCAAATCATGGCCCAGGTCGGTAAGGAAAAAATATCTCCTTTTGGGACCGGTCTCTGAGGGCAGCACTTCGCTGTCGACAATTCCGGAATCCGCCAGGCGGTTGAGGGAGCGGTAGATGCTATTCTCATCGGCGTTGATCGTGTTCCGGCTCATTTCGGTAATGGCAGCTTTGATCTCGTATGGATAAGCCTTGCGCTGAGCGAGCAACAATAGCAGCCAAAAGCTGAGCAGTCCCTTTTTGTAATTTTCTTCCCATTGGGTCAACAGGTTTTCAAGATTGTTTTGATCCATAATGCTCCTTCTATTGGTATTATACCATAAGTATAATACCAATAGAAGGTATGTAAGGATGACATTTACTTACGATTTACACCTTAATCATTTTGGCTTTGCCATATAGGCGAATAAAAATCATTGTTTTCCCCCAAAGTGGATTCTATAGCGTGATTTTTGTTCAATAAATCCACAAAAAACACCTTATTAATAACCAGCTTATCCATTCCTTTGAACTGAGCCCCACCTATTACTGCAATTTCACTGCAAACTTTATTAGAGCACATATTCTTTTTAGACGTTTTGTAAACCAAAAACCCCCAGATATGGGGGTTTTTGGAATTTCGTACCGCTCTATATGGTGGGCCCGGCTGGAGTCGAACCAGCGACCAAGAGATTATGAGTGGGGCACATGAAAATCCATAACGTCTTCACAGCTCTTGCCCCCCACATGTAGGGGATTGAATTCCTATTATATCCTATATGTGGGGGATCGGAGCTTTTCGTACAGTGAGAAATTTTTACTACTGCAATTTTACTGCAATTGGCGTCACCAACTCATCGATTGTATCAGCCGCCAGGTTTTGGGAACCTGACATTGCGTGACCATATATGTCAACTGTAACGCTTGCTTTCGAGTGACCAGCGCGTTGTTGTACGGTATTGACTGGTGTACCATTCTCCAACAAGAGCGAAAGAGATGTATGGCGCAGATCATGAAATCGAAGATCGGGCAAGCCAGCCTTGGTCAGCAGTCGTTTGAATTCCTTGGAAATTCTCGACTGATCCATGAAGGTACCTATGCTGCTGGTGAAGATCAAATTATTCTCTTGCCATTTGTCCCCGGCCGCAGCCTTGAGCAATTCCTGGTCCTTTCGATGTTTCTCAAGTTTACCAAGCATGCCCTGCCCTAACTTAATCGGACGTTTGCCAGCTTTGGTTTTCGGCGGCACAAGAACATAACCGCCTGGATTCAAACATTGGAGTTGTCTCTGAACGTGTATAGTACTTTTTGCCAGATCCAAATCGGACCACTTCAAACCAAGGAGCTCACCTTTGCGCATCCCGCTGACCAGTGCAAGATAGAAAACCGTTTCATATATAGATGCGGTTGCAACTGTTAATAACTGGCGCGCCTGCTCTTCGGTCAGGATCTGGTTTTCGGTTGGTTCGACTCTGGGTCTATCGACCGCATCCACCGGGTTTCGCCCGAGCAGTCCTTCCCTTACAGCCTGCTTAAGAGCACAGTGTAAGATCACATGGACTGCCTGAACAGATCGAGCGCCTTTACCTTCCTCCTTCAATAACAAATAGAGCTGTGTTATGAGATTGGGCGTTATATCTTGCAATCGCACCTGCCCTAATTTCGGAAGAATATAAGAGGTGGTTATTTTCCGGTAATTTTCAACGGTACCGGGTCTGCGGGAAAGTTCCTTCCCATTGAGCCACAACTCAAAGAAACGCTCCACTGTAATCAGGGTTGCTTCGAAGGTCAGACCACCATCAATTTTAGTAATCGTTTCTTTGATCCAACCCCTGCATATTTTTTGTGTCTTCGCATATTTGGTAAGACGCCTGCCATCCAGGCTGACCTGGGCACACCACAGCCCGTCTTTGCGTTGGTACAAACTACCCTCGTTGTTTCCTCGCCTTTTAGACATGTTCAATCCTCCTTTCTGAGGTTGTGAAAACCCAGTCTGAAGGAAAGAATATCAAAGCCTGTGCTATTCGACTATTAAGGTACGGACTTCTACTTCTGGCTGGATTGTAACAAAATAACGGGTGCGAATATGGGGAGTTTGCCGGATCAAATCTTGCGCAGTTTCTCGCCATAATACGGGCCACTCTGCACAGTCTTTTGCTCTACATATTTTTCAAGATCCTCAACTCGAACACGTACTGAGCTGCCAATCCTTATGGTTGGGATTTCGCCGCGCTGCATGAGCTTGTAGGCCATCGCCCGGCTAATTTTTAAAATATCTGCCACTTCGTCGCTTTTTAGTAATCGTAATTCCATAATGTTTTCTCCGATGGTATGGACTTATGGCGCAAAGCCATTATACAGAACATATATTCTAGTGTCAAGCCGGGATATTTCCACAGCTTCCATGCCTTGGTACTGTTTATACAGTTTCAAATGCAGTTATTGAATATTTGACATGGTCATAATCCAACTGCATTATTGTGAATATCTGAAACTGTTGCTATCTTTGCATGGCCAGGTTTTTGATAGCTACTCTCAGCCAGCAACTCGGTCTTTTTCGAGGGGAAAAGACTGTAGGTTGTTTCCAGCGGCATGATTCCAAAATGCTGTTGGATAGGTTCCACGACAGCATTGACCGCCCGCATCAGCAAAGTTCGGTAACGGTTCGAATCAACCATAGAAATATCAGTGGATTCGGTAGCGTACCAGGCTTTCACACCAGGAACTCCACGCGTATAGAGAAAGCGCACACGCTGGCCGGGGCTGATCTGCTTCCCTTCTGCCTGCATTTGCCAGACTGCCCTGGCTGCCGGAGATGGTGAACTGTACTCGCTCAATTCCCGGCTCAATCTCTGGCTGACCAACAGTTCTTCCAGTGAGACGCGTCCCTTCATTAAATCATCCACGCGCCGCCTGACAAAGACATGCACCTGCGTGAGAAAATCGGGTAAGCGATCTGCATCAGGAGCTTTGGCCAGGATATTCAGGATGCCCATCTGTGTCTCTGCGATGAAAGGCGGTGTGTCGTGCCGGCGAGCCTCGATACCCCGCACCTTGATCGACCCGTCCTGAAATACACCAAAGTAACTGTTCGGGACAGGAATTCTTTTATCCACCCGCGAAGGCAGAAAAACAACCCAGCGGTAGATTCCGTCCAGAGCAATTGGCAGCCCGGTTCGTTCAGAGACTTCCGCGAGAAGAGCCTGGAAATCATCCGAATGTGCACAGTCAGGTCGCTGCACCCACAAGCCATCCACATACATGTGCAAGATTGTGAAACCCAGATCTTCGGCGGCTTCCTTGGCGCGCATCAAAGCCTCGCGCCCGCAAGCGGTCACGGCCTCATGTGATTCGATGGCTCCGAAGCGGGCATTCTTGTAACCCAGGTACCCAAAGCAGGTTACTAATAGCCACTTCTCAGCCGACGACCTGGCCTTGTAAACCTCGCGCCGGCAGTCTTTAGGATGCAAGCGCGAGAGCAAGGTTTTGAGTGCAACACGCTTTTTCAGGAGTGGCGTGAGGGTTTGCGGGACAATACCCGGGTCACCTGCAGCGGGCGTCAGATCGCTTTCTTTGGCACGCGATACTTCGGGAGAAATATTGAAATGCACCATGATGCCCGGATACATCGAAACAAAATCAATTCCACCGACATTCTTGTGCAATCCAATGGTGGGTTGGTAGACCATCCCACCCATGTCAGAATGAATAAGCTCGTTGGCTGATTTGGGGATCTCGGCTTGATGCTTGTGCCAGGGGATCAGGATATTCGCGCGCAAGGCCGTGACGAACTGCATTGATGAGATACCCGTTCCAGGTGACAGGCGGGCGGCATCCTGGATGGGTAGGGCCGTGACGCGTGCCATTTCCAGAATGCCTTCCAGTCCGTAGTCGCTCCACATCATGGCATTGTGGCGATCGATGTGCAGTCGGCCGCGCAGTTGAACCTGGCTGCCCTTGTAAACAATTTGGCCGTAAGAGAAATAAGTACGAGCCTTATGTTCCCGCACATCCTGCGCTAGTGTTCGGTTTAATGCGATGGGCAGGTCAGATTCATTGGAAAGTTTGAGCAAGTACGGCAGCAGCCAAGTGTCGCCCCAACTCGTCAGAATAAGATCTGGATCGTAACGTTCCAGGGTGGAACGCAGGCTGATTAGAAATGCTCGGGCTGGTTCAAGTGGTTGGGTATAAGACACCCGATCATAGCTGACGACAACATGTCGGGGACGGTCTTGAGCCGGGTCGCGGTCGGGTTCAAGTGACAGGATGCGCAGTGGCGTCGGTTCAGGGTCCAGGTTCCACGGGCTGTCCAGGGGTGAGATGGATTTAACCTTGTCAGCATTTACCACAACCTGGCAGCGCGCCAACGGGAAAACGCCGAAGCTGGCAGCATAACGCAAGGATATGGAAACGTCTCCATCATAGTACGTCAGGTCAGGGAAGGTTTCCACTGCCTGATGGAAAAGCGCATCCAATTGTGGTGCATGAGCAACTTCCACAGCAAGAACAGTGACCATTCCCTGGAAAACATCCTTTCGCTCCGTACGTGACAGATGAACCAGGATTTCCTGATCGGATAACCAGCGCCATAAGGCACGCAATTGTTCTGCCGGGCCGGCAGCGTAAAATGCGGCCGGAAAGCTGTGAGTCAGGCAGCGCCGTTGGCCGCCATCTTCCAGCAGCCAGAGCGTGACGGTGGTTTCCTCAATATAAACATCCAGCAGCCAGCCGGTCAGAATCTCATCCATTGTGTACCGTACCCATAAGCACGTCCATTTGTTGTCGTAAGTGCATCACTTCCTTATGTTCTTCAAGCAGCATCGAGAGTAACAGAACCTCAAAAGGCAGGGCATGCGCGGCATATTGGGCAGCGGCCATGTGTTGATGCGCTGAAGCAAACAGGTCATCCAGGGCTACCTGGTCACTGCGGCGCAGGGCGCGCCGGTAACGCGCAAAGGATTGCTCCTCCTGCTGGATCAACATGGAAGCTGTTGGCAGTGTGCGGCCCATTAGAAAAGCCTCCAGGGTGGTTGAATTGGGGCAGGCATATCTTGTGTCCAGATTTCTGGCGCAGCCTCCGATAGGATGGCAAAGAGCGTTTCAGCCTCGCTGCTCATAACCGCTGGTGGATGGATACTGATGGCTCCGCCAGCAGGCAGACTCAATCGTTGTAAATGTGGAATGCAGCGCGAGACTAATCTGCGTCTTTCATGGAAGGGAATACTTTCATCGTAGAATGTGCGCAGGAAATCGAGCATGATCAAAGGCATTGGCAAATCAGGGGCTTTTTCAAGCGAAGCCAGTACCTGATAGCAGGTGAACATACGCGAGATACTGATCCGGTCCAGCAGGTTTGGCTGGCCGTGCAATTGGCGCGCAACTAGATAGGCGTTGAACTGATTGCCACCATCCAGCACCCGCACAGGGCCGCGTTCAGCCAGACGGGCAATAAATAATTGCATGGTGATGCGCATAGAACGCGGGCCGGATACTAAAATCCAGCTGCCAGGGTGGGTTTCGACGAGTTCGTTCATATTTGCATAGGGTAGCCTACCCGTAAAATAAAAACAATCCTCTCATGGGAGGATTGTCGGGATGATATAGGGAGTAGTCCATGGGATGAACCATATTTTGGGGCTGCTTGGGATGACTACCTATTTATGGGGGTTGAATCCAATCTCTAAAGTTCCATTCCTTTAGCGCCAGGCGCAATTCACCTTTTCCGTGCAATTGAAATTTTTTCAAAATATTCCGGACATGGGTTTTGATGGTGGTGGGTGAGAGTCCCAGCTTGTAAGCAATCTGAACATTCGTGTACCCCAGGCAGGTTAACGCAGTCACATCTTGCTCACGAGGTGTGAGCGACTCCCAGTGGATCGAATTATCATTCGAAGCGTTGCGATGGGAAATCCCAGCAGCAAGTAAGCCGGCGTGAATTTCTTCTATCGGTCGTTGTTCCTGTTGGGCAAGATCGACAATAACATCATGGATCTGTTCATCCAATTGATAGGTTCTATAATCAGAATCTCGCCAGAGCCCAAACACATTCAGCAAACGACGCCAGAATACCATGTATCACATAATAACAGAACATATGTTCTTTTTATAATGATAATTACATTACAGTTTTGCATTTGGCAAAATGAAGATATGACCTTAATTCTGAGGATTGACACCAAAAAGGACTGAGGAACAAAAAATAAATATTTCTGTGAGTCACAAAAATTTATTCTTTGTTCTTCCAAGAATTATTTTACGAAAAGGAATGAAACAAATTAGCATCTAATCGACTTGTACCATGCAAGTAAAGATAATATTTCAAATATAATATTTGCTGCTGTTATTGAAGTTATTTGGGAACTATCATATGAGGGGTTAACTTCAACTAAATCTGCAGCCCTAATATTTAGTCCGCGCAAACCCCGAATAAGTTCTAGGGTTTCCCAGGTGCTAAAACCGCCAATTTCTGGAGTGCCAACTCCAGGAGCAAATGATGGATCAATAAAGTCCATATCAAAAGATAAAAATACAGATTTTCCAGCTACTTTATTTAGAATTCTAGTACAGGTTTCCTCTATCCCTATTTGTCGAATTTCTGCAGTTGGAATTAAATTAAACCCGATCTCGCTTGCATAATTCCAGCTTTTTAAGCTATAAACGCTTCCACGTAATCCGCACATCATGGAATGATTTATATCTATCAAGTTTTCTTCAACTGCTCGTCGAAAGATTGTACTGTGGAAATATGGATGCCCTTGATAAGAATTCCAACAATCGTGATGACTATCGAAAAGTACCAGACCAAGAGGCCCATTCATTTTCGCAGCTGCTCTCAATTCTCCTAATACAACAGAGTGATCTCCACCTATTCCAATCGGAATAACATTTGCGCTATGAATTACTGAAAGCGTATCATCTATTCTTTTTAGCGAATCATCGATGAACCCTGGAACAACTTTCACATCTCCATAATCTATGCCACTAAGGATGTCAAAAATAGGTATGTTTAACCCAACATTATAGGAGCCCAGAGATACGGATACGCTTCTAATTGTTTCTGGTGCGAAGCGAGATCCAACTCTTACACTAGATCCAGTATCGAATGGCAATCCTACTATAGCAAAATCCACTTCGTTTAAGACTCTTGTGTTTGGCAAACGCATGAATGTTCGTATGGAACTAAAGCTTGGGTCATCATGTTCTGGTGAGAATTTTGGCATGTTATCCTCTAGCGAAGCTTTATTTTACGATTAATAAAGGGAACGATGAAGTATATTATGGTGTCAAAACAGTATTCTGTTATTTGATTGATACTTACATTCTATTGGCTTTCATAAAAAATAGGATTAGATACCGGATTGGCAAATTGAGCCATAATTTGCCATTGAGTAAAAGTCATTTTTAAAATATCCACGGTTTAATTAAAGATAGTCGATCCTTTTTATTTGACTGTGATCAATAAAGATAAATTGTCTTCAATAATATTTGTCCAAATAAATTTATAACTTTCTAGACCTTTCAATAAGTTATATTTGGAATAGCCAAATTTCTTAGAATTAGATAAAATGTGTAAAAGTAATAATGCTCCTGGCGACCATTGAAAATAGTCTACTGAAAAAGATGTGTTCCAGTCAAATATTGTTTCTCCATATCTGAATCCAATTATGTAGGCTGCTAGAACACCATTAATTTTCATTATAGGAAAAAACAGAGAACTATCTTCTATAGCTGTTTTGCAAATATTAATAATAAAAGCTTCGCGTTTTGGATCTAAATACTTACTATAAACATTGTTTAACTCCCACCTGGTTATATGTAAGTGCCGAATCTCTGGAAACAATTCAATTAGTTGATTTTGTGTTTCTATAAAAGAAAAAGATATATCAGCAATTCTCGCTAACGCATTTTGTTTTCGTTTATACCTTTTTATCGAATGTCTTTTTACTCCTTCCCAATTTTGAATTTCCTTTTCTGGTTGAGTTATAACAACAGGTAACGAATCACACTTTTTAATTTCAATTTCCAAACCTATTTCTGCTGAAATTGCACTAAATAGTTCTATTGTTTTGGAGTCTGGAGGTAATCGATAAAGAAATATTCTTTTAATTCCCCTAGAAATCCAATACATCCAAGCATATTTAAATAATTCAACGTCAATCCTGCCATAAAAAAAATCATTGTAATCAGATGTTTCATCACATAGAAATTCTAAGCAGGTATCATTCTTGCATTGAAGTGGCATGATCAGCCTAGGAAACCCGTCTTCAAATACAACCGTTATTGCAAGTTTTCGGCTTGAACCATATGCTTTAACAAAAGACAATAACCAGTATGTTCTTAGACTCGGAGCAAGAATTTTTGACGGCATTTCCAAATTGGCTCCAATAGTATCCAGAATATTTTGCAATTCATCGATATCCTGAATATTATCTATTGTTCTTACTGACAACGAAGATTCTGTATCGCTCATGGTTTCCGAAGGGTAATGATAAACAATCAAAAGGAATCGATAGAGTATTATACGGTAGGGTTACTTGGGAATAGGCGTGAAGTGCCGCCAATTGTAGCCCAGACGAGACATCTGAGCGGTACCAACTGCCAAATGCACGGGTTTATCCCGGTAAATCAAGAGCCATGGTAAGAGCTGCGCCCATCCTAATTGGTTGTAGCGTATAAACATCCCCTTCTGTAAATAGCTGTAATGATAGGTGACATCCAAACTGCTATATGTACAATATTACACCTTCATAAAATCCGAAGCAAACCACCTAATAAATTCCAGATAAATTCGCTAATGATTTCTAAAAAAACAATCGGTCTTAACCAAAATTAGTTAATCTGTTTCTCAGATAATAACTTGAGAGCATCTTTAATATTCGATGAATCATGTAAGATGGATTTTAAAGATGCCATGACTGCCTGGGGGGATTTGCTTTGCCAAACAGAGCGGCCAAAACATATTCCTGCACAACCAGCATCTATGGCTAAATTTGCTCGCCTAATAGTATCTTCATCTGTCTTAAACCCTCCTCCTGCTAAAAGTACCGGGGCAGGACAAACAGAAACAAAGTGCTTTAAATCTTGAAAATTCCCCGTAAAATATGTATTTACAACATCTGCTCCAATTTCTGCTGCTAATCTTATAGCAAAATTATGTACTTCAAACTCGCTATAATCTTTAATTTGTGCGGAAGGCACTGCTGAAATTATCAGGGGTAAATTTCTTTCTAAACAAGCGCCGGCTAATTTGGATGCAGTTATGATTGTTTCCATTTCCACAGAGCCACCAACAAGGAGATTAATGATAACTGCAGATGCCCCTACACGAATTGCATCATCGACGGTATATAAAAGATCGTATCTTGAAGCTTTAAGCCAATCTTCAACGAGATAAGACGGGCTGCCATCAAGGCGAAGAATGGCTTTTGTCTTTTCTTTTATTAAATCTCTATATAACTTTAGAATTCCGAAATTTAAAACAATGTAGTCTGGTTCTCCATCAACAATTACTTTAAGCGTTTGATTTACGTTTTCCCATCCTTCCATAACTCCAAGAGGAATATGATCAAGGGCAACGGTAAAAACATGCTTATTTGGTGTAGATAAATTCATAGCAATATCACCTCAATATGAAAGAAATAATAAGTCCTAATATTCCAAGTACCAAACCAATTAATCCCCAAACTCCTAGGTTTTCGCGGTGAATTTTAAACACGTAACCATCTACTTCTTTTTGCAGTTTATCTCTAGACTGAATTGCATCATTCAAATTTTTTGATAGTCGGTCAAAGGTTTCTCCATATTGCTGTTGAAAATTATCTAGCTCAAAGGTTAATTCCTTTATTTTGCTTGATTGCTGATTAATTGTTTCTTTTACTTGGATAATCGTATCCAAGGGTAAGAAAGGCATGAAATTCTTTGCACTATATACTGTTGAATACATCGCTCCTGCTGCACACAATAACGTGTTTCCAAGTTTACCTTCATCGGTTTCTCGAATTATCTTATCAAACCACTTAACTCCTAGTTCTATCGGTGCCTTTGTACTTCGAGCTCTTTGAAGCGCAACGATTGCAGCATATGAACAAATTGAAAGAGAATCCCCTCCAATATGAGCTGCATTTATACCCCAACTCCCTTTAATTCGCTCATTAATTTTCTCCCCAAAATTTTGCTGATATTCAAGCCATCTGAGAAAAGGTGATAAGTTATATCCAGTTGGACTCAACTCAGTTAATCTTGTTAATCCAATAATTGTATGTGCAGTATTCCATATACGTAAATTATTATCATTCATCTGATCTGGCGCTTCAAAATATGAACACCCATCAAGTGATGAATTAGTGTTGGTTATATCCTTACGAAAAGACCATATGTCATCCAGCAAATCTCGCGCAAGTGCCAATTCGCCAGCTAAGTGAAAAACAACTGCAGAAGTTGCCCAAAATGCGGAACCATACCAACCAAAGTTGCGGTTTTCAATGAATCTCGCATCCTTTTCTTCACATATGTTTCGTAAATATTCGACACCTTTCTTAATGACTTTTTCAATGATGGGATCCTTACAACCTTGCGCAAGCATTTTTTGGTCGACATACATAAGAATTCTTATAACTTCAGCCGTATCTGATGGATCCTCCCCCCAATTTCCCTGAGAAAATTGATTATCACACAACCACTTTATCGCTAATCTCACAGGGCTCGTATTGTCGGAAATCCATTCTTTGTAATCAATCGAAAGCAACCCATCCAAGGCTTGGGTCGTTTGAACCGGCGTACATAGTTGGTTTCCGCTGTGCTCCCAGCAACCAGCAGGAGATTGTGCCTTTAGAAGTAAAAGCATGGCCCTTGTAGCCTCAGGTTGACCATTACTTCCTAATGCCCTGTTTAGATTATTTAATACTTGGAGAGAATCGTACTTGTCCATGGCCGAATCCTTTATTTTTAAATCCTTGATTAGTAATACATTTGATAAAATAGAATTATCTGCGGCCATAAAAGTCTAAACAAATTCGCTCATGAAAATAAATGTCAAATATTGGAACATTAATAATAAATGATATTTTACTCGATAAGGGTGGCATAGGTGACCAGGCCATCAGCACAGTGACCGTTTCAAAGCCGGTAAAAGCGAAATTAAATAACCTAAGTTGCTACCAAAGGAAGTTGACGGAACAAGCCAGAACGAAAAGGCCGACTTTGAGCTCAAAACCTTTGGCAGTTACAGCATGAATATACTTGGGTAACAGTTGTGAAATACGACTACCGGTGGTTTCCACAACTTTACGGATCGAAGCGATGAAATAGGAGATATACGTTGGTAACGGCCTCTTCGAATTTTCTTTTCTGATCGGTACCAAGCATATTCCGGCTTCATTCATAATATCTTCTTTGGTGTAATCGTTATAGGCTTTATCTCCAATCACCAAAGAATTTTCTGGCAGGTCAAAGTCGTACATTCCAAGAGCGGTTGCATCATGCAATGAACCAGGCGCCAGGAAGAATTCAACCGGCTCACCATTTTCTGTAACCAGAATGTGGATCCTGACACCATAAAAGAAGCGTTTTTTGCTAGGAATATAGCCTCTGAAAGCCTCATTTTGATAGATTTTTGACCGCATAATTCGATAATTGTCACAAACTGCGATTGGAAAACTATCAACCACATACAGCGAGTTTTCGTTGAGTTTCTTCCAGGTCTCACCTAATCGCAGAAACAAGGTGAGAAATAATTCAGCAATAGCGTGCAGTCTGCGATTGAAGCGGCTCTTGCTCAACATGCCAGGAATGTAATGAGACTCATAAAGAAAATGGCTTGCGAGACAGAAGTTGCCTTTGAAATACAAGACGGCAACGATGGCAGTTGTCATGATTTCCGCATCACTCATTTGGCGTTGTTGATCTTCAAAATGATGTAAACCCTTGAGCATGTCATCGCAAAGACAATATATGGCTATAATTTGGGTGTCCATGAGTTCCTCCAGTATTTTTGTGTCGGGAAACCCAACTTTACTGGATACTCATGGATTTTTGTTAAAGTTCATCTCAAGGTAGCAACTTAGGTTAAATAATGTGAAGCAGCGTTTGCAGATAGAGCAACCTAACCGTCCCAATAGCGTTCTGGACTTCAATAGAAATAAGATAATTACAGTATATATCATTAGAAAAGCAAAAAGGGTTATTTAATGACCAGAATTTTGCGCATATATTTTAAGCATTATCAGAAAGGTAATAATTGTAGTAAAGTAATCTTCATATTATTCCATAACTTACATCAATACCCTGTAACCTTTTCCAGATATTGACAGAATGCTGGTAACAAAAGTCTGGATGCGCGTAGAGTTCGTGATGCGTAAACCAACCAGAACAGCGGGGAGAAGAGTGCAGGTATCAATAAGGGGAACGCTAAAGATACAACCACACGCGCTTTGTGGGTTCGTTCTAAATAGGCCAAGGGTATAACTCGTATTATGCCAGCGCCATCCCGATTTATTCGATAAGCCAGGCAGGATCTCTTGCGATAGACACCCCAAGCAATAAACCGGTTCGGATTTTCGTCGATTACCCTCGCTCCGAAAGGGCCCTTGCTGTATGTCCGGGCGGCATATACGCGCCAACGATATTCTCCTGCGATCTGGATCGTATCGGCTCCCCAGCCGGGGTTCAGTTGTAAATGAGAATGAGCCGTATCAAAATCTGCACATAATACAGCAAAGTGATTTTCTCCTTCGAGCTCAACCACATTCTTACATCTCCATGAAATTGGTCATAGCGTATTTATCATCAAAGAAGTCACGTTGGTAAGGCCGCTTCTTGAGAATTAATTTCAAGCCTTTTCGCCTGTTGCGCCAGGCAGTCAAAAGTGTGCATCCGTTCTTATCGACCACCAAGGCGGTCCCAACCAGGCACATGACCCAATCAATACGCTGGTCGAATGCAGGCACATCCCGCTGGCGAAGATAGTAGATCAAGGCGCCTTCGCGATGGTAGCGCGAACCAAACTCGTAGACATATTCTATTTCTTCATCGGATAAACCACGTTGGGCGGAGCGAAAAGCTGAGTGAGCGGTATGCTGTAACATTTTTCATCTCCTTTTTGTATTTTCATTATGCAGGCTGATAAATTGTGCCAATATCAGATTATCTGAGAACTTTTTCATGAGCTGTGGTCACTGGATCATTCTCATCAGAGGTTATTTCCTCCCGGGTTTTATCAGTTGAGACCAATCGCTTTCGATCTCGGAGTGTGATACTCGATCATCCAAATATCTGCAAAAGGCGTCCAGAAAAAGCCTCGATAACCTGGCGTTGGTTATTTCATACAACTTCCATATCACTGGTGAGAGCAGAACTGGAAAAATGAAAAGCACGGCCAATCCAATCGCAATAAAGATTTTCCACTCACGCGGAAGATAATTGGCCGGGGTCACTTGAACGCTGTCATCATCCGCTTTCTGTATCCTGTATACCAGACAGGAATTCTTTGCGATCATGTTGAAGACGACAAAGCTATCATCGCTTTCTGGGATGAGCATGGCAGAATAAAGTTTGTATCCCCACATTCGCGCAAGCTTTACTCTCCAACCATACTCGCCCGCCATTTCCAGAGTATTGGCGGCCCATTTTTTATCATCTTGCAGCAGGCCTTCCAATGCGGAAAAATTGGCATTAACCACAGCATATTCACTTTTTCCGGAAACAGTGTAGAACGGTTTCATCGAACCGCCTCCTGGTTGTCAAAGAAATCTCGCTGGTAAGGCCGCTTTTTGAGGATCAGTTTCAAGCCTTTACGCCGGTTGCGCCAGGCAGTCAATAGTGTCGACCCATCCTTGTCGACCACCAGGGCAGTGCCAACCAGGCACATGACCCAATCAATTCGCTGGTCGAATGCGGGTATATCCTGTTGGCGTAGATAATAGATCAAAGCACCTGCGCGATGGTAGAGCGAACCAAAATTGTAGACATATTCAATTTCCTCATCGGATAGGCCACGTTGGGCGGAGCGAAAAGCTGAGTGAGCAGTATGCTGTAACATTTTTCATCTCCTTTTTGTGACCACATTATGCAGGCCGGTTACTCAAACAAATCTTGGATTATCTGATACCTTTCCCCGCAAACCGCAAAAGAACAAATGGTTTACCCATTGAAGAGCACAGATTTTCTCAGGTTGGCCGGCATAAATTGCCGCATACTTGGGTCAATCAAATCGTTCAGTAAGGAGATGACGGACCATGAACCAGGCATCGAGAAACTATCAGGAAAGTTCCCTTTTCAAGCTCTATCGTAGCTTTAGCCCCGCCAGCCGGGCAGTAATCACATTCGTCATCCCTTTCACGGTGATTGATGCAATCCACTATTACACAGCCGGAACGGCGCTGATCTTCTCCTTCCCACTGCTGGTAATCATTTACCTGCTGTGCGGCGTAAAGGCAGCCCGGATCACCCTTCAAGAAGAGCCTGAGGCTACCAATCTGGCCCGCGTTGGACGTTCGGCGGGGCTGCGCCTGTGGCTGACATCCACAGTGCTCAATATCCTTCTCGCAGTCGTCATGGGGTTCGCCAGCCTGGGACTGAGCATCATTGGAGGAACGGTCTATCTGTGCTTTACCCCGCTGCATGCGCTGGGCAGCGCGCTGCTTGGATGGCTGGGAGGCTGGCTTTACGAACAATACGTCAGGCGCGTAAACGCGAATTAGTTATGGAATTGACTGGGGGTCAGCCAAAGGGTGTACGGGAGCAGGGGACCGTACACCCAATTTCTTTTAAACGGGGATCTCAGATATTCCAATATATTGTGCAGGTTTATGATCGGCAGTCATTCATGCCAGTGTGATTGGGGTAGAGTGGCTGATCCATTAACGAATCTGCAAGGTAAATCTACTTGTAATCATCGCGCTTCGACTATAATTAACTAAAAGAAAAAAGGAGGGATGCATGGTCAAAGAAATTCGAGTGATCCTGGTAGAAGATGACTTTTACGCCCGCAACTGGATGGAAATGTTGCTGCGGCGTGATTGGCGTACCAAGGTGGTTGGGGATGCAGGTAATCCGGTAGCATTATCCATTTTATTGAAAGAAATGCAGACGCACGAGGAACGGGCTGACCTGATCTTAATTGATACAGACATCCCTTATAACAATAACTGGTTAAGTGAGGCGCTGGACAGCCTGCTGAAACACAGCCCAAAGGCGGCGGTTTTGTTCACCGGTGTAACCGCAAGTAACCAGATTGCCAGGCTGCGGGCACAACCTAATTTCGCGGGGTTCATTTTGAAGGATGAAATCCGCTATGCGCTGGCTTGGGCGGTTTCTCTGGCGGCTGAGGGCCATACTATTATCACGCCAGGAGTTTGTGATTCGTTTGAGAATACAAATCCGCTGCCACGGGGCACGTTAATACTTGATGGCAGGAATCCGATTGCCAGGTTTAGCAAGCGCGATACTGAAGCTGCGCGGCTGGCATTTATGTTCAGCATGGAACGCCGCGATCTGGCGGACGAACTTGAAATTAGTGAGGACTATTCTTATGGATTGGTCAGTTCGCTTTATGAAAAAATGGGCTTGAACGATGTGTTGAAGGGGGATGTTGATCCAGAACAATATTTTGGCAATCATCCCGCTGTGAAAGCGCATCTCAAACAAGCTTTTGAGACTATCCAAAAGGTGGATGCTAAGAAAGCCACATCAAAGAAAAACCAGTCGAAGAAGATCAAAGACAAAGAGACTCTCGCTTTTCACTTGCTAACGCTACCCTATATTGAAGAAATATTCTAAAAAATTTGGGCCAAAAACCCGGCTCCTAAGATAATCTGATCTGCGAGATGCAGGGGGACTTTATACTGTTTTCAAATAGCCCTAGCCTATTTGAACAGTGAGGCAGCATCGTGATCAACAATTTGTCTACCCGTTTCCGGTTACGCAGCCTGGTGTTACTTGTATTTTTACTTGCCCAGTTGCTGCCCTGGTTTAATGTCGCAGCGCAATCCAATGCCAGTGAGCATGTGGCTGTCATTTTGATCCTGGACGACTCGGGCAGCATGAAAACCAGCGACCCAACCAACTTACGCTATACCGCTGCCCAGCTTTTTATATCATTGCTGGACGAAGGCGATGCGGTTGGCGCGCTGCGTTTTTCCACTACCAGCAGCCCAATCACAAACGGTATCGAAACTATTACCGACGCTGTCCAGCATACCCGGCTGGCCGAGCAGATGACGCCCGTTGCCCCGGATGGCTTCACAGATGTCAAAACTGCTTTTGAAGAAGCGCGGCGCATGCAGCAGTCTTTCAATCAGGCGGGTTACCACGTTGTGGTGGTTTTTCTGACCGATGGTAAGCCCGAAATCCCAGCGCCTTACCCCAGTTACGAACAGGAAGCCCTGGATGCAGCCCAAAGCTTGGGCATTCCGGTGCTTTCCATCGCCCTGACTGGCGCCGGCCAATCATCGTTTCTGACCCAGGTCTCCAATGCAACCGGTGGGCGGGTAATCTTTGCCAGCCAGGCCGCTGACCTGCTGGATAGCTATTTACAGATTCTAGGCGATCTTAAGGATCGAACAGTGATCAGCGCCAACGCCGCGGATGGAACAGGGCAGGCGTTGGTCTCCCTCGACCCGGCCCTGATGCCCTATGTCGAACGGGTCAGTTTTGTAGCCAGCAAACCGGCAACAATGGATGTCAATCTGCAAACTCCAGATGGAAAGCCTGTTGCCAGAGGTGACGCGGGCGTCAGCTTTGCCATCCAGAATCAGCTTTATTCTGTATATACATTATCGCAACCAGTCGGAGGCGACTGGCGCTTCATCCTGAGCGGAAGTGGCGCGGCCCGGATGCGCGCCATCCTATACTCAAGGCTGCGCGTCCGGCTGAGTTCGCCAACCGGGTTCTTCGAAACCGGCCAGCCGTTGCCGCTGGTTGTCAGACTGATTGATGAGCAGCCAGGCCAGGCCCCGGTGACCATCATCGGGCAGGCGTCCTTCTCCGCCCTGATCACCCGTCCGGATGGCGCCCAGGACAGCTTGGATCAGTTCTATGATGACGGCAGCCACGGAGATGTTCTGGCCGCGGATGGCCTGTATACCCGCATGTATGTTAACACCAGTCAGGCAGGCACCTACCAGGTGAACATTCAGGGTTTCAAAGGCAGCGTACCCGTATTGTATAAGACCCAGATCCAGGGGATCGCTTTCCCTGGCATGCTGCTTGACCAGCCGGCAGCGCAGCGCTATGACATTCGCGCCAACAGCGTTCCGATCGTTATCCATCTCGGCGGCGCGGAACCGAACACATTGGATCACGGCGATTTCTTTGTCCTGGTAACCACACCAACCGGCGAAACGCAGCGCATTCCCCTGCAACATAACGGGGATAGTTACCTGGCCGAATACCGCCCAGTTAAAGATGGGGTTTACAAGCTGCGCGTGGAAGCGCAGAATGCTGCCTACTTGGATCTGCCCTACACCCACACGCTTGAAACCACTTTTGAGGCGCGCATCATCCCCACTCTGAGCGTGCAAAAGACCCAGGTCGGCCTGCAGCCAGCGACCCGCTTTGCGTTGGACCAGGCGCAGCAGGGCATCCCGGTTATTGTCACCTTTTCTTCCACATCCCCACGCGCGGCAGCGGTTACCGCCCAATTGCAGGATTTGGCGGGTTTTACCGTGCTGGAAGGCGCACAATTCCAGGTCGCTGCGAATAGCGATACCACCCTGACCCTGCACATCCAGACCGATCCAACTTTGCCGCCCCAGCTATTCCAGGGCCGGCTGGTCTTTTCCGTTCCTGAAGGTGTTGACCTGGTTGGCGGAGATATCCCTATCAGGCTGGAGCTTTTTGAGCCCATTCTTTCGATCTCGCCTGTAGTTACATCAAGCGTTTCCCCTGACTCCTGCCTGGCCTGGGCGCCTGTACGTCTGGTCCTGCACTTGAACTCCACCAGCACCCAGAACGAGCAAATCAAGGTGCAACTGGATGGCCTGACTGGATCTGCGCTCAGCCAGGAGACTCTGACGGTCGCGCCTGGTGAAAGCCTGATGGAACTGACCGTGCTGCCTGGGAACGGGAGCTTTTATCCAGGTGAGTATAACGGCAAACTGGTGGTCAGCGGAGTACGCCCTGGCTTAAAAATGAGCACTAAAACTGTAATTGGATTGTCTTTCAACGTGGATCCATTGTGGGTCACTTGTCGCAAACCTATGATTTTCTCAGGTGTCGGCCTGCTGTTTGCGATTATCCTATTTGTAGGTCTGATCACCAGGGCAAGGCAGAAAGCCAAGCCCCCCATCGTTACCGGCACCCTAATCCATTGGAGTAAGGATGCCCCGGACCTGACAGAGGATGTCAACCTGACAGCCATGAATAAGACGGATGTCAAAATTGGGAAAGCCAGCCAGAATGATATCGTGATCCCGGATGAAAACATGCAAGATGAGCATGTCGTGATCCTGGTCGAGCGTGACGCGAATGATGAACTTTGCTTCACCTTGCACCCCAAGGCCAGCATCCGCAAGGGCTACCGGGAATACACCACCGACCTGCCCCTTGAAGAAAATGTCCAGTACCAGATGGGCAACCGAATGTTCAAGTATATCCGCGACGTGACCTTCTAAACCAACAAACCAACCAGAGGCCTCACTACCATGACTACAACAGCCGTAAAAACCGAAAATATCACCAACGTTCGTTTCCAGCCGACCCTGTTTGTCTACATCGGCACCAGCGCCGGGCAAACTGCCTACCGCGTGAAGAAGCTGCTCAACCGGGCTTACGGAAATGTGCCCGTGCTGCGCCACTTGTGGGTGGACATTGACTCTGACATTGACCCACAGGCTCAGCCGTATTTCAACTCATCTGAACGCGCCGAATTGTCTGGCCTCAACCCCGCTGCAGTGATCAAGAACATTGACAACTACCCTGCCATCAAGGAATGGTGGCCGGATAGCACTCAGCTCAAGGCTGGCATGCTGGCAGGTGGCGGCTCGCCACAGCAGATGCGCCTGGTTGGCCGGTTGGCATTGTTCCGCATGTTCAACGACCGCACCCGCGGCATGGCCTTTATTGACCGCCTGCGCGCCGCGACTGAGGCGCTGTTCGAGATTGAAAACATCCGCGCCACCCAGGCCAAGTCCACGGACAAAATCAAATACTCGGTTGATCAGGGCTGCCGAATCGTATTGGTCTTCTCGACTTCCGGCGGCAGTGGCAGCTCGATGAGCTTTGATGTGGCCTACCTCTGCCGCCACTTAATGGCGGGCAAGAACCCGACTGTGATCAGCATCAGCATCCTGCCTCCTGTTATCGATAAAGCCATCCAAAGCGAAACCCAGACCCAGAAGGAAAAGGTACGCGCCAATACTTACGCCTGGTTCAAGGAAGACAATTACCTGAGCGAAAACCCATTCTGGAATGTGCAATATCCGGAAGGCGCAAGCGTGGAAGTGGCTGCCCCGCCTTTTGATTATCGCTTCGTGGTTGATATTGAAAACCAGGCCGGGTATCGACTGAACTCGCCCGATGATGTCTACAACATGATCGCCCAGTCCATCTTCCTGGATACCGGTTCATCCATCGCCGGCGCCATGCGCGGCTTCACTGCCAACGTGGCGGCCCTGGGTGAACAGTTCGAAGGCATGCGCCGTTCGTTCAGTTCTTTGGCAGCCGCTTCATTAATTTACCCCAAGGAGCGCCTGCTCGAATACTGCGCCAGCCGTATGGGTCGCAGCTTGCTGACCGATGGGCTGCTGGGCGCTGCCGATGATCACCAGGTCAGCGTGGATGCTGCCACACTGCACTCGCAATTGCGCCTGAAAGACATGGATCTGTTGGGCGACCTGCTGGCTGAAACCCACATCAAGATGCATTACGAACCGGCCATCAACAAGGCCGACTCGGTGGCTGGCGCGATGGCGCAGGTGGATGCCCAGGAAGGCCAAAACCAGGCCGCCCGCCGGGCTGAGACTGAGCGATTGAGCAAGATCAGCGCCGAGCGCCTGGCAGTTCTGCTGAAGGGCTTGAACCAGGAAATGAGCCGACTGGCAGCCACAAAGGGCTTTACCTTTGCCCAGGCTGTATTTGGCAAACTGCTTGAGCCTGCCGCGACCGGCATGATCGAATCAAACGTGATCTCGCTGGACGGTTTCAAGACCCGCATCATGCAGCAGGGCGTGAGCGACGCTGATCTGCAAATGGCGAAGAAGGAATACGAAAAGTCGCGTGAGGCGCTCAAGCGGCTGGATGATGGCCCAGAAGATGTGCTTGAACGCACGCTCTTCGGTGGTGGTTGGAAGAAGAAATTTGCGATGTTCAAACGCGAAACAATCACAGCCATGGGCAAACTAAACGACCTCACCTTGCAGTTGGCTGCTCAACAGCATGCCGCTGCCATCTATGATCAGCTTGCCTCGCTAGCCAGTGGTTTGAAAGCCCGCCTGTCTGCCGCCGTTTCAGCTGCCAACCTCGCTTCCGGCGAACTGCAGGTAACTGCTGAGCACCAGGCCAGCCCGGGCGAAGCCCAGGCCAATGGCTATGAATTTCTGCAGGAAATTAACGTGAGTTTTGCCGACTATTACTGGGAACATGCCACGAGCATTGACCCCAAATCGGTTTTCCAGAGCATGGTCCCGGCGCGCGTGATTGGCGACATGGACACACTGGTGCAGTGGACAGCGGAAGAGATCAAACCCGCTGCCCTGGAATACGCCCGCCATTTCTTTGTCGCAGACCTGGATGCCACTTCCCTGCTCTCCACGCTCAAAGCGATGGCAGAAAAACGCGGCATTGAGCCGCAGACTCTGGTTGAAGAACAGTTGGATCGCCTGGTGGAGTACTGCCATCCCTTCTGGCAATATGATAAAGATCGCGGTCTTTCCGATCTGGAGGGCAAGAGCATCCTGGGTGTGGAAGATGAGAACAGCCTGCTCATTCCGGCCAGTTATCGCAACGGTTCGTTGTATGAGATCAAGACCACCGGTTTTCGCGATCGCATCGACGTGGTGCGCATCCAGCACGGTCTGCCGGCCTTCCTGATCCGTGGCATGGACGAGTACCGCGGTATTTATGAAAAGAAGCGCAAAGGCACAGACCCGCTGCATGTGCTGCCGGGCATGGAATTCGCCCCCGATCTGATGCCCGAACAGGGCCGCCGCGGTCGTGACCTGTTCGCCATAGCCTTGGCTTTTGGATATATTGTCCAGTCAGGCGCATGGTACTACTTTGACGCTGAGCGCGGTTATGCATCGCACAAAATCCAGCCCGGGCGCGAGTTTCGTCTGGCGCAGGGCCGCGAGAAGTCCGAAGAAGTCTTCTCGCATCACGAAGAATGGGCGCGCAAGGTCGATCAGGATGTGGATACCGAAGTGCGCAGCATGGGCAACGATGCCGCGATCGCCAAGCTAGATAAGGCCATAGAAGTTCACAAGGCCTCGATTGCAAAGATGCCTGCCACCGACGATAGTATGCGCAAGCAGTACGAGAAGGAGATCAACGCCTTCAAGAGTATGCAGCGCCGCCTGGGCAAGGTTGGCTAACCTTCGATGTACCGGGGTGAGGCAGCGGAATTTGCCTGCTTCGCCCCACTGAATTCTCAGAAAATCTGTGATCGTCTGTGTGAAATGCGGATATAACTACGGACATGAACATGAATAATCGTTCTGCTGCATTGCCCGAAAATGAAATCGCCCGCCCAACACCGGCGGTGGTCATTGCCGTGGGGCGCTTCGCTGCCGAGGCCGCGCGCCAGACTCAACGCATTTACCAGCGCGGGGATGCCCGCCGGGCTGCCGCCAGCGTGTTTTACCAGTTTCAGCCGGACGATACAACCGGGTTAGCGCTGGTGGAACTGTCCAATACACCCGGCGTGGAACCCAAACCCACGAGCGGTTCTTTTTTGGAACAGCGTCAGGCTGCCCTGCGCCTTGCTGTTGAGCATGGCCCGGCGCTGAAAGCCCGCCTGGAAAGCCTGCTTCACGAACAGCGCGTTCATGAACGCCTGATCGCGGCAGGCTGGGAAGACTACTATGACGTACCGCTCAATTTCTTCATCCTGGCGGATATCAACGACCCCTGGGCTTCCGGTGTTTTGCTTCCGCTGGGTGCTGTATTAAATGAGTTAATGGCCAATACCAGCCTGTGCCAGGCCCATTTTATGCTCAGTATCGCTGTTTTTCCGGAAAGTGAAGCGGACCAGAATCTGGCAGTGTATAGCTTTTTGCATGCTTTCGATGATTTCATGCATCCCGAATCGGAGCAGCGCGAGGCGCTGGCCAGAGCGCTGAATTTGCAATACCGTCAGGCACCCGATTTCGCTGTCTACCTGTTCGATAATCGCAAAGAAGGCACAGCAATGGTGAAGGATCCCGCCAGCTTGAACACACTGGTTGGCAACGCGCTGTTGGCGCTCTTACAGCGTGACCTGGCCCGGCGTTTTTTCCAGGAACGCGACGAAGATGCCCTGTTTGAGCGGGCCAGTTATTACAGCAGTATCGGCGCAGCCGGACTGGTCTATGACCCCGATGCACTTCAAACCGCCTGTGCCCGGCGCATTGGTCACGCTTTTCTCACTGAAAAAATCTTGTGCGTAGCTCGCGATGGCCAGGCCGCCATCCAGGTTGCCCACCAGCTGCAAGAGAAATTGGGCAAGCTGCCTGACTGGCTGGAAAGCCTTTCGGCGCAGCTTCCGCCCGCGGTTGGGCAGGTTCGCATCCAACCCGAACCGCTGGAGATGGTTGCCTTGCTGACGGATATCTCCCTTTCGCCGTTGGATTATGAACGCGTCAACCAGACCCCCTGGGCCGATCAGTTACTGGCTTACAAAACACGCTTTGAGCAGAAAATATTGCCTGAAGTAAATTCCAGTCTGGGAACCAATCGCGAGCAACTCGAGACCCACCTGGCTGCGATCCTGCGTTTCGGCTTCGAGCGCCTGCCGTTGGAAGTTGAGCTGTATCCTGGCGGGCTGCAAAATGCCCGCCAGGTGCTGGAAATCACCGCGGCAAGTTTCGAGAAGGCGGTCGATGAACTTGAGAAGCTGGCAGGCAGGATGCAGGAGCGCCAGCCTGTCTTGCTGGAAAAACTGACATCCAAAAGTCAGGAAATGCAGGGGCTGCTCGCCAATGCGCCAGCACTCCCCTGGTGGGTGCGCATCCTGCCGGTCTTTGCACGCCGCTGGCTGGTCCCGCTCTACCTCGCAAGACACTATGGCCGCCAACTTTACCTGGCCCAGGCGCTGCGCGATGAATGTCTGGGGCTGTTGCAGCAATATTGCGGTCTGTTGATTGAGTTGCAGGCCCTCGAGCAGATCAGAGAAACCTTGCCCGGTTTGCAAGCCTTAGTGAAGGAAGCACAAACATCCCTGGGTTTGTTTGAAGAAAAGTTGACCCAGGCTGTCCAATCCTTCTCTGCAGAATGGGAGAAGTTTCCGCTGGCCGCTGCGGAAAACGGTTGGAATGACCTTTTCCGCCAGCCGGTAGCGGATCAGGTACTAACTAATTGGGCCTACGCTCAGTGGCGACCTGACCTGGACACATGGTCACGAGAATTTCTGGAAGCCCGGCCGTTGTTTACCGAATGGCGCATTGTTGAGCCTCAGGCTGTGGTTGGCTGGATAGAGGGACAGGCGCTCCAGGCTTACAAGGCGGTCTGGATGCTTGACCTGGAAACCATCTTTGGGCTGTGGGCAGATCAAACCCCCGGTTTCACAGCTGCGAAGCCGCTGTCTGCGAAAACGATTGCCACCTGCATGGGCGCCGCTTTTCCACCTTTCCGCCCCGATTTCGATGCGGTGGGTGGGTCTAGTGGATCGTCTGTGACCTTTCATGGCCTGACAAGCAACCCGGAATGGAAGATTTGCTGCCTGCCGCCTACACAGCACGGCATGTTGCGCTGGCAGTCGGTCTATACTGGCGACCCATTCACAGCCTTGTTCATCCAGGCGCGGCACAGCGTCCCACTGCGTTCACTAGTGGATAGTTTTACGCAAGCTCGTATCAAATTGGAGGGTATGACCCACGACAAGCGCCAGACTTATAACATGTTAGAGGGTTTGGAACAGTCTGCTCCGCCCATCCTGGAAACGGTTGATCCGAATAGTCCTGATTTGGTGTATAAGACATTTAAGTGGAAGTTTCAACCAAAGGGCTCTAATAAAGAGATCGAGCAAACAATTGAACTGGCAATCAGCCGCCCACGCTTTGAATACTACCGTCGCCAGCCGCGCTTTAATGGCCAGTGGAATTTATATGCCGAATTGGAGATGCCCGAAGTGCGCGACCTGGCCAGTGAATTTCAAAGGTTGCATTCCAAACACAAATGGAGCACCTTTAACCAGGCTTACAACGTACTGAAGTTTGTGCAGTCCTGTATCCCCTACTCTTTCGATAAGGACACCACCGATCATGAAGACTGGGCGCGTTACCCGGTTGAGACACTCATGGAAGCCACAGGCGACTGCGAGGATTTAGCTATTCTATGCGCAGCAGTGATTGCCAGGCTGGGCTTCCAGGTAGTTTTGCTGTTGTATCCGAGGCACCTGGCTTTTGGCGTTGCAGGGGCAGATAACCTAAAAGGGGATTATATCGAGGATCCTAAGTCTGCTTTGCGGTTTTTCTATGGTGAAGCAACGGCAAGTGGATGGCACTTGGGGGAAATACCAAAAAGCTACTTATCTATGTTGCCAGAGAAGATATTGCCAATAAGTATTTTGATGCAGGAATGAATTATGAATTATGAGTTGTCCGCCACAAAAAACACACGATCCGCACAGAATTCTCAGAGATAAATTTTTTTGACTAGACCACTTTTTGTGCGACTACTAATCGGTTCGCGAACAAGGCTCATGCTGAATAACGTGAATAATGGATAAGGAACGGGGCTCGCTTTTTTGGGTAAACTCTACGCGCCAACAAAAAGTATCCAAGAAAGGAATCCCGCGCCATGAGGTTACTTGAATTGTTTGTGGATGTAGACGAATTCTGTCAGATCTTTTACCAAATTGGTACAAACGCTTGTTAGGCGATGGCAGCAAAAAACGGATTCGCTCTGGCCAATTGAGTCTCAGTGAAATCATGACCATCATTATTTATTTTCACTAGTCCCGTTATCGGAACTTCAAGAGTTACTATAGCGAGCATGTCTGCAAACACTTACAGGCTGAGTTTCCAAACAGCCGAGCGAAAATCCCTTCTTTGCTAAAGAAATCATCCATCGATTTCACCTTGGCCAGCTCAGCCTCAACCGCCCGGCTTGTGGGCATCAACTCTTCTACGCTCGGTCGTGCTATTTTTCTCTAAGACATAGTGTTGTTCTCCTGATTCCTTTACCATTCATAATTCCCGTTTACACACTATATCGTACACCCTCCATACCCGCCATCGCAGCCTAATCAACTGTTTTATCAATATCCTGGCTGGCTTGATCGCTTATTGCCACCAGCCTAAAAAACCATCTCTCAACTTCGTTTTCTCTAAGGCTCCTCTGCTTGCTGCCTAACCATTATTCACGTTAAATAATTAGTCCAACAGCTTATATATTTTTAAATATTCGTTAATCGAAATACAAGTGCATTATTTTCTATCCGCACTCAAGCTTGTTGATATTTATTCAGCCAAACCATCATATTCACTCTTCTTAGGTTTCAAAAGTAGAGCCTTAACCGTGCAATTTGCTCTTAAAGCGAAAATAACACTTTCTACTACATCGTTAAGTAATATTGCTTCACCTACTCCGTACTCTTTATCAACCATCTCAATAGGATCGTCGATATCAAAATATTGGATATTACCGCTTTCTATTGAACTTGGACGAACACTTGCAATTACACCTGGGTAAATACCAATACTTTGGATTCTTAACATTCGTTCAATTGAATTTGCGAATCCTGTTATAGCGTATTTGGCAGATGTAAATGCCTCAGACCCAATTCTTGTTGTAGCAGCTTGAGGAGATGAAAGCATAATATTGTGTTGAGGATACCCCCAATCTGCGCCAATGAAAATTATCTTCCCCAAGTTATTTTGAAGTAAAGGTGCAAAAGCCTGTGTTACACACCAAGTCCCAACAATGCTAGTATTCCCAAATGTAATCAGCTCTTCTTGCGTAACGTCTAATAAAGACTTTGCTTGATCTTCTCCTATATGACCAAATGCTGAATTTATCAGAAAATCAACTTTTCCAAATGAAGTTTTTGTTTCAGCTACTAACTTTTCAATATCTCGTGCATTTGATATATCTGCTTCAATAACTATAGCCTTTTGACCACAACTTTGAACGCGACTTTTTGTCTCATCCAATAATACTTTAGACCGAGCTGTTAGAACTAAGTTGCACCCTTCACGAGCAAGTCCAATAGCTATCGCCTTCCCAAGTCCATAGCCTGCACCAGTAACAACTGCAACTTTTCCGTTCAGAGAAGTAGCCATTAGATCTGCTCCTTATCACTTATATTTTTAGCATTTTGAGAAACAATTTTTTGTCCAATAATTAACTTTAAATCGGGTATTGAATAATCTTCCAAATCTTTTATAGAGCGGAATTGTTCTGAAAAAAAATCTTTATTACTACCACGATTCAAACCTGAGACGGAGCATCCAGATCGACATGTTTCAACAAGTAAACACTCCTGACACGGTAATGGGTGGTTTTCTATCATTCGATAATCTCTCAGGGATGCTTCCCAAATTTCAGAAAGTGGCGTTGTAAAAATATTTCCTAAATCGGCTTTATAGCACGCACAATATCTTACGTCTCCCAGCGGATTAATAGTTATCAAGGTATATCCACATGCACAAGGCACTAATAAGTCCCAGTATTTCCTATCTACAAGACAATACGGGAAACCATCTTCGAATGCAATCGGAATATTCAAATCCTGCTTAATTTTTTGCGCTTGGCTAAATACTTCTTCCCATTCTTGTAATGACAATATCAGCGATTGTTGGCTTTCTAATGCATCTCCCTCTGGCAAAATTCTGTGTAATTGAATTTGATTTAATATGATGCCGTAATCTTTCAACATTAATATTGTTTCGTAAAGGCTATTGTAATTGTATCGAGAACAATCATACTCAATACCAAGATGGATACCTTCATCAGAACAAAGTTTTGCAGCGCTTATACACTTTTCAAATGAGCCATTTTTTGCGGTAATTTTGTCAAATATAGCCTGGTTGCCAGACCTAAAGCTTATATCGACCCAGAAGTCGCATCTTTTTAAGGTGCGAACTAATTCTGAACTAAGAAGAGTTCCGTTAGTTACTATACCTTTAGACGTGAACTTTAGCTCTGCGATTTTCTCGCATATTTCTTGGAATTGAGGATGAATAGTAGGTTCTCCACCTAAAAGAACAATTTCCTGTGTGCCCTCTTCTTTTAGCTTTTGAAGGATTTTGAAAATTGATTCTTTTGATCCGATTGTTGGGCTTTTGTGATTCGAATCTTTTCCTATATAGCAATATTCGCAAGATAAATTACAGCTATAAAGAATTTCCAAATAAACTGTTTGGGGATGCAAAGAAAACGGAAGACTTTTCACATTACCATCCTGTTGCCTTATAAAAAAGCAATGGCACTTATTGAACAAGAAAAGTGTTGCTTTACGGTAGTCTCAGATGAAACAACCAGATATCTTGCTTCCTGCACTTTCCTTACTTCTAAGGCTTCTTGGACCATCGCCTTAGCTGTTATTTCAGAAATTGCTTTTTCATTAATTGAATTGGCCTCAAAAATAACTCCTGACTTTGACTGATCACCTGGGATACCAATTGCTATTGCTGAAGAAATTATTTTTCCTTCCACACTTGATGTGATCGATGAATATACTATCGGAAGAAAGGAACCCTTTGGCAACAAGTTCAGTTGCATCGCACCTTTATCATTTCTTTGATATATCACTATTCCACTGGGTACAATGCTTGAAACCTTAATTAGGTTATAGTCACCAATCCCAGCATCGAGAAGAGCAGCATCAAAAGCATTGAGCGCACTTCCACCTTCACCAACACCAGATGTCATTATACCAATTTTAGGTATCTCCCACATTGTTGTCCGCCTCCAGTCGGTATATTTTGTCAGTTTTGTGGTCGTTTTGGGCTAAATGATAAATTTTATTAGTAAAACTATTGCATAAAAGGGCAGCATAAAGAATTATATATTTAATTAAGCTCTACTTTTCCCATATAATCTCATACTTTTCGAATTAATATATTTGCCGAATGGGAAAAGTATCTTATAGAAAATTTAACCTATCCAGAAAAAGTACCACTTGCTTTGGAATTATAGATAGTTACCCTAATAAAACCAACTCTATGAAGTAATTCTATTATCCTGCCAAATGAGCTGCACGAAGGAACCGATAAATAAGGCTAATCCCGTCCAAAAAAATATCAAAGTAGGGAAGAAACCTAACTGAACAGGATTGATTATTGTTATTTTTAGCAGTGTCTCATTTATCAAAGTTTGCGGAATACCAATTGCAGAGAAAAAAATCGTTGTACTCAAGAAAATAGCATACAGAGATTCTACCAAACCAATAACGAAGATTTTCTTGCTGATGTTTATAGCTTTTTCAATAAGATTTTGCTGTGTTGTAATAGAGTAATACTTTACTGTATTATGTACTTCAACAAATATATATAGAAACGACAAGCCATAAATAAAAACGGATATGTATAATAAGCTTATGAAGTTTGTGGAAATTCCGAGATACCATGGAGTGTCTTGAACAATAAGTGCTGATAAACCTACGATAATAGCCCCCATAAGTTTCGGTAAAAATAATTGTGCGTAATATAGATTCTTCTTTATAAGAAGTTTAACTATCACCCAAATAATACCAACTAACGAAATTAAAAATACCGATAAGATGACAATTCTGCCTATGATAATCAATATATTGAAGAATAATATAGGTAATACAAATAATGATGATGTTAAAATGGAGATTGCTACCAGAAACCCAAATGTAATTAATTCCGCCCAGAGATAATGATATGGTTTGTTTATAAAGTTTATTTGAAGCGTTAAAAATAAATCTTTTTTCTCCAATAAATTCCAATACGAGACTGCTTTATCAATTTCATATTGATCTAAAAAATGTTCTGCAATCAAACTAATAATTGATTCAAGCCTGCCTATTCGGTTATCGCCTCGCTTCAAATCTAGTTTTATATCTGAAATTATTTCCTGCAATAACTCATAATCCAGATTGTTATTTTTTAAGTATTGAAGTAGTTTCCCAAGATACGCTTTTTGATGTTCCAGATTCTCATATTCGCTTTTAACCACAAACGAACACATTTCGGGGATATATTTTTTCAAATTTCCTTGATCGTAAGCTTTTTCAAGTACAACATTTTCGCTAAAAGCGATTAAAGATTTTGTAAACAAGGAGAACGCCTCCTCAGTGTTTCTATCTCCGATTTTTTCTACATTCTCACGAAAAAAAGGATAATAATGAATAATGTTCAAGAAGTTTTCTGGGTAATTCTTATAACCCGTTGCCATCATTGCATCCCAAACGCCTTGGGAATCAGAATTATAGCTATCTTTTCTGGGGCGGGCAATTATGAGTTCCTGTCCAGAAAAAGAAAGTTGAATTTCAAAACTGAACAACTTGGGCTCAATTTTAAAGATAAAAAGATTTTGCTGAAGCAGAGTTTTGTGAAGGCTATATTTTCCCGTGCCTTCTCGTTGATTATTTTTTGAAAGCTTCCCATGTAGATAAAAAAATAATCCAGCTAAAAAATCGAAATAAATTCCACGAATGTCATCAGAATATTCACAAACCAGCAAATCAGGAACTATGTCTAACAACTTTTCAATACAATTGACATCGCTATCCTCAATGCGTTGAAAATTAATTACCCATTCCTTTGATGTCCCTTTCCTGGAAGAAAATTGAATTGGGTTAATTATATCTGTGCTATTATTTATAAACCGTAACCGCACCATTTCGCCCAACTGAGCATCAAATACATTTTCAGCTTCAAATTTCATTTTACCCTCTTGTCTTATAATTGCGCGAATAATGGCAATAGATTTCCTGTATCGAGATTTTTCCTCAAACAGTCAGTATTCAGAAAACCAAATTAAGTCTTCGAAAATTTAATACAATCCTGTCCAGTTCCAAGCGTAATTTGAACGCTAAATGGCCATACAAATCTATTTTATCTAAGCTGTTTTGGAGCAAATCTGCAAAATAACATAGAACCAATGGTGGGAAATTATTATCTTTTGTACATTCTTATATCTTCATCTGTTATAACTATAATAGGTTTTTCATTAATAACAGAGTGAAACTGTACTGATCTCTCAGGAAAACCGGAATTTAGTTCGCCAAATTCCCGTTTAAATTCTTCAATAGATACTTCATTTGACATGGAATTCGTCAAAACTGTTTCAATCGCAATTTTTAATTCTAGTATGTTGCCGTTCTCCCATTCTTTAGATGCCAAGTATTCGTTAATACGGTCAGGATCTACTATACTCTTTTGTTCAGTAGTTGGTTGATGAAGATTATATTGGAAAAGAATCAATTTTATTAAATCTGGAATATCCTCTTTACGTTTGCGAAGAGGCGGGGCATCGATGGCTATCATGGTCTCGAGAAATTCAGGCAATATAGAATCAAATAACTTAACATCGTAGCGATTCTTGTTAATCCCACCAATTATTCTGATATCAAACCCCTTATATTCTATGTAATGAAACAGCTTGTTCTGGATTGTTCTTTGATTACCGACAGAAGATTGCTTGCCAATCTTATCGAAATTACGAATATAAAGGGTCCCACCTCGAGCTTTTTCAAGTAATGCCTCGCTTCCCGAATTACCTTCCGTTGAAAGGGGGGGGAATAAGATACTTTGGAAGTATTCCAAATCCGTTTCTGCGTTTACTGAAATAAAAGATTTATTTCTGCGACTGCTTTTATCGTGTATTAATCGAGCGATAAGAGATTTTCCCGTACCGAGTTCGCCAAACAATAATACATTCCGCTTAGATTCAGCTGCAGCTAGAATTTGGCGTCCAGTATAATATGATGGCGGCAAATAATAGTGATCGCCGAATTCTAAGTAATCATTATTCGAGATATCTATTTGTTCTTTCGTTTCAGGTGTTTCGGATGATTTGATAATAGAAAAAACCCTAGTCAGGATTTCTTGCAGTTTCCTTACATCTTTTTTGGCTACATCAAATGGTTGAAGCGAAAAGAGTTGGTCAAATAAAGAAATTTTTTCCTGATTTTTTTCGTGCCAAGAAACAACGCCAGTTAGTGGAATCCAATAGCTGTCCAGATATTTCCATCTATACTCTTTCATAAGCAAGTATCCAGCCGTTTTATCGAGGTAGCCATTCCGGGGGATTTCCATATCTAAAAGTATAACTACCGGTTTAGTGTTTGAATTTGGATATTCTGTCTCAAGTTTATTCTTTGCATCTTCATATGATGATGCAAAATCATGTACAAGCTTTATATTGAATTCGCTTTCTACAGTTTCGGCGATATAGTCATATACTTTTTGGTTTTCAACCTGGTCTTCGATTATTAATATTTTTTCCACTTGATTACTCCGTTGCAATGGGGAAACTCAGCTTTACGCACGCACCATGATCAGATCCAATTAACGGGCTAGTCACTTCTTGGGAGCCTCCAACATGACGTAATATCATTCCAGATAAAAACATGCCCATTCCAGCACCAATAGGTTTGCGAACCCGAACTACCCTTTGCATGTCTTCTAAGGTTTGAGAAGGAATTGGTGGACCATAGTGAATTATGTCAATACAAACAAATTGCGCTTCGGTATATATATGTACTAAAAGTCTTTTATCTTTTAGCTCCAAGTTATCAAAAACCCGATTAAAATTTTCGAAATGGTTATTAAAAACTTCGGGAAGCAATGCTGGAGCCCAAATAAATACATTTTCTAACTCAACTGGGATGTCTAGGTCGAGTTGAATTGGGCTATCATTACCCGTGAGACATTTATCGCATCGTGATCTCAATATATCGACTAAATCAGGAATGCTTCTCTTATCCTTTGCAGGGCGATTGCTCAGAAACTCTAATTGCTTTTCTATTTGCTCTGCTTTCTCCATCTGCGATGAAAGCATTTTAATATTTGTTCTATATTTTTCAGGACTTGCGTTTACATCTTTCTCTGTAGGGAAAAATTGCACAATTAGCATAGCAGCCTGACGCAGATTTTTCATTCTATGGGCTATTAGATGTGTAATTAATCCAAGTGCCCTATTGGTATCATCTTGTACTCGTTCGTCCTGGTGCAATAGCGATGAAATAAAAAATTCTAAGTCGTGCACGGCAGTATGACGGCCAATAGTTTCAACATATTCATCAAAATCCTGATGAATTCCTATCCCCAGTCCTACGGCTTTGTTTTCCTGAAGACTATTTTTATCAGTTAACAGCAGAAGGAATCCTGTCAACTCTTTTAATCTAGATGTGGAAGATTTTAATTCTTCTGGTATTGAACAATCAATCGTGAGAGAAATAGCTCCTTGTGGATATGAACCGGGTAAATAACCTCCAAGCACATCCAGAACTAAATTAATCACTGGGCTTTGATAGGATAAGTCATTCTGGATGTTATTACCCCATCTATTTAATCCAGGGTGAATTTGAGGTGAACATACGGTATCTTGAATTCCTTCCAACAAGGTTATCACTTTTCTTCGGGTGGCCTTCAAGTCTCCCTTGTATTCCAAAGGTGTTGGGCGGTTTTGATCGATTGTCTGATATACACAGGCAATTTGATCAGATTCTGATGGAAAATAGAAAAGGCTACAATCAAAATCCAGTTTGAGCTTTACACGTTGAATAAAACCAAGAATTAAATCAGATCCGTAAGCTATTTCAGCGGAACGTTGGCTAGCTCTTGCTTCTAAGGTTCGAAACCCAGCAATCAAGGATTTTTGTTCACGCATAATTACTTCCTACTTGCCATGTTTTCATGATAATGAAAGCAAATCAACTTCGTCTGATTGAGCAGCAAGCATAGATGGAGCTACACCAATAGGAGCCATCCCCAAAGGAGTTTTAGGGCTTCCAATATATTCTTTTGCTCTTTCATAAAGTAATATTGTGTAACATGTTCTGAATAATGATTCAACATCGTCTATAAATAAATCGGGATTAGCACTTCTAATTTCACTCGGAAAATGATTATGAGGATCATAGATAAATATTGTATATCCTTTTTCATGAAACCTTCCAACATAGTAAGTGATTTTTGAAAGGACTTGTGTTGAAAGGGGATTTTCAGATCGTATTATTACTCCCCATACTGAAAACGGTCGAAGACTTTCTGGTAAGTCGGTGGTGCCAATTTCATCAAAACTAATATAGCGTGGTTCAAGATTTTTGAATTTAGTATTAACAATGTATTCACTTTCAGGTAAGATTGGACTGTCAACCAAAACAGGCATTGTTAAAGGGTAGCTAAACTGCCCATCAAATAAACTTTCCAAGTTCGTTATAGCTTCATATAACCCAGAGTTATATGAAGCTATAGAAATATTTTCATCAAGACAATATTTCAACATACTAAAAGCGCGAAGTATGCTGATTAGTCTGAGGCGATCTCGGCGAAACGACTCAACCACGAATAGGGACGGTTCATGTTCGTATAAATCAACCAGAAAGCGCTCAATTTCTGCCTGAGTTAATTTACCTACATCCTGGCGTTTCAATTCTGCTCTAACTTTGTAAAGTATCACATGTGCTAATGCATCCCAGTTTTCAGTAACTTTTGCGTATTGTTCTACATGTTCGAAATCAGCCAATGCTTTACTGTAATAATCAATATAAGGATTACTCCCCATCATCATATATGCTTCACCTCGGTAAAAGTGAAGTTCGTTATAGAGAGCAACCGACTTTCTCACTTTCTCATCACCCATTGCTCTCTCAAATGTTCGGATTGCATCTGAATATCGTTTTGTCTCAGTATAAATCCCACCTAGACAACTCAAATACCCATAACCATCCTGGCCAGTAGCACATGCTTTTTCCATGTACTGTTCGCCAATTTGGACGTCGCTTTGAACTGGATCGTCTTCATGGCCAATATGACTTCTTCCAACATAAAAATGACCAAGCGCATGGTACAAATCAGCAATTTCGACTTCTGGAAGAGCAGAATTATCTGCAATTCGTTCAGCATCGCGTGCAGCCAATATAGCTTCATCAAACTTAGCTAGACCTTCATAACTATAGCCAAGCCTAACTAGGCTTTGAAAGCTATTCTGGTCAATCGTGATAGCTTTTTTAAAACAGTCGACAGCTTTCTCAAACTGAGTTAATTTTAAATGTAATCTGCCAAGAGTGAACCAAATTATAAAATTTTCAGACTTAAGAGTCTCTGGAGTTGCTAGATGTATTTTTAGCTTCTGGGCAATAATTTTATGCAAATAATCTTTTGGACGATAATATGTGGCTAATTGATCATATAAAATGCACAAATTTACTTTTTGCAGAGCTGAAATATTACCTAATCTTAGCAATATAGATATAACATTCTCGAGATTTTCTGGTGCCACCTTAAGCTTTTTGTTTTCACCATCCATTGTTACATACCTGGAATATTCATCCAAATCAAGAATAGATGATGTTTTTTTAGCAATAATAAAAAGATTGTTTGGATTTATTGGGTCCCGGTCATCAACGATATTATGAACATCTAGAATATCAAATCCTGCTTTGCAAAGAGCATCATTAATTTCGTTTTCTGCAAAATAATGATTGAACATTTTAAATTCTGGATTGTATTCTTCTGCTGCCCAACCATCTCTATTTCCCATAATAATTCCCAAGCCAATTAGACCGCCTGGTTTTAGAACCCTTTTCCAAGAAACAAGCATATCAACTACAAATTCTTTTGGTATATGAATTAAAGTACGGGCACTCCAGATGGCATCGAATTCATCATCTAAAAATTCCAAGTTTTGCATTCTCATTTGACGAAACTCAGCCCCTTGAACACGCGAACTTGCCATTTGTATCATTTTTTCTGATGCGTCAATTCCGCAAACTTGAAATCCTCGAGATTTAAAGAAGCTAATTTCAGAACCTGGCCCAGTACCGATACATAAAACTCGTCGTTTGGCTAATCTTCTGAGATTTTGAACAAATATTTCTTGTGGCTCTGCTAATATTTGATCACCAAAGTGATTTAAAGCATAAATATCGGTAATATTGTCATATGTTTTGGCAACAATATCGCAAATTCTATCTAAATCAATCAACGGTAAGTTCTTATCATCCAGTTCTTCGATTTTATTCATCTTCAGCTTTTGCCTTTAATCTAATATTCGGAATATTACTGACATCTATTCTCTGTGAATTCAATCACTTGACGTAAACCCAAGTAATCGCGACGCTTTTCCCAAGCAAGTTCAAGTGAAGCATTAATGCGGTCATGCAAACTCGTTTTGCATAATTCTTCGCTCTCAATTTCATTTTCAAAATTATCCTTACACGAACAAGAATATATCGGTTTTATTAATTGAGAGAATAAATCATAGCTATAATTCCGTCTAATAGAACGGATTGCATCATATATGATTTTCGTGCAGCGAGCACATGTAGTTTTTTGCGGGTTATCAAATATATTCATAAAAGGATTTGGTTCTTGGTCCCCAAGCCCAATGTACCAAGGGTCACCATGATAATTTTGACTTCTAAAAGATTGATTAAGTGCAACAAGTTTTTCAATCATTTGAACAGCTATTCGAGGATCAAATAACTTTAATTTGCCCTGTGAATATAACAAATGTGAAAGCGTATAAGGACATAAATTAGGAAATGTTACGATTGGTGACAAGTTTTGTTTGTACAAGTAGGTAACAGTATCATCAAAATCGCTTAAAAGTTCTTTTTGAGTCATTGAAAAAAAACCTGTATGGACAAAAGCATTAGGTATCATACCAAATTGTTTGGTGATTTTAACTGCCTGATCAAAATCATCAATGTTTAGGTTTTTACCATAAATTAAATTTCTAGTTACCTCATTTACACTTTCTAACCCGATTGAATTCATAATGGTTATATCATCTAGATAATTAGCTAACTTATTAAGAGTTCCGTCACCATATCTGTCGAGTACATCCTCAGCTCTGGTTTCTATGTTTATACAAATATTGACACGCATTCTTTTTGCGTACAATGCAATTTTTTCAATAAGCTTGATAACAATTTCAGGTGGAGCTTCATTCCTGCCAAAAAAGGTGCCTGTAGTTGTAAACCCGAATATAGCCCCAGGCTTGTCGTTCAAAAATGATGGGAATTGCGGAAAAGGGATTTCTCTTGTTTGTTTGCTTAAAACCAACTCATTAAATCTGTCCAGTATTACGTCACATTGATTCAATAGTGATTGGTAAATAACAGATTTGTCTGCATCAATGCTTGGTATCAGTGAGAAAAAGCAAGGTGTACAAAAACCCTTACCAAAATACTTACAAGGAAATGAATGAATTATATAGACTGGCCAAGGACCTAGAACTTCTCCAGAATATAAATCAGGAGGTAGCTCATAAGGTCTTTTTATCTTAACTGCTTTGCCATAATAGGTTTTTCTAAGGAATCTATTAATATTGGTTATCTGCTCTTCGATTGTTAATTTTTGTTGTTGGTTCATAAATAAAGCCTTTGCGTCCCTTGAAACCCTTGAAGTTATTCAGAGCGTTTAAAAATGACCTTGAAGGCTACCTACCATATATGAAATAACGAAAATCTGCATTCTACTTATTAGTAGTCTAATTTTACTAGACTATTTTCATCGTAGAAATTTAAAGAAGATTAAAATTTTTTCAACACTTGCTGGAAAGTATTTGAAATCTTGATTTCTATTAATCGCCATATTTAGAAATCTATAATAATGTACCTAACATATAGGCATCTATACTTTGTAGCGTTACACTATTGTTGAGCCGTCCAGCGAATGAATAGGTATTATTATAAACCAGACAGTGGTCTCTTAGAATACCGAGTTAAGGCAAGCTGATTTAAGGCAATCGCATTTTAAAGATCATTCAAAATAACGGTGTTGCAAGCGACAGTATTTCAATAAGCACGGTAATCTCTAAAAAGTCAGATTGCCCCATTTAGTGAGAGATAGCGCCTGCTGGCTAGGGACAGTAAAGAGTGTAGACACGATGCTTTATAATCTATTAATCACAAAACACATTAGAATATGTGAGTATGAAAACATAAGGGTACTTAATACTTGATTTTACAAAAACAGTTAAGGATTACTTTCTAAGTCAAAATTCTCACAAGGTAAGTAATAATAACTTAAAGGAGATGATTATGATTCGAACAACTGCGATTCCTGCTGCAAAATCAATCAGGGCAATTACTTCAACTGGTGCAATTGTTCAAGTTGGTGTTGATGTTTTCCAGGATATTCTTTCTCGAGAGGAAGTTCCAATTATTGTTATGTGCCTAGCCAAAAGTTTTTTTGGGAGTCAATATCGATATTTAATCTCTTATAAAGGGTTGTATTTTTATACAGAAGCAAAAACAGCTTTGCAATTACCAGAAAAAATCGAAATAATAAATTCGTCTCAAATGTGGATGCCAAACTTCTAAACAGCTTATCAATAAGTTATCATCTATTATTCGCTGAAAACGGGAGATTAATCAATTATTTTGACACAATATCAAGACAAGAAATATTAGTTAAATTTAAAACAGCGAGGCGATCGCCTCGCTGTTTTAAATTCTACCGTCTCCTTTTCTTCCCCCCAGCCACTGCCGGCACGACTTCTCCGAAGAGTGTCATCTGCATAGCAGCGCAAGAAGTTTCCTGTCGCAGAATGGTTATCGGTAAACTGGCAGCCACCATGCTACCGGTCGGTTCGGTAGACACGAGCACTTTCTTCTCCGTACCATCCGAGAATAGGCTCTGAGCCAGATCACCGGCTGAACGAAAGGCCCGGCCTTCGATGGCCGCCTGAATGATCTCGCGTTGCAGATCATCCGAGTCGGTTTCCACAAGTACACCGGCGGCCTCCTTGCCATACAACAATTGCGCTGCCTTCTTTTTCTGGCCCATTCGCCGCAGAATTTCTTCCTCAACGGTATTGCCGTAGGCGAGAAAAGTGACGTTGACCTCCTTGTCTTGACCCAAGCGCCAGACACGGCGCATAGCCTGCCACAAACAATACAGGCTAACTGTCGTTTCGTAAAAGACCAGGCTTGAAAACTGCACCAGATCTAGACCGGTTTCAACGAGTTTCGGATTGACCACTAGCACGTCCATTTGCGGAGCGTTGATCTTGATCCAGGCTTCACGTTTGGCCGGAGACATATCTGAGGCGGACAGGATTCCCACGCGCGGTTTGCTGGTCACCCAGAGCGGGCGACTATTGACCACATGCGCTTCTTCGGTGACGAGGCTTTCCAGGGCGCTTTCCAACCGGCCTCTTATATCCCTTGTCCCAGACTGCTCGACGAAAACCAATGTCTTGCGACCCTGGGCCATGTTCTCGCGCACGATTTCAGCCAGCCGGGTTTCCTTCGGCAGCCAGGGGTGGCTGTTTGAGGTTACCGCGGGGAGTTCGACGTGAATCTCGCTGCCTTTGTCACTGGAATAATCGATGCGTTCGTCGCGGTAAGCGGAGGCAGGCCGGAAACGGCAAGCCGTGAACCAGGTCGAGAGACCGCCGATGTCGCCGTACTCATCCAGCATCGCCATGACTTCCTTGAGCACCTCGAGTTCGATGTATTCGTACTGTTGCGCCAGGCGACCGGGCATCTCCAGAGTTTCGACCAGCTCGTTGACAGGCGGCAGGGCGTAGCCCAGGTCGGTGATATTGCCAAAGAGCGTGATCGGCAGCAGATAGCGGATGACTGCCGGCGCGATACCAGGCAGTTCTCGCTGGCGTAAATTCCAGCGCCGGATGTTGGTCGAGGCTCCATAGTCGCCTTCACTTGGTTTGTTCTGATCCCATTGGCGTTCCCACAGTCCGTAATGATCGACCCAGCGGGTGACATCCGAGAAGGCATACAGCCTGCGGATTTCGGGGACACGCCGGTAAAGCAGGTAAAACAAACTGCTCGCGGTTCCACCAAAAAGCGTCCCAGTCAGGGCCAGGCTGTAGCGAGTGGCGGAAAGCAGGCGCTGGTCGGCGGTTCCGATATCCGAGCGGCCATTTTGGGCTTTGTGACTTTCGTCTCCGACATACACTTTGAAAAAGTGCCGGAACTTGTGCTGCACCTGTAGACCGACAATATAGTTCCACCCTAAACAATAAAGTTGTAGACTGTGACAATAAAGTCCTTACCTTTCGACCCCATCACAGGAGCAACTTTATGGCAAAACGAGACCGTACCAACCTTCCCACCACGATCGCAAACCGGATCAAAACCGGAAGGGGGCAAGGCCGGGGAGCAGATTACCTTCCCTGGCTCACCGTACAAGATGTGCCATCTCAGGGGCTGGCAACCCGTATCCTGGGTTATAAGACCCGGCGGGTACACCACCTTCTCAGCAAGCTGGAGACGGATTTCTTCTGCCTGTTAGAGTTTTCTCCCGAAGTGAGCGATATTCGCGAACAATTTCCCCTGCTGGCTCTCGATGAAACCCAGGCAATTGCTGAAGCTTGTGACGTACGGCATCCAACCGACCCCAAAAGCCAAGCAGCGGTGGTGATGACGACAGATTTCGTTATCACGCGTCTTCGGAAGGGCAAACCTGAGGAAGTGGCCCGGACAATCAAGTACAGTCAGGAATTAGAAGGCAAACGCACCATTGAAAAGCTGGAGATCGAACGACGTTACTGGCAAAATCGTCAAGTCGACTGGGGGATTGTCACAGAAAAGGAAATACCGCCCGTCTTGGTGCAGAATTGCCGTTTTTTACGCGATTACCTGGAACTGAGCGAGAAGAATTTACAGAACCATGAAATCGAGACCCTGTCGAAGGTTCTAACCGAGAAAATCAAGCAACCAACGGCCATTTTGAGAAGCATGGCCATGGATTGTGACCGGCAACTTGGCTTTGTCGAAGGTACCAGCCTGGCCGTGGCCTATCACTTAATCGCCACCCGGCAGTGGCAGATAGACTGGCAGCTTCCGCTCGAGCCTGGCAAACCGCTGAATCTCTTGTCATGCCAGACCGCAGATGCGGGAGGCGTGGCATGACTCTTCAAGTGAACCTGCTCATCCAAAACGAGACCGCGACGGACACGAAGAGCGTTGAGCGCATTCTCTACATAGATCTGCATGGAGAAAATTTGGCAAAGATCGATGTCTTTGCCCCTCGGGCATTACCGATCTGGCAGTCTTCAACAGAATTAGAGTTGGCACTGACCCGCGGGGACCTCCGAATCCTGGAGAAGGATCCTCTGCTGCGGTTGGTTGAGGCCGAGCCAGCACTCCCCGACCTGTATCGTCGTCGTAGGGATGAAGCTTGGAACGTAATTAAGGACTTGGTCACAGATGAACACGGGCAGACCCGGGTGGCAATTTTCCTGCGCCAAGAACGGGGGGCCCTGATCGCCGCTTGCCTTCAGTCCAAGGCCGTAACTCGACAAACGATTTACACCTACCTGCGCAAATATTGGCAAGCTGGGCAAACGAAGAACGCCCTGCTCCCGGCCTACGAACATTGTGGTGGTCGAGGCCAAGAGCGAGTCGCCGGGGTACAGAAATTAGGGCGTCCCAACGCCCTCGCACATGCGACCGGCCAAACCCATGGCACGGTGGTGGATACTGAAATGAAAAAGAAATTCCAGCGCGGCGTGAAACAGTTTTATGAAAATCCTCAAAGAATGCCCCTGACCAAAACCTTTCAGCGCACCCTGGAGACGTATTTCAACCGGGGGTATGAACTACAGGATGGGGTTTTGGTCCCAATCCTGCCACCTGCTGAAGAACTACCCACGTTTCGCCAGTTTCAGTATTGGTATGCGAAACGAGGTTGCCCAGACCTGGCGCAGACAGAAAAATCTCGTTTCACGGAGCGACGCTTTAACCTGAGCTATCGTCCCATTTTGGGGGATTCTACTCAAATGGCGTTCGGCCCCGGTTCAATTTTCCAGATCGATGCCACTATCGCCGACATTTATCTGGTTTCAACCCTCGACCCAAGCCGAATTATCGGCCGTCCGGTGCTCTACACGATCGTGGACGTATTCAGTCGGATGGTGGCTGGTTTTAGTGTTAGCCTGGAAGGCCCCAGTTGGCTGGGAGCAATGTTGGCGCTGGAGAATGCCACCACCGACAAAGTCGCCTTTTGCGCCGAATATGGGATTGTCATCGCCAGCCAGGATTGGCCGGTTCAGCACCTCCCGAAAGAGATTCTGGCAGATCGTGGGGAGATGGAAGGGTACAACGCAGACCAGGTGGTAAATGGGTTGGGGGTGAGTATTTCAAATACGGCGCCCTATCGAGCAGAATGGAAGGCCATTGTGGAGCGGAGCTTTCGCCTGGCAAATGATCAGGTCATCCACTGGATACCCGGGGCCGTTCATTTGCCTCGCGAAAGGGGCAACCATGACTATCGTCTGGATGCCTGTCTGACTCTCTACCAATTTCGGAGCTTGATGATCCGCCAGTTCTTGTTCCACAACCGTTTTCACGAACTCAAGGAGTATCGCCGGGACGAAGCGATGCTGAGCGATCATGTTGAGCCTTACCCACTGGATTTGTGGAACTGGGGTCTGCACAACCGGGTAGGACAACTACGTCAGATGGACGCAGATCTCATCCGGCTCAATCTTTTGCCAGAAGCGGAAGCTGCTGTGACGGAAAGAGGGATTATCTTCCGACAACGACAATACGACTGCCAGAAGGCGCACGACGAGCAATGGTATGTGCGCGCCCGGGCCGTTGGGCGCTGGAAGATTAAGGTGGCCTACGATCCACGACGACTGGACATCCTGTATCTCCGCCTGGAGCATGGCCAACAATTGGAGCCTTGTTTCTTGCATGCCAATGACAAAGCTCTCAAAAGTTGTGATTGGTCTGAAATCTTGGATCTGGATGAGCTTGAACGCCAAAAAGAACCGGCTCGCCGAACGCGCCAGCAGCAAGCCGAGGCGGCGCTGGACGCCTACGTCGCCGACATAGTGGAACCCGCCCAAAAGAGCGCTTTGGCTGAACGAAAAGGTCAAAGCAAAAGAGAGATTCTGAAAGATATTCGGGAGAATCGAACCCAAGAACGGGAACAGGAACGTCAAACCGGGGCATGGGAGCTCGCCTCACCTCCCAGCAAAAATATGAAACTGAACGAACCCGAAAAAGAACCTGAATATATTCCTGCTCCGCGCAAGATTGCCTGGCTGCGGGAATTAGATGAGGAGATCCTGAAACATGAATGAGCTCTGCGTACCGCGGGTCGTGCGGGGCCAAATGGAACAGGCCAGTTATCAGGACCCCCTGATCCCCAACTATCGCCAAAACCCCTTGATCGAAGCTCTGCCGAAAATCTATTCGGCAGAAGAAGCGTACCAACGCCTGGCATATTATCCTGAATATCAGGAAAGTCAGCGCCAACTCCCCAACGAGATTCGGTTGCACCTGATCTACAACGCCAACCAGTTTTTCAAGCCCAATTGGATCCATCTCGATTTGGAGCAACGTCTGTCACGTTTGCTGCGGGCGGGTTACCTGGCTCGCAACCCGATAATCTACGGTTACTGGCGGGAAGTGGATCAGCGGGTCCAATCCATTGCGAACCTCCCGCGTGTGCAAACCATTGCCACCGGTTTCAACCTGGTGGGTATCAGCGGGATTGGCAAAAGCACGGCGATGGAGGCTATTCTCCGGATGTATCCCCAGGTAATTATCCATCATCGCTACGGCGAACGCGATTTCAGCTTTGTCCAAGTCGTATGGTTGAAGTTGGACTGTCCATTTGATGGATCGATTAAAGGACTATGCGTGAATTTCTGCCAGGAGTTGGATGAAATTCTGGGCACTCACTACTACGAGAACTATTCACGCTATGGACACGCCTCCATTGACGAATTATTGGGACGCATGAAACGCCTGACGGCCCTGCACGGCATCGGTTGCCTGGTGATTGATGAGATCCAGCATCTTTCGGTTGCCAAAAGTGCCGGAGTCAGCCGGATGCTCAACTTCTTTGTGCAGTTAGTCAATACAATGGGCATGCCAGTGGTCTTGGTGGGTACCTACAAAGCGCTGCCAATCTTGACCGGCGAGTTTCGCCAGGCCCGCCGCGCCAGCGGGCAAGGTGATTTTGTTTGGGAAAGAATGCAGCCGGATGAAGTCTGGCAAATGTTTGTGGAAACACTATGGCGCTACCAATACTTGCGCCAGCCAACTCCACTGACCCCGCAGCTGACAGAGGCTCTTTATGAAGTCAGCCAGGGGATTACTGACTTTGCAGTGAAAGCCTATTTGTTGGCTCAAATGCGCGCCATCGCCACTGGAATAGAAACTGTGACACCGGCCATCATTCGCTCGGTCGCCCTGGACAGTTTCAGGTTTGCGCGGGAGGTTCTGGAGGCTTTACGGACCGACGATTGGCAAAAGCTCAAGACGGTCCCCGACATTCAACTGGTGGACCTGGATCTTTATTATGGAAGCAACCTGGACCAACTGAACAAAAAGGCCAGCCAACCGGAAGCGTCCACCGAGATTGCGCCCGGCCAGGCCCTCCCTCCAGTGAAACTGCCTGAGAGCCAGGTTGATCCAGTTTGTCGAAGCAAAGTCGCCAGACCCACGGAACGCCCAGCGCAGGCGTCCTCCGATGTGAAGCCGCCTGAAGAGGATTTACGTCATCTGGCAACGAAGGGTTCTGGCCGAAAATTGACCACCTACCAGGTTCTTCAGCAAGCCGGTTGGATCAAACCCGGCATGGAATTCTTTGCACCCAGGAGTTCATCATGATCGCTTGGTTTCCAGCTCCTTATCCAGGCGAAACCTTTGATAGCCTGTGCTACCGTTATGCCGAGCGGATGAAATATCCAAACAAAAATGCAATTGGAGAAGACTTATTTGGGAAACGGATTGATGGAGTGGCGGTCGATGTGCCAGCTCGTCTGGCTTATTTCATGGCTCAGCTGCCACCCGGGAATGAGATCAAGGCCGCCGCGATGCTCGAAAACCACTCTTTCCTGCCTTACTACCGGCCCTTTCTAAATTCAGCGACGTATGCACAGATGCTGATCCAGATTCTTGGAGAACAGTCTGTGGCTAACGTTTTGGGGGCGCTCTCAAAGTTCAGGAAACACGTCCCCGTCTATCTGAGATATTGTCCCCAATGCGTTGGGCTTGATCGCCAGCAACAGGGTGAAACGTACTGGCATCGCCCGCACCAACTGCCTGGTGTGCGAGTCTGTGTAGAGCATGCGGTTTGGCTGGAGGACAGCCTGATTTATGCCAAATACCGGAACTTTTCGAAAGGACCTACCACGGCCGAGGCCGCGCTTCAGGATATCTGCCTGCAGCCTCGCCCGCTTGACACATCCAAAACTGCCCAGAGATTATTACAGTTGTCTCAGAACTCGATCTGGATGTTAACACAGAATTTGAACCTGGACTCGGAAGCGCTCTTTCGCCAATATCGTCTTGCCTTGTGGCAAAAAGGCTATTTGACCCAGACAGGCCAGCTGTACAAGGAGCGTTTTTTGCAAAACTTTCTGGACTACTATTCCGAAGAACTGCTTAACGATTTAGGCTGTGAAGTTTCAAGTCAGGGCAAGCGACTCTCGGCCTGGACCAAGCACCTGGCCGAAAGTTATCAGCATGTCCGCTTTTCTCCACTACAGCACTTATTGTTGATCCAGTTTCTGAGTGAGGAAACCTGTACATTCTTTTCCTTAGCAGACGGCAAACATCCTCCCTTTGGAGCAGGCCCCTGGCCTTGTTTGAATAAAACCTGTCCGCACTACCGCAAGTTGGTGATTACCAGATGTAGAATCTTTTTCGACAAGGACAGACCAAGGGCGGAGTTTCAATGTGATTGTGGGTTTACCTATCGGCGGTGGGAATCTGACCAGACCAAAGACATCTATTCGTATGGCTGGGTATCTGCTTACGGACCAGTTTGGGATGACAAGCTGCGAGAATTGTGGAATGAACCCGGAATCACGATTAAGGTCATCCAAGAAACGCTTGGAATTGGAGGGTCCGATACCATCAAATGCCATGCTCTGCGCCTGGGCCTACCCTTTCAACAACACCGTGACTTGGTGCGAGGCAAGTCTGTTTGCGTTCCACGTAATCCGGGTGCCCTCCGACCAGGGCGCATTGCGGCTCATCGGCAAAAGGTCTTGGAGATGCTGGGAGAAAACCCAACTCTAACCCGTACGCAGCTGGCCGAAAAATCCCCGGCCAGTTTTTCTAGTCTCATGGACTACGATCGTGAATGGTTAAATTGTACCGTGCCGCGCCTCAAATCTTGTCCGGTAGTGATTAACTGGGCCGAGCGCGATAAAACCCTGGCCGGAAAGATCCCGATGGCGGCGGAGACGATTAAAGCCGGAGCTGGTAAACCCGTTCGGGTCACAAGAAGAGGAATTGGAAGAATAATGGAGGTGATACCTTGGCTCACTAACCAGCTCCTGAAGTTGCCTGAAACTCAAAAGGTGTTGGAAGAAGTACTCGAATCTCGAGAAGCTTTTGCTATTCGCAGACTGCGCTGGGCTCAAGATTACTTTATCCAGAACAATGAAGTTCCACGTCGGTGGGCATTGATCCAGAAAGCAGGTGTTGAACAAAGCATGTCTCCGGAAGTGGAAAACCTCGTGGAAACACTGGTGGCCGAGATTACCGCTACCATCGGAGAGCGTCAGGGTCGCCGGTGAGTTAGGATGAGACTTTATTGTATGAAATCTGGCAAGCCCAGAAACGGAGCAAGAGCATAGGATGAATCTTTATTGTAAAAAAAGCACCGAAAGCAGGCCTTTTTGGCGGGTCTTAGTCTACAACTTTATTGTCGGTCTACAGCACCAGACGGGCAAGGCCAACACGTCGCCAACGGGACATCTGAAAGAGCGGTGTGCCGCATTCGCGGGTGCGTTCCTGCACTTCGCCATCTAAAATCACCTTGTCGTTGATCTCGTGGCTGCAAAAGTGCGGGACGGAACCGGGGTGATAGCCATGTCCGCAGGACGGACAGCAGGCCAGGCGTTGGTGTTCCCATGAATTTGTTTCCTCGTTGAATTCGCGGCGCACATGATACTGAACTGCGGGTTGCTCTTCTGCGCCGGCATCGTACTTGGCCGGGTCGAAGGCGATGATCGCAGCCGCCTTGCGCCCCAGTTGTCCAGCTTTGTAGTCGTTCACAAAGTCGAACAGGGTGTATTCGTCGCGATCCACATATTCTGCGGACAAGCCTGTTTGCGTTAGCTGGATAGCCGGTTTGAAAACCTGGCCTTCATCCTTGAAGGTGAATTGCGTAAACAATCCAGCCAGTGAACCGGCCTTGTCGAACGGGCAGTCTATTTCAACACGCAGCCGGCCTCCGGGATCGTTGGTCGTAACCGGGTCGACTTGCCAGCGCAGGAGACTGGTGACCTTCCCGCCTTTGGCTTCGATGGCGTTTTTGGTCGCCGTCCAGCGCCCCGGCTCGGATAGAACCGGGCGGGTGATGACACGAGCCGTGATCGGGGCTTCCGGGTTCGACGAGCGCTCCAGGTCGCGCTTCCACTTCCAGACCATATGACCGGGAACCATGATGATGGCCGGCCATTTGTCCAGTAGTTCGAGCGAACTGATACTCACGGAAGTTTTGCCAAAACCCATCTCACAATTCATGATGGCCGCGCCATGTTTGCGCATGACGCGCGCTGCGCCGATGGCGAAATGCCGCTGAACAGGAAACAATCCGCGTTCACTACGTCCGGGGAGCGGAGGCAGGCCGAGCGCCGATTTGCCGGTGATTTCCCATTCAAGAGCACTGGGGTGGAAATCGTAGAGCGGATTGTTCTTGGCCAGGATGGCATCCGTGATGCGGGTGGCATGTGCAGTGATGAACTTGCCAACGCTTTCCATGTCGGCCAGCATCTCCAACCCGCTGTTCTTCCGGGCAACCGACAGGGTGGCCTCGTGGCGTTCCCTTTCGGTGATACTGGTGGAAATAATCTTACCTTTGGCATCTTCGTTGTCTCTTTCCTTGCGAACCGCCACCTTGCGGCTCATGCCCTTGACCAGAGCTGGCGCGCCATCCTGCTCAACTTCCAGGACGCCGGTTTCCTGCCCGGTGATGAGCATTGTCACATGTCCAACCGAGAGCGGCAAGGCTGGATTAAATGAAGCTCCCAGCGGACGAACGTAAGTTGCACGTTGGTACTCGCCAGAGCCGACCGGGCTGCAATGATTAGCAGCCTGCGCCAATTGGGCAGGTTCGATGGGGGTGTAGGTGAAGCGTACTTTTTCAGATGCGACAGGGATAATAAAGTCGCCGTTTCCAGATGTCAGTGTCAGGATGTCGGTTTCCGGGTGTGCCAGATTACAGATCGATTCGATGGCATCTTTTCCAGCGGGCAGATACTGCGCCCGCTTGTTACCTGCAAATACGACCACTTGTTTGAAGCGTTCGTATTCACCATCCGGAAAGCGTGTGACCAGCACCTGTTCATACCAGCCCAGCACATGCCGGGCAAAGCGCTCGCGCATGACGGCGCTGACCAGGTGTTCATCGCCCAGAATACCTCGTGGAATGATGATGACCTGGTGCCCACCGGAGACGATTTTGCGGGTGGCGTTTTCGACAAACAGCAGTTCGTGCCGGATGCGGCGCTCGCGACCCTTCTCGTCTCTTTCTACGATGTCGCCCCAGTCATACGGTGGATTGTTGAAGAGAAGTCCAACGCTGGCCGAGCTCCATTTGGAAGGGGTCATGGCATAGAACGAGGTGGGCAGAACGTGATCCAGCACCTGGGCGGCTTGCGCTGCGCGACTGTTGGATAGTTCCACTCCCCAGGTTTCTGTCTTGATATTGAGCGCATCCGCGAAACGGCGCAGGGCTTCGCCCGTGCCGCAGCAAGGATCTGCCAGGCGGACAGGTTGGGCTGCTCGAAACCAGGTAGCGATCAGGTCAACGATATCATTCGGGGTGGGATAGTACAGTAATTTGGATTGTGCTTCCAGTCGTGCCATTGTTTATCTCCATGTGGATTTGGAATGGGAATCAAAAGAGCGACGGGTTAGCATCGCTCCTTGTGACCTCGTCCCATCGAAATTGGGATTGGTAGTATTTGGTTGTCAGTTGCTGCAGGGATCAACCGTTAGTTGAAATGTTTATCCGGCCTTCAGTGAGACCGCTTTCAATGATTGTCTTCCAGCCATCTTCGTTCTTCAAGATGCATAAGGCCGAACCGAAATCAGGGCCGCAGGTGTCCAGGTGCCGGATAAGTTCCTTTTCGGAGCCGGCTTCCATCAGGTAACTTACCCATTCCGGCTGTGTCGGCCAGGCAATGGCCAAGGCCAGACGTTCGCAGAAAATATCCGCCAGGTTCTGCTCTTTCGGAGCGAGAACATAGAAGTAGTCGGCGGGCTGCTCCTGCGGGTTGCCGGTCAAGGGGTGGACGATGGTCAGCACATTCCCTTCCGCACCCGAAGCGGCGAGACTGCCCGAAACAGCAGTGAATCCGCGCCGGGTGTTTTGCAGGTAATGAGAAGAGCCATCCACAGACAGGGTCAGTCCCTTTTTGGAATTGGTAGCCAGGGTAGCAGTGATCGCTCTCAGGCTTTGTGTGCTCGGGCTGACCAGGGTGGCAGCCACAAGTTGGTGGTTTTCCGAATCCCAGGCAGCGCTGGAGCAAACCACCGAAACGTGTTCGGTGCTCAAACGCATTGCGTGCGGGCGTTCAAAGTCATCTGCCCAGGTCAATTCCCAGGCTATTGAGCAGAGCGTTTTGTCGCCTGCCAGATGCCGGTTGACCTTTCCAAGAAACTCGTAGGCATTCTCGCCGGCTGTCCATAGTTCGTCCAGGCTGAACTGCGAACGGTTTGAAATACTTATCATCGCACCGTTCTCGTGGGCATGGACTGAAGCCAGCTTTAGTGGGATGACGGGTACACCAGGCAGTCTTGCGGCACTGATATCCCAGATACCCGGAATTCCAACCCGGCGAAATGGAAAAATGTTGAGCTCGAAGCCGCCATTTCTGGCAGTCTGAACCCCGGGCAGTTCGGTGATGACCGGCAAAGGATAGCGATCCTCAAATCCAGCTTCAACTGCGACCAGCTTGCCGCTGGCCTGGGAGCGGATGATCTGTTCCGCCCAGTTTTTTGTGTAGGTATCTTGATAGTTTTGCATGTTTCCTCCTATAGAATGGATTAGAAATAGAACCAACGTGATGTGAAACCAGCCAACGTTGAAAAATCACCGTTCCGCTCAAGAAGAGTCAGAACAGCAAATTGACTCTGACCATGCTTTGATGGTCAAAGTGAATTTGATGTCCTGCAACCGTGACTGAGCTATTCCCTGTTTTTGATATAAAACAGGGAATGACGCTTTTTAATTTTGGGATAAAAAGATGTACTGAATCTGGGGGATGGAATTAAAAGAATGGTCGTAAAAATATGAAGAACAAAGAACATAGGCTCTTTTTGACAATCTTAATTGCTAGGCCTATAACAATATTGTTATAATGATGCGGATTAAGGAATTATCTCTTGCCTTTCGCCGGTTGAATGAACTATTGGAGAAAAAAGAAAGATGTCCCCTCTTTCGAAAAAGTCCTTAAAAGAATGGCAGGTAGAACAAATGCAAGATCCTGAGTTCGTTGCCGCTTCACACGAATTTGGACCTGGATATCAAATTGCCCGGCTGCGTATCCAGCGTGGACTAACTCAGACCCAACTCGCTGAAATGGTAGGGACGCGCCAGCCATCCATTGCCCGTTTGGAAAACGGTGCGAGCGTTCCAAGCCTGTCTTTTCTCGATCGCCTAGCCACGGCGTTGGATGCCAAAATTGAGCTGCATATCGTTTCAAGAATTTGATAATGCACGTTGAATCATGAACAGGGTCAAACGGGTCGCCCCCGAATTTTTAGATGCGATACGAAAAATATTGACACATGATTCAAAACCTTCGCCAATTCATAATTGGCGAAGGTTTTGGGATCCATCTGTGGCTATAAATAGAAACGGCTGATGGCGTACCTTCTGACCAGATGTGGCTTTCAGTCGTTCTTTTCCAAGTTATACCTGGATATGGGTATCTCTGCATTCTTGAGTTACACCGGATTTTATTCCATTCCAGAGTTACGTGAGACGCGAACTTTAACTGAAACCGAGGCCGCGCTCTTTAAGGGAGCACCATTTTCCGCCACTTCCGACTATCAAATGGTCCAGAGCTTGAATATCGAGGAGTTTCCCGGCCTGAACAATTGCGCGAGTCACTGCAACATCATCCGGGCTCGGGGTGATATCTGAACTGGGGTGGTTGTGACAGATAATAATCCCGGAAGCCTTCTGGGCAATCGCAGCCTGGAAAACTTCGCCTATTCTAATCTGGGATGAATTCACCGATCCTTTGTAAACCTCGACAATCTCGATAACGTGATTCCTGGTGTTGAGCAGGATAACTCGTAGATGTTCTTCGGGCAGCAGCCCCATCTCGTACATGACCAGGTTGGCAGCGTCTGCGGGGGATGTGATGGCTGTTTGCTCCTGGGCGTCATCAGTAGCCATGCGCAAACCGACAGCCAATGCCGCTTTGATGCGGGCGGCCATCTGTGATCCTACGCCAGGTACAGCTTCGATATCATTGACGTGCGCGTTGAATATTCTGCGCAAGGTGACAAACTTTGCTAACAGTGCATTGGCTGTCTCGATTTGCTGCGGCCCGCCGATTACGGCAGCCAGCAATTCGATGCTTGTGCAAGCGGCTGGCGTGGATGAAGCGCGATAAGCGGGACGCTCACGCAGCGGGAGCAACTTGACCTGGGACGGTGGGTAATGGGTCGTGGTGGGTGTTGTGAAAAGTTGGCTTTGCATGTCTGTCTCCTTGTAGGAAAAGAATGGGGGCAGACTCCACCCCACAAGGGGAAAGGATCCGTCCCCTGTCAGGGTGAAAATGGCTTTGAGCGTGAGTTAGCTCGATATGATGTCGGCGCGCAACAGGCCAGAATAGAGCACGCTGTCACCGGGCTGAATGCCGTCCCAGGCGTTGATTTGCTCCCCGGCGCGGACTACCACCGGTGGAAAACGCCAGGGATTGGCAGCAAATGCTTCCTGGATAATGCGGCAGCGATCGCGCCAGTAGTGCTTCTCGCCGGCTTTGGAACATCCCCAGCCTGCGCCACGTAGTTTGCTGGACAGCTTTGGCTCAAAATAAGCCGGAGCGCCGCACACCGGGCAACGTTCGGGCGCGAGCGGGTAGAAGCCATGTGGTGGATCGGGGGCGCGCTGGCCACCTTTGCGCAGGTAGGCGACTACGGCTGGGACAGCGGGACAATCCAGACCGAGCGGGCAGGAGCAGCGTTTGTCCTTGCCGACATGGTGGCTGCGTGGAAGCACATCGGGTCCCAGATCAACGGTGTAGAAATAACCTGAAACCTGTACGACTGCCTCGCTGACAGCAGTTTTGGGATCGAGTTCCCGAACAGAAACCGGGGTGATCAGAGCTCTCATATCAACCTTCCTCCGGCTGGTTGAACCGGCTGTTGTGAACTGCGTAAGCCTGTGTGGTTCGAATGTTTTCTGCATCATGCCTCCTGGTGAATTTGCATGTGTTTGAAAATTGCACGTTGAAATAATCCCCATTGCAGCAGGCAATGAGGCCGACGTTAACTTGAGTCCAGGAAAACAGGACCGCAAACTGATCCCGTTCATCAGCGATACCCACGTTCGGGCACGAGGTGAACGGGACGGGTTTAATGTTCTGTATTTGCTTGTGATAAATCGGGGAATTTAGACTTCGTGGCCGGCCAGCATTTCAGCCAGCAGCTTTTGACGTTCGTTTTCCATCTGGTCATGTGCAGCACGAGTTGATACTTCAATGGCCTCAGCTTCAGCTGTCAGGAAAACATCCAGCCATTTGCCAGGAATGAGGTAGTTGTCTTCCCACTCCGTGAGATCCTCGCCAACAAGATTCCAGTGCCAGTAGGCCACTTTGAGCATTTTGTCTGAAAGGACAATCTGGTCGACGGGATTCTTGTGTTTATGATCGAGATCGCCGACATAAACGGCCAACAGGTACACAACCAGGTTGGTGCCTCTGGCAGGAACGTAGCGATCAACATATTCACGGGCGAGGGCATAGACATTGCCACCCGACCAGATCTTATGAACGCGTCCATCCGGGTGGGTGATGACTTCCTTCCCCAAGCAGTTGGTCACGTTGTAGATCTTCTCCGGATAACCCTGTTCCCGCGCGCCCATGATCCAGAAAGCCTTGATTGCTTTCAAGTCAGCCAGGGACGTGTCGGGGAAGATTGCGGCCGGGGACGAAGGAACCGAAACACCGACCTGCACAGGCAGGGTGGTTAAGTTACGTGTGAGCATGAGCTGTCCTCCAGTTAATATTCAGATGGGAGCATGACGATGATCCCGTTGTAATCATCGCTGCTGACGTACAACGTGGCTTCATCCATGGCAAAATCAACAAACGGGATGTCCTGTGAGGCCAGAATGTGACCGTTGCCATCATCGCAAGTGATTTTGCCTTCGGATTCTTTCACTGTCAGCTTCCAGACCTGGAAGGGCTCGTCCTTGACGGGCTTTTCGCGCTGGTAGCTGGCCAGGATATCGATCAGCCAGTAGGCCGTGCCGCCGATGACGCCGGCCTTATCGGCCAGGTGTTTTGCGCCATCTGTCAGAAGGAACGGCGTGTTGCGCAGCCACGGATAGACAATTCGGTGATATTCCTCGGTGCCAGTAAAGTGGGGTAGTTCAGCTTCAAGTTCAGCAGCGAGTTGTGCACGTTTTTCACTCATAGTTTTCTCCTTGTGATTGTGTGAATTCGTTTTCCTAATTACGATTGAGCCTGGGCGACAGCCGAAGCCTGTGCAGCAGCGGAGGTCGCATCCAGCATGGGCATAAGAACATAGATATAGCGATCTGAGCCATTGCTGAACATGGCCGGGGCGTTGGATGCATTCAGATGCAGATGGACAGCATCCGAGCCAATCGCCTCGATACCCTGCTTAGCAAATATGCCGTTGAAGGCAATCTGGAAAGGCATGGCCACTTCCAGGGCAGTCTCGCTTTTTCCGGTTTCATCCGAGTTGCCTTCGATGATCAGTCCACCTTCGTACCCATTCAAGGCACTTTTGCCAGGTTTGAAGCGGACGACGTGATTGGCTGTTCGAGCGAATACATCGGCGCGGTTGAGGGCTGCTATCGCTTCCTGGCCTGGTAGACTGAGCGTATGCTTGAAACTGGGCGGGATAATTGCCTTCCAGTTGGGGAAAGGATTGTCAATCAATTGAATCCATACCTTTGTGGCTTCCCAGGAAAACAGGATTGCGGTGGCCTTGGCCGAGACAAAGATGTTTACCGGCTGCTCATCAGGCAGGATCTGGGCAAGTTTGTTCACCGCCTGGCGTGGAATTACCAGGCTGGTGTAGTTTTGTGGAAAATCGAGTTCGGTCTCCAGGCGGTAAGCGGCCAGACGGAAGCCATCCGCGGCGGCCAGGTACACATCCTCGCCAATCTTTGCGAGCTGCACGCCATTGAGTGATGGGCGCGCCGTATCAAAGGATGCGGCAATTACCACCCGCTTGAACGCAGTCTTGAGTGTCTGCCCGAGAAGCCTGCCGAGCAGAATGTCGGCCTCTGGCACTGGAGGAACCTCTTCGTGGGAAAGAGCCTTGATATTCGACTTTGCACCACCAGAGATAACCTTCATCGTCAGTGTGCTTTCGTCGAAGACCAGGTCAATGGTCTCCGCATCACTGGTCGAAACGATGTCGCTCAGAACGCCGGCAGGCACAGCCGCGGAAAAAGAGGCTTTTGCCTGTACGCTAATCCGGGTGCGGATGACCATTTCCAGGTTGTTGGCAGTGATGGTCAGGCTGTCTTCGCTTGCCTGCAAATCCACGCAGGTCAGAATAGGCATAGTGGTTCCCGAGCCTGCTGCTTTGGATACCAGCGCGAGAGCCTCGCGCAGTGTGTTGCGTAAAATCTGCATCTGTGTTCTCCTTGAATGAAAGTTCCGTGTAAAACGAGAGGCCATCGTTTGTCGAAGGCCTCTCGTAAGTGTGGTTGTCTGGTTTTTTAGAATGGGATATCTTCGTCTTCAGATGCGCTGGGATCACCCCCGCTGGTTTCTGACTTGCCGTCCAGAAACTTGATAGTGACAATCGTCAGCTCGAAGCTGGCCTGGGGTGTGCCATCCTGTTTGGTCCAGATGCGCGGGCCACCACTGGCCGGGTCAGCACTCAAGCGGCCCTCGATGAATACCTTCGAGCCTTTCTTGAGATACTGGTTGCAGACTTCGGCCTGTTTGTCCCAGGCGGTGCAGCGAAACCAGTAGGTTTCCTTGACCGTTTCGCCGTTTGCGCTGGAATACTGTCGATTAACAGCAACAGAAAAGTTTGTCACTGGTCTCCCAGCAGATGTGTACTTCATTTCCGGGTCACGACCCAGGTGGCCAATAATGGGAAGGTTTCCAAGATACATGCTGTTTTCTCCTTGTAGGAACGTGAATATGGCGCGTCATTGGGGCGCGCATAGGTTGGATGGTGTGTGTTATTTGGAAAGAAGGGGTTTATTTAGCGGTTTGCTTTTCGGGGGCCTGGGCTGGAAACTCCACCAGGTGCTTGTTGGCCTGCGTCCAGGTTTTGAGAATGGTCTTGCTGGCCGGGTCTTTGCCATTGGCCTTTTTGAAGGCATCATAGGCAGCCTGTTCGTTCAGGTCACCATTGACATGCGTGCCGTCCAGGTAAGAACGGGTCACAGCCAGGGCAGTGGAGACCTGTGAAGGGGCAGGTGCCGGCGCGCCAGTCTCATAGCGCACGAGCATGCGCTTATGCGGTTCATTGCCTTCACCTCCCGAGGCTTTCCACTCTTCCCATTTGGGGGAGAGTTTCCAGACCAGGCGAAGCGGGCGCGGCAGATTGACAATGTATTTGCGAGCCTTGTTGTCGTCACGGGCGATGGCCAGCGCACCATCGTAGACTGGGAGTGCTGAAACCTGGATGCCGGAGGCGTCCTCGAATGCAGTCACATCCTGCTCGGCGTTCATATAGACGTGCATGAACTTTTTGAGCAGTTTCGTGTTGCTGGAGTAAAAATCAATGATCGGTGTCTCGTCTTTGGCTTCCCGACGGGCCACTGCATTGACATCCTCGGCCAGTTCTCCGTCTTCCAGGCCGGGGGCGTTGACCAGGAACCCGGCATTGAGATACTCGCTGACCGAGCCGAGTAAGTCCAGAGCCTGTTCAGTGCTGACACGCGCCAGCATGGGCACGGGTAATGTGACCTGTGCTCCGGAAGGGTGATAGAGTTTGATCCAACCTGTGACTTGTGTGGCAGTATTTTCCATATATCCTCCAGATATTGGGGTTGAAAAAAGAATGTGTGCGGCTTCGATATGCTTACAACGCAGGCCAAGAGCATCCGCGCGGTCGGTGAAATCCTGGCAGGTGCAGGTCGTCAGGCTGACGGCGTACTGCTTACCATCCCCATTGACCACTTGCCAACCAGAGTCGGCCGAGGAGAACTTGAACTCCCCTTTGGCCAGACCCGCACGGGCGCGTTCGGTGCGTTCCTGCTGCATTTGAACGAGGCTTTGGTTTGAAAGCATGTTCACCGCCTAATGGGTACAGCGGTATAGTCTTTCATCAACAGCCATCTGCTCGCGAACGACCATGACATAGCCGGCAGCAAAAGCCACTACGGCAGCCAGCAGGACGAACGCAAGACTTGTGAGAAGTAGACCCATGTTTCCTCCTTGTGAATTGAAAGATTGAAATATGCCGCCGGTTAATATGGCAGCACCAACGAAAAAAGTACGATCCAACGTTGAAAAGCACTGTTCAATTCATAACAGAACAGCAAATTGATCCCGCCCAGGGAGTTGAGCGGGACGGATTTGATATTCTGTAAAGATCCTTGTGTTGGTTATGAGCCTTGCCCGGATACGGCTTAATCAGCGCTTCTCACGATCCGCCCCGATGTTGGGACGGCGGCCACCGTGCTCTTAACGAGCATCGCGTTACGGTAGGGGACTGTTTATTAAGGTGCAGAATTGCAAAGAAACAAAGAAGCACAAGGGACCGTCCATTGGACGGTTTTCTCCTTGTGCTTCTCGGTTCGGGATGCCGGCCTAGGTGCGAGCCTTCCCGATGTCGCGCCGGGATTTACATTGCGGCGCGGATGTTTTCTACAGGTGTGAAACTATGGGCGTGGTTTCTTTTTGCTGCCAGGGTCAAGTGAAATGACCCGCGCGGCGACCACTTCGACTGTGTTGCGTTCAATCGTCACTTTTTCAGGTTTCAGTTCATCGGATGCGGCCAGTTTGAGTTCGGTACTGGCGGTGTTCCTTTTGGCTTTTTCCATGAATTCCGCCAGGTTCTCCTTGAATTCGCGGCTTTGTAAAAAACCGTGGACGCGAACATGCTGGCCTTTCTGGATGGAAAACATGGTGCCGGCTCCGCCTGGGTAGCGGATGTTGACGTAATCCGGCTCGTCGCGACCCGGGACGTTGGTGTCCGGTTTGGCCGGCATGTCCATGTCGCGATAAGAGGCGACACGAAAAAAGACATCCTTGTCGTAGTTCCACGGTTCGCGGGTGACAATGCCTTCGATGGTGACTTCGTTGATCATGAGATTATGCTCCTTGTAATGGTTCTGAATTCAAAAGTGGCTTCCCCGTGCAATGACCGGGGCTTAACGCAAAAAAGCGACCACCGCAGCAGGGGCTCTTTGAATCCCAAAGAGTTTGCATGGGTGGTCGCTTCTAAGGTTTTGGTACGTAGGTAACTTGGCGACCGAATGGCCAAGGTTATTCAGTTGTTGGGAACGATATTACCAAAAGTTCAAGAATTACGCAAGGTTTTTAGAACATATTTTCGAATATCCTTGCGGAAAAATTGATAGGACGAATTCAATACATATATATTGGCATTTTTGATAAGTTAATGCAATTGGCGAATAATTGATCTATGGATTTTGAAAAATGAAATTATCTGATTCTTTTTAGCAGGTCATTGATTCGTTCAAAAACATCGCGTTGAATCATCAAACGAGAATCCGGGTCGGTTTCGCCCAGAAAATCAGCAACAAACACAGGACCAACATGTTCGGGCGATTGAAATTTCTCAGCCAGAATATTCAAACCTTCGTGAACCAGAGGGTGGTCAGGAAATTGACGGAATGCATCCACCAGACCATCTAACCCTTCTGGAAAATTGACCAGGCAAAAATAAATATCATAAGCATCCTTTTCCTTAAGCCGCCCAGCCAAGGCTTGAGCCTTCATCATGAGAAATGGTACTATCGAAGCGACTCGTATGGTGGCCTGATCTTTCCCGCCGCCCGGTAAAATCCCATCAAGCATGACAGAGATTGGATCCTGAAAAGCCAGATCACAAGCGCGTGCTTTTCTTGGGCGCAAATCCTGAACAATTTGAGTACGGTGCTTCCTACTGGTTCCGCCATATTCTGCTGCTAAAAAATCCACTTCCACCTTTAATTCCTGGCCGTTTATGGTTAAACTGCGAAAGAATATGAACGGTTGCTCTCCAGGTTGATAACCCCGGTTTAGCAACAATTGCAAAATCGTTCGGTACCCAATTTCCTGAATAGCATTGTGGTCCAACGCGATATCCACATCTATTGTCCCAATATGCGTTTGCCGGGTTTCTCCCAAGATTAGATTCGGAACAGATCCACCCACAACAACAATCCCGTTCTCATATTCGTGCAATAAACGAGCCAGTTCAAGAAGAACGCTTTGCGCTGCATCTATCAGGTTTTGATCATATGCCTTTTTTATTGCTGCCATCCTGTTTTTATAACCTCCTTGAAGAGAAATTCGGCTGCTTCTTCACCACGACCACTGGATTGTTTTAAGTCAAGATATGCCTGAACAGGTGTGACGGTTTGAACACCGTCTATTTGTTGAGATTTCCACAAAACACCGTCATCATAGGGTTGAATCAGGGTCACATTCGCACCACTATCGACTGCTTTCAGGCCAATCTGTTTTGCCACAGCCGGAATATCCTGACTGACATACGCCATCACGCGCTGACCGCGCACGATGGGAGCCAGGCGATTGGAAGCCGAAAATCCGGTTAAGGCATAGGGGATATTCATACCGACACAAACATCAGACAGTTCTGTTTCAATATCTGCCAGAGATTTCGGGGTATAAAAATTAAACGGCGTATTACGCCGAAGAGAATAGTTCCTCGACCAGTCCAATAACAACTTTTCCGGTTGCGATACGAGAAAACCTGCTGTGGTCTTTTGGATCCATTCTTCCTGATCAAGTTTTTTACAGATATGAGTAATCATGCCTAAACTGACATCTGCTTCTTCAGCAAGCACTACTGTCTTCCAGGCGCGAAATGGAAAGGTCAACAAGACCCGTAATACCCTCTCAGATTTCGGTGAATATAGTGAGGACAAACCGGCCTTGAATGGAAATTGGTTGGGCATATTGTCGCGATTGATAAAAACCTGCAGGAATGCGATCCTGCAATTTCCAGATAAATCCACATACCCTACGCCTGCTTGCTTGCAGATACCGGCTGATTCTGGGGAAATAAATGGAGCCACCACTACTCCGTAAATTGTAGGCTCTTTACTCCGATAGATAGAGAGTAGATTGACAGCTTCTCGAATATTTTTCGGCGTTCCTAATGTCTTTATTTCAATGTAAATGGCCTGGTCGAGCCCATTTCCGTGAATAGTGACACGGTAATCCGGCTCGGCCTTTCCAGGTAGAGTCTCGATTGTTCCAATCCCAAGTGAGGGGACAACAGCAATACATTCCCTGAATACCTGGAGTCCTTTATTTCGAATTTCGTTTTCTTTTAACATAATAGCCTTTTTTAATACTTATTAAAACAGGTTATTATATTAAAATCAAGAGGCATATTTCATTTCTTTCTCGCCCACAATGCCGTGAAATTCTCTCTCCAATCGTGCCGCAGAAAGATTTGCACGACCATTGTTTTGGTTGCTGAAGGTTTCGGTTGTAGCTCCAGACATACCATTACAAATCACCGCTGGCACTCCGTTTATTAAAACCTTGCACATCGAGAACATGCGATATCTCGCATTACACAATTTCCAGGCACAAGATCAGGTCATGACCTGGTCTTGTGCCTGGAAAAATAATCGGTTGCAAAATGTTTGCCTATAGAGATGTGCCTCTAAGGCTGTACGTTGTATATGTGTGTTTGGGCATTGAGAGGGCAATAGACGGCACTTGCAAAATACAAAGGGTGTAAGGTCGCAACTCGCTCCATCTTGACAATACATCGCTCATGCTGTACAGTATATCTGTACATATTGGAGGACAAAATGACTATTCACACAACATACACCCAGGCCCGCGATGGACTGGCAAAATTATTGGACCTGGTCAACCATGATCGCGAAGTTGTCGTTATTCAACGCCGCGGAGAAGAAGATGTAGCCATGATTGCCGCATCAGAACTGGAAAGCCTGATGGAAACTGCCTATCTGCTGCGCTCTCCCGTCAATGCTGAGAGGCTGCTTTCCGCGCTGGGCCGCGCATTAAAAGGGGAAGGCTCAGAACAAAGCCTTGAAACTTTACGGCGAGAGATAAACCTTGAGCCCTAAACAACGCCTGGCGGTATTTCAACCCGAATTCATTGAAGACCTGCGTTTCTGGGTGGAAACCGATCGTAAACTGGCGTTAAAAACATTGGAATTAATCGATGTTATTTTGCGCGACCCGTTTACAGGGATTGGCAAACCGGAGCCTTTAAAATATCTGGCGCCTGGGACGTGGTCGCGAAGGTTAACCCAGGAGCATCGTATTGTTTACCTGGTGCGTGATGAACGCATAGATTTCCTACAAGCCAGGTACCATTACTAATAACCGCCGGCACTCTGCGAATTACAACCTTTCACATCGAGCACATGCGATTTCCACCAATACACATTTTCCAAACAAAAGATCAGGTCATGACCTGGTCTTTTTGCTTGAAAAATAATCGGTGCAAAATGTTTGCCTATAGAGATATGCATCCACCCACAGGGACCAAGGAGTGCGAGCGAATTCGAATTATAGCCATTCTATCAAGATGTCCTGCCACTCAGAGAAGTCGCCACCCCGGCTGTTCTTTCTGATCAGTTATCGCCCAAAACTCTTCACCTGTGCGGTGCCAGTTTCTTTCACGAAAACCCTTGGCACTATATCTGGAAAAAGCGCAGAAATATCTGCCGAAACAGCCACATATACCGTATCTTTGGCATCACTAATTTGGATGCCGGTCACCTGGGGGTGAATGCCCAGACCACCCAGATAGTTGTTATTCATATTGGCATAGGACTGCGCCCTGGCGTAGGTTTCCCCAGTTGGATGTAGTTCGCCGCTATCACGAAAAGCTCGCTGGTTGATCTCCACCACCGCCGCCACTGCCGCTGCGTCCGCAGCTTTGCCGATTTCCTGACGGGCATACATATAGCGGCCTACGTCAAAGGCCAGGGCGAAAACCGGCACCACCACGAAACCGATGAAGATGGCCCAGAAGGTGGATGAGTAAGCGCGTCGATCCTTGAGCATGGTTACCAGCCTTCCTGCCGGAAGGTTGCTTCGGCTTTGAGCGGGAACGGACCAGAAGGAAGCCCTGGGAATATCGCTGCCAGACCGCCAAAGAAGTTGGGCACTTCTCCAGTGACGCGAATCTTGAGTGTCGAACCGGCCACACCACCAGGCGCAAGCACTGTCACAGCCGGGTTCTGGATCAGGCTCAGACCTTCGATCGAACCTCGTGCTTCGCGCACCGCCCAGCAGGCAGAACAGTTCTGGGCTACGCTGCCCATACGCGCGCCATGCCTGGCTGCAGCCTGAACAGCCTGTTGGCCAAAGACCACCAGGCCGAGATTGGTCAAAGCCAGCATGATCAGGATCGCAACCGGAAAAGTGATGGCCGCTTCCACGGTTTCGATCGCCTTGCGATCTTTCAAAAATTTCATAAGAACCTCCGATACAAGTTGCCTGTCTCCGTTTCCTGGCGGAGACAGGCGATTGGGACTCAGATAAAACTGGCGACCTGGTTTATGATGTCGGCAACATTGGCGCCCAGCAGTTTGAAAGCGCCGTAGACCACCACAATAATGGCTGCGGCCAGAACAGCGAATTCACTGGTTTCCAGGGCACGCCGATCACGCAAAAATGTAAACATGGGTTTCACCTCCTTTTTTTTCAAGATGTGGGCAGCTGCATCAGGAAAAAGACACAGGTGCCAGTAAAAACGGAAACCATAAATGGCATGGTTTTCTTGCGGGCCAACAGGGTGATGAGACCCTGCAAGCCACCTGTCAGTGCGACCGGCAGCAGGATGTTTGGCCCCAGCAAGAGCAGCAGTGTCAGCAACACCTGTGCATCGGCTCCGCCCATCTTTTCGAGCTGCCAGGTCATCCAGATCACGAACATCGCCAGCATGCTGATACCCGCCAGCATCGGATCAGGGCTAGTGGACAGACCCAGGATGAAGATGAGCGCCTGCAGACCGTTGGCAAAACCGCGCGAGCGGACCGGGATGTCGGCCAGGATAAAGAGCAGAAGTACGAACAGCGCCATGGCAAACTTACCCGTCAGAGCTGTCCAAAGAATTACTCCAAAGAGCGGCGGCAGGGTAAGCGCAGCTGGAACCTCGCGCCACTTAAGATCGCAGGCAGTACAGGCCAATAGCCAGATGCCAACAGCGATTGCCAGGATCACAATTACTTTGAACCTGTGCGGGGCGGCACTTCGAACATGGTCAGGCGTTTCGCCGGCAGGCTTTGCCCGGAAAGGGCCTGCCAGACATGGCCGGCTTCAATGTCAAAAAACATGCCACTGGTCAACACAGACAGATCAAAGTGCGCCACTTTTTCGGGTTTGTCGCCCAGCAGGCCCGTTTCGGCCTGGGCCAGCGCTCCGCGCTTTTTCAACTTCACGGTAGCGAGGAAACGATCGCGCGGGGCCGGAGTGAAAACCAACCGGCCGCCATCCTTACGGATCGCGATCAGGGCCGTCAGGCCATCCTTTTCCCACAGGCTGGTGCTCAGGATGCAGGGCGCGAGTCCCAGCGCATTCGCAGCAGTTTTCTCGAGCCAGTCCAACGGGCTTTCGATCTGGATCGAACGGGCAACCTTTTCACGCTTGATCAGGATGTCTTCTTCTGCCCAAGCCTCGACTTGTTCACGGATGCCATCCAAAGCCTTGCGCTGGCGTTCATTGGCTGCCGAGAGCAGCGCGCCGAGCAGAACGATTGCGATCAATACTGAAGTGCCGATCAAAATATCCATGATGCGTTTCTCCTTTTAATTAATTGCAAGCAGTGTGTTGTAAGTCTGGTGGGACATGATTCGGCGCACCAGCATTTGGCCATCAACATCGTCTGCGAGGGTGCGCCATCTCAGACCAAGCGGAATGGAGATGCGTTTACGGTTGCGGCGCAGACGTTTCCCGCGGAAGGTCATATAAGGTTCACCGTGCTCCAGGCGCTCCACAACCTTATGCGCGCGCTCCAGAACATCCAGAGGAACGTGTTTTGTATCGATATCACGCCTCTCAAAAAAGTTCAGCAGGTTATGCTTGTCCATTGCGCACCTTATTCATTGTTTTTCCCAGCCGGCGCAAGGCGCGCGGGCGTGGGTCAACCAGGGAGGCAGCAGTCAGGGCAGTCAGAAAACCAACCAGGGTAAGCGCGGCCCAGAACCAAGTGGGGAGTTTTTCCAGTTCAGGAGCAGGTGGGGGTGCCGGGGTGACAACAGGTGTGGTGACCACCAGGGTCGCGGTTGGCTGTGGCTTTTGAACCACCTTTGTCGCTGTAGGGGTGGAAGTTGCCGTAGGCTCAAAGGTTGGTGTCCAGGTCGGGACGGGTGGTGCAATGAATGGGACTTTGATCAGGCCGGTAGCTTCGGCGCAGTTTCCAAACTTGTCGCAGGCTGCCAGAGTGACGGGGTGATCACCCACAGTGGCAAACTGGCCCTGGCCGCACTTGCGATCCCAGCTCAATACAGCAGGAATGGTCTCTGGTGTAAAAGTCAGCTTCACATCCGGCTGGCCATCCAGACATGTAATCCTGACCCGGATCTCGCTGATCGGGATAAAGCGCTGCTTCACACTCATACTGCCCGACTCCCAGATCCACCAGCTATCCTGGATGCTGACTTTCGGGGGGTGGTTGGCCAGCAGCAGGGTCACCCGCGCGGTGCTTTCGATATTTCCGGCCTGATCCTCGGCCCGAGCCAACACAGGGTAGAGACCATTGGAGAGTGGTTTGGTATCCCAGACATACTGCCAGCTGCCGGCCGGGGACAAGGTGAGCTCGAGCCAGGTCAGGCCTTCATCCGTGGAGATTTGAACTGCAGCCAATCCGGAGGTTGCGTCCGTGGATCCACCGTCCAGACTGAACATACCTTGAGCCAGTGTGCCGGTCGAGCCTTCCAAAGGCGCTACGAAGGCTGAAACCGGTGGAGTCTGGTCGATTTTGAAGGAGTGTGAGGCGGAAGACTGATTCCCGGCAATGTCAGTGGCGCGGAAATCAACCGTGTGCCCGCCATCGTTTGAGACAATAATATTTGTTCCGGTCTGCCAGCTGCCAGCATCGACGCGATATTCGGTCAGGGCCATGCCGCTGGTCGCATCCGAAACACTGGCAGTGCTGGTAACGTTCGAGATGTACCAGTTGTTTTTTCCTGAAGTTCCGGAGAGCGACAGGATCAGCTTCGGGGCTGTGGTGTCGATTTGCAGTCTGATATTGGCCGTGCTGATATTCCCGGCTAGATCTGTAACCCGCGCATCCACGTCCTGAATGCCTTCGTTAAGTGATAAGTTTGCAGCGCTGATCCAACTGCCCTGATTGACGCGGTAATCGACTGACTGAATTCCGCTTTCCAGATCAGATGAATTTATTTTGAGATTGACATCTGAAACATACCAACCGTTTCCACCAAGAGTCCCTGTTGGGGTAAAAGACAGCACAGGCGCAGTCTGGTCGATTTTGAAACTGCGCGAGGCAAGCGTCTGGTTACCGGCCCGGTCGGTGGTCCGAAAGTCAACGGTGTGCGGGCCATCTGCGGAGGTTGTCATGCTCGTTCCCGAAAGCCAGCTGCCAGAGTCCAGGCGGTATTCGGTCAAAGCGATCCCGCTGGTGGCATCCGAAACGCTGGCTGTGAGGCTGACGTCCGAGACATACCAGTTGTTTTGCCCAAGAGTCCCGGTCAGCGACAGACTCAAAGTTGGCGCTATCGTGTCGACTTTGATGCCGGTCGTGGTTGCGGTTGTGACAGCCGACAGGTTTCCGGCTTTGTCGGTTGCCCTGGCTTCCACAGTATGCTCGCCATCGATGATGGTCAGGCTGCTTCCAGAAATCCAGCTGCCAGAGTCCAGGCGGTATTCGATCGAAGCCACGCCACTCAGCGGATCGGAGGCATTCACCTGCAGGGTCACCGGTGTGGTGTACCAGCCGTTCGTACCCAGCGTCCCGCTTGGAATGAAGGTCACGATTGGCGCGCTCTTGTCCAACTTGACGCTGAGCGAGGTTGTGGACTTCAGTCCGGCCACATCTGTGGAGCGAAAGTCGATCGTATGACTGCCTTCGGATGTAACCGTCAGTGTGTTTCCCACAGACCAGGCTCCAGCGTCCATGCAGTGTTCGATCAGCGCCAGCCCGCTGATGGCATCGGAGGCGACGGCTGTGAGGGTCACATCCGTGACATACCAGCCAGCGGCCAGGGTGCCAGATGTAACTGAGGCCGAAATGGTTGGCAATGTCGCATCCACTTTCACAGTCTGGGCCGGCGTATTGCTGGTATTGCCGGCGTTGTCGATGGTGCGGCCAAGGATCGAGTGCGTCCCTTCAGCGAGTGAGGCAGATGCCTGCCAGGACCCACCATCCACCGAGACCTGCGTTGTCGAAATGCCAGATGTCGCATCTGAGCCGGTCGTGGATACGGATGCTGTTGTATACCAGCCCGCTGATCCAGGAATGCCGGAGATGGCCAGAGCCGCTGTTGGTGGGGTTGGGTCATAAGCAAAAGACGTGCTGCCGGCTGGCGATGACAATCCGGAGGCGGGCGCGGAAGCCTGGAAGTGGATGGCTCCGCTTCCGGCGGGCAGGTTCTTTGCGCAGTTGGGGCCGGCACAGGAAAAAGGCACTCCGGCAATGTCACCGGTGATCGTTGTGGCAAAACCCTGCGGGTCGCTGGCGGACAGGTTGAGCACAGCTCCACTTCGGCACCAGCCATTTGAGCCGTTCAAGGCGCAGCTCACGCTCCCAGAAACCGAAGGTGGCTGATTGGGCACAGGCGTTGGATCTGGGTCCGGCTCGCTGCAGGCTGGATCGCAAGTGGTGTCATAAGCAAAACAGCAGCCCTTATCCGGCGGTTTGGCATCACAACCGCGCTCGCCGGGTGCAGCCCAATCACTGCAAGTAGTAATCCGGCAGGCAGCCGGGCAGGCAGCAAAAGCACGCGGCATACCTTTACAGCCGGGAGCAAAGAGTTCCGGGAAGAGGTAGACCAGTGCGGTCGCGGCTATGACCGCCAGTACGAGAACCGGTTTCGAGATAGCCGGGTAGCGCTGTTCCTGGCCAAGTTTGGCTCCAAGCAGTACCAGCAGCGTGCCTACCAGGAATAAGACCCAGAACCAGGTTGCGCCTGAGAACAGGTTTTTGGCAAAGGTCGGGGAAAGCCAGGAAAATCCGGTCAGGAGCAGGCCCAACCCCAGACCAATCGAGACCAGCGTCACCAGCGGCGCACGTTCAGGAAAGCGGAATTTATTCATGTTTCACCTGCACAACCTGGATCTCGCCCGGACTGAGATTACCGGCGCAGTCTTTGGCGCGCACAATCATGACGTGCCCACCTTCGTCCAGATCAGGAAACCCGTCATGGTAAGTCCAGGTTGTCTCGTGGATCGGTTCGCTCAAGGCAAATCCTGCGGCGTTCCAGCCTTCGATCCAGCTTCGCCCGTTGTCCGAGGAGAGTTCAACCAGGCAGATACCGGAACCACTGTCCGAGATGTCTGCCGATAGACCGGAAGACTGCGCAGTCACTTCAAAATTAAGTGGTGTGATCCAGGTCACTTGCGGCGGGGTCTTGTCAATCCGGACGATTTGCTCGGCGGTGCTTTGCCCGTCAGGGCTGGCATATTCAATGGTGTGCTCACCTTCCGCTGATACGGTCAGGCTCTTACCAGGCTGCAGCAGCTGGCCATTGGCCAGTACCGGGGAAACGGCGTAGACGGTCCAGTCCGAGGTATACCAACCGTTGGTGCCAACCCTGGCAACCCCGAAGCCGGCATCCACAACCGGATCGATTTCAGGTGGTTTGCCGAAAGTATCCGGGGCAGAATCGGGTGGCTGTATAGCAAAACCTAAAAAGTACAGAACCAACAACAAGACATGCAATGGTTTCATTGGGCTTCCTCAGCAGACAGGCTCATAAATTCGCGCGACAGGTATTCCAGCCAGGCGATCTCCATCACCATCAGGCTTTGCTGTGCTTCGGCCTGCTCGGGATTGAGACTGCTCAGCCAGGTGGCCAGACCAGGTTGACTGCAATCCTGGATGCCGCCCTGAGTTATCGCTTGCAACCAGGCAGTGAATACCGGTTGCATTCGCGCCGGGAGCTTCGTCAGCAGGAATATGACCTCCTGCGCGCGCCGGTTTGCTTCCTGTAAATCGAGGTGTTCCAGGTTTGTGGTTATGGTTGGCATCGTTGATCTTCTCCGTATTCCAGTACAGTCCCTGCTCCCAGGAAATATTGGGATCTCCGTAATGGATGAACTCATTACTGGGTGAGAGCATCACCTGCCAGTCGGGCGAGAAAGGTCCGGCGTCATACAACCAGCCGTAGCTGCAATACAATGAATATCTCGGTTCGCACAGATCCCAGTTGATCTGATTGGGCAAGACATGGGAGCCGGCGATGCTTACTTCTACATAATCTCCCAGCCTTGCCTTGCCCAGCGTGAGCTGAGGTTGGTGTGGAATGCCGGTTTCAAAACTCAGGAAAACCCAGGCCTGGAAACCAGCTGACTGAATGTGGGCTACCTGGGCTGGCATTCCAATCGCGTGGATGTGGCGAATCTCGATCACCGTCCCCCTGAACCACCATTTATTCAGAGCCCGTTCGTATTTCAATGGTTGCCCTGGCTGAGGATCCATCTGACAGCATGGGTCTTCCCTGGTGGAACCCAGGGCCTGAACGGGTTGAAAAAGAGAAAAGGACAGGATGGTGATCATCAGCACAGTAAGGGTATGCCAGCGAAACATAAAAATCCTCGGGTTGTCCCTGGCGAAGGAATAACCTTGCCAGGGACAGAAGATGGGGAGATTAGCGCAGGGTCACGGTGGTTTGGAAACGGCTAACGCCGTTGACCGGATTGACCAGCACCAGGTATTTGCCTGGGGTGACTTTCAGGGTGCGCGCATCCAGGGTAATAGATGAAGCGAAGGACTTAATCGCCTGAGTGCAGATAACCCCAGGTATTGGTTGCGCCTGCACGAAAATCGAAATGGTTTGCAGGGAAACATTTGAACTCACCGGACTGACCTGCATCGATAAGACGGGCAGATAACAGGCAGAGGGCAGGGTGCCATTGATCACCAGTTGGGGTGGGTAGGTCAGTTTGGTAACCAGGCTCGTGATGGTCGCCAACTTCAACGGTACAGGTGTTGCGCCAGGGGCGGTGGATCCGGCGAAAGCAGGTGTGGCACTGAAGGCCATACTCAGGATGAGCAGCAGGGGCAGCCCGCCCAGGATTAACTTTTTGAACATAGGTACAGCTCCTTGAAAATGAAATTTGGATTTAGCCTCGGCTTCCTGCCAGTTCCGTACCGACAGGAAGCCGGGATGGGCTATTTAGCGGGGGCAGCAGTGGGCTGGGGTGTGGGGATCATCGGTGCGATAAAGCCCTTGATGACCTTGGCGCCTTTGCCATTCTGATCGGGATTGATCACGATGGTATAGATACCAGGCACCAGTACACCGACGGTCACATCACGGCGGAAGGAAGTGCTGCTGCCGCAACCCTTGCCGGTGTATTTGATCTTGGCGTCGAAAGCGTTAATCGTGATGACCTTGCCGCTCACAGACGAACTGATCTGCACCCTGTCACAGGTGTAATTGCCGAGCAGGCGGAATGTGGCAGGTTGGTCATCCAGCACCTTGACCTTGATCACGCTGGCATAGCGCACAACGCGTGTATCGGCGGCAAAGGCAGTCGTGGCAAAGGCCGCGGTCAGCAGGGCGACCAGGCCCAGAACAATGAACAGCTTCTTACTGAATTTCATGGGACTCTCCTTGAATTGAAATGGTGTGCAACAGCCACGCGGCACGCGGCTGAAATCACTAAAAGATGAAGGGGACCAAACGCCAACGCACTGTTTGGGTGTAGTCTGGATAGCCAGAGATGATGCGCTCCTCGCGTATGGCCCTGATTATTTGAAGTACCAGCATGAGCGGCAGCCAGACCAGCAACTGCTCTGGATTGCCTGCGCAGACTGCCAGGCGCAGCAGCAGTTCTCCCAGGTACATCGGGTGACGCACAAAACGGTACGGGCCGCCTGTTACCAGCCCGCGATCGGCCGGGGCAATGCTGAAACGGGATCCAAGGGTCATGAGCGACCAGAGCACCAGCAGTTCGCTGGAGATCCCGACCACCGTCCAGAATGGGGTGGCAGGTTGGGCATGATTTGCGAAGATCGCGGGCAGCAGGGCTGCAGCCACTCCCAATGCCAGGCCAACATAATCGCTCTTTATCGCAGGCGGGCGAATGGCGTAGATACCCACCAGAACCAGGTTGTGGATGGCGTTGAGAAATCCCAGTACCGAGGGTGTCTGCCAGGTTGTCAGGCTGGACTGCAACGCGGCGCACAGGAAGAAGGCACAGCCCAGCCCGCTGCGAATGCGAGCCGTGATGGAGACAGCCTCCGGCATTACAGCCCTCCAAAAAGGCCAACCATGACCGGATAACCGATGACAACGATGATCGTGATCAGGAACGGCACGAAGTAAAAGAGCACCATCGGAATAACCAGTTCCGAACCGAGCTTCTCAGCACGGCCTTCGGCCTGGCCGATGTATTCGGCGGCGATCGATGTCGCCAGCTGGCCCATCAATTCCTGCTGGGCGGTGCCGCGCCGGATGAAGCCCAGCTGCACGCCCATGCCGATCAGTTCCGGCATTAGCGCTTCCTGGGCCTCGCGCTGGATCTGTTCAATCATGTCCCGGCCCTGGGAAGCCTGGATCACCATGCGCATCCATTCGCCCACCAGGCTGGGAGCCTTGCTGACGCGCCGGATGGCCTGATCCATGCTGACGTTGGCAGCCATCTGGGCAGCAACCAACTGGATGAACTCGGGCAGCTGCGACATGAAATTGCGCCGCGCGCGCCGGGCCGGACCACCCACCAGGATGCCGGGCAGGTTCCAGGCCAGCAAGGTTGCAATGGCTGTAAAGACCAGGTCGCCGTACAGCACCATCCCGACCACGAGCGTGGCCGTTACTGTCGCGATTTGCAGGGCGATGAACTGCACCGGGTTCCAGCCCAACCACTTTCCGCCCATCTGCGCCCAGTACAGATCGGCATGGATTTTGCGCAGCAAGGCCGGTGGGGCATATTTCTGGACCGGTTTGTAGAGCGGCGAGAGCGTTTTCCGCAGGCCGCTGACGTTCCCGGCCGCATCGGCTGGCGTGAAAGCGTCGGCCAGCGCTCCATGTGGTGCGCGGTCCCAGACGAACTCAACCAGTGTGTACATAATGAAGAGCGCAATCGCGATGCCAACAGCGTAGATCAAACCGGTCATACGGCCTCCTGTGCGATCGAACGCATTACAAAATATCCGACCACCATCGTGATCACTACGCCGCCCAGCACAATCTGAACCGGAATGGCGTGCAAGGACTTGGCCATCAGGGGATCCATCGCCAGGTAGCCGATCACCAGCACCAGCGCCCCCGGCAGGGTCATGGCCGAGACCATCACATCCCCGGCTTTGGCTGATGCGCGGTTGCGCGCCATCAGGATGCTCTGTACGCGCCCGGAAATATCCATCAAGGTCGCGGCATACTTGCCACCACCCGCCTCAACATAGCCATCCAGGAGCATGGCCAGGTTGGCCAGTGAAGTCGATGGAGAGCGTTCGGCCAGGGCATGCAGGGCTGTGTCGGCTTCCTTGGTGCGAATTTCGATGGCGGTCAGCGCGAGTTCGGGCGAGAGTGGGTTACGGCCTTCAAGGTCCATTGAATCGGCGGTCTGCTGCAGCACTTCGGAGGGCGAGCCCCCGGCCAGCAGCCCTGCGGCGATACGCCCGATGGCGATCGGCAGCACGCGGTCAATGGCTTTGCCACGGCTCTGGACCTTATCCTTGAGCCAGGCCTGCGGGGCATACCAGGCCACACCCGCCAGCACCAGCCCGACTACAAATCCAAGCAAACCAGTGCCAATTGCAAAGGCAGCCAGGGCTCCGCCATAGGTCAACAGATGAAAGGTGACCGGTTTCAACTGCACCCCGGCCGCCAGGAGCTGGTATTCGAGTGAGTTGGGGTTCAACGCCTGCAGGCTTTTGGCCGACTCGACCGTATACATGTCGGCCAGCACACCGCTTTTTTCTGTGCGCGGATAAAAGAGCCACAACACAAGCAGGATTGAAAGAATTGCAATCAAAAAAATAATGCCTGCCATTTAGAAACCTCTCTGGATCAAAATAGGAATCAGCGACCCGAGCAGCGTCCCGAAAATCAACCCGATGGTGAAGCCAAAGACCGCCACCAAAACATGATCGTCGGTAAGCACAAACTTCTTTTGTAAGATGGGTGGTTCTTCCATCCCGAAGTCATCCAGTTCAAAGAGATCCATCAATCAAGCTCCTGTCCGTTCTGTTTCCATTCGCCGGTGCGCATCCAGCGAGGATCGCCCAGGGATGAGCTTTCGTCATAACGCCAGAGGGTGTTGAACCAAACCGAGCCGTTTTTTAATTCCTTCTCGACTTGCGAGATCGAAATGACGCGCCGTTTGTCATGGCGGATGCCGATCTGCACCTGGACATCGATGGCGCTGGCCACGGTTCGCAGCGCATCCGCGCGGTTGATGCCCATGTCCGTGCCCATCAGGCCGGCCAGGCGGTCCGCGGTTTCCCGCGGGCTTTCGGCATGCAGGGTGCAGCAGCCGGAGTGGCCGGTCATCAGTGCCCGAAAGAGCGACATGGCTGCGCGTCCATCGCGGACTTCGCCGATGATCAGGTAGTCCGGGGACATGCGCATGGCATCGTCGACACCATCCGCCAGCAGGTAAGGGGTTACTTCCGTGCCGCGCGCCTGTGGGCGGGCCTCGACCGTCTGAACGGTTTCGCGGTCGATCCAGATTTCTTCCGGGTCTTCGATCTTCAGGATGCGCCAGCCTTCCGGTAGAAAATTACAGAGTGCCGAGAGCATGGTGGTTTTGCCGGTGCGCGTCCCACCGCAGATCAGGGTGCGGCGGCCGTCCTGCATGCAGGTTTGTAAATCGTCCATCATCTCTGCCGAGAGCGCCTGGCGTTCGATCAGCCAGTGCGGCAGGACCGGTTTTTGCTCATACAGACGAATGTTGATGGAGGGCATCCGGCCAGGCGGGGCGATGACCGGATGCAGAGCCTTGATGCGTCCGCCGCCCGGGTTGTGTTCGGTGGATGGCAGTTTGGCGTTGACAGATGGGTTGGCCTCATCCAGACGTTTGTTCTGCGGACCGAGCAGCCGGTCCAACACACGCCAGACCTCGCCCGCTTCCGGTCGCATCGGGACGGTCTCGAAGCGCACTTCGCCTTTGCGCATGATCTGCAGCAGGCCGTGCGAGTAGAGCGTGATCTCGGAGATATCTGTCCTGGCAGGCGGTAGGAGTAGGTCCAGGAAACCCAGCCCCAGTAAACGCCGGCTGATCTCGGCCGCCAGGCTTTCCTCGGCCTGTGGGCCGGGGCGCAGACTGCGGCGGCGATAGGCATTGGCAACTTGCGTGACAACCCGCTCTTCGACTTTCAGTCGATCTGTGGCGTTGGGCCTGCTCAGGACGGCGGGCGTGAATTCGGCGTTGATCTGATCGATGACTTCATTGATCAGCCGGTCGCGTTCATCACCGGCCAGGGCCGTGTCGGCGGGTTGGATGTTCAGCATGCTCAGAACCATTGCTCGCTCCTATCCAAATCTCAGCTTGGGCAGACGCAGCAGGCTGCGCGATTCGGTTTGTGTCTCAGCCAAAGATCGCTCCATGCCAGGGAACAGGGCGCCGATGATCTGGCGAATACCGCGCGTCAGCTTTTCACTGCGCAAGATGGGCGGGAGGCGTTGTTCCTGGGCCAGAAGCACTGCCGGATCCTGCTCGATTACACCAATGATGGGCGGTGCCCAACCCAGGGCCTGTGAGAGTTCGGTTTGCACGGCGCGCGGTGTCAGGCTGCTGGCTTCGGATGCCTGGTTCAGTACCAGGTAAATGGCCTCGCGCGGCTGGGTTCCCAGGCGGGAGAGAATATTCAAGGTATGTCGCAGGGCAAATAAGTCAGCCATGATCGGGCGGTAGACCAACAGAACGGCGTTGGCGAAGAGCAGCGGGTGGGTCATCCATTCGGTTTCATCCGGAGCCATGTCCATCACCATCGCGCCATACGAGCCGTCTTCGGCGGCCAGCAGGGCTGAGTAGATGCTGTTCGGGGCGCGAACATCCGAGGCTTTCCGGGCCGCCGAAGCGTACTCTTCGCTGTCCTCTGGGCCAAGCAGGATGTCCAGACCTTCCATGCGTTGGATGGCGGATTGAACCGAGGCTTTACCAGGACGGGCAAAGAATTCGGTCAGGTTGGGAACGTAACGCAGTTTGAAATGTGCGGCGGCGGCAGGCGGCAAGCCAAATGAAAAGAGCAGCGAGCGCACCGAGAGCCGGGCAGCCAGTTCATAGGCCAGGTTCTCAGCGATAGTGGATGCGCCGGCTCCACCCGCCTGGGAGAGCACGGCGATGCGCTTGGTGCCTGTTACCAGTGGGGAAACCGACTGGTTTGCAGATGCGCCGAAATTTCCTGCAAGCGCGTGCTGGACGGTAAGCGCTGGAGAAGCGTTGACAACCTGCGCGCGGGCGGTCATGGCGTAGCCGTAAGCCAGGTTGGCAATATCCGTCCAGGAAACCGGGGCAACGAATGTTCCGCGCACGACTGAGTTCATCGACTCGTACACACCCTTGAACATGGCCTGCTGGTTGGGCAGGATCACGGTGCCAATCCCGTTCCAGGCTTGCATGCCGGCCAGCAGCGGCTTGAGCGCATCCGGACCGGGGGCGACATCCGCCTGAATGACCAGTATGTCCGGCTTGAGCTGCGTGAGCGTTCCTTGCAGGCTTTCCCAGCTTTGGGCATACCCGGCGATGGTGAAGCGTGGATCGCTTAAGAAGGCAGGCTGCATCTGGTAGATGACGGTTTCATGTCCTGGGCCGGCCAGGAGCACAGTGAAGCGTTCGTTCATGTGGATCTCCTACTGAGCAACTGCAGCTGTGGGAGTAACGGTTGGGGTGGCTGAAGGAAGCACAGCTGCTGGATCACTGATGACCGTGTCTTTATTCAGCGCCTGATACATTTCGCCCAGGTTCAAGGTCAGGATCTCGCCGGTTTGCAGGCCGCCGGCCGGTTCGATCGCTAGCTGCAGCTTGCCGTATTCGTTGAGCGCGGCAATCAAAGTGGTTGGGTTGACCATTAGCCCAGGTTTGATCTCGACCGGCTGGAGCGGCACATCCAGAACAACGACGCTGCCTGATTGTGCTGACTGGGAGGTGGTGGCGGATGCAAACATCTGGTCGTTGCCGCTGCCGGGCGGAAGTTCCTGGTAACGAAAGGATTGCGGCACGAGCAGGACTTTCACGCCGCTGATGGCAATGCGCACGATTGGGGACTGCATCGGCGCTGGCGTGGCGGTGGGGCTGGGGGTGGCAGTAGGAGCGGAAGGATCTGCCGGATTGACGTTATAGACCTGGGGCTCCGTGGCGATGGTGGTGAGCGCGCTTTGCACTACGTCCGGCGCAAGCATGCCGATCAGGGTCACGGTCTGGCCTTCACGGATCAAGCCGGCCACACCGGAGGACATGTTGACGCGCACCGCCAGGGCCACATGACCAGGTTCGAGCTGCGACGGGATGCCGGATGCAGCCGATTCTCCAACCACAGAGGCAGTGATCAGGTCGCCGGACGCGCGGCCAACGGTGAGCATCTGGCCCTCGACATCCTTGATATCCTTGAAGGCATCCGTAGGAACGCCGCCGGCCGGGATGGAGCGGACTTCGAGCAGGTCGGCAGTCAGCAAGGTACCGGGAGCGAGGCCGACTTTGGCCGCTACGACGCTGGTGGGGCGGATCGTTCCGTTCAGCAGGGCGATGACCAGGAAACCGATCAGGATGGCAAAACCGATAACCATGATGGGTGAGCGTTTCTTATTTTCCATTTTGTTTCTGCTCCTTGTTCCGGGATGTCCCAGAGAGAAAAGTGGCTTCCCCATATGAGGATCGGGGCTTAACGCAAAAAGCGACCACCGACACAAGTGATCTTTGAATCCCAAAGATATAGTGTGGGTGGTCGCTTCTAAGGATGAATTACACAGGAAGTTTTGGCGACCGAATGGCCAAGGTTATTCAGTTGTTGGGGATGATATTACCAAAGGTTCGAGAATTGCGCAAGGTTTTTAGAACATATTTTCTAATAACAAAGGGAGGGGAAATACCTTATACCGGTCAAGAATTTGCGTCACTTTTTTTTATTAATTCTATCAAGTCAGATCCTTCCATGTAAAGGTGTAGTTCATCTACCCTTCCTATACTCGAAGGTCGGATTGCCATATTTGTATTTACACATTCTATGATGCAGCGATCCCCATTCATTTCCTTTACAAGGTAAATCAAACCATCTTCATCTGGATATAAGCCTAATTCGTACCGGACTAAATCGCCCACGCTGATGCTCATACTGTTTACCTCCATAAAAACTCACAAGTCTGCGAAGAACATATTTTCTATTATACCATTTTATAAAATTTCGCTCGATATATTGTAGAACTTCGAATATTGATATAAACCAATTTTATATGATTTCCTTTTCCAAAAGCTGCCATTAAAAAAAGGGGATGACCAAAAGCACAAAAATGGTGACATTTTACACTTCTCTCACATTTCCCTTCTCATGTATACTTTCCTTGTGGGGGTATTTCTTGTTTAAAGGGACGTGATGCGTGTACCAATTTTCAAATCTTTACTTACTCCGACAGCCTGCTAGGGGCTCAATGATGATTATCTATAAATATATAGGATAAAATCGAGTAATAATACATTTGCTTTTTTACGTCTCTATATTGGACAGTTGGTTATCGATCACCCATCTTTCATTTTGGAGTAATACATGGCACAAATGAATCTCAAGAACATAAAGAAGATTGAAAAAACCAAGAATTTTATACACAAAAAAGCATTAACTACATACTCTATTTTCGAAGAAGGGGGTCTTAAATACTTGCAAATTGATATGTATGGCTCAGAAGATAGGGAAATGCCAGAAAAAGTCAGCCAAGTCGTTCAATTTGATAAGGAGGCTGCTCAATATTTAGTCAGCCTCCTGGTTCGTGAGTTTGTCCTGGATTAATTCACTCATACCCAACTAATATGAAGTCTCAGTATTTGCCGCCTAATGCTCCAACTTTAATGGAGTCGACTCGCGCTATCGGCTACTCAGCAGAGGCTGCTATCGCAGATATTATTGACAATAGTATCTCTGCTTGCGCGAATATTGTGGAGATCGATTTCTTTCCAAAAGGAAATCCTTTCATAGCAATCCTTGATAATGGGGATGGAATGCTTCAGGAGGACCTCATCGAAGCCATGCAGTATGGCAGCCGAAATCCTAACGAGGAAAGAGAATCAACTGATTTAGGCCGATATGGACTTGGAATGAAAACTGCTTCGCTGTCTCAATGCAGGCGATTGACAGTAATTTCTAAGGTAAATGGATCAGTTTCCGGATGTCAATGGGACCTTGATCACATAAGAGAGACAAATGACTGGTCACTGCAAATACTTGATCCTGATGATATGCAGCCTCTGCCTAGTTTCGAGAAGCTTAACTCTGTAGAGCAGGGCACACTTGTTCTTTGGCAGAATCTCGATAAATTCAGGACCGGATATGCTGATATAGACACAGCCTTCAGAGAGAAAATTGGGGCTGTGAAGGAACACTTAGCCCTTGTTTTTCATCGATATTTATACGGCGAATCCAGCTTAAAAAAACTCACTATAAAATTTAATTCTGTTCCGCTAAAACCTAAAGATCCATTTCTCACAAAGAAGAGCATTCAGCTGATGGATACTGAAGTAATCAGGGTAATGGAGCGAGAAATCCAAATAAGGCCGTATATTCTTCCTCATATTAGCAAGCTTACCAATGATGAATTAGAAGAATTAGGCGGAAAAGAAGGGCTGCGCCGCCAGCAAGGGTTTTATGTTTACAGGAATAAGAGATTACTGATATGGGGAACATGGTTTCGATTAATGCGCCAAGGTGATCTCTCAAAAATGGCAAGGGTAATGGTCGACATTCCCAATTCGCTTGATGAATTATGGACATTGGACATTAAAAAATCCACTGCTATTCCGCCTGAAGAAGTCAGAAAGAACCTGAGTACAATAATAGAAAAAATTGCAGAGGGGAGCAAAAGGCAAATTACACATCGAGCCAAGAGGGAAGTTGGAGATGATGGGATTCATTTATGGAACCGGGGGAAACTTAGAAGCGGTGGAATTCAGTACGCTATTAATCGGGATTATCCTACGATCAGTGATTTAGTGTATACCCATCCTGATATACACAAGTGTTTAGAATTGATTCTTAAACAGATAGAGAGCCAATTGCCTTTAAATTCCCTATATATCGACTTAACAAACGACGAAAAAATTGAGAATGAAGTCGTATATCAGGATACAAAGATAGTTGAACTGCTAAAATCCATATTGGACACATACAATATCCCAGAAAGCAGGCCTTCATTATTGGCGAGGCTGATAATCGCTGAACCTTTCAGCAACTATGATGCAGCGATTAATAAGGCTATAGAACGAGGAGAGTTCTTATGACAGATCACGCACAATTCCTCTTTAATATGATTTTAGGAGTCGTCAACGGTAAATACTCTGATGTTCCTCCTACAATCGAAGAACTGACAGCTGATGCAGATAATATTCGAGAGGCAAGCAAATCTCTCTATCCAATTTCCAAGGATGAATATGTTCAAGTTGTAAAGAAATTGCGCGAGAACGTATTAGTAACCATTGGGACTTCCCACTCTCTGCGAGGTATTGATGTCAATCACCAATCTTGGTATCAGACTGTGGAAAAGGATGATTTCTATTGGAACAGGTATAAGCAGTATTTAGAAACGTTGAAGCATTGGAGCAAGGAAGTCATCAGGCAACTTAACGACACGACCGATTCAATCATGGATGATCTGGGCGATCCGACAAAGAAAAAGATGACCTTTTCACGGAGAGGCTTGCTTCTCGGAGACGTCCAATCCGGAAAGACAGCAACTTATACTGCGATATGCAATAAAGCTGCTGACTGTGGGTACCGTGTGATTATTGTTCTTACTGGCATGCTGGAAAATCTTCGGTTCCAAACCCAAGAACGATTAGATGCTGAATTTGCTGGGAGGGAAAGCCGATATGCGCTCGACAGATCTGCAGATTTGATCATAAGAGAGAAAGCCGTGGGCGTAGGAAGAATCGGCCCCACCAATCCGGACAAAAGGATCTCCTGTTTCACAACTGTCAGCACTGATTTCAGCCGCAATATTCTTCGAAGCAATGACCTAACGCTCCGCAACATCAGCGGCACAGCATTGTTTGTGGTCAAGAAAAATAAGAGTGTTCTAAATAACTTATACCAATGGCTGATTGAAAATAATGCCGACCGAGATCATAAGATGATCGATCTGCCTTTGCTGCTAATCGACGACGAGGCGGATAATGCATCTGTCAATACTCAATCTGAAGATCACGACCCTACAGCCATCAATGCTGCGATTCGAAAGATTCTCGCAAGCTTTTATCAATCGTCTTACCTGGGAATAACCGCGACTCCATTTGCCAACATCTTCATCGATCCTGAAAAGAAAGATGGAAAGCCAGATGACTTATTCCCAAGGAATTTTATTACTGTACTGCCAAGTCCATCTTACTACATCGGAGCAGAATCTATTTTTGGCACGGGTGACAGTGATGATCCATTAAAAAGATCAGATGCAATTTATAAAGATTCCGTAATCGAAATTTCCAACACTGAAATGGCAGATTATTTTAGGTTCAAGCACAAAAGGGATTTATCTGACGTTTTATCTGATCTGCCTGGATCTCTTTATGAGGCGATGACCTATTTTATCTTCGCTACTGCAATCAGAGATTTCCGCCACGATGAAACGGCCCATGCGAGCATGATGGTCAATGTGAGCCGTTTTACCCTCGTTCAAAATCGAGCTGCCGAATTAGCCGCCGAATGGCTTAAAAAGATACAAGCAGACATCGAAGATTACTACTTATGTTCAGATGAGCAATCCTCACAAATAAAGACTTTTCAATACTTAAAGTATGTATGGGAAAAACATGGATTTGATCAAAAAACTGGCTGTTCCTGGGCGTCAATGCAGAAGGACTATCTTTATAAAGCAGCAAAACGGATCAAGATACAGCCAGTAAACCAAAGCACTGGCTCAACCAGTTTAAATTATTATGAATATAAAAACACGGGACTGAGAGTTATTGCAATTGGAGGCGACAGCCTATCAAGAGGTTTGACCTTAGAGGGATTGTGCACAACCTATTTTTACCGAGACACAAAAATGTACGACACTTTGCTGCAAATGGGAAGATGGTTTGGCTATCGGCAAAATTACAATGACTTATTCAAGATATGGATGGCAGAAGAAGCTGCCGATTGGTATGGGTTTATTACTGACGCAACAATCGAGCTAAAAGAAGAACTTAAACGGATGGAAAGACTTCATCAGACCCCTGAGGATTTTGGATTGAAAGTCAGGCAATCCCCGAACTCGCTGATTGTCACAGCACGAAACAAAATGAGGACAGGAACTGTGGTAAGCAGACCCGTTACAGTCTCAGGGCGATTGCTTGAAACACCACGGCTGAAGAACCAAAAATCATCGCTTGAGAGCAACGAATATTACTGCAAAAAGCTTATATGGGAGGCAGATGATATTCCTGGAGTCGACAGGATTCCCTGTGAGCAGCCAGCAGCTGTGCTATGGAGAAACGTACCGAAGAAAAATATTATCGATGTTGTGCGTAATTTCCAATCCCATCCATGGCATCTCAATTTTCAGGGGGAGGCCCTTGCTCAATATATTGAAGATGATGAGTCTAATAGTCTGGACCTGTGGGATGTCGCATTGCCGTATGGGGCTTCCACTAACCCCAAAATATACGATGTACAAACCTCTCGAGGCATCATAAAACTTCACCCTCAGGTTCGCGCAATTAAGGAGGATGAACGGCAATTGTTAGTCAGCGGAACCCATGTCAAGGTTGGAGCAGGATTATCCACCAGGATAGGCTGTGACAATTGGAGTGACATCTTAAAAAAGATTAAAGCAAGCAACAATCTACCGGGAGCTGAAAAAACTCCGATTAATGACAGCACTTTTCTCATTCAAGGCAGAAAACCTATCCTGATGATACACATCCTTGAAACACAAGGCGCAATGAAAGAAAACAAAGAAGGCAGAGAAGAGTTAAAGAATTGCCCTCCAAACCTTTTTGCAATCGGGTTAGGTTTCCCTGACACAGGCAAGAAAGAAGTTACTGCCAAGTATGTCGTAAATACTACGGAACTTAAGAACTGGCTAGATCCAGACGAGGATTTTGATGATGATGACATTCTCTGAGTTCACAGCCAGATGGCAGGCAATGCCAATCGCTCCCAGCGGATTCCTACTAGTTGACCAATCCCATCCGATTGAGTTTAATATTGGCTATGAAGAGATTGGTCAGAAGTCACTCATCATTCTTCATACAGAGAAAATCTCGGCTTTAGATTCCTCAAAGTCTATTCAGGCAACAGTATTTGACTACAATGAGGGAACACCGGCACTGTCTTTTCGCTTAATAAAAAAAGACAATGAAGATGTGTTCCTGCGATTTTGTTGGGATTTAATCGAATCCTCCCGTACTGTGACAAGCGATCAAACTGGATTCCTAATCAATCGATATCTAAAATGGCTGAAACTGATGGAGCATCAGAGCCAAGATCTTCTCAGCAAAGAAGAACAGAAAGGTTTGATCGGTGAGCTGTCGTTTTTGAAGTTTCTCAGCCAAAGCATTGGGATCTCAGATGCAGTGAAAAGCTGGATGGGTCCGCTTGATAGCGATCAGGATTTTCAATATGGTGACACCTGGGCTGAGGTTAAATCTGTTTCAGCGGCAGCTACATCGGTCTCAATTTCTTCTATTGAACAACTTGATGTATTGCAGTCGGGTTCTCTGATTATCTTTCGGCTTGAAGAAACATCGGAAACGAATCATCATGGAATTTCCCTTGGCAGTTTAGCAACTGAACTGCGTGCTATATGCAAGCCAGATTTGAATACTAAGGGATTATTTGAAAATAAACTATTTTTTGCTGGCTACAAAGATAATCCTGCGTATGATGAGAGAAAGTATCTGATTTTCCCTCATACAGAGTACACGGTAGCGGAGGGTTTTCCAAGAATATGCCGGACAGATTTAGCCGACGGAATTGAAAAGGTAAAATACTCAATCAGTATTTCATCAATAAAACCTTTCCAGAAATAATAGGGGGCAGACATGGATGCAGATGAATTTCAGAAGGATTTCCTTGAAGGGGTCAAGATAACAGCTGAAACGCAAGGCGGAGGTTCCTCCGCTGCGTTCGTGAATGAATTTACGGATAAACTCATCGAAATTGAAGTTCTTTCTGACTTTACTCAATGCTTCTTCCAGGGAACAGGAAAGAATAAAAGAATAATCAGGGCAGATGGTTATTCATTTGACGAACTAGACAGCACATTTAATCTAATCATTGCTAATTATTCCGGCTCTGAGAAGAGAGATGTGCTAACAAGAACTGAGGCGAATCATCTCTTTGACCGACTCACCTACTTTCTGGATGAAACATATCACGGAAAGCTTTATTCTGAGATTGAGCCAAGCACACCGGCATCCGATCTTATTGACTATCTTCGGTCCAAGAAAAATGCAATCCGTAAGTATAGGTTTTTCTTACTAACTGATGGATCAATTAGTGAGCGAATTACTTCTGTAGATTCAAGAGAAATAGAAGGTATTCCTGTTGACGCTCAAATTTGGGATATTGACAGACTCTTTAAGGTTTGCGGATCTGAACTTGGCCGCCAAAGCATCGAAATTGATTTTACGGCCTACATGCCCAATGGAATACCATGCCTAGAGGCAGAGGGCACCACAAGCGAGGATTACAGGAGCTTGCTCTGTATTATTCCCGGTTCTGCTTTGGCTGATATTTATGATTCGTACGGAAACCAACTTCTAGAGGGAAATGTCAGATCTTTTTTGTCTACAAAAGTATCGGTTAATAAGAAGATACGCGAGACTATTCTCAGTATGCCCGACAAGTTTTTTGCCTATAACAATGGGATCGCTGCCACTGCTGCTGAGATTAAGATCGCCCAAACAAGTGAAGGCGACTGCATCGTTTATGCCAAAGATTTCCAAATCATTAACGGCGGGCAAACTACGGCATCCCTATCCAACACGAGATTTAAGGACAAGGCAGACCTGTCAAAGATTTATGTTCAAATGAAACTGACTGAAATTGGCAGTTATACCGACGAGACTACGGATCTGATCAGGAATATTTCCCGTTCATCTAACAGCCAAAATAAAGTCAGCGATGCTGATTTCTTTTCGACTCATCTTTTTCATGTCCGAATGGAACAGATTTCCTTGAAACTTTATGCCCCCGCCGTTGGCGGAGCGCAGTATGAAACCAAGTGGTTTTATGAGCGGGCAAGGGGCCAATATTTACAGTTCCAAATGCGCATGACCAAGGGAGAAAAAGCGAAATTTACCCTGCAGCATCCCAAACACCAGGTAATCACAAAAACGGACCTAGCCAAATACAGGAATTCCTGGGCAGAGAAACCACATTATGTCAGCCGAGGCGCCCAAACAAATTTTATAAATTTTGCCGAAACGATTGATGATGAATGGGAAAAGTCTGATTCGAATTTCAACGACCTGTATTTCAAAGAATCAGTATCGATAGCTATCCTCTTCAAGGCTACGGAGAAGCTGATCACCAGGCAGCCGTGGTATGAAAGCGGATATCGAGCAAATATCGTAACTTATTCGATTGCTTGGCTTCATCACCTAATTCAGAAGCAATTTCCTGGATATAAACTAAATTTAAATACTATTTGGAATAAACAAACTGTCGGCCAGGAAATTGAACAAGCACTTATCCAATTATCCAAATTAGTTTTAGAATCCATCACTGATCCTGATCGGGAAACCATGAACGTTACACAATGGTGCAAAAGAGAAGCTTGCTGGGATCGAATAAAGAAATTAAAATATAAACTCCCCGAGGATATAATGGTAGCACTTATAGATATAGATTCAGTTGTTGCAAGCGCACGAGATGCAAAGCGTGATCAGCGAATGATCACGGAGATCCAAGCTGAAACTAAAGTGGTTGAACTTGGTTCCGATTACTGGAGAAAACTAGAGGAATTTGCGAAAACGAAGCATCTATTATCGCCAGATTCTGATACCGCACTGAAAATTGCGGTACAAATCCCTTCCAAATTGCCAACTCCCCTCCAATGTCAAAAGCTCCTAACGCTTTTGGAAATTTCAGAGGCCGAGGGTTTCAAAGGATGAATCAATTGAAATTTACTGTGATCGACTTATTTTCTGGAGCCGGCGGATTAAGCTATGGATTTATGCAGGAAGGCCATTTTAAAATAGCCGCTGCTTTTGAGAACGTTCTTTTTGCCCAAAAGACGTATCAGAGAAATCATCCTGATGTTCAGATGTATGCAAACGTCTGTGAATTTGACTATGCTGCCATTGAAAAGAAATTTGGCCAGGTGGATGTAATTATCGGCGGACCGCCATGCCAAGGTTTTTCAAATGCAAATCGGCAGAAAAACCACACTATCAGCAAAAACAACAATCTGATTAAGGAATATATCCGGGCTATTTTAGAATTGAGACCCAAGGCGTTTGTGCTAGAGAATGTATCAATGCTGAGGTCCGATGTTCATCGATACTATCTGACCCCAGAAGAAATTGGCTTAGCCGATAAATTTAATATTCCTGTCGCGACATCAGAAATTATTCTGCTTGAGGATGCTTATCGGTTCGAGTCAGCAAAAACCATATGCGAGAACCGAGATATTTTGTGCAATTACCTATTGGAAAGCAAATCATACGACATCTTAAATATTCTTTACCGACAAAAAAACAATGAAGCTAAGTTAATGAAAGCAATTTTAAGATACAGGTCTATAATTTTTAAAATTTGTGATGAATTGCTCAGATCATCCACAGGTGATGGCCATATTGACAAGGCAAATAAGGATACTGGAAGGGAATTGCTAACCGCTGCTTCCGGTCAAAGAATCCCCCATGATTTGATCAAACATCTTGAAATTACTTTAATGATCCAGAGAATGCTTCAAAAGGCAAAGGAGATTTATGACAATGATCTGGTAATAGATAAGATTTCCGATGACAATGGTGTATCGATGGCTGTCAGATCTGCGGCAGTTTTTGACTACATTTCATCAATCCTCAAGTCAAATGAATATGGTTATGCACTGGATAGTGGCATTCTATGTGCAGCAAGTTTTGGAGCGCCTCAGAAAAGAAACCGATTTGTAATCATGGGTATTCGGAAAGACATTTCGAAGAAAATAGATTTACCGAAACCTAAATTGGATACCGATAAATACAACTCCGTATATGATGCAATATCCGATATTGAGAACATCCCTACCATTGTAAAAATAGAAAATGATCTTGGCATACCTATTTCCAAAGAACTGGATCAAATACCTGACCTAGCCAGACAATTAAGAAATTCAAATGTGCTGTTTAATCACGTGGTTACTGAAACAAGGCCTATCGCGATGCAAAGGTTCAAGGCTTTGAAGCAAGGAGAAAATTTTCATAATCTGAACGAAGATCTAAAGAAGAACACTTATACGAATGCAAACAGGACTCAAAACACTATATATTTTAGGCTGAAATATAATGAGCCTTCCGGCACCGTCGTAAATGTAAGGAAATCAATGTGGGTTCATCCTGTGCTTGACAGAGCAATCAGTATTCGGGAAGCAGCACGGCTTCAGACATTCCCAGACAGCTTTATTTTTATTGGGACGAAAGATTCGCAATATCAACAAGTTGGCAATGCGGTTCCTCCGTTTCTAGCTAAAGCCATTGCTGATCAGCTGTACCACGTCCTGGCAAAAAGCACTTCAGAAGAATAGATACAAGTCTTGTCCATTGGATAACAAGAGTAGAGAAGAAAGAAGCAAGAATATGTCTCGGATTCGATCCAATGAGACTATTCCTGAGATAGCTGTCAGGAAGTTTTTGTTTGCCAATGGTTTTCGATATCGGAAAAATGTTAAGAAACTACCAGGCTGCCCAGATATCGTTCTGCGAAAATATAAGAGTGTTATTTTCGTAAACGGTTGCTTTTGGCATAAACACGAGGGTTGCAAGTACTTTCGCTGGCCAAAAAGCAATATCGAATACTGGAACAAAAAAATTTCAGATAACGTTATGCGGGACAGCAATAATAAAATCGCGCTCGAAACAGATGGATGGAAAGTAATCTATATTTGGGAATGTGAGCTGAAAAAAGAATCACGAGAGGCGAGGCTTGAACAACTGATACGCGATTTGAGCGGTCATAATTCATAACCGCAACTGTCCATTCGCTGAAATTTATCGGAGTATGTCAAATCCTTTTATTACCTCAACTGACGTTTTTACAGATTCCGCAAGTTTTTTTTCTAAAAATTCGATCATGTTATTTCAACGGTTTCTTAAGAAGAACTTTTGATGGAACATGATCTCACGTCAATTTGTCACCTGGGCAATATGCGTACATTGACAACTGTCGATCATCTCCTGCAAAAAACGGGGTAAGGCGCACACTTTTTCCAAAGCGGAAGGATTGGTACAGCAAGAATCAAGTACATTGCGAGAAATCATAACAACAGAACTTTTATTGATTTCTTGGTCAAAGGATTTGAAAATCAGATGAGTCTTCCGAACTCCGACCAACACCGTATTGCTCAGGAATACACGGATAAGCAATTAAGTGTTTTACACCAGCATTTTCTGGGTACGCTAGGCTTTTTTAAAGAAATTGCAGCATCTTATTCATCGTAAGAATTTGCAATTGTTAGTGCCTGCTTTAAAAGCCTATTTTGTTGGCTATATCGGCCAGTTGCAGAATATGGAAAATTCAGCAGTACGCGCCAATTTTGAAAAGCGGTTTGACTATGACAATGGCATTTCACAATAAAAGAATGATAAATGTCTTGTCCGATTTCGGGCCGGATAAGAGTGTCCGGTGCAGGAACATGATGATGGCGGTTGAGAACGATGGGTATATCAAGAAAAACATGCGGACAAGACAGTTGACTTCATAAAAATCGGAAAATAAGGTATTCAAGAATGTCACCGAACACAATTTTTACAATTGGGTATGGTTCCAGAACTTTGGATGAGCTGGTTCAACTTTTAAAAAAGTATGAAATCGTATATCTGATTGATGTGCGCTCAAAGCCCTATTCCAAATTTAAACCAGAATATTCAAAGCATGAATTGGAACAGGCTCTTGATCAATTGGGCATCAAATATATATTTATGGGCGATTTATTGGGCGGGCAGCCTGATCTACCTTCTTGTTACACGCCTGACGGCAAAATAGACTATAGTAAACTTCGCGAAAAAGATTTTTATAAGCGCGGTATTGAGAGGCTTAATGATGCCTGGCAAAAACAATTGCTTGTGGTCGTCATGTGCAGTGAACAAAAACCTGAAATGTGCCATCGCAGCAAATTAATCGGGGAATCGTTGAGCGGGATTAATATCCCTGTCCAGCATATTGATGAGAATGGAAGCCTCGTCCTTCAAGAAGATGTTATGCTCAGACTAACTGATGGACAGCTATCCCTGTTTGGGGCAGAAGAAACGAATTTTACTTCGCGAAAGAAATACCAAAAAGAGAAAAAAGACGATGCCGAATAAAAGAAAAATAATCACCATTGGTGTATATGGATTTGACGAAAGTACTTTTTTTGACACCCTCAAAAAAGCAAATGTGCAAGTATTTTATGACATCCGGAATCGCCGTGGCATGCGTGGTTCTTTATATTCTTTCGTCAACAGTACTTACTTACAAAAAAGGCTGCAGCAATTAAGCATTGATTATATTCACCTGAAAGATTTATCCCCGTCAGATGAAATTCGCAAAGTTCAAAAGGCAAGTGATGAACTGGTTGGACAAACCAAACGACAACGAACAGCCTTGAGCACATTATTCATTCAAACATTTAAATCCAAAATTTTAGATAAGTTCGACTTATCCACCTTTTGGGAGAATATCCCCGACTCTGTTGAGACAATTGCGCTTTTTTGCGTCGAACGTGAACCGACAGCCTGCCATCGGTCAATTGTTGCCAATCGCTTAGAAGCCTATTTTGATGCAGAAGTGGAGAATATATTGCCGTGGAAGTATTGATTGTTTCCAAAACCCAAATGACGAACAACCACGTTTGTGTGGGGGGAGTTGAAATTCACAATCTGAAGAGTGTACGTTTGTTAGAAGCAGGGCGCCACAACCCGTTTAGTGATACACCTTACTCGATTGGCGATATTTGGGATTTTCAATACAACTATTGCGAATCTGTTGAACCGCCACATGTTGAAGATGTCATTATTCAAGACAAAAGGCTAATGAGTAAAAATAACAGTGTAATTGCGTTGGTCGGTTCAAAAATTTCGCCCTGGTGTGGCAAACCTGATGTTTTGTTCGATGGAAATTTATCATTTACATCAACAGGCAAGGGCTATGTGAGTGAAAAGGGAAAAAGGCCTGATCACAGTACTGGCTTTTGGATTTCTGACAAAACATTGCAAATGCAAACAAACGCTTACAATGGAAGGCATCAATATTATTATCACGACTCCTTGGGGAACAGGGTTTTGCCTTATGTTGGCATTGAGACGCCTATCAACTTCATTCCACAGGGAACCCTTTTACGGGTATCTTTGGCACGTTGGTGGAGACCAGAAGATAGTCCCGATGAAGAGCTACGCTGTTATTTACAATTATCAGGCTTTTACAACAATCACTTGGAAGGTAAACCTGAAATTGCCCAGCCAGTTGCCGAAGGATTGCCACAAAGCATAGCAAAAGAGCATTCTCCCACTACCACACAAATGCCGCATATTGTTCCATCTGACTATGGACTTTATGAATGCATCAACTGCAGTAAGCGCGTGCTGGGTTTCGACCAGGCTCAGCATGTGAAGGAGATACATGCGGGGAAAAGCATGGAATGGAAGAAGATACGGTAGCGCTAGTTCTCCGGGAGAATATCAAATGAATTACTGGATCTTCAAATCAAATGTTGATCATTATCGTTTAGATGATCGGTTAAAAAACCCTGATCCAAACACTACTTGGAAAGTAACCAGGTACCGCGAGAAAATTCAAAGTGGAGATCTTGCTTTCATTTGGCGGGCAGGAAATCCCCGTGGTATTTGTGCAATTATGGAAATCACGACGGATCCTTTGGAAATGGAAGAAATCGAGATTGAACGCCAATACGGTACACCACCAGTCTATGAAGTTGCTCTGATGGTGAAAGGCAATCTGGTTGAACGATTTTCTTTGATCGAATCGAAAACATTAAAACAAATCGCCGGTCTTGAAAATCTTTCTGTTTTTCATGGATTCCAACAGGGAACCAATTTTCCGGTAACAAAAGAAGAAGGCAGGATTTTGCATGACTATATCGGCGGGGGTAGTGCAATAGCCCAGAAAGGGTATCCGAATGATATATATCCACGGAATGCCAGGCCTGTGCAGCCCACGCACAAATCATCATCAGCAACCACCTTGCTGCAGTGCAGCGAATGTGACAGGTATATTGTCCGGGGCGACACTGACCGGCACATCCGGCAGACCCACGACGGTCAGCAGGTGGAGTGGCAGGAAACGCGGTAGAGAAAACACTATCAATAAGAAACCGGGAGTCTTGAACTAGTTTAAATAACTGAATTCACCCACAACTATTCCAGCATTTGGTCTGGATAAGGTTGCCCAACATAGAATTACAAGAATGAACCGAGGATTTTTTATGTCTGTTTCAAGAGATGTTTCGATTAAATTAGCTTCAGCGAGACGAGAGGCAAAAATCAGAGTTGTGATTGATATGGAATTAATTAAAAATGATTCTGAAGCCATTTTACTCACCGCGCTGATAAAAGCATATGGCGACTCACCCGCTGGTTTTTTATATTACTCCCCGGGTCGGGCGAGAAGTACTGAACGACCTCCCGATGCAGTTCTATGTCATCCCGAGATTGGCCTTTTAATCATAGATGCAAAAGGGCATTCAATTGAACAAATAGAAAAAGTAGAAGCGGGTCATGTATTTGTACGTTACCAGGGACACATAAAACCAAAAAATATCATCCAGCAGGTTGAAAACCAGATGTTTGAGATTCGCTCTGATGCATTGAAGTTAATTCGTGATGAAGGTAAATTGCCTCTAACAAATAGCATGATTGCCTTTCCAAACATCAGAGAATCAGAATGGGTAGCCCGTGGTTACGATAAGGCACATCCAACCATGCCTATTTTATTTATTGATCAACTCGAAACTCGCGCACGTCTTAAACAGCGTATCGGACAAGTGGTCAGCGAATCCATAAAGAAATCGAAGAAATCATCACCTTTAAATGTGGCTCAAGTCGACATTCTATCCCGAGTATTTGGAAATTCAGCAGTTATCAATGATCACCGCCAAATTCGACGTAATATCAGCGAAAACACCATCGGGAATTACATTGACGAATTAGCGGCAATTGATAAGTATCTATCCCGGGAGCAAGAAGAATTATCCAGATTAACGGTGGATGATTCCCCTCGCCTTATCCGTGGGGTGGCAGGAAGTGGAAAATCGGTTGTGCTTGCCAATATAGTTGCTCGTTACATTCATCGCAGATTGAATTCGCTGGAAATGCCTTTATTTCCAGAAAAAGGAATGTCCATAGCGGTAACTTGTTTCAACCGCGCACTGGTTGACTTTTTAAAACAAAAAATTCGGTTGGCTTATAAGGAACAGACTCTCTCAGAGGATATTCCAACTTCAACAATGGTGGTGAGTCACATGAACAGCCTTATGTATTACCTGAAAAACGATTTACATTGGCCGATTGAATATATTCCAGTAGCCGAAAGAGAAAATGCAGGCGCTGAAGCATGGGCGAGACGCTATCGAGAACAGATACATAAATTCGCTACAGAACAATCAGATTGGTATGCAGGATCATGCTTTGATGCTATTTTTATCGATGAAGGACAGGATTTTGAGCCTGAGGAATATCGCTTACTCCTTGATTTAATCCGACCCAATGAAGTAAGTGGTGAAAAACCAATTGTAATTTTCTATGATGACGCTCAGAATATTTACGGACGCTCCCGACCTGTCTGGCGGGATGTCGGAATCAACGTTGTCGGTGAGCGTAGTTTTGTTATGCGGGAGTGTTTCCGAAATACCCGCCAAATCGTTGAACTTGCATTTAATGTTCTCCTGGGTTCACAGGCATCTACTGAGCAAAAAGTACAGACACGAACTTATGCAGATGTTAATTATTTAAAAGAAAAAGGGGTTATTGAAGAAGCCGGAGACCACATCAGGGTTAAGTTTGCAGAGCGTGAAGATCGGAAGGCCGAAATTAAAGATTTTGCCAGCCCGAATGATGAAATTACCTGGGTGGCAAATGAAATTACACACCTTATTGATGAAGATAGTGTTCGTGCGGAAGATATTTTGGTAATTTTTGATCGACAATCACATTTTGACTATGAATTATTAAAAAGAAAAATTGGCGCAAAATTTCCGGAGATGGAATATGTTCATCCTTTTGGGAATTCAACAGACAAGGATCGATACATTTTTCAACCCGGCAAACTCACTATTACAAATATTTATGGTGCCAAGGGTTACGATGCTCCAATTGTCTTTCTTGTAGGAGTTGACAAGTTCGAACTTACTCGGGATGGGCGAGCTTCTTTTTACGTTGGAGCAACCAGAGCTAAGTTGATTCTTTATCTTTCGGGCATCACCGGTGATAATTCTCTATTGGCAGAGGCGAAAAGGGTAAATCAACTCATTTAGATTGACTGGTGATGTATCAGTTATTTGCATTTATTTATTTATTTTCTCGCCCGGTAATTATCTCGTTGTTGCTTTTGATTACCTGGAACAATGCACCCATCGCGCTCAGGTCAAGAGTGTCAGGTTGAAAATATATGAAATATACTAAATTTACAGTAATTGTAGATGGTAATAACCTGGCACCTGTGAAATATCCGGGTTCCAGTGTGTCTAAAGACACAGATATAAGATTATTAAAAAGTCTGGCTAAATGGTTACTGAAGAATGATGATTTTGAGATTGAATTATTTTTTGATTCTGGCGATTTTCGTCCAGGTAATTTTAAGAATATTTACATTCATGTATCAAAAGATGGTGAAGATGCAGATAACGATATTGTAAAAGAAGTCCAGAATTGCATTAAGTGTGGTCAGAACTGTGTTGTAATTACTAATGATAACTACCTTCAGAAACGAGTGGTTGCACTTGGGCAACAATATATATCATGCGAGATATTTGTTAATGGAAGATCCGGGGATGAAGAATATCTACCATTAAAGTTGCTTTTTCCAGAAAAGACTTTCCGCCCTATCCGTATTCCGAAACTAAATAAAAGGTCTCGGGAAGATCACAAGTTTGCCGTGACAATTGATCACGTGCCTGTAGAACAGGATGAAATAATTAATATTGGAACATTAACTGCTGAAAACGAAACCACTTCTGATGATGCGGTACAAGTACAAACGTTCGGGAAAACAGATATCATAGTAGAAAAAGAATATATTTTGCCAGCGCCCAGAACACCCAGAAAAACGATGATTAAAATTTCGATTAACAACTGGCCAATCAAGGAAGGAATGGCGTTTTTGATTAATTCAGCCTGCACCCGACATAAGCCGCAACTTAGGTCATTAAGTTTGAATAATCACTTGGCTACCAGGGATGATTTGATTGCTGTTTATAAATTATTTTTACAAATGTGCAAAACCGAGGAAGGTCTAATAAAACGAGGCGGTTGCCTTATGGATGATGTAAAATTAATTTTAATAAGAAATTACCCCAACCCAATGGAATATCAAACACTTGAAAAATCTCTTGGCTATAAGTCTGGGTTGAGAAATAAAATTCAAAGAAACAATGGAAAATGGGTGGAGCTTTTTGAAGTTTGATCAGGAATCTCAATTCAATCAGCTCGATCAACTCAGGTTGTAATAATTTAACCGAAGTACGAGTGGGACAAGGGTTAAATTTGATGCCAATCCCGCCACTAAGTGGCCGCGGCCGAAAATAACATATGGGGGAAAGTTTCGGGTTTATAGGAATTATTTGTTGTCAGATGAATATTAGCGAATTCAGCCAACTGGTCCAAATATTTGTGACAAATAACATTTGACATATTTCCAGCTATCATCAATAATGAATAGTAACTGGAATTGTCCAGCCCGAGGGGAGTTTACCCATGGGAGGCTTGTATGGAAAGCTCACAGACTGAAATAATGACAATCGAGGATGTTGCCGAATATTTACGCATTCCGGTTTCTTCTGCTTATAAATTGGCGCAGGATGGCAAGATACCTGGCCAAAAGGTGGGACGGCATTGGCGTTTTCATCGACATACGCTCGAAAATTGGATTTCACACCCGCAGGAAATTAAAACCCAGAATTTGTCCCAAAACAATATTCAACTCAAAAAATAAACCGAAGTAATTGTAAACATTTAATAAATTCTTAGCCAACTTACAGATATAGAAAAAACCTACTATTTACGTTCTTCTTTGTCTAACAGTATCAAGAGGTTGCCGCATGGCAAAATTAATACAACTCTCCAACGCTCGCCCCGTCAACCCTTCTGAAGCTCAGGTTGTCCAACTTTTGATGGACAGGCTGCCAAACACCTATACCCTCATTCCCAATGCGGAAATCATCCAGCGCGGCAGTTCCCCGTTTGAATATGATCTGATCGTCATCGCGCCGCATGCCGTTTATGTCGTTGAAGTTAAGCGCTGGCTGGGTGGCATTCAGGGAGATGATTACACCTGGTTGGTCGATGGTATTCATCATCGTCAAAACCCTTGGCTGACGGCCAACAACAAATCCAGGGTACTAAAGAGTGCCATTGAGTCGCGAATGCCTGGCCTGGGACGTACCTGGGCCGAAGCGGTAATAGCGATTGTGGATGATACCGGGCAGATCAACCTGCGCGGTAACTGTCGTGAACGTGTCTTTCGCTATACCGATCTGCCGGCATTCTTGATGGATGCCGCAGCGTTGGGTGGCAAGGCCGATGACTTGCGCCCACAACGTACCAACCTGGAAAATGCCATCCAACAAGCCGCCCGTGGTCGTCAGTTGGGAGCGCTTCAGTATGGCAGTTACAAAGTTATCGAGACACTCTCGCAGCGAGAGTTGGTTTCTGAATTTCTTGCGCGCAATCTGCTCCTCCCCGATAGTCCCCCAGTACGTCTGCGTGTTTTTTCTTACAATCCTTATCTGCCCGAAGCACAGATGGAAACCCATAAAGCTACTTTGCGACGCGAAGCCGAAGCCCTGCAAAAGATTGGCTTTCATCCAAACTTGATCGCACTGCGCAGTTTTGAAGCTGCCCCAGAAGATCCCAACCTTCTTTTGGAAATTACTGACTGGTCCGAGACTGGCACACTGCGCGCCGCGATGAGTGCCGGTCCACTTTCATTGGAACGAAAACTGGAATTAGCGCTGGGCATCACAGCTGGTTTAAAAGCTGCCCACCTCGCCGGGGTCATTCACCGCGATCTGCGCCCGGAAAATGTGCTGATTGGCGGAGATGGTGCGCCACGCTTAATGAATTTCGAGCATGCCCGTCTTTCGGCTCCAGGTGCCCAAACAGTGGGGTATACCCAGCCCGAACCTGGATTTTCACAGTCTTATATAGCGCCCGAACTTGTTTTACCGGGCGCCAAAGCCACCCCGGCAGCCGATTTATACAGCCTTGGAATGATCCTGTTCGAGCTTCTGGTTGGCTATGTGCTGCGTAAAAACCCGCAAGAAGCCTTGGCTACTCCACAGACTCCCACCAGCCCGCTGGAGTATGTCAGCGATATCCCGGCAGGCTTGAATTCGTTGGTTTGCGACCTGCTCAAGCTGAAAGCAGCCAAACGTCCCCAGACAGCTCAGGAAGTATGGGATCGCCTGCAGGAAGTCAGCGAAAAACCTTCCGGAACAATCCCACAAGTTGAACCGCCAGCCCTACCCCAGGTCGAACCAGAACCTGAAGAAACCGAACCGGCAGTGTTCAAAGTGGATCAACTGATCGATGGCAAATACCAGGTCCAGAAAAGGCTCGCTGAAGGCGGCTTTGGACAAGTTTTTAAAGTATATGACAGTATCATGAACGAAGTCTTTGCACTTAAGATATTCACCAACGCGGGTCTGTCACTATCATCCCTGCAGGTTGAGGCCGGAGCCTTAGTCAAATTTGATCATCCCAATATCGTCAAAATCCACGGTTGGGGCCGGCTGCCACAGAGCGGGCGATTTTATCTGGTCAGTGAATTTATTGAAGGTGAAGAAATAGCGCGTTTTACCAATCCTGACCAACGCCTTTCTGTTCGCGAAGCCGTAAAGATTATCATAGACCTGCTCGATGTGCTTGAATACTTGCATCCAAAAGTAGATCGCATTGAAGAGTTACGTGAGAAAATGAATCAAGGCGAGGTCAGTGGGGAAGAATATGAAGAGTATGACATGCTGCGGGAAAAAGGTTGGTTGCACCGTGATATCAAACCCAACAATTTGCTGCTCTCCCCATCAGGCGTAAAACTGATCGACTTCAACATCGCTGCCCGCGCAAGCGAAGTAAACAATACAGTGACGGGTACGCCCGGATACATGTTGCCATCCGTGGGATTTATGCGTTGGAGTACCGAAGGGGACTTGTTTGCTACAGCAATCGTGCTTTATGAACTGGTAACTGGCCATCACCCGTACCCGGATCGCCAACCGGGCAGCGCTGAGCCAACTGATCCACGCAAGTATGTGCCAGACCTCACCCCTGCATTTGTCGAATTGCTGTTACGAGGAGTTTCCTGCTCGGATGTAGTTCATTATCGAAGTGCTCGTAAATTTCGCAGCGATTTACTTGATCTGGCAGAAGACTATTTGCAAGCCTTGCCACCGCCAGTAAACAAACAGGATTTGCAATTAGAGCCCGGTGAGATCGGGAAGATTAACTACAACCCCTACGTAACCCGGTTGCTAAAGCTTTATTCACAAGCCCGGCGAGATAACAGCGGCACTCGAGGTCTGGACGAGATCGCCCAACTGACCTATGTTCAAACCCGCCTGGATCAAGCACTTCAGCCTGCTATACTCGATGGCCGTTACCGCCTGGTGATCATTACTGGTAATGCTGGTGATGGCAAGACAGCTTTTATTCAAAGTCTTGAAAAAGCGGTTAACAGCCTGGGTGGCAAGATCGACCATCCTACATCCAATGCAAGCCTTTTTCAGCATCGCGGACAACGCTTTGTTGTTAATTATGATGGATCACAGGATGAGGGGGCGGATCGTTCCAATGATCAAGTGCTGAATGAATTCTTTGCCGCTTTTGCCGATTCCCGTTTTGCCAATGTGGGAAGCGACACACCTGTGCACATGATTGCCATTAATGAAGGCAGGTTGGTGGATTTCTTCAGCGACCTATGGTCAGCAAATGGCGATATAGCTGCTTCGGCCCAGAACTTCCGTCAACTTGGAGCCTGTATTCAACGCTATTTTGAGAACAACGGACAAGATTCCGGGCTGCCTGAATGGATGCTGGTTGTCGATTTGAACCAGCGCTCAGTGGTGGCACCAGATCCAAGCCTGGAAAACGCATCCATCTTCGACCGTCAGCTCCAGGCCTTCCTCAAACCTGAATTCTGGCAATCCTGCCAGACCTGCGCGTTGCAAGCACACTGTTTCATTAAATACAACGTAGATACATTTGCCGATCCTGTTTCTGGCGCAGCAGTGCGCGGGCGGGTTCGCTCCCTTTTTGAAGTTGTTCACTTGCGCCGACACTTGCATATAACCATGCGTGATCTACGTTCAGCGCTCTCCTGGATGCTCTTGCGTGATCAAGATTGTCAGGATGTGGCTCGTCAGCTGGCGGCCAACGCTTCTCCAGGTGAACGCTTGGACTGGTTCTACTACGACTCATTCAAAGGCAACAAGTCCAAACTTTCGTCCAATCACAGTGAAGATCGTTTGGTGCGCCTGCTGCGCCAGATAGATCCAGCTGAGGTCGCCAACCCTGCAACTGACCGGACTTTATATTACAAGGGATTAAAAGGATTACCGGTACTGACCTTTGATAACCGCAGCAACCTAATCAGCGAGATGATGGCAGCCTGGACATTGCCATTTACCTGGCCAACCGCCCAACAACCTGAATTAATGGTTGAACACCAAAATCACCATGCTTTCCTGCGTCGAATGGCTTTCTTTGAACGGCGCGATCAAGCCTGGGAGCAAATGCTGCCCTATCGTCACCTAGATGACTTTAAAAAGGCGACAATGGGCGCCTTCCAGGAACCAGCAAAACTAATGGGGCGGGTAGCGCACGGCTTTTCATTTGTAGAGGGCGCGCATAATTCCGAACTAACCAAAGGCTTCGTCTGCATTCGAGCCGGACAAAACATTAAATCCCGAGTACGTTCGTTTCGATTGTTTCCTTTGGGGGATTTCAATATCCACATTCCACCTTTCCAGGCCAATCGTTATCTCGAGTACACCAATCACCACTTCACATTTGTACATTCACCATCCAATTCAGACTCGGTGATTGCTGGTTCGCAAAAAGCAACATTGACAGTTTCTCTGGATTTACTGGAACTTTTGGAAGAAATAAACGGTGGGTATATCCCTTCCCCAGATGATGTCAGTGGTATTTTTATCAATCTCCTGACCTTCAAAAACGCGCTTGCCCACCTTCCCTATACTCGCGTATTGCTTACTCGCGATGATAAACGTTACTATGAATTAACCCAGGTGGATCAGGCCAGTCTGCGTTTACAAGTCTGGCAACCTGAAAGGTCGACCAACCATGAAAATTGAGCGTCGCGATTACGAATTCAACAATCCGCGTATTTGTCACTTGCAGCCCAAACAAATCGAACTGGATCGTGTGCTGATAAATTTGTATATGCTCTTGAAATACAATGGTCAGCGTCCGGTCACAAAAACCGGCCGCCGCGAAGTCACCCTGAAATTTATCATGGATCAACTTCTCAGCCAGCATGCTCACAAATTACATGGCTTCGAGAATCATCCAGAAATTGTTCAGGATTGGATCCATAGTGATTTACTGGACCTGGTTTTTCGCGGCAATTCAGAAAAAGAGAAGGTTGCTGCACCCCTGCCTCTGCATTTGAATGCCTACAAACTACGCAATCCGGCTCAGGCAAGGGATTATCAGGGTGCCGAACACTTGTATAGTCTGATGCAGGCTGCTGATCCAGACCTGGTAGTTCGTTTGAAAAATTTTCTAGGACAAGGAATGGACCCAACGGGCGGTTATGACAAGTATGACAGCGAAACCAGTCTGGACCTTGATACCTTGATGATCGTCCATATGGTAGATAACCCAGTCTTCAGGGAGAGTCCGAGCAGTGTCAAAGAAATGCTCGAAGCGCCTTTATGCATAGGCCAGGCTCGATTATTGTGCGACGATTTGCGCCGGTTACTGGTCTATGAAAAACATGTGCCGCGCTCTGTGATGATTGGATATCTACGGACGGCGATCGGATTTCACCTGGGTTTATATCTGCTGCGTCTCTTTAGTCAACTAAACGGCTGGGTGCATGATAAAACCGCCCACTCGGCATGTCGCAATTGCCCGGTAAAACCCAGCCAGCCACACCCCTTTGTCGACTGTCCTTACGCCTTTCAGAATACTACTGCTGAAAAGCATGTTTGCGTCCCAGAGATTATATTGGACATGGGAGATGAACATATCAGCCATATGTCGCAAATCGCCATGGATAATTGCGCAACCACTTATGACTCCATGAACGACTACATTCGCGCTGTATTCATGGTCAACCAATTGTTTCAATATACCAAAAGCAGCGCGTATCAGAAACGCTTCCCATCATCTCAACCTCAGACTGTAATAGAAGTGCTGCATCTGTTGGAAAACCCGCCAGAAGGCATGGCTGAATATTTTTTCCAGCGCATTGATTTAATATTGCCAGATGGCGTGGCAGAAGAACGACCAGAAGTGCGTTCTATTTACGAGATGAAAGATTTACCGCCCTGGGAAACCTTTGTGGAACTGGTTGCCCTTGAGCGTACACCCAACTATCGGAAAGAATTCACCCGCCAGTTAGATTCAGTGTTTATGAAAAATCAGGAAACCTGCTTAATGCGCCAGGGCAAAGGAAAAAGCAATCGTCGACGCTGGTACATCGGAAGCCAATTGTTGGAATTTTTGGTGCAAACCGCGGTCTTACAACCGGAAGGAAGTGGTGCGAGTATTCATTTCGTCTCGCGCCCCATATTAATTGATGACTTTGTAAACTTGATGCGTGATCGTTACGGATTGGTAATTATGCCGAATAGACCAAATGCAACCATTGAAGATAACAAAGCCTTCAATGCCAATCTTAACAACCTCAAGCGCAGGCTGCGCGAAATTGGCTTCTACACCGATTTAAGTGATGCTTATAACACTCAAACTATCCGCCCTCGGTATTCAATTGGCGGACAGGAGTAGTCCCATGCAGCCTGTTCATGAACTAACACAATCAGAACTAAACCAGGTACTGGCATCAGCAGTTAAAGACTTAATCACGCCAATCCTGTCATCCAGCAAACCTGGTCATTGCTTGCGTATCAGTTCTTTGTCAGAACCTGTCATGCGCCAGGTATGCGCCGAACTGAATGGAGCAGGGCTGGATACAGATATTGTATATATTCTCAGTCCTCGCCAGAAAGCCGAAGCATCCTGGCAGATCAGCGCCACACGTTTGATTGAACTGCGTAATGAAGAAAAACGCGCATTGTTGGCCTTTATTCCACCAGGTTTAAAAGCCGCAGCCGAAGACTCCTTCGATGTCAGCACATTTGCTGAAATTGACATGGGGGCAGTGCCAGGAAAAATCATCCAGAATTTACGCCATCAGCTCCCTGCTGATTTGGGTGGGATGATAGATCGTGTGGTCAGCGCTCTGAGGAGCAGCGGTGTCGAAGCAGATGACTTGATTCGGTACTACCTTACAATTCTCAAAAACAATGGCCAACCCGAAAGTGCCGGTGGGGCGATTTACCAATTGGGGTTAGTGCCTGATTTCGCTCTGTATCTCAATCCGGCGCTAGTCGAAGTGCGCATTGCGCGCAATCTTGATTCTTGCAATATATTACAGGGTAGTGATATTACATTGCCTGTCCGCCTGCATAATTTACGCCTCAAGACCGATAGCTTGCAATCCGATCTTTACCGTTTTCTGCGCTCTAAACGCGTTTCAGAAATTCGCAGTTGGGGCAGCGAAATTGCCAACGATCCAGCGCTGCATCGTTTGTGTTTTGACCAATGGCCATTCGAAGGCGAACAGGTCAGTCATAAAATCTTGATTTTCGTCGAAGAACTAGGTTTGAAAGCTCGCGATGAAAATTCCCCACTAGGGCCTGACAACCCACCTTACCTTGATGTCAATAAGGCCACTTCCATCAAAGTCAGTTGGACGACCGATCCTAAGCCTAATCTTGTGCCTGATATCAAGTATTTTCGGGTTGAAATCATCAGCACGGAAGGTGATCTCGTCGTTTGGGAGAGTAAGAATACTCTTGTCAATTCCAGTTCGAAAAGGATCAACGTCAAAGAATTTCGCGACCGAGTTGAAGATGCATTGTATTATTTACGTGTACGCGCCTATTCTGAAGCGGGTGAGCTGCTGAACTTTGAAGATCCCGAAGAAAATTTACGCGTGCTACGCGATCCATATAATCCGGGTGGGAAGCGCATCAATACTAGTGAAGATGTCTGGTTCTGGAAGGATGCAAATGGTGAACCTCCTCCAGTGGACGCTGCACGTAATATCATCGTTAACTCTTTCCTGGATGCCCAATTGCTTGTGCGCTTTGCTGCACTGGATCGAGGCGCAAGTCCATTCGATCCATCTCTGGCGCCTCGGCCTGAGAAAACTGGCTGGTTTGCTTCGAAGGGGAAAAGCGCAGAAGCCAGTTACCAGATTGTGTATGATGCCCAGGCCAAGTTCACGCTACCTGTGAGCAGTTTGCTTCGCCAAATCGAAATCGATACTTTGAGCAAACCGGAGAACTTGGGCCGCTGGCGCTTAAATTTCAGCGAGGGGAAAACCAATCAGACAGTTGAGCCGACAGAGCGCCAATTTCTAAATCCTAACCAGGTACCAGCGGCTTTTTTGGCAGCGCGCTCGAGGTTGTTTTCTGCAATTTTGAACGGCAACCAAAAATTACTGGTTGAAACGATTGATCTGACCGTTTACGAGGAATTGATCCTGATCTATGCAGCTACTTATAAAGAATGGTTGCGAGCTGCTTGTGCTGATTTTGACCAAGCTGTAGTTACAACGGATGACAATGGTCGCCGACGGACAGAAGCAGTGTTATTGGATATCGATACTGTTCAAATAGAAATCCCCAATGACACGATGCTTAATGACCGTGTTTATCTTGTCGCGCCGACTCACCCTTTACGTCTGCTCTGGCATTTACAACGTGGGCTTCTGGCAAAGACCTGGCTGGAACAGGCTGTGCAAATGGATCAACCCAAGGCCGCCTTACCACCGAGTTTGCGAGATTTTTTACGCCGAGGTCTGTCCCCAATGAACCTGCCGCCATTCCTACGCCCAACGCATGAAAGTTTCCCCATTGGTGTATCCCGGTTTTATATCGAGCAGGGATCTCTAACACCGTTCTGGAGCCTTTACATGCCGGCCGACATTGAAGATCGCCGCGCTTTATTTGCGCGTGTTAAACGGGCGTTGGCAATTAACCGTTCCGGTATGGATGCAGGCGCAATTGGTGGTGTAGATCGAGATACGATGACACAAAAAATACAAAGGTATCTGATCCAACACCCTTATGTTCAAATATTGAAAGTTAATGTTTTTAACCCGGGTGACTCTTCGTTGTTGGTAGATGCAATTTTGAAAATTGATGAAGAACGATTGAAAATCAAGTTACCAAGTTTACGATATGAACTTCGTTTGTTTACCCAGGGTAGCGTTTTGGAAGATATTGGCGAAGCCGTTGAAAATTTAACAAACCCCGAACGTCAAGTCAGCCCCGCCGCTGATGCCTTTTCCAGCCCCAGTGATAATCATCTTTTCCCTAAGCTGCGCTTTTATCGCAACCATATTGATGAATTCCTGGAAAACCACGAAATGTATCAAGCTCACATCAGTGTGTTACACGATGTTTTCCCGGTGGATGTTGATGTGGATACTATCCTTGATGGCCGTTCGAGCTTTTTACACGGATTAATTCAGGATCCGATCACTGCTTTTGGCAGCGAATCTCAGGCTGATTATGCCTGGCAACGTCAATTAAATCCAGGGGACTGCCCTCAGCTCACACAAAATGACCAGGTAAGTACATCTTTGGCAGGGATTTTGGATCAACTGGCTGTGTTGCAGGCTTCTGTTGCAATCGGTAAAGCCACACCCAATCGCCGCCCGACATTGCATCTGAGGTTGGGTATCAAGGATAAAAACTTGCTCAACCTTGTACATAAGATGACAGATTGGGTTTTCATCATTGATAGAAATCTGGGGTTGGAGTATTTTGACAGCAGCCCCACTCAGGGTGGCGCCATTTACCTGCTGGATTTTGTGCCTGAATTTGCAAATATCGATACCGATCGGTTGTTCTTAACCACGCAGGTCACAGAGGAGATTACCGGGCTGATTCAGCCGATCCTTATTGATCGCGGGTTAGATCGTGGCGAGGGGATGGGGATTTATATGCTAAACCTTCTGCGTTCCCTAAGCGGCCGGCTGGCACTCAAATTGCTCTCAACGCCGACAGATGTTAGCGGTGTCTTGGGATTAGCGCTTGCTCGCTTATTTTTGGAACAATTCGGTTTGTTGGAAGAATGTATTCTCGTTCCGATCGACTCACATATTGATCTTTTTACCCAGTCTGGTCGGGATAACCCACTGTCAGATGAGATTTCCTTCAAACGTGGCGATCTTTTGTTGGTAAGCTGTGATCCCGAAAGCCGGACATTACACTTAAATATTATCGAGGTAAAACTTCGTTCGGATTTAGGTGATATTAATGCGTATTTAGGTTTACGGCAAGAAATTGAAGGCCAAATTACAAACACAGAATTAGAACTGCGAAAACAGTTTGATCCGCACCTCCATACTCAGGATCGGATTGATCGACAAGTGAAGATCCGGGAATTAATTACCCTGCTATCTTTTTATCTGCAGCGTTCCCAACGATATGGATTGGTGAGCTTGGAAGCCAGCCATAGCATTGCCGAGTTTATTCAAACTTTAGATCAGGGATATCATATAGCCGCCTCGGGTGTCGGTTTGATTTTCGACTTTGGCAGTCACGACCTGATCGTGGATGAAGAACACGCTGGATTGGTATTTTATCGTGTCGGCAAAGATTATTTGCAAAGGTTGGCAGATGCCGGTTTGAGGCAAGACTCCATGCTTCAAGAAGCTAATCAGCCAGCGGCGGCAATATCTGAAGCTCTTCAAATTGCTGAGAAGCGTCAGGATATTTTAGAGTCTTCCGATATGCGCAAAGATCCGCAATATGAACAGGTGCGCACCATTTTCCGTAAAACGACAGGCTCGAAAAACAAAACCCAATCGTTATCCAAAACTAGAAAAGTTATTCCGTCTTCAAGTGAAATTCTGGTTGAGAAGATTGACAATAAACCACTAACCGAACAGGTCAATTCCTTGCCGGTTCAGACATCGATAGCACCAAATCTAGAACCGGTGCTAGAACCAAAGGTTGAAGTTATACAACCCGTGGTTCCAATCCCACATCAGGTATTAGTTACCTTGCCTGAGCAGCCTGTCATCACAACGCCCGAAAATATCCCACCTGTTATTGATGAACCAAAGTATGATGTTCTTATTGGTGGGGACACATCTCCAAGTCTTCAGTATGGTGTTATCGGAAAAGCAGGTGGAAAAACTCTGGCTCTGGATCTTAATGGAACGAATACGATCAGTCTGTTCGGTGTCCAGGGAGGTGGTAAATCGTATACAGTAGGGACGATTGTCGAAATGGCCACCCAGACGATACCCGGCATCAACCACCTGCCAGGACCTTTGGCTACTGTTATTTTCCACTACCATGAGAGCCAGGATTATCCCCCGGAGTTTGTCTCTATGGTTAATGCCAATGATAAAGAAAGTGAAATTAAAACTCTGATCCAAGAATACGGTGCCCAACCCACCGCATTGCACGATGTGCTCATTCTCACATCGGCAGATAAAATTTCTGAACGCCGCGCCGAGTTTCCTGGCGCACAGGTTGAACCGATCAGTTTTAGTTCTCGAGAGTTATCATTCAAGGATTGGCGTTTCCTGATGGGTGTTGCTGGCAACCAGATGTACATGAAACAGGTCAATATGATCATGCGCCAACTCCGCCAGGAAATGACACTGGATACCTTGAGAGAAGAAATCCAAGGTTCGGACCTGTCAGACCAACAGAAAAACATTGCAAACATCCGTCTGGATTTTGCGGCCCAATTCATCGATGATGAACGCCGTCTGGCCGAGACGCTAAGGCCCGGACGAATGATCATCGTCGACCTTCGGGATGAATTTATTGATAAAGACGAAGCATTAGGACTTTTTGTGGTGATGCTCAATATCTTTGCCAATGCTGGACGTGGCGATGGGTACAACAAGCTGATTGTGTTTGACGAAGCGCATAAATATATGGATAACCCAGATCTAACCAGCCATATTGTGGATGTGATCCGGCAAATGCGTCATCAAGGCGTTTCAGTGCTCATCGCATCACAAGATCCGCCTTCACTGCCAAACGCAATCATTGAGCTTTCTTCCCTGGTTGTGCTGCATCGTTTTAATTCACCTCAATGGCTCAGGCATATCCAAAAATCGATCACTGCCCTTTCTGATCTGACACCACAGCAAATGGCAGCTCTCGCGCCCGGAGAAGCATTTATTTGGGCAACAAAATCTACCGAACGAATTTTTTCCCAGAAAGCGGTTAAAATTCGCTTCCGCCCACGTGCAAGTCAGCACGGTGGCGGTACAAAGACAGCGATATAGGGAGGTTTTATGAGTTATAAAATTCTGCATTTTTCTGATCTACATTTGGATGCATCTTTTGCCGGGCAAGGCTTTCCTGTAGAGTATGGCAACGCGCGCAGGCTCGATTTACGCGCCGCTTTAACACGTATTCTTTCAAAAGCCCGTGAACTCAAGGTCAATGCAATTACGATTGGCGGTGATCTTTTTGTCCAATCATATCTACTTCCGGAAACCGCTGATTTTATCCAGCAGCAACTGGCCTTGCTCGCTCCTATTCGCGTGATTATTGCTCCAGGCGGGCAGGATCCTTATACAAACGAGTCGCCCTACTCGCGTATTGATTGGCCAGATAATGTAGATATCTTTTATCAGGCTAAGCTTTCCCACTTGGAGCTCGCCCCCGATATTCATCTTTGGGGAGCCTGTAATCCACCTGCTCGTGGGCAGAAACTTCTGAACGATTTCCAGCCAGCAAAGGGAAATAATTTCATCTTACTGCATGCGCTAAGAGGAACGGGCAACAGCGAAATACACAATATCGACATCGATGAAATAAAAAAAGTAGGCTTTCGTTTGGCACTTCTTGGGGGTGAGCATTTGGCTGAAATATCCTCAACTGAAAAACCGTTTCTTGTTTACCCTGGCAGCCCAGAACCACTTTCGCCAGGTGAAGAGAAAGGTCATCACCAAATTGCCTTGATTGAAGTAGATGGAGAAAATGTCAACGTTCAATCTCTTACGCTGCGTCAATGGTTTCACCATGCGATTGATGTGGATATATCCACCTGCATTTCAAATGCTGAGGCCGCCCTTGAAATTGATGCTGCGCTAAAAACTGAACTCACTAAGACGACAAATTCTGCGATTACTGTAATCCTGAAAGGAAAGCCGAATTTCGATCTCTCCATTTCAAGCATCCGACAGCATATTCAAATACCCGCTTTTTTCCGTCTAGAGGACCACTTCACCCTCAATCACGATCTAAAACAAATTGCTCTCGAACAAACCGTAAGAGGTCTGCTTGTACAACGGTTCTTAGCACGTATCAAAAATACTGCGAACGAATCTGAACGTCAACAGCAGTTAACAGCCCTTCATTTTGCTTTACAAGCTTTCGATGGAAAACAGGTAAACCTCTATGAAACTAAAGAAAATTGAACTGGATGGGTTCGGTAAACTTGTCAACCAATCATATGAATTTAATCCTGGATTGAATCTGATATACGGTCGAAACGAGGCTGGTAAGTCGACTCTCCAGCGCTCCATTTTTGCCGCGCTCTATGGTTTTTTCGATGATGGCACAATCACGGCTTTAAAAAGATCTGCGATGTCTGCCTATGAGCCTTGGGATGCTAAGGCTTCCTTTGGCTTAAAGCTAGCTTTTGAAGTTGAAGACGGAGCCCAATACCGAGTTGAGCGAACTTTCTCCCAACGGGCCGATACAACCCTTTTTGATTTGAAAAATGGCAAGAATGTGAGCTCAAGATACAAATCTGCATCAAATGGGCGATTGTTTTTTGCCGAAGAACTTCTGGGAATGCCCAGGGAAGTTTTTGAAAACACCAGCTTGGTGCGCCAGGCTGAATTAGCTGCACTAGAGAAATCTGCATCAGCAATTTCAGATACTATTCTGCGCTTGTCCGCATCTGCTTCCCAAGAATCTACAGCAAGTCAGGCCCTTGAGCTTCTTGCAACGACATTAAAAGAACAAATAGGGACACCTAGATCACGCAATAAACCTCTTCCTGAAGCGCAACGGCGCTTGGTAGATCTGCGCTCGGACCGAACTCGCTTACAAACCGAACATCAAATGTTGGCAAACCAAATGCAAGAACTCGCCCAAACTGATGAAAATTTTCGCCAGTTGCAAAGCGATTACGAAAAAGCGAAGTATCAGAATTTGTTAGCACAACGATTGGTAGCTCAGCAGCAACGCCAGGCAATTGAGCAAGCGGATGCTGAAGTTGAACGCTGCCAGAAAATAGTTTCACAATATCAAGTCTGGTCAGCCTTCCCCCCCGATGCTCATCCTAAACTCCAACGCTTGACGGCCCAACATGAAAAAGCAAAGAATGATGCACGCCAGGCAGAACAAGCTGCCCATAATGCCCAGAAACATATATCAATCCTGCGTAAACAGATAAACGATCTGCGTAAATCGATAAATGGCACGGATGTATCGATCGAATTGCCAGACATTGAAACAAAATCTGCGATGTCTGCCAGTACTTCCTTTCAAAGCTGGCTAGATACTGAATTTTCATTTCTAAAAAGTGCAATTTTAGCGAATAAAGTGGCCTTTGACATAAACGCCCACACCTTAGCTGGGATAAAGACTATAGGTCATGAAGGTATCACCAAGGATCGTCAGGAACTTGGGATGCTGGCGTCTGAAGCTGCCCAAGCAAACCAGGTTGTAAAGCAAATCCAGAATGCCGCAAGTCAAGTAGGAATATCTGAAGATCGTTGTGAAGCTATTTTGTCTGAAGCACAAGCGAAGGTAACAAACCTAAAATCCTGGCAACTTTTCCCGGCCCAATTACGGGATGAATTACTACAACTCAATGCGCAATACATCCCGCTTCGAGAAAACCTCGCTTCGAAATTCGAACAAACATCTGCAGCAAGAATTACTCTTGCTAAATTAATAGCACAAATCGATGAGTTTAAAGGACAAGTGGCTAGTCTTGAAAATGTCCGAAAAATTCATCAACAAGAAAAACCTCGAATTCATGAGATTGCATCCCAGTTGGAAGCTTTAAAACAGTCTGCCGATGAAGCGCGTAAGCATTTTACTGAAATTGACTTGGTTTACCAAAACCTGAAGAAAGAATTTGATCTTGAAAAACAAACGATCGGGCCATTGGAACAACTGGGGGTTAGTGGTCTGACCCAATTACAACAACGTTGGATAAATTCCAAGCAACAAATGGTGTCAGCGCAAGCACGCTTTGAGCAATCAAAAGAAGCCTGGCTTAAGGTTGGAATGCCCGTTTCTGAGTTTCAAAAACTAGAAAACGCCGTGAAAGAAATCCAAAGTGGTGCACGCCCAACCCCGAAACCACGCCGTGGATGCCGATCTTTGTTCATGCCGAAACAAGTTGGAGCAGTAAACCAAACTCCAACTGAATTTGTGATTTATTCGCAGGTTCAGCCAATCTATGCAGAGTTCACTCGCCAACACGATGAAATTGCGAATAATGAAATAGTATTACACCAAATAGAAACCGAGATTCATGAAAAACTCGGCCACCTAATTCCAGATGTTATCCAGGAAAATATTTTTGCTGATTTAATTCAGAAACTGCAAATCCACCAACAAAAGTCCTCTCAGGTTGAGCAGCGAAAAGGCAGTTGGGATTCAAGTCATGCACAACTCCAACAGGCCGAGAATAGATTCCAACAAACACACATCCGTTTGGAGAACGAACTTCAAGGTTTTGGATTAACAGGACAGAATCTTGAAGATTTGTTGGACCAATTTTATAAGGACTGCGAGAAAAAAGAACAATTAATCAAAACCGAATCGAATTTGGAGCATCTTCAATCTCAGACTGCAATGCTCGAACAACAGTGGCAACAGGATCAATTGCAACAACAAGCCTTGACCCAGGTTGAAGAGAAAATCATCAAACTGCTGGCCAGTGCCGGGATTCAAGCTGAGCCCGGACAACTGAAAGAAGGCCTAAAGCGATTTGAAGAAGGATTGGAAAATCACAGCAAGTGGCGAACAGCACAAGCCCAGCTAGAACAAATTCAGAACCGAATTGCGGAATTCAAAACTCAGCTATCGAATGCTCGATCAAATGCTGCAACTCAAGAAGGAAGTTTGGAAAAAACCCGCCAGATTTTGATCAAGAAATATTCCGGGTTGCTCCAAAATGATTTCACTGATCAAAATCTTGCTCAAATAGATGCTGATTTGGAAGCTCACAATTCCGTGTCTGCAGGGAATGATAAAGCTGAAGGGCAGTTAGAACAACTGCAATTACAAGCTCAAGCCATTCAGCGGGATTTAAATGATTGGGTCGAAGCAGAAGAAACCACCAATAGCTTAGAAAATGAAATCATCCAGAGTATTCACGATGCAGGAATTGTAACGGATCAGATTTCGATCACTGAAGCTCTAAGCCGTTTTGAAGAAGCATTTCATGGATTTACAAATTTGCATCAAGCTCAACGCACATACGATTCTGCTATTCAAGCCCAACAAGCAGTACGAAAGAGTCTATCGAAATTAGAATCCGACATAGATGGCCTCGAAGGTAAAATTTCCGGATTATCCAAACAACACCCTGGATGGAAAAGCCTCACGGTCAGTGATAAACCGGAAGTGTATGAACGCAATGCACAAAAGTTAAATGAACAAGTATTGCAGGAGCGGGATCGCCTGACTCGCCTGCAGGATACCGTCAACAGGGGCACCAAGAATCTTCGCCATCTCGCGGAACTTGATGAGGAAATTGAATTGGTCAGTGCAGATGTCCAGCGATTTAACAACTTTAGTCAGGCACTAGAGCTTGCAACCAATGAATTGACCGTTGCCACCCGAGAATTTCAAAAAATGTTTGCCCCGCGCCTCGAACGAATTGTTGAAAATGGACTAGAGCAAATCACTGCTGGACGTTATCGCCAGGTGAAAATTGACCCAAATTCGCTGAATGTGCAGGTACTAGCGCCAGAACGGAACGAATTGGTTGAGACTCCTCTCCTAAGCACTGGTACTCGTGATCTGATTTACTTGGTTCTCCGAATGGGGATCGCTCAGCTAATGAGCAATTCCGGCGAAAAAATGCCCCTTTTACTGGATGACCCATTCGTTGAGTTCGATTCAATTCGTCAGAAAGCTGCACTGGACTACCTAAATAATTTATCTGACAAAGCCCAGATTTTTCTATTTACTAAGGATGAGAATGTTAAGAATTGGTTCGATGCTAGTGGTTTATCGAAAACGCGATGTAAAGTGATTGAGCTGAAATAATTATCACGACTTTGTACACGAGCTTGGACACATTTACGCAGGTCATTTAGGTAAACTTCAAGATGATAAGTGGAAAGATAGCAGTCACCTGGTTCGGATCGGATGGAATTTGAGGCTGAGTTGATTGCGTACTTGGCCTGCTGACGCCGAGCAGTCGGCACGAAATTTGCCGAAACTGGTCAGACAATGCCACTGGTGAGCATCGAAACAATACTTTCAGTAAGTACCATAGAGCAAATGGCGGAAAAGATTATTGAGCGAAAGAAGACACAAGCGCCGCTATAGGCTTATCCGTCTTTGTGAATATAAGCCGGCAGCTAGGTTACAGCTCCTGGTTGACCACAGCGTCGCTGTAACCTAGCTGCATGGTGGCATAGTATTTTTTGCGATCTGTTATCGGCATAAGCCCATTATTTCCTAAATTTCTTCAGCCATCACCACTTTTTGCTCGATGGTATTTAAGAGCTCTTGATCCAACTCGAAATCATGCAGGCTTAACACTCCTGATCTGGACTTAAGGAACAGCCAGACCTCATTCATGGGCCAGCCGATGAGATCGATCAGATTCCGAAAATTCCTCCGGCTTTCCCGCCTGCGCTGCTCATAAAGCTCACCGCGACGATCCAGATCGTCCACCTTTGGGGCCAGCTGAAGAGCGATATCAATGTCGTTTACAGTCGGCGTATCGCGGATGTAACTTCCAAATAGAACCACCCTGGTTACCCTGAACAGGTAATACGGATCATCGTTTACTTTTTGAACCCTTTCCATAAAATCTGCGAAGATCTGATCTGCTTTAGCCCTGGTCACCGGCCTGGCAGCAGATGCCATCGAAAGCGAATTGCCTTTGATAGTATTTTGCCAGTACTGTTCGCCTGGATAACTTCCACCCTTTTCGATAAACCCTTGCCGTGCCAACTCATCCAGGATTTCTCGAGTTCGCTCTGCCCCCAATTTGAGCACCCGGCGCGCAAAACTATCGGAAATGGAACCGCCACAACGCCTTCGCGAACGATGTAGGAAATTCCGGATGGTCAGGATTGGCACACCCAGGAAATCATCTTTTGAGTTAATTTTCATCATCTCTCCTTTCAAACCAGATAACAAATTGAAAATAGCCGGTTTATTTACAGGTTTTTCAACGCCCGTACAATCTCCATGTCCGATGGCTCGGCACACTGGATAAAAGCCGGCTGGATCAGCACCGGCTCCAGGTCGAAGACATCGTTGCTGTAGCCCAATTTGGTAATGGCGTAGGTTTTTGGAATGCGCGCCAGGTAACGCTTGTACTCCGTATTCACCATGCCTTTCTCTGATTTTCCCAGGTGGGGCAGAACCATGTCGCGGTCGGTGGCATCTTTGGTCTGAAACAGGAACAGGTTGGCACAGGAAGAGAAAATGCCCTTGGGCAGCGCCGAAACGGTCTGCGCCATCAAGTGCAGGAACACGCCGTACTTGCGCCCATCTCGCCACATGCTTTCCCAAATGGCTGCCACTGAGCCGGCAGCTGCATTACTGTCGTTATCGGATGCCGCGCCACTGGCCACGCCAGATAAAACCTTGTTGGCTTCCTCAAAGAATATATCCATGATCGGGAATTTCTTCCCGGCCAGGCTCTCCCTCCGGCGCACAACCGCATCCGCATAAAGCACATTTGCCAATAAGCTGAAGAGCGCAGCTTTGGAGAATTCATCCATTTCCGCGCCGCCCTCGATGACCGCCACACCCCAGGGATCGTCATCCGGCCCCAGCAGACCCAGGTCTTCGATGGCAATACTATCCGTGCCCGGGCCGTATTGGCGGAACATCTGACCTTCATCGAATTGTTCCAGACGCAGCAGCACGCCTTCCAGCGAGGTACGGCTGGCCTGATCGTTCTTCTGGACTGCAAAATAATACCCGCGCAGGGTCTTGATCCAATCGCGCACGCTGACTGCCTGGCTGCGCAGCGCTGTAAGAGCCTGCTGGCGGGCAGGGGAGAGCGCAAGAATATTTGTGCCAGGCAGCACGCCAATCGCAGCAGCCTCTATGCTCTGGACGGTTTCCAACTCAGCGCGGCGAGCAGGGTCTGAAATCGAGGCCAGGTCATTAAACAGCACGCCTGCCCTGGTATAAACTTCGGTCAGCGCCCTGCGCAGGAAGCCGAGCTGCCGTGGCCCCATCCGGCCGGCATTGGCAAACAGCTCGCAGACCATCGTGCGGTAGCGTGAGGCTTCAATCCGCTTGGGCACCTGCAGGAAATTCCAGCGCATTGGACGCTCCGCCCCGGGATGCAGCTGGCGGATGTCCACACGCCCCTTGCTGCCCGGCCACCTGAGTGCCCGCCGCCAGCCCTGTCCGAAATCCAGCACAATCACCCGGTGATGCAGCTTGCTCAAAACTTCGTAGGCCAGGCGTTCGGCGGCCACCGATTTCCCGAAACCCGAATCGCCGATAAAAGCAGTGTGGAAATGCCGCTCCGGAGAGAGCTTCAGCAGGGCATCCGTCACCTTCCCTGTTTCCACCGAATACTGCCGGCCCAGGATCAAATCACCGGGCATGTCTGGATAAAAAGCAAAAGGCGGAGTCTCTTCCTGGGTGGTAAGAGCCGCACCCTGTTCAAAGACACCCGGCGCAACATAGGCCGCGGTCTGCAGCATGGTCAGCAGGGTCGAATCCATGTAACCGGACAGAACACCCGGAATGCGCTCCATGCGTGTGGATGGAGTGAACACCGCAGCGTGTTTGCGGATGTAAGCCTGTTCCTCGCCGGCCAGATCACGGCACTGCACACCCGTGACAACATCTTCCGTGCCCTGAAAACTCTCCGGGATCAAGCCCATCAAAGCCTGGACCCCACGTTCGCTGCGCGCCAGGGCATAAACATCCGTATGAAATGCCCCCTCGATACTGGCAATCGAGAGCAGTTTCTCCTGGGTGCGCATGATCTGCGTGACCAGCATGGCCGGGTCGTTTTGCCACTGTGCCGATTCACCGATCGAAAAGGATGGCGCAATCCCCACTGACAGCCCCGAACTGGCTGAACGGCCAATCCCCAGACCGGTTGACTCACCGGTCGACTTCGTATCCGAGGCTGACTGGGTATTGGCCTGCGAGAGTGTATTGCTTTTGCTGGCGGTATCAGCAGTGGAATTCGTGACCGAACCCGACTCACCCCACGATTCGCTTTCCGATTGGGATACGGACTGACTCTGGGTATTCGAGTGGCTCTTGCCATCTGCATGCGAGACACCGTCTGCACTACCGGTCGTGTTGGAACTCATCGACATCGATGAAGAAGAATCAGACGACCCCCAACTGCTCATACTTGAGAGTGCCTGACCCTGGTTGTACCCGGCGTTGACCCGCACACCGCCAAAACCCAGCGCATCCACGATCCCGCCAACGATGGGGATATCCTTGCCGGCTGCGCTGACCCCGGCGTTCCAACCCTTTGAATCGGTTTGCGAGCTGCCACCTCCGACCGAATCGGTGTGCGATGAGCCGCTCGAGTGCCCGCTGGTATGGGAAGAACTGTCCACATGGGATGTGCCGTCCATGACACTGGTGCCTTCGGATACCGCCGTGCCCGTGGATGTGGTGGTTCCTTTTGAAATCGAATGGGACCAGCCGCTGGACGTGGCCTGCCCGACTGTATGCGCCTGGCCTTCAGACGTGGCCTGTCCATTGGTATGAGCAGAGCCAAGCGAATGCGATTCGCCGGTTCCGGTGCCGTAGTTACGCGAGGCGGATTCGGCCAGTGCCCCGGACAACATGGCTGGCAGCGAGACACCAAAAGAAGCTGAGTGCACGCCGCTTTGCTGGCTGGCCCAGATTGAGACTTCCTCGGCGAACCCGGCCAGCATTGATGTGATGGTGCGTACCGGGACGCTATAGGCCAGCACCATCAACAGAAACTCCTCGCCCAGGCTGGACATACCGCGGTATAGGATTTCGTTCTGCTGCTGGGAGATGTTCTGAGCGCTGGTATCAGCGTCGATCAATGGATTGCGGTTCGCGCGATTGTTTTCGCGGGCATTCTCACGCGGATCGGGATGACCCACCGCCACAATCGCATGCGGGAACTGCTCAAGCGCGTTATACAACCACTGTGCCACGCGGATGCCGAGCGGTTCCAGACGCAGCTGGCGGTACGCGCCTTTCAGGCCGGCTTCGAGCACAGCCAGGTCACGCAGGGATTGCCTGGCAGCCGCTTCCTGGGTTTCGGCAAAACTCGAGACGCCGTAGCACTGGACAATACCGATGGGCGGATCATTGAAGATCCCGGCGGCCACGTAAACCAGGTTGACATTCGCTCCGTTCGCACCGCGCAAAACTGACCTCATCTTCTGCAGCAGCCCGGCATCCGACCTGACCTCGACCGGTATGAATTTAACGTGCAACAAACGTACAACCCGGTAGCCGCTGAATTCTTTCCCGGCCTCGCGTTCGGTCAGGTGGAACCACAAATAATCCAGCTGGTCGCCGTTGAAAACAATGTTGCTGTCGTGGACAACCAGGTCATTTGGCGCAAGCTCCGGATTCTGGTCGAAGCGCAGCCACTTTGGAATAAGATTCTTGATGCTTTGGATCATGCTGATCTCCATTACTGCTAAACAGGATTTGTCTCAACCGCTCACGAGTTTCCTCATGGGCGGGTGGCGCAGTTCTGTTAATTTTGATAAGTTTTGTTCTGGCACGAGACAAGCGCGAAAACCTTGGCATCCACTTCGCCCTGTTCGGTATTCGGGAAGGCTTTCAGCAGAACATCCTGGCCCGAATTGAACAGATGAAAGTAGACTGCAAAGCGTTCCGGTTCGCGGTGCACGGTCCAGCGTCCGGCTTTCTCAGCGGGTGTGTGCGGAGCAGTAAATCCGGCATCCCATTGGCCGTTGACTGGGAATTCCACGCCCCAGATTTCGCGGTTGCTTTTAATCATGGTCATGCAAGTTGTCACTCCTTTTCGACATAGATCGGCGGGGTGTGCATCCCTGCCAATTTGAACAGGCGATGGATCTGCTTCTGTGCCCAGGCGAGATCATCAGGGCGGTTGTAAATGGTGCGTTTGTCATTTACATCGCGGCGAGTCTCGGAAGCAGTGAACTGTTGGGGCAGTCGATCAGCCAGCGCGTAAGCGGCTGTGGAGAGATTGAGCCCGACAATGTACTCACCGTCCCATTTCCAGTGAACTGAAGCGACATAGCCGCAGTCCTTGGCGAAGGTACCGGGGAAGAAGGTGGAAACCACCTGCTCCCAACCTGCGGGGTGATCTGCGGGAGTGCACCAGATCTGAAAACCAGCGGAGCCGGCTTCAAATAGAGCATCTGCTGCAGGATTCGTGCCGATATCCAGCTTGCGGGCCATATCAAGTACCGGGTGCATGCGACGATGTTCGGATGCAAAGGACGGTTTGTGGGTGGTCAGAAAGGAGCTCTGCATGCCACACCTACCAGTCCTCAGCCAGCGGCTGACCGCCATAGATGTCGCCATCACTGATGCGATCCTCGAAGTACGACTCCAGATGCTCATCTTCGGCAAAGACCGGCCGGGTTCCGGATGCAGAGAAATATTCATCCGCTTCAGCCCACATACCTTGGACTTTGATGATCTGTCCGCGGAACTCTTCTGCCCGAGACTTATTATCGAAATCCGCCAGGCATTCCAGTCCGCCTTCGATCAGGTGGCCGTACACGGACCAGACCGTAATGGCGGGATCGTTCTCATCACACTGTTCCAGATTGACCTGACCATGTTTATCATTGCTCACTTCCAGGCAGGGGTGGATTTCGAAGCCATTGAAGCGTGTGTCAGCGGCCAGTTGGGCAACCAGGCACTGCCGGGTGGTTTGGGTCTCAGCGCCGTAGGGAATGGCATCTTCCCAGCCGATCGGGATATCGAAGAGATTCTGAATGGGTTCGACAAGCTCGACGTCATTCGCGTTTTCGATCGATAGCGCCAGCCTGCGCGCCTCCTGCAGGTCTTTGGCCATCACAACTCGAGTGGTTCGTACTGTATAAAGCTGTTGCATGGTGATCTCCTTACCGGGAAAGGCCCGGCGTTGTGTGTGAAATGCAAACAGAGAGACCAGAAGCTTCTCCCTGTTTGCGTTGGTGGAACAAGCGCAAAAGCGCAGGTTCCAGAATGTGTTACTTTTGTGAAGTGTTTTGAGTGTGGCAGGTTGCGCGGAATGGACTAAAAATCGCGCACCCATTCTGCATCAACTACGTCTGGACCCTGGGCACGGACAATTGTTGTCACTGGGTGAGTTTTCATCCAGACCCAACGAATGGTTCGACCTGTCAGGCCGGCGATCAGCGCCAGACCAAACAGACCCCAGACTCCCATGACGGCGATCTGAATTGCCGATCGTAGAAGAACATCCAGTGTTTGCATGTCGTTTCTCAGAAGGCATAGCTGCGCAGATCGCAGTTGTTTTTGCAGAAAACAAATGGGATGGAGTAGCCACTGGTGGTAGCCAGATCCAGAGTTCCCAGGCGCAAGATCTCCCCGCATTCGGGGCAGCGTACATCGAGAGCAACTGGTTCGGCTTTTGGGACGACAAAGTTGCCATCCCCACCCATTTTCACGAACAAAGTATCAGTTACAGCCATTTGAGCCTCCTTGTGTGCCGGGTATTCTCCCGGCTGGTCGCCTTGCGTAAAATGGCCGGGGAAAACCCGGCCTGTGTCTGCCCGCGGCAGGCACAAAGGATGGTGAAATTCCCTGTATGTTTGTAGTAGTGCTATTCAATTGGTAAGATGCAAAAGCCTACGTTGAAAAAAACAAAAACCAACGTTTGGAAACCAACGTTAAAAATAAAAACCAACGTTCGAGAAACCGACCAACGTTGAGATGCAGTACCAACATACCTGAGCGGTAGGTTGATAAATTGATCCTGTTCACCGCGGAAACGCAGCGGGGCCTTTTGAAAACGGGGAAGCCCCTGTATTCCTTCGGGTGAACAGGACGGATTTACCAGCCTGCTTATTCTTGAGAGGTGGTCACACAGGGCTGCGTTTCGGAGCTTTGTGCACCATCCAGAACGACGCGCTTAAAGGCCTTCAAAACTTCCTGAGCCATCTCTGTGATGTCGCACAAAGCGCGGCCCAGATCATAAAGGGTATAAATGCGGATCGAACTGGTCAGCTCCAGGTAGTTTTCGATCAGAAAATAGTCGGCCTCTGGCGTAGTTCCCTTATGAAAGGAAAGCGAAAGTAATCCAAATCCATCTGTCAGGTCTTCCACATCGCAAAATACACTTTCGCTGCCACCGTGATAGCACTCGACATAGGATTTGTGATCCGGCATGATACGGTTAACCAAGGCTTCCGCCCGAGTTTGCAACTCGGACACCACCTGGTCATGTTTCTCGTAATACTCGGTCATCGCCTCGCCGACCAGATCGCTCATGGCGAGAAAGCCAAGATCTTTTTTCGCGGGTATTGCTTCTTTCGACATTTTTTCTCCTTGGAATGGTGCCCGGTACTGCACGGGTATGGTACCCGGTTGTGCACGGGCAATGAATGATTTATCTTCCACCCCGGTCGCGAAGCATGGCCAGCATGTCTGCATAGGATGAAAGCGGGTTGATCAACGATACAGGATTTAGAAATAACTTCTGGACCAGCATTGAAAAATAGCCCAGGGGAATGACCAGCCAGAGCGCCCAGATGATCACGGTGGTGACATTTCCGCGTGTATTTGAGACCACATTCACGGCGGTCTGTGCGGTACCTACCATCGACGCCCAGGCTTCCGGCGAGACATTCAAGGTCATGTTCAGGTATAGACGACTGCCTATCACAGCTAGAGCATAGACAGCCACACCGGATTTTACGAACCACAGCAGGTTGAAACGCTGTGCCGGGGAAACCAGGACCGCTCCCAGACCGAAAAGCCACATGGCAGCGCCGATCCAGGGTACGGGCGCGCCCATGCCCCACTGTGCTCCCAGCCATAAGGTCAGAACGCCGGTGGTTAAGATTTGGGCGGTACGCGCGATTGGCTGACTTTCTCCGCGCCCCTGGCGCAGCGGACGGGAACCGGAAAGCTGCTGCACAGCCTGATCTACCACCAATCCCATCACAGCTGCTGCCCCGGCGCTGACCAGTGCTGCCATTGAACCAGCCAGACCATACAACAGCCAAAGCAGGCCGTTGATGCCGTAGACCGGAATGTCGAGAATGAAAGTGTTGATCTGCTCGAAGGACATATTTTCCTGGATAGGGCGGGAGGCAGGTTAGGACGACCCTTCGTGATCACGCAGCCATTTTTCAAAGAACGCTTTGTCTTCTTGAAAGCGTTCTTCTTCGCTGCAAGCGCCTGATATTCTTAAAACGGAAAATACCAGGACAAGCATCGCCAACCAGACCAGACCGAAAAGGAATAAAAGAATGTTCATTGTCCGGATGAAGATGCATCGATCAGGGTGGGCAGAACAACCCAGATTTTGGCTTTGCCGGTCTGACTCAGGGCGCGCGGGTTGGTGATTGCCCGACCGTTGAAAAATGTACCGGCTGTGTTTACCGAAACCAGCAGATCAAAAACGCCGGGATCCGCAAAGGGAACTTTTAATGCCGCCAGGGTAAATGAACAGGTGCCGCTACAGCCGGTGGATGGTGAGCCATAGCGTTTCAGGTCGAAGAAACCCTGATGCACAAAAGCGCCGTACCAGGTCGATCCCAGGTCGCTCACGATCCAGTTACGGCTGGCTCCGGATAGGGTGGCTGTGGCCCGTGAACTGGTAATCTGCTCTGGCAGGGTTTCGCGGTGAGCGCGGCAGCCCTTGAAGATCTGCACATTGCGGCAGGTTTGTGGAATTCCATTTGTTCCGCCGCGACAAACCCTTTCAGTCTCGAAGATCGGTTCATGCCAGGTATAGATGACTGGCGGGATCGCGACCGAGGCCTGTACATCCGCGCCGCGCTTTTCGGGATCCTGACCCACCACCAGTGGATAATTTGGCGCACCCGCTGTAATTGATAGGCTGGGTGCAGCCTGGGAGATGGAAGGCCCTGGGCAGGATGGGGGTGGTGTCAGGGTTGCTTCCGGGGTAGTGACCGGGGTAACTTCAGTCGGCGGTAGACCACACGCAACCGGGTTAGCCTGGCACAGTTCTGCCGGGCAGCCGGTTGGCGAATTCGAGCAGGAGTTGTACAGCATAGCCAGCAGGTAGACATTCTGGTCGCTCATGGATGTATTTAATAGCTGCCTGAAAATGTTCCAGGTATCAGTCCCGGGAATAAGAAATGCCCATGAGTTTCCCTGGTTGTTGATCAACGCATCGGCAAATTGGTCCGCCTGGACCTGGGTAATGCCACTGTTTCCACTGAGCGCCTGAAAAATACCGCTGAGCAGCTGCTGGGGGGTAGTGCTGCCGCCTGCCAGGGAACCGGCAGTCTGGATGGCAAAACCTTGTCCCATGCCGACTTCACCGTTGGCGTTGATCAACCCGGAGGCAGTCGGATTCATGGCCATGAAAAACAAGGTTGATGCAGATGGTGTCATCATGGTGGACCCATCTGGGGCAGTGTAGACATGATAGGTGGCTTCCATGCTGATGCCCCAATTCGCAAGTGGACCGACATCTGGCATCCAATCTGCGGGTTGGCTGATCTCACCGCCATCGATGACACCAGCCTTTACCGTCCCGTCTGTATTGAAGAAATCGCCCCAATTCGCATTGGGGGTATTACCCTGGGCCTGGGCCGGGAAAAAGGTGCTCGCAACCAGGGCGATGACAAGCAGAACGAAACTTAATTTAATAGTCTTCATGAGCCACTCTCCTGATCAAAACGGACACGCTCAAATTTCCAACCGGCATCCGCGCTTTCAACCACGATCACCTGGGTGCTGCTTGTGTTGGCTTCCCCGCTATTCAGGTTGGTGCAGATGGTTTTAAGCTCCCAGATTTCTGATTTCGCAGGTTCGTCTAGCTTTGTCACAAGGGTTGCGGAGGCTGTTTTGCAGGTCAGGCGCAGTGAGTCTTTTTCAACGGAGGGCCAGAACATCGGAGCGTAGGCATTTGTAACCATTTTGCAGCCGGCATCCGTGGCCAATTTGCATATTGAATCGATCCAGGCTGTTTGTCCGGCCTTTGCATCAACCGATAAGAAAGCTTCCAAGCCTGTCCTGGCGGCGTTTTCTGCGCTCATCCCAGGCTGTTCGCGTTGAAACAGGGCTGGCAGGCG
>CAYWXS010000004.1:0-121493 GCA_964462245.1 uncultured Anaerolinea sp.
GGCTTTGGTTCAGTCCTTGACAGCTTCATAAAAACCTTAACTTGTGACTGATGGGCTTACTGGTTGTATTCCGTCGGCTATCGTCCCAACCGCATGCTCGATTACTTTCAACAAATCCCTTATGCACTGGCTTATGTTTATAATTTCTATAGCGCCAGTGCCTTGTTTAAAGAGGCATCCTACTTTACAAGTCATCTTTGGTCGTTATCCGTGGAAGAACAGTTCTACGTCTTTTGGCCCATGCTGATTCTTTTTACCCCAAAAAACGCCTACAAAAAACTTTTCATCGCTGCCATCCTGGCCGGGCCCATCTTCCGAGCAGGCTTGTCCTATTTGTATAATCACCATAGTTTTATCTTTTTAGGTTCGCAACCTGCGAGCGGGATTTATTACCTGCCCTTTTCACATATCGACGCTTTTGGGTTTGGTGCTTTCATCTCGCAGTATCGTATTCCCAAAGCACGCCAACAATTCTGGATATTATTACTCGCTCTCCCTGTCATCGGTTTTGCTTCTCAATACATCTTGACCGGTGGTTTTGGGAACCTGAATGAGTTTGGCTACAGCTTCCCGCTTGCAAATGGCTATAAACAAGTCTGGGGTTACAGTCTTTTGAACTATTTTTTTGCCACCGCTATTTCTGCTGTTGCTTTTGATGGAATGTTCACCCGCTTTCTCGAGCTGGGCTGGATGAAATATCTCGGTAAAATCTCTTATGGTCTGTATGTCTACCACTTCAGCCTGATTTACTTCATCAGCCGGATCCAGGATCTGATCTCGGTTACCCCTGATCAGGCTCAATTGATGACTGCTGTTTTGTCTTTTCCGGCCAGCGTCTTAATGGCATCCCTGACTTACAAGTTTCTTGAAAAACCCGTCCTGAGCTTAAAAGATAAATACTTCAGCTTACCTCGCCCTGTACTGGAACCGGGACTACCTCGCAAGCCAGCCTGAAATTCGGGTTTGCGGGTCCGCGCCAGTGGCAAGCGGGTGGATTTTACAGATGTTTTAAGTACGCATCCGGATTATTAAGAAAAGCCCTCGTCAATTGAACGTGTTCCAATTCATCATAACTGACCTGTTTGATCTGTGCCTGGTCGAAACTTAATATAGTGGCTCCGGGAAAGGCCATGATGATCGGGGAATGGGTGGCAATAATGAATTGTGAATCCTGCGCTACCATTTGCTTGAGTGCCGAAATAAAGGCCAGTTGCCGGATAGGCGAGAGTGGCGCTTCGGGTTCATCCAGCAGGTATAACCCATTCGGGATAAAGCGAGCTTGGAACAAAGCCAGGAAACTCTCTCCGTGTGAACGCACTTCCAGCCCCTCACCGTATAACTGCTTGAGAGCATGCAATTCGTGGTCATATGGCATTTTAGCCAGGTCGATGGCCAATTTGGATCTGCCCACATAATCCCGGTCGACGTTCCGCAGGTCTTCTTCCATTTCATGGCGTATCTGCACCAGGTTTTTGGCATAACCAAAAAAATCCTCAGCTCGCAAGAAGAACCCTTTGTGAGTCTTTTTTTGCCAGGCAAGTTGAAGTTGTGCAGCAAACTTGCGGACCGCTGCCAGTGATCGATCGGTTTTGACACTTTCGCTTCCGACCGTCACCGAGCCAGCCGCACAGGCAATTGCTTCCAGCAGCGTGGATTTGCCCGAGCCGTTTTCTCCAACAAAAAACGTCACCGGAGAGGTAAACTCGATCTTCTCAAGTGACTGAAGGATTGTCAGGTTGAAGGGAAATGGAAGCGGTCCTTCAGATTCCCATTTTCTCAGGTTGATTGAACGCAGGTGAATCATGTAGGGGGGCCTCGCCCTTATTATATCTGCACGTTATGCGTACCGGGTAACTTCCCACAAGATCGATACCAAGAAAGAACGGCGCACAGATCAAATCCCTGTGCGCCGCTCTTTATCAATTATTAAGCCATCCGGCTTTTCTGCTTGTTTGGTTGTCCAGTCAGCTTACTTACTTGGCTGCAATATACTGCATGGATGAACGTTCAACCTTTTCAACCGGAAGCACATCCACCAGCTCATAATCGCGGCTGCCCATGCCCAGTTTCTCGCCATAAGCGATGGCGACATATGGGTCCTTGAGCGGGCCGTGCAGCCAGCGGAAGGGGTGTCCCTCGCGGGTATGAACTTCCATAACAGTGGGTAGATTTTCTTCGATCAGTGTAGACTTGCCGGTCATATCCAATACAGCCTGGTCGAGGGCCACGATGTCGTCTGAGCCAAAGACACCTGCATCCGGTAGAATGGGCATGGAAGTAAAGCCGAAGCAATCACAGACCGGAGTCATATGGGTCGCCAGGGCCAGGTGCGTCACTTTGCCGGGTGCAAAGGTTGAGAGTACGATGTCGGTCGAGACCGCCACGGCTTCCTGAAAGCTGTGGAAATTCAACGCATCAATTTTCAGGCTGCCAGCCGGCGCCACCTGCAGACAGCGTCCGCATTGGTTGCACTGTTCCATGTGCAGGTGCAGCTGACCGGCATGTTTCTTGTCTTCCACCAGGGCTTCAAAAGGACAGGCAGCAATCATGCGCTGCATATCTTCTGGGTTGGTGCATTTTTCTGGGAACCAGTATTGGTCGTAATGCATCACATCGTGCAAAGCGCTGCGGGTTTCACCTGCCATACAGCCCAGTGCGAGATTTTTAAAGGCGCCACCAAAGCCACAACTGGGATGGCCTTTAATGTGGGCAAAATTCACCATAAAACTCGAATCCTGGATCAGCCCGGCCACTTTCCAATTCTTGATGCTCTTGTAAGTGCGCTCGTGATTATAAAAATACTTTTCTTCAGGGCCAGCCGCCGGGTAAACCGGACAGCCAATCGTTTCGGAAGCATAACCGCGCAGTTCGGCACCCGCAGCATCCCAGTTTACATCCACAACGAAAGGCTTGCCACCGCCATCTTTGATGGCCTGTACCACCCGGCGTACAAATACCGGGTGAATGGTGGAGTAAACCATGTTATTGCCGGTGTGCATTTTGATCGCAACGGTCTCATCTTTGACACGCTCGCGCAGGTGCAGCTGCTCGATAATCAAATCGAGTTTGGCGGGTAAGGTTTCTTTTGCATCCAGGCGGGCTTGCCTGGGTGAACCGTAGAATACTTTGCTGGTCATATTTTTATTCCTTTCAATGTCGTCCAGTAAATATGAAATGCTTTTATTGCAACTGATTTAAAGAGGGAACCGCTACGCGCTCTCGAATTAGCATACTCGTCAGGCACCTGCTTCGCATAACGATACAGATCACAACCCATTATTATAGAACCAAATTGCTGCATTCGGTTCCTTTTTAGAACAAAGTGAGATTCGTCATGACATCCATCATCAATATTCCCAGGTATTTCAAACTATTATGTGGTTAAATTAGATCTGAGGAACAATTAAATGGACACTCCCTACGAAACTTTTCTAAACAAATATCCCGCTTACCAGACCACCACCCATATCGATCAACTACGGGCGCTTGATTACCGCCGTATTGATCAGGCCGAACATATTTATCTCGACTACACGGGTGCCGGTCTCTATTCTGAATCGCAAGTAAAAAAACACCAGCAGATTTTGCTTGAAAATACATTCGGCAATCCACATTCCTCAAACCCAACCTCAATTGCCGCCACGCACTACGTTGAATCTGCGCGTGCTTATGTCCTTGAATACTTTAAAGCCGATCCGGCTGAATATGACGTCATTTTCACCTCCAACGCCAGCGGTGCCCTCAAGCTGGTCGGCGAGGCGTACCCATTCTTACCCGGCGACCAATATCTTCTGACTTTTGACAATCACAATTCGGTGAATGGCATCCGGGAATTTGCGCATGGCAAGGGTGCCCAGGTTACCTATATACCCATGGTGCTGCCCGATATGCGTGTGGATGAAACCGTACTGGAAGCTGCCTGGGAAAAAGCCCGCCCGGGTGGCAACAATCTGTTTGCTTTTCCGGCCCAATCAAATTTTTCTTCGGTAAAACATCCATTGGAATGGATCGAAAGAGCGCACGCCAAAGGTTGGGATGTCCTGGTTGATGCGGCGGCGTTTGCTCCCACCAATCCACTGGATCTATCAAAGTGGAAACCAGATTTCGTCCCACTTTCTTTCTATAAGATTTTTGGTTATCCCACCGGGTTGGGGGCCATGCTTGCCCGCCGAAAGGCTCTGCGCAAGCTGCACCGCCCCTGGTTTGCAGGAGGCACCATTACGGTGGCTTCGGTTCAGGGTGATAAATATTACCTGGCAGAGGGACATGCGGCGTTTGAAGACGGAACCATTGATTTTTTAAGTATCCCTGCTGTTGAGATTGGTCTCAGGCATATTCAAAGCATGGGCATTGAGCATATCCAACAACGTGTGCGCTGCCTGACAGGCTGGCTGTTGGAGAATTTGACCGCCATGCGGCATGCATCGGGGGTGCCGCTTGTGCGCCTGTATGGGCCGACGACCACCGAGGCGCGCGGCGGTGCGGTGACAGTCAACTTTTATAACGCCCAAGGCAAGACGATTGATCATCGTTCCATCGAGGAAGCTGCTAATAAGGTCAATATTTCGCTGCGTACCGGCTGCTTTTGCAACCCGGGTGCGGGTGAGTTGGCCCTGGGCATCTCGCGTGTCGAACTGGACGTATGTTTCAATGGTCCTGGTCATGAAGATCGCCTGACTATTGATGATTTCCGGCTGTGCATTGATGGCAAGTCAAGTGGTGCCGTCCGCATATCGGTTGGGTTTATCACCAATTTTAATGACGTTCAGGCCTTTTTACATTTCGCCCAAAGCCTGTTGGAATGTTGATGTTGAATAACCTGTCACAGATACCCCTTTTCGACCGTTATTATCAGAATATTGCGTATAGATGAGTTTTCTCTCGGCCCCGGCAAAAAAAACTATTTAAAATTCATGTTCTTTTTGGGCAAGCCATAGAACCTGGCTTGCCCAAAATAATAATTCCTTAGCCCGGTTTCCAGCCTGGATCCATCTTTTTTGTGTCCCAGGGCACACCCAGTATCACGACCGTGATGTTATCGTGCCCACCGCGCTCATTTGCCAGGTTGATCAATGCCTCAGCTGTTTGGTGCAAAGTGCGCCCGTAAAGCATGCTGCGAATTTCATGCTCATGGATCAGGTCACTCAACCCATCCGTACACATCAGCAGCACGTCACCGGCTAGCAGTGTCATTCCCTGATTGGTTTTGGCGCGTTTATCGCTTTCTCCTGGTTCCAGGTAGAGTCTCAGGTCAGGTTCTGTTGGTTTTTCAGAACCCAGGTAGCGCCGGATAACATGAAAGTTGGGGTGGTTTCGGAACGTGCCAGAAGTCGGATTGATGATGCCCTTGTCCAGGGCTTCCTGTACCCAGGTGTGGTCACGGGTCAACTGTCGAATTTTCTGATCGCGCACCAGGTAAATGCGCGAATCACCGGCATAGGCAATATAAAGCAGCTGCCCAATGACCCATGCACAGGCAGCCGTGGCGCCCATACCCTTGAATTGTGTATTTTCCTCGGCTTTTTCAAAAATCGCCTTACTCGTTTTAAGAAAAGACTGCTCAAAAACTGCCAGCGGGCTGCCACTTTCGCGTTTCTCCACAGCTGCGCTGATCAGGTTGACCGACATTTCCGATGCTATTTCCCCGGCTTTGTGCCCCCCTATGCCATCCGAAACAATTGCAAAAACAGACGGGGTCGGGTTATTGGGACTGATGATATAAGCTGAGACCGCAAAATTATCCTCATTATTTTTCCCAGACATACCGGGGTGTGTCTGGGCAGTGACGTATAAGTGGGAATGGTTTGTGCGAATCATCCGTCTTTGATGGGTGTGATGGTTGGTTTTACGGCCGCCGGTGGTTTTGCCAGGACGAACCGGAAGGAAAGTTGCCCAAAGTGTATCACATCGCCGTGCTTCAACAAACACCCTTCCAGCGGGATGCGTTCATAATTTACCCAGGTTCCTGCTGTGGAATTCTGGTCCAGCAGAACAAAAGCATTCGTCTCAGTCCGCCGCAGGCGGGCGTGCAGCAGGGATAAGGAGGGCTGCGTGAGCACGATTGTTGCTTGGGTTGGGTCCGTACCAAAGGTTATTTCTCGCCCATTGAGCGGAATGGGGTCACCCTTGCCGGGTGCGCCATCCAGAGTCAAGCGAGCGAAATAAGCTGGAGGGGGTGTTTCCTTGCGCCGCAACCAGGGGAAGGGGTTGGCGCGTGAGGCGTTGTTTACTTCATTTTTGAAATGAACAGGTTGGGTTACCGGGTCAAACTTATCGGTCCGGGTTTTGCGGCGTTGGGCCAGTGTTGCCAGGCCGCGCCGTCCGCCCAGGATGATGATACCCAGTACCACCGCGCCAGCCAGCACCATAAAGGTAATAGTGACTGCTGTGCGATTGCGCAGGATTAAACCGGCCATGCCGCCAGGCGGTTGTACGATGGTCACCTGGACCGGAACTTCAGCACTCATTTGGGTTAGCCCCAGGTTGTCTTCAATTTCCACCTTAAGCATGTGTTCAGCGCTTGCCAGGTAGCCGCGTAAATCCCATTTGAAGCTGGTGAATGGCTCAGCTGTGTTTTCGGCAATTATTGTATCATCCACATATAGCGTGCTGCGCTTCAACGGGCGCTGGCGTTTATCCGGGAATTCCACCAGGATCGATATTTCCTGTTCGGTAGGCGTAAAACTGGACAGGTCAAATGGCGAATCCGGGTTCTGACGCACAATGTTGATGGGTGGCGAAAGCAGGGTTGCGCTGGGGACTTGAAGCTCCAGTGGAAAGTTCAGGCTGTCGCTGGCAATCGCCAGATTTGGGGTATTGACTTGTACCGAAAGTATGTGTTGGCCGCCTTCCCTTATCTTTGAAGTGTAGGCCAGTTGGTAGACGATGCGCAGCGAGGCAAACCACGTTTCCAGGTTGGGCAAGTCTTCGGCCCCTGTATAAGTAATGGATTGACCGCCTGTATCCAGGGCTAGTTTTTCAAGCGCCAGGCTGCCCGGATTATCAAAATAGCTCTTGGTATCCACAATCCAGACGAAGACGCGCACACTGCTTTGTTTGGCACGCGTCGTAAGTTCTTCCAAACTGGCCAGGTCTTTCTGTCCCAAATGACCAGAGATCAAAAGAATGGTTTTTTTTGTTCCTGGTCCACTTTCAGCTTCCTGGGCGGCATCCAGAGCAAAGGCCAGGGCTGCCAGACCCGTCGTGGATGTGCGCAGCGAAGGGTCAAAGCTTTCCAGTCGCGTTTGCCAGGCTGCAGGCGACAGCCGGCTGGCGATCACACCCCCGTTCCAGACAACTGCCAGCTTATCCTGGCTGGTTGCCGGGCGGACGGAAGCCCAGCTGCTCAGGGCTGCCAGGATTTTAGTATAGCGTGAATCACCCAGCCCATCGCGTACTGCCAGGGCGGGGTCGGAGTTGATCGCCAGTACAAAACTGAGCGGGGTCTCCAGGCTGTCCAACCTGTCCAGCGCTATTTGTTCGCCGTTTTCGATGACGGATACTTGGGAGGCTTTCAGGTCGGTGATGAAACCACCCTGTTCATTAAATGCATTCAGGTAGGTTGTAATGGAAGGGAATTTACTGGTATCCGGGTTGGTGATGGTGACCCGCCCTGCCCCTTCGGCAAGAACCGAGACAGCCGGCAGCAGCAGGCTGATCAGCAGAAGCAGGATGGGGGTGCGTCGGAGATTGTGATGGATAGACACAGATAGATTTTCCAATAATCGAATCATACCCGAAAAATACAAAAGACGCGAAGCCTTTTCGCATCTGGCTGTATATCTATCCATCTTTCAGGTGTTTCAAGTTCATAACCTTAGTGATGTTAATTTAACCTGAATAATGGATAAGGCTCAGACCTTTAGTATGAACCACAGCTATCAGGCTAAATCGTCAATGGTTTGCCCCGCAAGTAGTGTTTTGCGGATGAACTCATCCGCAAAACACTACAAAAAAAAACAAATATCCTGTTTTTGGCGCGCCTCATCTGATCCATTGTTGTCGTTAATCTAAAAATTCACCCCACTGCGCGATCTCTTGCGCAGTGGGGTGAATACGTGTAATAGATTTACTTTGCAACCTGGCGGACGCCAACCCAAATGCGAGAGTGGTTCCTACAGAGTTGCTGCCATGTCCAGCGCAGGCGCTGGAGGGGCGGGTTGGACTGTCAGGCGCAGGTAAGTCAGCGTCCAGGCAGTTTGGGTGTAGGTCTGAATGATGCCAGAAACCAGCAGAATGACGGGCAGCAAGATCACAAAACAGCAGCCACCCAGGATCATCGGGATGGCCACCCCGGCCGTTCCGGAGGTGGCCGCCACGCCGATCGCCGCCGGTATCAGCACAATCATCATTGGCAGGGCAACGACCAGGCCAACCACCCCACCTATGATCGCCAGGATGATCGCCATCAAAACGATCGACAACACGCTGGATTTAAACACATTCCAACCGCGTCTCAGGCTTTCCAGTACGCCCAGTTCTTCCAGCACAATTGCGTTTTGGGCTTGCTGCACGATCATGCCCACGATCATCGATAAAATCGATATGACACAGATGAATGCGAAGAAGATGCCCATCATGCCAATCATGACAGCTGCCATGCCGCCGCCAGAGACACCACTCTTATAAGCCGAGAACCCACCGACGCCCAGGATCACCATTAAAATGACAACCAGCAGGAAGAACGGCAGACCCACCAACAGGTTTAGCCCAAACATGCGCCAGAAATAAGGCAGGCTTTCTGTCCATATTTCCGCAAAACGCATCGAGCTGGCACCGCCATCGGCTTTGCTTGCGCCTTTAATCAGACCGACCTTGCCGATCATACCCAGGAAAAAGAATACTGCCCACAGTACGCAAAGCAGCACCAGTACAACCACAATGATGGCCATGTATTGGCTCAGATATTGTTGAAAAAGTTGTTCGGGCTTATTTCCCAGTTGGGGCAGGAACTTATCAAACGCTCCGTTATTGCCATTGCCACCCTTATTGTTGCCGGTGTTCCAATTAAAATTGGAACTGTTATTCCCGGCACAGCCTGCCAGGATACCGAAAATCCATAGGACCTTGAATTTCCAGGTTATTTGCCAGGCTTTGGATAAAATCTCACCGAAATTAATTTTTATACTCATAATTCACTCCATGCTGCTGCTTTATGATGATATCTAAATCTACGTGTAAGCCTGCAAAAAGTTGTACCCGCCTTACTCCCATTCAATCGTAGCCGGGGGTTTACTGGTAATATCGTACACGACCCGGTTGATGCCGTGGACTTCGTTCACGATCCGGGTGGAGATTGTGGCGAGTACATCATACGGGATGCGCGCCCAATCGGCGGTCATAAAGTCATCAGTCAGCACGGCCCGGATCGCACAGGCTTCCTGATAGGTTCGTTGGTCACCCATCACACCCACCGAGCGTACCGGCAGCAGCACCACAAAAGCCTGGCTGGTACCGGCGCCTTTGCCCAGCAGCCCCGCCGCCGAAAGTTCCTGGATCAAAATCGCGTCGGCTTCCTTCAGGCGCTGTGCTCGCTCCGGGGTGACTTCGCCCAGGCAGCGCACCGTCAGGCCGGGGCCGGGGAAGGGTTGGCGCCAGACCATCTCCACCGGCAGCCCCAGGGCCTCACCCACGGCGCGTACTTCATCTTTAAACAGGTACCTGAGCGGTTCAACCAGCTCAAAGCTCATGTCTTTTGGCAGCCCACCCACATTGTGGTGGGTCTTGATTTTGTCAGCTTTATTACGGTCCGGCGCCGACGACTCAACCACGTCCGGGTAAATGGTGCCCTGCACCAGAAACCTGGGTTGGCCCAATCCTTTGGCTTCTTTTTCAAAAATCCGGATGAACTTTTCGCCCACGATTTTGCGTTTTTTCTCCGGATCGGTTTCCCCCTTCAGTGCGGCAAAATATTCCTCCCCGGCCTCGACTGCCACCAGCTCCACGCCCAGCATCTCGCGGAAGGCAATCACCACTTGTTCGGGTTCATTTTTGCGCAGTAGTCCTGTATCCACAAAGACCGCCACCAGTTGATCGCCGATAGCCTTGTGTACCAGCGCAGCCGCCACCGAAGAATCCACCCCACCCGAAACCGCTGCCAGCACCCGGTTGGAGCCAACCTGCTGCCGAATCCGTTCGACCGACTGATCGATGATCGATTGTGGTGTCCAATCTGCTTGCACCCCGGCAATCTCGGTCACAAAGCGTCGGATGATTTCTGACCCGCCAATTGTATGGTTTACTTCCGGGTGAAACTGCAAGCCAAAGTAACGCCGTAACGGGTCAGCCATGGCGGCAAAGGGACTGCTGCCACTTTTGGCCCAGGGCACAAAACCCTCTGGCAGGCGCGTGATGCGGTCACCGTGTGACATCCAGACCTGAAAATCCTCAGACGAAAACAGCTCATTGCCTTCCAGTGGCTGCACAATGGCTTTCCCATATTCGCGCTCAGCCGATGGGTCCACCTGCCCTCCCAGGGCATGCGTCAGAAGCTGCATTCCATAACAAATGCCCAGGATGGGCATTCCTGACTCTAATATGAAGGGCTGGATAACGGGTGCACCAGCGGCATAGACCGAATTGGGTCCACCGGATAGGATAAAGGCTTGCGGGTTGATCGCCATGATTTTTTCCTGTGGGGTATCCCACGGAAAAAGTTCGCAGTATACGTGGGATTCTCGTACACGCCGGGCAATCAGTTGGGCATATTGTGAGCCAAAATCCAGAATGGCAATGGAATGGGGCATGGGGGTAAATCCTGTGTTGGGGGTGAATGATCTTAGTTTTGTACAGGTGCCCGCACGCGAATCAGCAGGGCAAAGGTCATATACTTCAAGATACAGGTCAGAAAAAAGGACTGCGCCCTGCAAATTCTCGCAGGGCGCATAGTAGATTACTCTGCAAAAGTGATCGTTTCATTGTCGAGCGAAGCAATGATCGCCAGTGCTTCCACCTGCACGCCCAACTTTTGGAGCACCTGACGTCCACCCTCGAAATTCTTTTCAATCAGGGCACCTATGCCAACGATCTCTGCCCCGGCAGTTTGCGCCAGGCGTACCAATCCCATAATAGTGGCCCCCGAAGCCAGGAAGTCATCGATGATCAAGACGCGCTCCCCGTGTTGCAGGTGTTCCGGCGAGATGATCAATTCCACCATGCGACCCTTGGTATGCGAGGGTGCCAGGGTTAGATAAACCTGGTCTGGCATGGTGATCGGTTTGGTCTTGCGTGCATACACCACCGGCAGCCCCAGGTGAATAGCCGTGGTCAGGGCCGGGGCGATGCCCGAAATTTCGGCGGTCAGTATTTTTGTGGCTTTTACGCCCGCAAAGCGTCGGGCAAATTCTCGCCCACAGGCATCCATTAACATCGGGTCCACCTGGTGGTTGATAAAGCTGTCCACTTTCAGAATCCCCCCACCCAGTACTTTGCCTTCCTTCATTATCTTGTCTTTTAATTCCTGCATTTTATTCTCCAGTAAAACATGTTCTTATAAAAAGGATAATATTACATCTCCCAGCACACCCGGGGATGATCAATTGTCTATGCAAGTACCTTTTCATTTTACATCCATTGGGTCGAACTTTCCAGAGAATTTGCCATTTTTCCCTGATCTGTCTGCTGCTTTGGCCCTATTTCGTTTCGGTCAGTTTCTGCTTGGTTTCAAAAAACCAGTGGATTGAGTCGCGGATACTTTCGAACAGGGGGCGTGGGTGGTAGCCCAATTCCCTGCTGGCTTTGGCGTGGCTGATGTATGAATTGCTCTGCAGCACTTCCAACGAGTAAGGTGTGAAGCGTGGATTGGTCTGTGATAAACGGTAATAGAGTGGTGTAAAATGCGCCGCGAATTCCGCCAATGGCAGTGGAATTTTAAAGCTTGCGAAGCTCTGACCAGTGATCTCGCGCACGGTTTCCAGCAGGTAGCGGACTGAGATGCGCTGGCCTGAAAGAATATAGCTGGACCCACTCTGGCCTTTTTCTGCGGCAGCGATCAGACCGTCTGCTACGTCCCGTACATCCACAAAATCATAGGCTCCATCCACGTACGGGGTCAGTTTTCTCAGAGCTGCTGATCGGATCACATCGCCCATCATTGAACTGCGATAATCGTGTGGTCCGATTACGCCGGTTGGGCAGACTATGACTGCGTTGAGACCTGCCAGCGCAGCCTGTTGAACATGCATGGTAGCCTGAGCCTTGGTTTGATCATAGATTCCATATGTGTTCTCAGGGTCGTATGGCACGCTCTCATCCACGGTTGTGCCGTGTGGAATACGTGCCAGGGCGTGGATCGAACTGGTGTAAATCAGGCGTTTGACTCTGGCCTCGGTGGCTGCTTTCAGCACATTAAGCGTACCTTCTACATTCACCCGCTGTATGAGCGGGTTTGCGCCTGGCAGAATCGAGATAATCCCTGCCAGATGGAAGACCTGTTCCACCCCTTCGAAACTTTTTTTCAGGGTTGAGCTGTCCAAAACATCCCCACTCACCTGTTCGATATCCAATTCCCGCAAATGTGAGGTATCCTCGCCCGGTAAAATCAACGCCCGTACTTTTTCACCCTGTTCGACCAGCTTGCGGATGAGCACGTTGCCTATATGACCGGTTGCGCCTGTGACAAGAATTGTGTTTGCAGACATATTATTGAGATAATCCCTTCAGTAGAATGCTCATATTTTCGCGGATTGTCCGGCTCCAGTCACTGCTTCTGGGAGCCAGCAGCGCTTGCAGCAGCGTTCCCACCGCCAGCGAGACGATCATTTGTGCCACAGCCTGGCTATCGACAGCTTTGAATGAGCCCTCGGCTATGCCTGCCTCCACCAGCCTGGCAAAATACTGCTGGTAACGCCGGTAGGGGGCGATCGTTGCTTTCCAGATGGTTTCATCACGGCTGGCTTGCAGCCAAAATTCGATAAACATGGTTAGTCGCCCATCGGCCGCTGCCAGAATTTCTGGCAGCGTATCTGCCATACTCATCAATGTAGCCGGCACGCTATCCCGCCGGGCGGTTTCCAGGTTGGCATCCACTGCCGAAAGCCAGCTTTCCAGCAGCGCCAAAAAAACCGCCTGTTTGCTGGGAAAGTGGTGATAAAACGCGCCTTTGCTGACACCCGCATCTGAGCAGATGTCAGCCACGCTGGCGGCATCGTAGCCAAAACTGGCAAAACGTCTCAGAGCTGCTTCCTGCAGTTGCATCCGTGTTTCTTCGCTGCGAGCTTGCATTGAGTAATTCCTTATAAGAAGAGGATACCGACCGGTTGGTATGTATCTTAGACCGGTTTGGCAGTTATGTCAAGTGGATATTCCCACCCCAGACCTGTTATTGGTTCTCTCTTTCCCGTCCTATGTGTCTTGTTGCGCAATCTCATGTGCAGACGGGGAAGAGTTGGGCATGGGTCCACCGCCCCACCTTACAGTTTTGAAAGGTTAATCGGGACCGCGGTACTATGTCTGATTTTCAGATATTCCATATAATTCTGCCCATGAATACAAAGTAATTATAAAAAATATTATCGATAAAGGTAAACCCGGTGAAAGCCGGGGGCACAAAGCTATGGGTCTACAGCCGCTCTTATGGGCCATGACCGCCAGGCCGCCGAAAAATTATTCTCTCTATTTATTTAGACGGCCTGGATACTTTTTTCCAGACCGTCTTTTTTTGTTCAGCAGTGCCGTGCTGGAACCGGTATTACAATAGGAGCTCGTTATGAAGTCCCAGGTCACCATCCGTTTAGTCAATCTTTTCGTAGCGCTCTTGCTGACATTGAACAGCACTCTGGTTGCGCATGCAGCCGGCAGGTCTGTTCCTTCCCAGGCAACTGCCAACCCGACTAAACTGGCATGGTTCTACAAGCCTCCGGCCGATGGCAACATCACCCTGGTCGCCGATAACTTCAGCACCTACATTATGACCAAGGGTAACGAAGCCACTCGCGATCAATTCATCAGCCTGGGTGCACCGCAGTCACCTGTTTTGGAATACCTTCGTTTTGAAGCCATTATGGACCCCGGTTCCTGCACTGCCAAACCCTGGCAGAACAATGTCGCCTATATGGTCGGTGATTTCTGCAGTATCAGCGCTGAGCACCCGGACTGGTTTTTACTCAATACTGACGGTCAACGTATTGTTCACGTATATGCAACCACCTCTTTTTACCTGATGGACCCGGGCAACCCCGGTTGGCGCGCCTTCTTTTTGCAGCGCGTCAGTCAGATATTTGCTGCTGACCCGGTTTGGGATGGCGTCTTTCTGGATAATGTTGAAGTGACCAACGCCTTCCACGTCGCAGCCGGTGAAAACCTGGCGGCGTATCCCGATAATGCCAGTTTTCAGGCAGCTGTCCAGGGTTTTCTACAGTACTTGCATGAAAGTTTCTTTCAACCCCAGGGCAAGGTTCTGTATGCCAACCTCATTTCCCGTACCGACGACACGCTCTTCACCAGCTATATGACCAACCTGGATGGGGCCATGCACGAAGGTTGGGCGATTGATGATCCCAACCGCTGGCGTTCTGTCACCACCTGGGAAAAACATATGAACCTGGTCGAACAGTCCGAAGCCATGGGCAAGCCGCTTATCCTGGTTTCGCACGGAACCCAGATTGACCTGGAATTGCAGCAGTTTGCTTATGCCTCATATCTGTTGGTTGCCGACGGGCTGACTTCCTTCCGCTATGGTTCGGATTCGGCTTACACCCAGGCCTGGTTATATGACAATTACCGACTGCAGCTCGGCACCCCGCTGGGAGCGCGTTATAAAGTTGGCACCGCCTGGCAGCGCGATTTTTCCAATGGTTCAGTCAGTGTTGATCCTGGCACGCATGCCGTTTCCATCAACCTGCTCAGTGGCCCGACTGCTATCCCAACCCAGATTGTCCCGACCGCGACCAGTGTTCCAGCCACCGCTACCCTGGTTCCTGCCACTGCCACGCCTGTGCCACCAACTGCTACAAAAATTGCTTCCACCGCTACCAAAGTACCGCCGACTGCCACAAAAATTGTCGCTACGGCTACAAAGACAAAAATCCTGGCTACTGCCACCAAGGTCAAAGCCACTGCCACAAAGATCAAAATCCCCGCTACTGCCACCCGGTTGGTCCCAACCGCAACCAGGATTCTCCCAACCGCCACCAGGCTGCCTGCGACTGCTACCCAGATTGCACCCATCCCGACCCAGGCAACCACTTATGAAAATACCAGCACGGCTTTCATTTACTCGGGCGGCTGGACTACAGTCAATGACAGCAAAGCTTCTAGTGGCAGTTATGCCAAATCCAATACCATCCAGAGCAGCATCACCCTCTTCTTCACCGGATCATCCTTCAAGCTGGCTTTTCTGACCCTGCCCCTGGGCGGCAACTTGCAGGTCTGGGTCGATGGCAGGCTGGTTTACACCATCAGTCAGAAGGCTTCTGCTACCAATTACATCCAGACCTGGCGCCTGGCTGCTGACGACACCCTGCCGCTTGGCCAACACTCCCTGACCCTGATTTTTGACAACCCGTCTGGTACCGTCACCACGTTCGACCGTGTCACAATTTATTAAATATTTCGCGAATCATCGCTAGCGTACATTGGTTGATGGTAGCGACCCACGAAACAACCGTTGGTTTTCTCTGCAAAGGGAGGTTTTGGGCATAATTTGCGCAAAATCACCACAAAAAACTTTATTTCAAATATCAGCGTGTCCATTACTGATGGTAAACATTGACCTGAAGGTGCCTGGCTGAAAGACCGGGCACGTTTTTATTTAATAACACCCCCTGACTGATTTCCTATATTACAGACTCTGTACCCACCTGTATAATATACACGTTCGGAAAATTTTGTTTAAACAATTTGATAAAGGTAAATCCGGTGAAAGCCGGAGACGCAAAGCCATGGGTCTAAAACTGGTTCAAACAGTTATGATTGCCAGGCTGCCGGGTTTTCTTTGCCACCGGCCTGTAAATTTCAGGCCGTTTCTATTTCTTAATGGCAAACTAACTGGAGTGAAATAATGCATTGGAAAAAATCTTACAACCTGCTCAGCCTGCTGATTGTCTTTTCGCTTATATTCAGCAGCCACCAGGTGGCCCAGGCAGCACCCGCCACGGACGATGTTGGTCCCGAAGCCGTTAAATATGTCAAACTACTCTGGTTCTATAAACCTCCGGCGGATGGCAACCTATCCCTGCTTGCCAAAAACTTCAGCAGCTTTATTCTGACGCGCACCAATGAGAGCACCCGCAACCAGTTGCTAACCCTGGGCGCGCAACCTCCCATGCTGGAATATTTACGTTTCGATGGGATTCAAGACCCGGGTTCCTGCACCGCCAAACCCTATCAAAACCAGGTCGCCAACCGTCCCGGAGATTTTTGTTCCATCAGTAAAAATCACGCGGATTGGTTTTTATTGACCACAGCCAAAACGCGCACTTATCGCAAGCTTGGCGCGTACCGCTATTACCTGATGGATCCGGGTAACCTTGGCTGGCGGAATTTTTTTCTGGTCCGCGCCAAAGAGAGCCTGCTAAAGGATCCGAAGTGGAACGGCGTTTTCCTGGATAATACGGAATTGACCCTTAATTTTCACATTCAGGCCGGGGAAAAGTTGTTAAAGTATCCAACCAGTGCCGGGTTTCAGACCGCGGTGCTGGGCATGGTCAGGTACCTTAGCCTGGGCTACTTTAAACCGGCAGGCAAGATCCTCTCGGCCAATCTGGTTTCACGCCCGGATGATGCGCTCTTTACCACTTATATGACCTACCTGGATGGAGCCATGCACGAGGGTTGGGCGATTGATGTTCCCAACCGCTGGCGTCCGGTTGCGACCTGGGAGAAACACCTGGCGCTGGTAGAAAAGGCCCAGGCCCAGGGAAAGTTCGTTTTCCTGGTAGCACACGGCACCAGGACGGATCTGGTCCTGCAGCGTTTCGCCTTCGCCTCGTATTTGCTGGTTACCAACGGCAGGGCTTCCTTCCGTTATGGGCAGGATGACTACTACAATCAGGCCTGGTTGTATCCCAATTACAGTCTGGCGCTCGGCACCCCACTCGGAGCGCGCTTTAAGGTAGGCACCATCTGGCAGCGAAATTTCACCAATGGAACCGTTAAGGTTGACCCTGCGTTGCACACTGCTTCAATAACGCTGAAGACACCCTGATTTTGATTTGTCATAAAACAGTGAAGCCCGATCAGATGATCGGGCTTCACTGTTTTATGCTGTATTGCGAAAAACAATCACTGCTTTGCCCCGCCCATACTGGAACCGGTACTACCACAAAAAAACAGACCTAATTGCCACCCAAACGGTCGATTAGGAATTTTTCGTAGTACTTGAAGGTTTTTTCCTTGAACCCATAATGGAAAAAAGTAGTCCAGATCTGCTGGCGAATTCCGTGCTTGTCACACGGGTCCAGCGTGGTAAACGGGAAATAGCCCCCAAAGGTGATCGTCATATAATCTTTCTTTGGGTTGTAATCCCATTCTTTGATTACAAACTTGGTATTCCAGAGCGCATTGTAATATGGGCCGTAATACTTCCTGCCGATCGAAAAAAGCATATTCAAGGCAATTTGAACATCCTGGAGTTTATCCCCAGTGAGCATTCTTTTGGAAATGATCGGCACTTCGGTGATCGCTCCGCACGCATCTGTTCGTTTTGGCTCTGGGATCAGTAAATAAAAAATTATGCGCGTCCGCATCGCCTCCCCAAAAGTCAGGGTGCTGGTGGCGCTGGGTACCGGGCTGGCAGTCTCACTCGCCGCAGGGGTCGCGGTTTCCGTCGGAGTCTGGCTGGGTTCCTGGGTGAAAGTTGCTGATGGCAGCGGGGTTTCTGTTGGCGGAGGTGGGGTGAGAGTAGCCGCAACAGGACTATTGGTCACATCCAATTTGACGGCTGTGGCTGGGGTGGAACAGGAACTTAAAACAAAGAGAATGAGCAGAATAAAAAGGGTCATTTTTCGAAAAATCATCTTGTCTCCAGACACACAAATGATCTGATTGATACCCGTTCATGAAAAGAACGGGTATCAATCAGCAATGGTTCAAATATACAAAAATGAATGAGCGCCAGGTCTTAAAAAATCCCCTGTCAATTATCTATAAATAAAGCGGATCGATTCATTTATCAAAAAAACATACCCCAAAAAAACTTATCTATAATTTACTTTTTGTATTATACCCTTGCTATGTCAATGTATACTGTGCCATACAAGCAATTCCCGATGTAATTTGGCATCGTCCTGTTTTCGCATAGCCGTCATTGCGAGATTCGTACTTACCACCAAAGCAGTACTCGCAGAGAAGATGACACTTCGCGTAGCTGTCATTAGTAGCCGCCGCCCTTGTTCCGGGCAGCGTTCCCTCGCGCCATCCCATGCAATCATGTCATACGTAGTAGTCGGCTTCAGCCGCCTTCCTTAGTCACCCGGCCGGGCTCGCGGCCTTTACGCCCTATGGGTCAGCCCAGTGGCCAGGCAATCCCCTTTCCAAAAGAAAAGCCCGCTTGCCAAAACCGGTTGTACAATAGAATAAGTAGTTATTATTTTCCAGCAGAGCATCTGGATGCTATCACACAGCACTTTGCGCCCAGTGGGAACAAGCCCAATACCTGGAGCGTCTTGAGATAGTCAGGAGGAACAACCCATGTCCAACCAACCCAAAACCTTCTTCAACCCAAAACGCATCCTGCTATTCGTGGCAGTCCTGTTTGTCGTCTGCATCAGTGCCTTCGTCATCGTATTTAAATGGTATTCCCCCGACCTACTTCCGGGCGGAAATGCCACCTCAGTGCCGATCACAGTCGCCGGGGCGGATAATACCCGAAAGCCGCTGGGTGATTCTGGCGGTACCTCCCAAGGAAAAGCATATCAAATGAAAATTGCCCTGAGTGAAGGTCAGGCTGCACCCCAGGCCTATCAACCGCTGCCGGTTGTGACCGGGGAGCCGCTCTCGCCCGCCGAGCTGGAACAACTGCTGGCACGTTTGCCCGCCCTGCCGACCGCCATCGCGGATCAGTCGGTCTTTAACCGACCGGCCGAAAGCCTGCCCGCGCCACGTCCGGGAGTAACCATTCCACAGACGTTTCCTCCTCTGGAAGTCAGCCCCACTCCGGCTCAATCCGCTCCCGGACCGCTGAACGTCCTGCGCTTTGCGCCCGAAGGGGATGTGCCGGTTGCACCATTTGTCAGTATCACCTTCGACCAGCCCATGGTACCGCTTGGCACCCTGGCAGACCTGGCCGCCCTGGACGTTCCCGCGCGCATCGAACCAGCCTTGCCGGGTACCTGGCGCTGGCTGGGCACCAAAACACTCACCTTTCAGGCCGATTCCGCCCTGATTGACCGGCTGCCGAAAGCGACCGAATACCGTGTAACTGTCCCGCAAGGTACAAAATCCATCCTGGGCGGGGAACTGGCCCAAACCGTCAGTTGGGTCTTTACCACCCCACCCCCGCAGATCACATTATCCTATCCGAATGACACACCCCAGCCGCTCCAGCCTTTATTCTTTATTGCTTTTGACCAGCGTATCGACCCGGCCTCGGTCCTTGCCACGCTGCGCGTTACCGCCGCTGGGCAGGTCGTCAGCCTGCAACTGGCAAATACCGAAGAAATCCAGAAGGATCAGGTCGTCAGCCAGATGGTAAAGAATGCACCCGAGGGGCGTTGGCTGGTCTTTTGCGCGCTCAAGCCTTTCGCCACCCAGACCCAAATTGAAGTAACAGTTGGGCCAGGCACACCCTCGGCCGAAGGACCGCGCCTGACGACCACAGCCCAGAGCTTCCGCTTCAGCACCTACGCCCCACTCACCATCACCGCTCATCGCTGCGCCTGGTACGATGATCGCTGCCCACCGCTTTCCCCGTTTTTTATAAACTTTAACAACAACCTGGACCCGGAAGCCTTTACCGAAGACCTGTTGAGCGTCTCACCCGAGATCCCGGGTGTCCACGCCAGCGTCTATGGCAACACGATTCAGATTGACGGGCAGACCCGTGGACGCACGACCTACACCGTTATACTGTCTCGAAAGATCCGGGATGTCTTTGGTCAAACGCTCGGCCAGGATGCACGTCTGACTTTCAAGGTCGATAGCGCCGACCCGCTTCTTTCTGGCCCGGACCAGGCCTTTATCACACTCGATCCCTCGGCTGCTAAAGCGGTTTTTTCCGTCTATGCCATCAACTATAAAAAACTAGAGCTTCAGATCTCGGCTGTCCAGCCGGAAGATTGGAAAGCTTACAAGGAATATCTGCGCAGCTTCCGTCAGACCGACGTGGTCATGCCCTTGCCCGGCAAGCTGCTGGTGCAAAAAAGCCTCAACCTGAACCTGACGCCGGATGAGCTTTCGCAGGTGGACGTTGATCTCTCGCAGTACATGAACGGCAGTTCCGGCCAGTTTGTAGTCCAGATTGCACCCCCCAAAGGCCTGTTTGAGAATGATCAAGCCCACTGGAATCGCCTGTCGCAAACCGTGCTGACCTGGGTCCAGGTCACGCAGATTGGTTTGGATGCCTACATAGATCACAGCAGCATGCTGGCCTGGGTCACCAATCTCAAGGACGGCTCGCCACTCTCAGGCGTCAGCCTGCAGGACTCGAGCGGTACCCTGAACACGGTCAGCACCGCGGACGGCACAGCCCGTTTTGATATCCCGAATGGCGCCACTTACCTGCTGGCGCGCCAGGGCAATGATCAGGCCATGCTGCCGCGTTCCAGCAGCGCCTGGGATGACGAACCCTGGTCGGTTCGCCCGCCTGCAGACCAACTGCGCTGGTACGTCTTTGATGATCGCCAGATGTACCGCCCGGGTGAAGACGTGCACATCAAAGGCTGGCTGCGCCAGGTTGGTGGACGCCAGGACGGCGATGTGACCCTGGTTGGACAGGGCATCAACGCTGTCAGCTATCGAATTGCGGACCCGCAGGGCAACGATCTGGGTACGGGTCGTGCGACCGTCAATGCCCTCGGTGGGTTTGACCTGCTCTTCTCTTTGCCCGCCAATACCAACCTGGGTAGTGCCCAGTTATTCCTGACAGCCGAAGGCAGCCTGGGCGGCTTGGACGGTGCGTATTATACGCATATGTTCCAGATCCAGGAATTTCGGCGGCCTGAGTTTGAGGTAACGGCCCGCACTGAAAGCACGGGACCGTATTTCGCCGGTGGTCAGGCGCTTGTGGCAGTCGATGCCAAATATTACGCCGGTGGTGGGCTGCCCAATGCAGACGTGACCTGGAATGTAACCACCACACCCACCAATTACTCACCCCCCAACTGGCCGGATTATATCTTCGGTTCCTGGCGCCCATGGTGGTTTTTTGATTATGGCGGCCCGGATACAAGTGGTGTCACCGAGACTTTTACCGGCAAGACCGACGCCGCCGGGACGCATTACCTCCAGTTGAAGTTTGACCAGCAGGGCGATCCCGCTCTGGAGCCGCGCCCACACAGTGTGCAGGCCCAGTCAACGGTCATGGATGTCAACCGTCAGGCCTGGAGCAGTTCCACCAACCTGTTGGTGCATCCCGCAGATGTATACATTGGTTTGAAGAGTGAGCGTACTTTTGTAGAGCAGGGTAAACCGCTCAGCATCGAATATATTGTGCCCGACCTGGATGGCAAGCCGCAGGCCGGTCTCCCGGTCCAGATCAGCGCCGCCCGTTTGGAATGGAAATACAAGGCGGGTAGCTGGTCCGAGCAGGAAGAAGACGTACAGGTCTGTAACCAGACCTCAAGCATGGAGCCTGGCACCTGTGTCTTCGACACCAAGCTGGGTGGCACCTATCAGATCACGGCCCAGGTGACCGATAGTCAGGGACGCATCAATCAAACCCGCTTTACACGCTGGGTCAGCGGTGGCAAGCGCCCGCCATCCCGCAAGGTGGAACAGGAAGTTGTCACGCTCATCCCGGATCAGCAGACTTATGCGCCCGGGCAGACCGCCCAGGTGCTGGTCCAATCGCCCTTCAGCCCGGCCGAAGGTCTCCTGACCGTCAGCCGCAGTGGGATTTTGTACACAAAGCGCTTCCGCATCGAAGCGGATAATATCACGCTCGAAATCCCAATTGAGAGCGCCCACATCCCCAACCTCGAAATCCAGGTGGATCTGGTCGGTTCGGCGCCGCGTGTGGCCGATGACGGCATCACACCCCTGCCGGGTATTCCTGCCCGTGCCGCCTATGCCACCGGCACACTGCACCTCAGCATCCCCCCCTTGCAGCGCACGCTGGCATTGCAGGTTACGCCGGATGAGACCAAGTTGGAACCGGGCGCACAGACCACCCTCACTGTGGTCGTCAAAGATGCAAATGGACAGCCGGTGCCGGATGCCGAACTGGCAGTAGTGGTCGTCGATGAAGCCATCCTGGCACTCAGTAATTATCAACTGGCGGACCCCTTGAGTATTTTTTACGCCGACCGGCCTTCCTGGTTCGGCGCAGTTTACAGTCGCTCCAGCCTGGTGCTGGCCGACCCGATGGCCCTGGCGCAGCAGCTTTCGAAGCTGAGTGATTCCTCGGATTCCATGCTGCGGGCCGGTGCGCCGATGGCGACCATGATGCCTGCCATGGAGGCAGCGCCATCTGCGCCGGGTGCAAAATCCGATGCTGGGCAGTCGAATGTGATTGCGGTTCGTTCAGATTTCAACCCCCTGGCGTTGTTCAGCCCCACGCTGCATACCGGGCTGGATGGCACGGCGCGCGTGCCGGTCAAAGTGCCCGACAACCTGACGCGCTATCGCGTTATGGTGGTGGCGGTTGACACACGCGGCAGCAGTTTCGGTACAGGTGAATCCAGCCTGACCGCGCGTTTGCCGCTCATGGTCCGTCCTTCAGCGCCCAGGTTCCTTAATTTTGGTGATCAGTTTGAGCTGCCGGTCGTGATACAGAACCAGACCGATACGCCGCTCCTGGTCAGCGTGGTGGCTCGCGCCAGCAACCTGCAGCTTTTATCGGAAGGTTTAAAGCTGACCGTTCCGGCCAATGACCGGGTCGAAGTGCGTTTTCCGGCTCGCAGCAGCCTGGCGGGCACGGCCCGCATCCAGATCGCAGCCAGCGCCGGTAGTTATGCCGATGCGGCTGTAGTTGCACTGCCTGTCTATACCCCCTCCACCAGCGAAGCCTTTGCCACCTATGGTGTCATCGATCAGGGCGTCACCGCCCAGCCGGTCCATTACCCGAGCGGAGTCTTTGCCCAGTACGGCGGTCTGGAGATCAGCACTTCTTCCACGGCCGTCCAGGCTCTGACGGATGCGGTCCTCTACCTGCAGACTTACCCATACCAGTGTTCCGAGCAGGTCGCTTCGCGTTTGCTGGCCATTGCTGCCCTGCGTGATGTCCTGACGGCTTTCAAGGCCGAAGGGCTTCCTGCACCCGAAGTCTTGCAGACCCAGGTCGCCGCGGATATCGAGCGTCTGGCGGGTATGCAGAATTCGGACGGCGGTTTCCCTTACTGGCAGCGTGGCTTTGAGTCGAGTCCTTTCAATACCATCCATGTCGCCCATGCCCTGGCCCGCGCCGAGTTAAAGGGTTATTCGGTTCCATCCGGGATGAAGCAGATGGTTCTGGCCGCTTTGCGGAACATTGAAAATTATTATCCAGATTGGTACGGTCTGCAGACGCGCCGCAGCCTGAGCGCCTATGCTCTCTATGTGCGCAACCTGTGGGCGGATCGTGATTCGCTCAAGGCGCACAATCTGCTGGCCGAAGCCGGTTTGGATGGCTTTTCGTTGAACGCGATCGGTTGGTTATGGCCTGTAATTGACGATCAAGCCCAGTTGACCGAAATCCGGCGCTTTATCGCCAACCGCGTCGTCGAAACACCTGGCGCTGCGAACTTTACCGAAAGTTATGACGATCAGAATTACCTGCTGCTGGGTTCTGACCGGCGCACGGATGCGATTTTGCTGGATGCCCTCATGGGCGATAACCCGAAAAGTGACCTGATCCCGAAACTGGTCAATGGTTTGCTGGCGCACCGTACCAAAGGCCGCTGGGGCAATACCCAGGAGAATGTCTTTGTGCTGCTTGCGCTCGATAAGTATTTCAACACCTACGAGGCCCAGACCCCGGATTTCGTGGCTCGTTTATGGCTGGGCAACACCTATGCTGGCAGCAGTGAATTCCGTGGACGCACCACCGAGCTGCACCAGACCAACATCCCGATGGCGGATGTGCTCTCTGAGACGGCTGCTGCCGGTGGCACCCAGAATTTGATCCTGAGCAAGGAAGGTCCGGGACGGCTCTACTACCGCCTGGGGCTGCGCTATGCGCCAACTTCATTAAAGCTGGACCCATTGGATATGGGTTTTGTGGTTTCGCGCCGCTATGAAGCCGTCGATGATCCGCAGGATGTAACCCGTGCTGCCGATGGCAGTTGGGTCATCAAAGCCGGAGCCCGTGTGCGCGTCAAGCTTTCGATGGTCGCCGATAATCGCCGCTATCACGTCGCCCTGGTCGATCCGCTTCCTGCCGGTCTGGAGATTGTCAACCCCTCCCTGGCGGTCTCTGGTAATGTGCCGCAAAACCCAACCAGCCCGGATTATCGCTACGGTTGGTGGTGGTGGGGCACCTGGTACGAACATCAGAATTTGCGGGATGATCGCGCTGAAGCCTTTTCTTCACTGCTGTGGGAAGGTGTCTACGAATACAGCTATGTTGCACGCGCCACCACCCCCGGCACCTTCATCGTACCGCCCGCCAAAGCCGAAGAAATGTACTCCCCCGAAGTCTTCGGCCGCACAGGCAGCGATCTGGTCATAATTAAATAACCTGTATAACGCCCTGCTCTATGGTCTGCCCCGCAAGTGGAGTTTTGGCGGAAGAACAACCCGCCAAAACTCCAAAAAAAACCCATTTATCTGGACGGAGTCAGCCTACCGCCCCAGGTCATGATTACTGTTAAAAACCTTTTGTCACCAACCTTTTCTCTGCCAGGATTGAAGCAAAAACCTGTAATTTACGGCTGTTTTGCTTTCTCTTCCTGTTTCAGGGTCGTTTGCCCCCCTTCCCGTTTTTCGGGAAGGGGGGATAGGTCCAACCGCCAATAGCAACTTATACTCAATTGTGTATTAAGCAAGGGAGATTTGCAGGCGCTTACCCAATGCCCTGGCTGCCCGGCCAAGAGTTTGAAGCGTCACCGACTGGTTTGCAGGGTCTAAAAGACGTTCAAGTGCAGCCCGGCTGGTTTTCATACGGTGTGACATTTCAGTGCGGTGCTGGAACCGGTATTACAATCTTTGACAGGTTTTGTTGCGCCATAAGTTGTTCAATCTGATAGGCAATCACGCGCTTGACCGCGACCGTCTCAGTTTGTTCGAGCAAACCTTCCTCGGCCAGAAAATCATCGAAATTGGAACCAATATGTTCGCTTTCCATTATTCACCTCTTACCTGTTTCAACCGTTCGCGAGCAAGTTGTAAATCGTCGAGCGGAGTCTTTTGAGATTTTTTTGTAAACCCATGCAATAGGATCATGGTGTTACCATCTACCGTAAACAATACGCGTGCAATACCAGACGGCAAGTTCGAGCGCACTTCCCACAGACCGGGTTCCAGTTTACGTATCAAAGGCATTCCCAGTGGCCAGCCAAATTGAGCGGTTTTGATATCTTCGCCAAGAACACGCTTTTCATCGGTTTGCAAAGACTTTAGCCACTCACGCACAGGTTCGTTTCCTCACAGTGTTTGGAAAAAGACAACTTTCAAGTGGATGTTTTCATCTTCTGATTGGAGTTGTATCATTTTTGATACGCCCCTGTCAATCTGGTTTTTTCTCGATAGGCAATGCTCAGGATTATATCAAATTGGTGCGGAACGACTTCTACTGAATTTGACGCTCAGCACAACCAGACCAAAGCCTATCAGTCACGTCTGCCGAGATACAAGTCTGTGTTCTCAGCTTTTGTATGCGAATAATTATATTTGTGCGCCATCTTTATTCAGCCTGGAACTTGAAATTACCTTCTGTGGACACGCTTAACGCCTGAATTTCCCTCTGCACAACAAATCTATTGCATACTTTTCACCAGGTTATTCATCCCGCCATACTACTAATAATTGGCGGGACGGCTTCTAATAACACAATTGACTGTGCTGATATGAAGGAACGCTACGCGTGCCACGTACCCCAAGTACGGGCATGATATACCCCAGGTGCGGGCATGATATACCCAAGTACGGGCATGATATCGCGGAGGGCACGCTCCTCCATTAGACACTGACAAGAAGATCGATTGGTCATAACCATTCGTTGATGTTGAAATTCAGTCCAAACGGATTGGCGAATCTCACAGTTTCGATCATTTGTCCGTTTTGAAAATCCTCGCTGAAAATTACTGGGATCTGGTTCAGCCTCGCTGCTGCCCAAATCTGCGCATCGTAATAGGAGAGTTGGTAATCTCTTACGCCTCGAGCTGCTTCCAGGACAATATTTCGGTTTAAATCGATCACCCGTAGGGTTGCAGAGAGTAAGCTAACTTCTGCCAGAGCCTCTGCGGGTGTTAGAGGAGGCTTAAGCCTGCGCAGTGCCACGCTGACAAATTCAGCCAGGTTTTGAGCGCTTACGCATCCATTTTTATTTTCTGTGAGATGTTGTAATACTAACTTAGCTTGACTCTGTTTTTCAGGAGATAGGGCATCGTGGTAGTAGATTAAAACGTTGGTATCAAGCAAAACATCGGTCATCGTCAATTTGCCTGATCAGGCTTGACCCAGCGTGATTCACGTTCTTCATAGATTTCAGCCCGATTCCACTTGTAAGGCTCACCATTACCGGCGTACTTTGCCTTTCGTTCCTCCATGAATTTTTCCATCTTCGCAAATGCTTCTTCACCATTCTGTTCCATTCCAGGCATTTGTACTTCCCGATCCAATGCCTGGCGGATGACCTCAGCTTCACTGACGCCGCGCTGTCTGGCGAGTTTCTTAAGCAGGGTATCTTGCCGGGATGGAATGTAGATTTGTTTTCTGATCATAATGTCTGTCATAGAATTCTCCTTGTATACATCATTATTATACATCACACCCTTTTTTTCGTTTAGATAATTGGGCGGATTGCACAGACTCCGCCACCCTCTTCAAACAAAAAAGTGAGGAGAACTGCTTGAGGTTCAATTGGATAGTGGGAAAACACAGCTCACTGATTGCTCTTTACCTGATGAATACCGAATAATCGGGAAGGCTTCGATAGTGCGGTCTGTCCCTATTAGAGGCCGGTGACAGCCTGTGACATATGCTCGGCGAGTACCGCCCCAGCGGTATGTGTGATTCTCACAGGCAGTCAATTTTGCCAACCCGCTTCTGGCATGGGCTTGTTCAGTTTGTGCGGATTTGACTACAAAACCCTGCACCGCTCAGACTGCAGGGTTCACACAGAAAAGCAATAAAGCTTAAAAACTCCGTATTCCCCGTGCCCTGGCAGCCGGTCTGATCCGGGGGCGTTTGAGCAAGCGTTATCCGGACCTGCCGATTAGCGAACTAAACCTCAAGGTTCTGGCTGCAATCGAAAATGCTGGTAATCATTAGTATGCCTTAATTACCTTGAAATCTCGGAGTTCGACTCCGAGATTTCAAGGTTACAAAGACCAACCTATCTGACCAGTCTCATAACAGCCACCAACCGCTTCTTGCGATAATCCCTGGGTTTTCATTATAGAGCGCAGGAGAGAGAACTTTTCTACTCAATACGTAAAATGTCATGAGTAGGCCGCGGGACGCTTCAACGTCCCACCCGGTCTAGTGCTGACATCGATCGATTCCTTAATAATAAGTATGGATAAAGTTATTGTTTGACAGGTATATTTGCAGACTTGTACATCACAATACATCAAATCCAATTTTACTCAGGTAGTTAAAAGTAGAGTCATAGAATTCCGGCTTGCGGGTGGGGTCATCGGGAGCGCCTTCCGGGACAAAGATGACCATACCCTGGCGGGCCCGGGTGAGCAAGACACGGTAAGCGTTTTTGAGATAACCCTGTCGTTCGGGTTTGCGAATGTGATTCCATCGGTCGCCAGTAAAGGACCAGTGTTCCCATTCATTGCTCGAGTGACGAAAGTCAGCATCCCATGTCAAGCAAGTCCAATCTAGTTCGAGGCCCTGCACCTGAAATTCGGTGGCAACATCCTCCAAATAGTAGGATGAGCGCACATCTTCTTTTCCGTCCAGAAACCAATGGATCGGGTCCATCGGGGTTTTGACGTCAATGGCATAGGGTTTGAGACGTTCGGCCTGGGAAGATACGACAATGCCATACCGTTCACTGCCTCGAGCCTGGGCACGCAGCCAGGTTTTAGCATGTTGGATGTTACGGGTCAGTCGAATGGGGTATTTTTGTTTGAGGTCAGCATAAGTTTCACGGGCAGATGTCAGGTCAAGATCCAGGAGTTGCTTGACTAAAAGAGAGAGATTTTCGGCCCGGAATGAGCGCATGGAAACAGAGAGGTGAAGTTCCTCATGCAGTGTGATATGTGAGCGATTTTTAAGCTGCTGCAAAACTTGGCCGGCGCTATATTCGCTATCTGTCAGGCGCGATGAGATGTAGATGTGCCAATCTGGATAGGAGCGCTGGAGGGCTTCGATCCATTCACTGATGCCAGCTTCGCCAGTGTTAATTTCCTGACCTCCACCCACCAGGCAGACAATGACAGCCCAATCTGGGTGGCGGTCCATGCAGGAGATCAGGAATTCTGGTTCAGATTGATTGAAGTTGGGTGTGTTCTTCTTTTGTTGCATAAAGCTGGCAGTTTGTTGTAAATTCCAGGCCCGCTGGGCTTCATCGAAGAGTGCGACATGTTCAAGCGGCGGTTTGCTGGCATCGATAAGACAATCATCCCGGAAGTTGTGTACATTCTGAATAAAAAGTTTCACCTCGCTCAGAGCGGCACTTTTTTTAATTTTTGAGCCAATTTCTTTTACGTGACGGACTTTGTCACGTGCGAGAGCTTCACGTAAGATGGATACGAGCGGTCCATTGCCTGAGAGAAAAACGCTGTAGAGATCATTGTTTTTGTCGATATGCGTGGTTGCGATATTCAAACCGACCAGGGTTTTGCCTGCCCCAGGTACACCTGTCACAAAGCAGATGGCCTTGAATGCGTTTTGACGCGCAGATTGAATAATATCGGAGAGGATGGCTGAGGTGATACTGAGGTTGATGGCGCTTGCGTCGTTGCGCGAAATGTCCTGAACCGTGTGCCGGTTATAGAGAGCCATGGCTGCTTCAATAATAGTAGGCGTGGGGCGGTAACGGCCCTTGTCCCAGACTTCGGGATCGATTGGGGCTCCGTTCGCGAACATCACGACAGTTTTAATGAGTTCCAGAAGTTTGGAAGTATTTGTTTTGAAAGGGATAAGAAGCTGGTCGTTGTGGTCGGTGGTTTGGATTGTTATGGGTGTGTCTTTGGCTTGGGTAGCGATAAGAACAGGGGCAATCAGGTGAGGGTGGCTGGTTTCGTGAAAGTTTTTAAGGTCGAGGGCATAATCCCAAACTTGGTCAATGGCGTAGGCAGGGTATTCTTTTTCGCCAACTTTGAATTCCAGCACGAAAATAACAGGCCCAATAAGTAGGATGACATCGATTCGTCGCCCCATACGAGGGATGGCGTATTCAAAATAAATACTGCCTTCGAAATTGGTTAAGTTTTTTTGGAGGATGAATATTTCAGCCTGCCAGGCATCACGTTGGGTTTGTTCCAGGGAGAATTCATTATTACGTGCGAGTTGCCCGAGGATTTGGTCGGGTGGAGTACTGAGGAAGTTGGCGATGGTGGCTGAGTAGTATTCGCGATTCATATGTCCCTGTCTGCGCGGATAAATTAGTTGCTGAAATGAATTATACATCTGATGGGGGGATACCCCGCTATCTTCACACATAGCCTTTTGGTTTATCATTAACCATGACAATCGGGTGTCGAAAATGCTATACTATTAAAGGTATTATCAAACTCTTGCGCCAGATGCAGGTAAATGGAGAAATTTTTTATTTGTATCCGAATACCTGAATTTTTTGTCAAAAAATAGCATACTGCAAAAAGGATGGGAATGAAAAATCGCAAGCCTTTAAACAGATTCTCAATTGTAATAAGCACAATATTGTTGGCATTTTTGGCTGTCTCTTGCATGCCCGCAAAAGAAACCAGCGCTTCCATGGAAGTTTCGGATAACGCAGCCACTGTTTCTGCCCTTTGGACAGCCGGACCCATCCCGCCGCTACGCACACCTTACCCGCCACCCACCAGGCGTGCCACCATAACCTCCATGCCATCCAATACCCACCTGGCGAAAATTAGACTGCCAGCCGCCCTTTTTCCCACTTCAACCAGGGTGGTAATCGTCACAAAAGTTTCAAATACAACCACCGTTTTCCAATCTCAACCACAAACCAGTTGCAGCATTTATGCCAGGGCCAAAGCACAGTACAAGGACAATCTTGCCTATTACAAAGCGTACTACGCACCCATGATTCAACTCTACCAAAGCTGGGTTGACCAGGACGTTAATAACCGCGATGCGCTGGCATTGGTTAAAGATACTGAAAAATTAAACGCACAAAAAAATGCCCTTTCCGCTGCAATCGCAGATCAGAAGAAACAATACAATGCAGTCGTGCCCAAAGAGTGCCGATAATTCCTCCCCCTGCCGATTATTCTCCCCTTCCCTCCCAGGGCAAGGGGCCGGGGGATAGGTCCTTACTTTTCAAATTCCTCACACTGCGCTACATTTAACTGAAATCAGACCCAGCCAGGTGATCTGATCCTGTTGTCATTCACCTCATTCGCCAAGGCTTTTGAGAAAAAAAAAATTACCCCCCCAAAACTGTTACTAATTGTTACCCATTGTGACCCAACCCCCCGCCAGTTGAAAACTTTACACTTCAGGTTGGTCTGGGACGTAGTTGGTGACCCGGTTGCGCCCGCTAGTCTTGGATTGGTACATGGCTTTATCGGCTTTCATAATCACCTCATCCGCCTGGGTCCCGTGCTCCGGATACGTAGCCACTCCAAAGGACATGCTCACCTGCAGCTCCTTGCCATCATGCGGCACCACCAGCCCGGCGCATAATATTCGCAGCTTTTCGGCAAGGCTGGCGGCAGCTTCCTGGCTGGTATCGGGTAAGACCAGCAGGAACTCCTCGCCCCCATATCGGCAGACAATATCCGAGCCGCGCACGTTGTGTTTCAAGATACTGGCAATTTCCACCAGGAATTTATCACCAGCCTGGTGCCCATGCAGGTCGTTGATCTTTTTGAAGAAATCGATATCCGCAATGATGACACTCAAGGGTGTTTTTTCGCGGTCCGCCCGTAGAATTTCACGTTCGATGGTTTCATTCAGATACCGGCGGTTGAACAAACCCGTCAGCGGGTCGCGCAGTGCCTGTTCGCGCAGCTCGGTCTGCAGGTATTCAATCTCGGCCATGTGCAGGATTAACTTCTCATTTGCAATTTGCATGGCAACCTGCGCCTGCCGGCTCTCGGTGATATCCACCATGATGCTGTGCGTTCGATCGAAAGCACCGGCAGCGTTCAACTGAACACGACCCGTCAGCAATACCGTCAGCTGGCTGCCATTTTTCTTGCACAGCACGATTTGCTCATTGTCGCTAAAGCCTTTTTGTTTGAACACCTCGAATCGTTCTGCAAAAGCCTGCCTGTTTTCAGCTGCCCAGAATTCGATAAAGGCTTTACCCAGCACCTCTTCGCGCCTGTAACCCAAAAGCTCGCACCAATCCTGGTTGACATCGATCAGGCGCCCGCTCTCGTCCAGCGAATGGTAAGCCACCGGTAAATGTTCCACCAGGTCCTGGAAATGTTTCATGTTCGCACGCAAGGCTTCTTCGGCTTGTTTGCGCTCGCGAATGTTGCGCGAAACGCCATAAACCTCCAGATGCCCATTGCTTTCGTTCGTGCGAAAGGTGGTGGTGGTTTCGGTCCAGACAGTCGAACCGTTTTTGCAGGGTTGTTCAATTTCGTCAACATAAAAGCCGCGGTAGCCATCCTGGTAGGCTTGCGACCTGACCAGGATTGATTCCTGCAGTATTAACAGGCTGTTCGGACTGATGGATTGGCTCATATCCTGGGTCAGCACTTCTTCGGGGCTGTAACCGCGCAGACGTTCGACCGAGGGGCTGACGTAGCGGAAGCCGCAGGTGTTCAAGTCCAGGATCCAGATCACATCCGAAATGTTTTCGGCCAGCAGGCGGTAACTCTCTTCACTTTTACGCAAGGCCTGTTCCATCTGGGTCCGTGTGGTAATGTCGTGGATGATTGAAAAGAGGGCCGGTTTGTCATTCAATATCAGCGGCGAGGAGTGAATTTCCACACTGCGCGTTTCACCATTGGCCAGTTTGTGAAATCCGATGAAGAGGTTGGTTTCATTACTTGCAGCTTTTTGTAAATTCGCCATCACTACATTTGCGGAGACGGCATTCAGTTCGGTCATGGACATGTTCTGCAAAGCCGCACGTGTATACCCGTAGAAATTTTGGGCCGATGTGTTGGCATCCAGGATTTGGCCTGAGTCCGGGTCGACCAGTAGCATGACGGCATGGTGATCTTCGAACATATGCCGGAAGCGTTCTTCGCTGGTGCGCAGGGCATTGTCCACCCGTTTTCGTTCGGAGACATCGTGAATAATGGAAAAAAGGACCGGTTTGTCATTCAACATCAGCGCTGAAGAATGGATTTCAACACTGCGCGGATCTCCATTGGCCAGACGGTGTGTAGCGTAAAAGAAATTAAGCTCATTATTCACCGCTTTTTGCAGCTCATCCAAAACCTGGATGGCCGGGACGGTATTTAGGTCAGTAATCAGCATGGTTGTTAATTCTGCGCGCGGATAGCCGTAGAATTTTTGCGCGGATGTATTCGCATCCAGTATCCTGGCTGTTTCCGGGTCGATCAACAGCATCACGGCGTGGTGATCTTCAAACATGTGCCGGAATCGTTCTTCGCTGGTCCGCAGCGCATTTTCCATTTGTTTGCGTTCGGTGATGTCTTCGTTGACTGCCAGATAGTGTGTGATGCTCCCATCCGGGTCGATGATGGGGGAAATGCTGGCAGATTCGATATACTGGCTGCCGTCTTTTTTGCGGTTGATAAATTCGCCATGCCATTCTTTTCCGGAGGTGATGGCTTGCCAGAGTTGACTGTAGGTGGTCTGGGCAGTTTTGTTTGATTTCAGGATGCGTGGGTTTTTCCCAATCACTTCCTGCAGGCTGTAGCCGGTCACCTGGCTAAAGCGCGGATTGACATACTCAATTTTGCCTTGCAGGTCGGTGATGACGATCGAAGCCGGGCTTTGTTCGACAGCTTGTGTCAGTTTGCGCAGCTCCAGCTCGTTTTTTTTACGTTCGATCAATTCGATTTTGGTCTGCACCAGTAATTTTTGCGTGTACTGATTGGCAATAAAACTCAACCCGCCGGTGATCACAAACAGGCCTGTGTAGGTAAACCATTGTAAAATTGTGACAGTGTAATCTGGTTTTGGCAGCAGCCCGGCGTTTTCCGCCAGGATCAGACCCCAAACAGATAGCGAACAGGCTGTCATTGCCACCAGGCTTCCACGCCAATTAAAGAGCAGTCCGGCCAGGATGACCACGAATATATAATTGGCGGTTGAGGGCGAGAGGATGGTTCCCTGGCTGATATTGATCACGGAAATCCAGACAAAAGCCAGGACCAACAGCAGGATGCCCACCATCGAAACCCTTCCCTGGCGCAGTTGGTAATGCATGAACAAGACTGCAAAAAAACCGGCTATGTTCAGCGCGAGGATGGTGATCTGGTGATGACTATCTAACCAATAAACAGGAATAAACAGGAATAAATAAAGCAAGTTGGCGGCCGTGATCAGGTTGAGAAAACGGGCACGGCGTGTTTGCTCTTCATTGCCTGCATAAACCGGGGCGGTAAACCAGCGTTTGAGTAGGGTCAGCATAATTTGACGAGAAAATGTTCTTTCAGGATTGGTTTTTGGATTAATTAACTATACAGTAAATTCTGTATTTCTTAACCATCAATATCAGAGTTTTGCCAAAATCAAGGCCTGGATTAATGATTTGGATAAACCAGTCGATAGATTTGCTATTAAAAGGACTTGAATGTTGAGATTTCTGTGCTAAAATTATCTGAGGAAGGTTAGTGTATTTTACCTTTTTAATTGACGGTAAAAACACTCAGCCAAGGAAGACAAAGATGACTACATCGAAGAAGATTCCGAACCCTGATAGTTCTCAAAATCCTGAGCCCCCTCGACAACATGATCGAGGGGGTTCTTTATTTGTTGGGGATAGCAAACAAGTGCGCACCATAACCAGCCACTTTGGAGATCGGTTGAAACGGGAACGTGAAAAAGCTGGTTTGACCCAAGAACAACTGGCTGGACTTGTGCCATTAAATCGCGCCTACCTATCTGAAATTGAGACGGGTAAACGACAGGTTTCGCTTAACCTGGCGTTTCGACTGGCTCGGGCTTTGTCACTGACGCTGGATCAGATGACCGGTATGGATTAAAAGAAATTACTACAAACATCCATCCAATAATTTTGTCCAGCTCCTGGCTTGGGAATACTTTATAAATTGATAATGTGCTTACAGGTTCCGGTGGTGCATTTACAGTGTACTTGCTATCGCGTAACTCATCATCGAAAGATAAATTGCAATAGATTCTGGGTGGGCATGATATCAGGTTTCATATAAAGGGTTCCGAAATTCCGCATATTTAATAATTTATCGGTCGGCTTACCCAAACAAATTTTTGATTTGGAGTATTTTCCATCCTGTATTTAACCTGAAAGATGGCTAAAGTTCAGAGATTTATTTTGGGTCTTGTCCAACCAGAAGTTTGACTGTCACCAGACCAAACCATCCATGATTTTCCCCGTAGTTTCTTTTTACTTTTATGAGGGTTTCATATGATGAAAAATTGTATTATTCAGGTATTGTTTGAATAATACAATTTTTTTAGCCTGCCTACTTAATTCTGTTACGATATTCATACATACCACTGTTGGCGGTACTCGCATGGTTCCGATTTCTGCACGGGAGAGAAGATGATACTCCTCCTGTCACTAGTAGCCGCCGTCCTTGTTCCTCCGAGGTTGGCCCGATTTGCTTAGCAAATCGAACTTGTGGTGGGCGGCGTGGCAATCTTCTCCCCTGTCGACACAGTCATTATGCTATTAGTAGTGCCTGTGATCCTAAGATCGTGTTTACGAGCGGGGCGTCTGCGAGTGAAAACCTGGCAATCTTGGATAAAATTTGATTGGGAAATTGCGATAAATAAAGGCTAAATTGTCATCTCGTATTCATGATTATGCTGTAAAATTGATAAAATTTTATAGAGGAGATCGTATGTCTCAAATATTAAATCCAAACCCCAAAAGATACCATCCCGCCCTGGTGGCTTTACACTGGCTGATTGCCGTCCTGATTATTACTAACATAATTTTGGCCGGCGCCAGTGAAGGCGGATCACGAACTGCTATGGGTGGTATGCCGCTGATTTATATTCACATGACCTTTGGAGTAACAATTTTACTGTTATTGATTACCCGCCTGGTGCTGCGTTTATCGACGCAGCGACCTGCCCCGGCCGATATCGGCAATGCGTTTCTGAATAAGATCGGCGAGTTGACACATTGGGCGCTCTATCTTCTGATTTTTGGGATGACGGTCACGGGGATTATTCTTTCCAGCGAAAACGGCTACCTGCAAAGATTGTTCGGCGCAAATGGTGTATTTGGTTTTGGTCTGGGTGGATTCCACGGTCTGATCCTGGCCCTTTTGATGCTGCTGATTCTAATGCACGTGGGAGCGGCCTTGTTTCATCAATTTTTTCGTAAGGATAACCTTCTCAGCCGTATGTGGTTTGGAAAACGGGGTGAGTAGGCCGTGTAGGTTTTACTGGTAGCGCATGGTTTTGCGTGGAGTTTGCAGCTAGTTCTGCTGCAAACTCCACGCTTTCTTTTTTGGTCAGGGCAGGTCCTTAAAAATATCCATGGCTGCAAAGGCCACGCCGACCATGGTCGGGCCGGTATGGGCTGCCAGGGCGGGTGACATGTAGTTGATGGGCATGAAAGTGCAGTTGAAGACGGGGGCGATCATCTCGCGCAGGGCATGCACGGCTTTTTCATTATAGGAGTGCAGTACCTGGACCCGCAAGGCACTGCCGGGTTTGTGGTATTTAAGCATCTGGTTGACCAGGGCATGCAGGCCCTGATCGAAGGTGCGCGCCATGCCCAGTTGCGAGTAGGTGCCGCCAACTTTCTCGACGCCAATAATGGGGCGGATGTGCAGCAGGGAAGCCAGCAGGCCTTTCATGTGGCTGATGCGCCCACCGTGGATCAGATATTTAAGTTCGTCCAGGGTGTAGATGCTTTCGCTGGCGTCACCGATTTTTTGGATGAGTGCCAGGATGCGATCTTTGTCCCAGCCAGCGTAGAGCGCACGAGCGGCTGCGGCAACCTGCCAGCCCTGTACAGCGCACAGGGTTTTGGTATCCACAATTGTGACGTTGGCTTCGGGCGTCATTTGCGCTCCGGCCTGGGCTGCGTTAACGGTGCCGCTCAATCCAGAGGACATATTAATGGAAAGGATATCGGGGTCGCCTTCATCGGCGAGTTTTTTATACATGGCGGCAAAGTCGCCGCCAGCGGGTTGAGAGGTGATGGGGAAGCTGTCAGTGGCCATCAGCTTTCTTTGGAGTTCGTCGGGTTTAATATCGATGCCGCTGCGATACGAGATGCCGTCCAGGGTGATGGTGTGAGGAACGATGTGGATCGGAATTTGGGGCATCAGCTCGGGCGGGAGGTACATATCCATACCGGTGTCAGTTACGATTTGCATACGGGTTCTTTTCTCCTGGCGATCGATTGGCGGGTGTGGGTTACACCTTCATTATAAGGTTTTTTGTGGTTGTTGGATACGGACAACAACCCGTCAGATCAAGAAAATGGCATGTTGTAAGCTCATGTAAAGGATCAGGAAAATAGTTTTTCGTGATCCGGTCCCTGCTCTGGTGTAATCTGATCACAATTTATGCAGTATCGTTTTAATTTTTTTTGTATAAATCGGATGTTTATGGTAGAATGTTCGAGTACTTTGAATGTTTTACGCCGAATCACTCGAGCGGGGAACCCATTCACGGGGCGAAACGACGCAATCGCGTTGTAGAGCAAGTCTTCTGTTCCAGCCCGTCAGCTAACCTCGTAGGCGTCGAAGATCACGCAATTAACACCTTTTAACTCGGTGTTTTTAGTCGTGAGGCTTCGCACGTACTGCGAAGGGCACTGTCGGATTGCAGAAAGACTTGTTTTTACTTAAAGGAGAACGCGATGTTTAACAATTACAACTACCTCATTCCAGAAGAACGCCAGTCTTGGAGAAGTGCTCATGAAATCGAAATTGCAGAGCTTAAGCACGAAGAACGCAGGATCCAGTTCGAATCTATGCAGGAAGACCGCCGGGCAGACAGCTTTTCTTTACTAAGGTTGCCCATGCAACTGCTTGCAATTTTGTTTGGATGAAAAATAAATGCAATATAAAGAAAAAGGAGCGGATCCCAAACCAGGGACTGCTCCTTTTTTTTATTTGAGGATAATTGTGAGTTGGGGCTTAGCCGCCGATGGAGACACCGATCAGACGACCGATACCGTAGGTCAGGGCAGCAGCTACCAGGCCGAAAACGACCATGCGTGTTCCGGAGTAGAGCACACTGCGTCCGGTCATGAGTGTGATCGCAGCGCCAATGACAAAGAGCCCGATGGCACTGATGATAATGCTGACCATCACGGCAGTGTTGCCGCTCAGGAAAATAAAGGGTAGGACGGGGATGATGGCACCCACGGCGAAGAGCAAAAAGGACGTGATGGCAGCTTCCCAGGCCGACCCACCCAGTTCATCCGGGTCGATGCCCAGTTCTTCGCGTGCCAGGGTGTCCAGGGCGGTATCCTTGTTAGCCAGCAAGCTGCGGGCTAGTTCCAGTGCACGGGTTTCGGGCAGGCCCTTGGCCTGGTAGATCAGGGAGAGTTCTTCGATTTCTTCTTCCGGGTTGTTTTCGAGCTCTGCTTTTTCGATGCCGATCTGACGTTCGTAAAGTTCGCGCGAGCTTTGGACGGACAACCATTCGCCCAGAGCCATGGATCCGGCCCCGGCTAGCAGTCCGGCCAAACCGGTGATGAGGATGCTGTGCCCGGAGAGTTCCGCTCCGGCCACGCCCATCACCAGGCTGAGATTGGAGACGAGCCCATCATTGGCGCCCAGCACGGCTGCACGCAGGGCGTTGCCCCCGGCTGAGCGGTGGCGGCCTTCGGTTTCGGCAACGATGCTGCCGCTGACTCCGCCACCGCTGCTGGCGGCGGAGATGAGCCGGGCGTGCGCCTGTTCCTCAAGTGACATGGCCATGGCTTCAGATTCGGGCTGACTGGAGTAGGCATTGCTATCGGCTTTTTCGTTGCGGGTGATGGTAGGCAGCACAAATTGTGGGCCGAAGCGCTGGGCCAGCCAGATGATGGTCCGGGTGCGCCAGGTGGGGCTGATGCTCGGGTCGGGGGCTCCGGCAGCAGTGATTTTGGTGCGCCAGAACTGGGCGTGGCGTTCCTCGCTTTCGGCCAGGCGCTGGTAGACGGTTTTCATCTGGGGTCGGGTTTCTTTTTGGGCAAGGATGGCGTAAAGGGCGGCACCGTCCATTTCTTTTTGCAGGTTTTCAGTAAAACGTTGCAGGTCAGTGGTTTGAGGCATGCGATGTCCTATTTAATATGATGATTTAGTGTAACTACATATTATCTTATTATGGCTTTGTGCGCAAACCAACCGGCCCCAACCTTCCACCGCCCTGCTATTTCAGCTTATTTTCCCGTTCCAACGCTTGCATGATGCGGGGGTCATCTCTCGGGTCATTCCCTGCAAAAAAATCCGAGCCAGGATACTCCAGGGCTATTTGAATGGTTGTCCCAGTTGGATCAAAGGACTGCATGATGAACACCCCATCGTAACTGAGTGACGAAAGTGGTGTCCAGAAAGCGCCGGTATAAATCCGTTCACCTCCGGCACACACAACAAATGGAATACCTCCCACTCTGACCGGTGTTGGAAAAATATTTTGTACCCGTGAATAGGCTGCTTGAGTGAGTTGTAGCGTATGATCGCTTTTAGCATAGGAAACAATATCGCTTATGGATAGGATAGGTTCGCTTTCAATCTCCCATTGATTGATATCCACACCCATCAATTCTGCGGCAGGTATATTTTTGGTCAGAAGATAAATCGCAAAGCCATCCTTTTTTGCTGATTGACAACTCGAAAACAAAAACGCCAAAACCATCATTAGCAAGATTATTTTTTTAGGCATACTTTTTCCTTTGACTTGAAGTGGGTTTTTTTGCCCAAGAAACTGATTATTGAGCGCTAATCAATATTATTCCTTTATCTGTGCAGAATTTTTCAACCTGTTTGATGATGTCATCTGGGGGAAAGGACAGCGTAGCTTTTGATGACCAGGTGATGGTTTCGCCGGACGGAATTTTTTCGAGTACGGATAGTAGCGCATCCACGCCAGAAAGAAGGGTATCCGCGGATTTAATTTCATCCAGAGTCTTTTCCCGATTTGTTCCGATCAACAGGGAGAATTTCCATTGATTGTCTTCCTGCCAACTGTAGAGTTCGTAGCCTTTCATCGACTGCGCCCATTGAGTGGCAGTGGGTTGCACGGCAGTTCTGCAACCTGCGAGCAATAATCCCAACAAGATCACGACTACAAGAGCTTGTTTCATATTCTTCCTCCTGTCTTGCTCCAATCCCTTAATGTTATTCCAGGTGCACCCAATAATTGATTTGCTGCTTCAGGTGAGCCATCTTCGCCAAAACGTTCGTAATGACCCATCAAGGTTGCCATGCTTTTCCATTCCGGATTGAACGACAAACTGCCCCAATAACATCATCGTGGAAATGGGCGCGATTTTCAGGACATATCAAGCAACTTTTCTTTTGAATAAAAACCACCAGGCTGAAAACAATCCAATGGATGTTCCCAGGAGTAAACCTATCTGACCTGTGGCTTCATAACCCCTGACACCATTGAACATGAATTGCTCGGCATAATTTCCACCGAAGAGTATCCCGATCACCAGGCCAACTATGCCGGAAACGAGTCCTGCTACGATTATAAAAATGCCTCGCAGTACAGTCTTTTTCATAATATTTTTTCCTTTTGATTAATTTCTTGGTTGGATGCTGAGTTGAATTGCCTGCTTGTAAAAATTGTTGAAGTGGTGACGACTATTGTTTGCACAAATAATTCCCTGGATATTATTCGGGTAATTCCATTTTTGGCAGTGCCTGAATGCGCGGCAAGGTTTTTTTTAGCCAGGCGATTTCATTTTCGTAATAGTCTATGCCGCAATCCAGAGTCAATTGCCAGAGATCGCGCAAGCGTGTAATACCCAGCCGTTCGTAATTCTCGTCAATGTTTGCCTGCGCTGCCTGGCAGCGGGTGATGTGTTCTTGAATGGCCTCGATCCGCTTTTCGAACAATAGCGCAATCTCTTCGTTCGAGTTTCCGTGTGCAAAGAAGACTTGAATCAGCCAGGCTTCGCGTTTGATTTCCAGCGGCATGGGAGCCGATACCCAGCGGTGTAACTCCACCCGGCCTGGTTCTGTGATCTGATACAGTTTTCTGTTGGGTTTTCCATCCTGCTGAATGATCTCTACTTCGACCAGACCTTCTTTTTCCAAAGTTTCCAACGCCTTATAAATATGGCTTTGTGTGGCGGACCAGAAGTGGGCGATGGATTGGTCAAAATATTTTTTCAAATCGTAGCCAGACATGGGCTGGTATTCAAGAAATCCGAGGATGGCATGTGAGAGGGGCATATATTCCTTTAACTTAGCCTTGTGACATGGCTGATTTTGATTTAAACATGCTGATGGCTAAATTTTTTAATGTATTATATATCTATATAGATATATAATACTAAATGGTAATTTGTGTGTCAAGGGGATTGGAGAATCCGTAATCCTGGCGCTCTATTTTGATTTTTTGTGAATAAAAAAGTCAGCGCAACTGGTAGCGTTGCGCTGACGAAAAACCGCGAAATTGATTTGGTTTTGGCAGAGATAACAGCGCCTTGTGTGAAAGATTTAAAAAAAAATTAGAACTCTCCATCTTCATCGGCCATGCGTACGATGCGCGGGCTGAATTTTCCAAGGATCTCGACCAGTTCGCGTTGGGCGGCGATAACATTTTCGATGGGTTTGTAGGCTTGCGGCGCTTCATCCAGTCCGCCGCCGAGCAGAGTCACACCGCGTTCCTTCAAGTAGTCATCCCGGTTGATTTTGCTGATCGAATTCAGGGCTGCTTTACGGCTCATCAAGCGTCCGGCGCCATGCGAGGCCGAGTTGAGTGAGCTGGGTGCGCCGCGTCCGCGGATGAGGTAGCCTGCATCACCCATCGAGCCGGGGATGATACCCAGGACGCCAGGTCCGGCTGGGGTGGCGCCTTTACGATGCACAATGACGCTCTGACCATCTGGCATTTGCTGAGACCAGGCAAAATTGTGATGATTTTCAACACTGGCGGCTTCCTTCAGCCCGACAGCCTGGGCCACGCGCCGGTGGATGATGGCATGGTTGGCCGATGCAAACCGTCCGGCCAGTTCCATTGATAGCCAGTATTCCTGTCCGGCTTCAGAATCGAGTGAGAGCCAGGCCAGGTGACGCACGCTTTTGTCCAGTTCAGGGTGGGTTTCCATGGCCAGTTTGCTGTAGCGGTCAGCGATCTTAAATCCAATGCTGCGCGAGCCGCTGTGTGAGAGCAGCGCCAGGTAGTTGCCAGGCTGCAGTTCAAACAGCGGTTCGGTCAACTGAAAGGTACCCCATTCGACGAAGTGGTTGCCGGTGCCGCTGGTACCTAGCTGGCGGGCAGCATTATCCTGCAGACTGTTCAGCAGGCGGGTGGCTTGCCAGGCAGGATCATCCAACACAGGGTGCTGTGGGCGTTGTTTGCCCTGCCAGCTGGCACCCATTCCAAAAGCGGTTTGCTGCCAGAGGGCGTCTTCAAACAGGCCTTTTTTCTGTCCAAGCAGGTAGGGCGAGACTTCGTAGAGCGAGAGGCGCATGCGGCAGGCAATATCGACACCCACGGCATAGGGGATGACGGCGTTATCGGTGGCAAGCACGCCACCGATCGGCAGACCGTAGCCAACGTGAGCATCGGGCATGAGCGCTCCGGCCACACTGATGGGCAGACGCATGGCATTGTCCATTTGCTGGATTGCAGCTTCGTCGATGGCTTCACGACCCCAGATCGGGTAGTCAAGCGGTTTCTCGCGCAGTTCATTGAGGTCCTCTTCGACCTTCGGTGCCAGGCGCAGACATTCGCGGGCTAGGGGTGAGAGCAGCGGGTCGGTCATGAATTGGCCCGGGCTGTTGCGGACTGAGTCGAGCAGAGCCAGGATGGTTTCGCGTTCCTGTCCCTGTGTATCCAGTTGCGTGGCAATTTCTTTGGCGATGCCAATGATCTTGCCGTCAGGCCAGTTATGGAGTTTCAGTATTTTGCCTGTGATGGTGTTCATATTTCTGTTCCTTTGGTGTGATGCGGGTAAAAAAAGACAGCCACTTTTCAAAGTGACTGTCCAGTTATGGGTAAGGGATTGCCTCGGTCAGTGACGTGCAGACGGGTCAGTTTGAAATAGGGATTCGGTTGGATGGCGCGTTTGGGCGGCCATTTCTGACGTGGGAGGCGGGAAAGTTTTGCATAATGAATATATTATATTCAGTTTATGGCTGGTTGTGTAGGCGAATTCATGACGGATTAGGATATTTGAGGTGCTGGATTAAAAAGAACTGCCGGAAAGAGTGTGTCTCTTCCCGGCAGTTCTTTTATGTTTATCGTTGTGATTTAGGGTTGGGTCTGGTTATTGCGATTACCCCTGCCATTTCCCATTCCGTTGCCCATGCCGCCACCGCGGTTGCCCATACCGGAGTTGGTATTTCCGTGGCCATTCCCCATGCCGTTGGCCAGGATACTCTGGAGCTGGCTGGCGCTCAGGAACTGGGCGGTATACGTGCTGCCGGTCTGGTTGCTGTACTGGCGGGCATAGGCGTTCAGGTGGTTGTAGGAGGCGTTCAACAGGTTGTTGTAGACCAGCTGAATATCTGCGTTATCGGTCTTGGCGATGCGAGTCTGCAGGTCGCGGATGTCGATTTCTTCAATTGCGCCACCGACTTTGTAGGCTTCGACCAGTGATTGGTTACCCTGGGCTACCAGGCTGGTGTAGAGTTTCTGCTGATCGGGATTGGTGAAGACACCCGGAGTTTTGGCAGGGTCGCTCAGGTTGTAGCGGGTCAGGAGCAATCCGATCTGGTCCATGTGCTGTTGTTCACTGCTGCTGATTCTTTGAAAGCTGGTCTGGCCCCAGGTTGCGTAGAGTTGGGTATAGACGTCGCGTGCGAGTTTTTCTTCTTCGCGCATGAAGAGCAAGGCGGCGCTTTCATCTGCGCTCAGTTCGGAGCTGGGAATGCTGGCAAGCAGGTTGCTGTCGATCGCTTGTTGATTGCCCATGCCAGAGTTGGTATTCTGACCACGGCCATTTCCGCCGCCCATTCCGAGTGCCTGGGTGAAATTGCCGCGAGCGGCCTGGACGTTAATTACACTGAATGTGGCGATTCCGATTGCGAAGACCAGGACAGCTGCGACGAGCCCGATCAATATGTTTTTTTTCATGGTGTTACTCCTTGTTGGTTTTGTTTTTCGCCGTAGGTGTTTTTGTGAGGCGATGTTTCAATATTAACGCTTCAATGTAAAGAGAGTGTAAATTTTCAGACAAGATTGTGCGAAATTAGTGACATTCAGGGTGTTTTGCTTTCGAATAAATGCTGCCAGTTTCTACTCATTCCGGCAGGACTTCGTTGATGAAGGTGATCATGCAACAGAAAGGCAGGGCAAATAACGGTGTTGCTAATAGTCAGATGTCATGGGCAGGCGATTGATGGCTCTGGATTGGTGGGCTGAGGCGTTGACGGTTGGGCAGGTTGGTTGGATAATTGGCGGCAGTGTTTTGGGTTGGAGTTTCTATTGGGGAGTGTGTCTATGAGTGTGGACTTGATCATTGCGCCCCCGGCAGCGGGGAAGACAGATGTTTGTATTCGTACCATAATGGAGCGCTTTTCAGAATATCCGCTGGCGCAGGTGAGCGTGGTACTGCCGGATCGTTTGCAGGTCTCGGTTTTCCGGCGGCGCCTGGCGTTTGCGGGTGGGGCTTTGGGCGTTGCGATTGGGACGTTTCCGGATCTGTACCACAAGTTGTTGGAACAAGCGGGAAGGTTTACCCCGGTAGTGTCTGGGCCGCTGCTGCACCGCCTGGTGCAGGAGACGGTTGACCGGGCGGCCGGGGCGGGTGAGCTGGCACATTTTGCATCCATTCAAAGTAAACCGGGCTTTTTGCAGGCAGTGGGCGAAGCTTTTGCTGAGTTGAAGCGGGCGCGGGTGCTGCCCCGACAGTTTTTGGATTTTACGCGTGCAGGTGCGGCTGCCCAGTATGAGATCGCCGGGTTGTACGAGCGTTATGAGGCGCGGTTGCGTGAATTGAAGTGGGTCGACCCCGAGGGAGTTAGCTGGTTGGCGCTGGAAGCGTTGGAGCAGCAGCCCGAACTGGGCAGTTCGATCCGGCTGCTGGTAGTGGATGGTTTTGATGCCTTTACCGGGGCACAGCGCCGGGTGATGGAACTGCTGGCCGGGCAAGTGGGTGAACTGATCGTGACTCTACCAGGCTCGCCGGATTCTGATCGGGTGGCTGAACATCGTTTTACAGGAGAGATCGAAGCGTTACGGGAATACCTGGCACCGCGGATCAGGAGTCTATTGGGGCTGCCGCATCTTCCGCTTGAAGTGCTGCACTTGCAGCAGCATCTGTTTGAAAGTGGAAGTGAGTTGCGGGATAAGATTCCTGCTACTTTTATGATAGAGGCGCGCTCACAAGCCGACGAGGTCCGTGAAGCGCTGCGTTGGATGAAGAAGCTGATCGTCCGACAGGATCTGGCCCTGGAAGAGTGTGCCATTTTTACTAATAACCTGGAAACCTATCAACCTCTGCTGCGGGCCGCGGCAGAGGAGTATGGTATGCCGGTCCATTTTACACGCAGCGATCCGCTCAACCAATCGGCCATTATGCTGGCGCTCCTGAATTTGCTCTCGCTGCCCGTCAAAAACTATAAAACACGCGCACTGCTTAACAGTTTGCGTTCACCCTATTTTGAGAGCGGACTGAGTGGCGTGGAAGTGGATGTACTGGAGGATTGGAGCCGGGCCAAAACCATTTTGGAAGGGCTGGAAGCCTGGCAGGAGGTCCTGCCGGACGTTATCCCGGAAAAGCTGCCTGGACCAGATATGGATCTGGAGGATGGTGTCTCACAGCGGCAGTCTGTGAGGTATGACTCATACTTGCAGCGCAAATTGTTGGAATTTTTGGAGCGATTACAAATCGGTCCGGCTCAGGGCACACGTTCACAAACCGCTTGGATTGGTTGGTTGGAAGACTTGCTGGAAGGGCTGCACTTTTATGAAAACGCCCTGGGCGAACGTGATGTGCAGGCGTGTGAGGCACTGCGCGAGGCCATGCGCGCGCTGGTGTTGAGCGAGGCAGTAATTGGGCTGCGTCAGATGGATTATGCACAGTTCCTGGCAGATCTGCAGGGCACACTGGATGGGGTCGGGCTGCCGGATGGTTTGCTGCTGGGTCAACCGGCCTTGCTGGTGGGACGCATGTCCGAGGCGCGTGGGGTGCGCTATCCGGCGGTGGCTCTGCTGGGGTTGTCGGAAGGCATCTTTCCGCAGGTGGAAAATCCGGATCCATTCCTGGATGAGGATCTGCGCCGGGCGCTGGGTCTGGAGCCGAGGCTGGAGCGTGAACAGGCGGGTCTGTTTTACCAGGCGCTGACGCGTGCCGATCAGCACCTGCTGCTGACGCGCCCAACGCTTTCGGAAGATGGAGAGGGTTGGGAAGCTTCACCCTTCTGGTTGGCAGCCCTGGGCTTGTGTCTGCCGGAAAGTCATCAGCGTGTGCGAGCGGATGAAGTCAGGGCTTTGTGTGAGGCGGGTTCTTCGCAGGAACTGCTTTTTTGGGCGGTGCGCCAGGAAAAGCTGCCGGTGCGTTATGAAGAGCTGCGCGGGCGCTGGCTCGATCTGCGCCAGGCGCGGGATGTGCTGGGTGCCCGGCGTGCAATCAGGGCAGGTGGGCGCTACGAAGGCTCGGCGGCTTCTGCGGTAGAGCAGTTGGGCCGGCAGTTTCCACTTGACTTGGTTTGGAGTGCCTCGCGCCTGGAAACCTACGGTACTTGTCCGCATATGTTTTATGTCAGCCGGGTGCTGGAGTTGGAGGCCAGAGGTGCCCCAGAGTTGGGACTGACGGCGGCACAAATTGGTAATATTTTGCATGAAATTCTGGAAGACGTATACCAGGCTGTTGAAAATCCAGGGGATGTTCAGTCGGTCCTGGAGCAGTTGCCGCAGGTGGCGCAGCGTGTCTTTGCGATTGCACCGCAAAAAGAAGGTTTTAAGCCTTCCGCGCTCTGGGAAGTGGAGCAAGCACGTTTCCAGCAGACACTGGCAGATACCATCACCGCTCTTGCGGATGAAGGTTCGGATTGGCGTCCGCAGTATTATGAAAAGGGTTTTGGGATGCGAGAAAACCCGGCGTTGGAGATAGACCTGGGCGGTGAAGTTCTACGTTTGAAAGGTTTGATCGATCGGATTGATGTCAATTCCAAGGGTGAGTTGCGCGTGTTGGATTATAAAACCGGTGGCAGTCATCTGGCACAGTCCGACCTGAAGGATGGCCGGCGTCTGCAATTGCCGTTGTATGCTCTGGCGGCGCGGGATGTATTACGGTTGGGTACACCGGTGGATGGCATCTACTGGGAGATAAATGCTGCCAGATCCGGCGGTCTAAAGCTGGCAAAATTTCGAACCGAAGCCGGGCAGGGTCCCGAGGCTGCCTACAGTGTGGTGATCGAACACCTGCGGCGCATCCTGGCGGGCATTCGTGTGGCTGACTTTGCCCCTGTAGCGCCCAAGGGCGGCTGTCCATCTTATTGTCCGGCAGCTCAATGGTGCTGGCGTTTTGCGGCGGGGTGGTAAATGACTGAAAATGTAAATAAAAATCTGACTGAACGAGTGGTGGCTAGTTTTGGGTTGACACCCGATCAGCGTGCTGCCGCGCTGGAGCGTGGACGCGATGTGGTGGTGACAGCTGGGGCGGGCAGCGGTAAGACGCGTACATTGGTGGCACGCTATGCCAGTCTGCTGGCGGATGGTTGTTCTCCACGCCGTGTGGCTGCCATCACTTTTACAAAGAAAGCCGCGCGCGAGATGCGTTCCCGGGTGCGGCAGGCACTGACTGATCTGGCACAAGCGGCATTGGATGACACTGAGCGTCAGTACTGGGTGGCGCTCAGCGCCCAGATGGACTCAGCCCGCATCGGTACAATCCATAGTTTGTGCAGCGAAATCCTGCGTGCGCATCCGGCTGAAGCTGGGATTGATCCGCGTTTTGAGGTGCTGGACGAAGGGCGAACCGCCATGCTGCGCCATCAGGTGGTGACGGACAGCCTGCCGGGGCTGGTGGAGCGCCCGGAATTTGAACTGCTGCTGGGTACTTTTTCGTCAGGTGCGTTGGAAGAGCTGCTGTTTGGCCTGTTAAACCGCAGATTGGAAGCACGTGAAGCCTTTGAACAGCCAGCAGAGAGCCGGAAATTGATCCGGCAGGAGTTGGAAAGGCGATTAAACAGCCCGCGGCTGTCAGAACCGGTTGCCTGGTTGCGGGAAGTGCTGACAGGCAACCAGTTGCAGAGCGAAGGCGACAAGCTGGCTGGCATGGTGCAGGAACTGCTTGGATTATGGCAGTCAGCTGAAGAGTCTCTGTCAGGCGGCGATGTCTTTGCCTGTATCGGTTCCCTGTTCCAGGCGCGGCGCACGAAGATGAACGGCACCTATGGTAGAAAAGACAGCCTGGTTAAGGAAACCGTCAAAGAGTTGAAGGCTGCTTACGATAATCTGCTCGATCCGCTCCTGGGTGGCAGTAATGCCAAAAGCGAGCCGCCCAAGGCTGAAGACGAAACCCGTTTTGAGCTGATCCTGCCGCTGCTGCGTATGGTTTTTGAAGAATTGCACCGCACCTATGAGACAGCCCTGGAGCAGCAGCAAGCGCTGGATTTTGATGATCTCGAATATCGTGCCCAGCAGCTATTAAAGCTTCCGAAGTTGCGTATGCGTTGGCAGTCCGAGCTGCAAGCTTTGCTGGTGGATGAATTTCAAGACACCAACTTGCGGCAGCGTGAAATTGTGGAAGCTCTGGCAGGTGCCCCACAAGGGCTGGGACCTATTTCGGCGGGTGGGCGGCTCTTTGTAGTGGGCGACAGCCGTCAAAGTATTTACCGTTTTCGGCGCGCAGATGTGACCGTTTTCCGTGAGGTGCAGGCGGAAGTTCAAAAAGCTGGCGGGCTGATGCTCGACCTGAACCGGACTTACCGTGCGCATGCCGATCTGTTGGCCGGAACCGGCGATCTGCTCTCGGTTTTGATGGGCACCGAACCAGACCAGGCGCGTCCTTACTATGTGCCATTCAGTCCACTTCAGGCCGAAAGACAGGTACCCGCTGCGCACCTGCTTGCACCGCACGTGGAGATTGTGCTGGGATTGGGTGAAGATAGTGCAGAGGGGCGCTTGCAGGGTGGACGGGCCCTGGCTAAACGCCTGTTGCAGCTCAAGGCGCAAGGTCAGATCCAGAAATGGGATGATGTAGCCCTGCTCTTTCGCGCCTCGGGTGGGTTTGCCGCCTATGAGAATGCTTTTGAAGAAAACAGCATCCCCTTTGTGACTGTGGCGGGTCGGGGTTTTTACGACCGGGCTGAGATTCGTGACCTGTTAAACCTGCTGCGAGCACTGGCTGACCCGACAGATGACCTGGCGTTTGCCGGGCTGCTGCGCTCCCCGGCTTTTGGGCTGACGGATGCGGCGCTGTACCTGCTGCGGCAGACCTGGCAGACAAAGCTGTCTTACTGGACGGCTCTGCAGGCTGACCTGTCTCTGTTGGATGAAAACGACCGGGCGCGAGCCGAACGCGCCGTGGGGATTTTGCGCGAGCTGCTGCCTTTGGTGGACAGGGTTCCGGTGGCTGAGCTGCTGAAGAAGCTGGTGGATGCGGTCGATTATCGGGCTATCCTGGCTTCAGCGGACACAACGCAGGCAGCTGAAAGCGGGACAAACTTCAGGAAAGGGACCGGCGGGCGTTTATGGCGCAACCTGGATAAGCTGTTGGAGGATGCCCAGTCCAGTCAACAGGTAAATGTGCGTGACTTTTTAGAATATCTGACCACGCTGAACGAAGCCGGGGCGCGTGAAGGCGAAGCACCGGCTGAAGCCGGAGGTGCAGTGCGTTTAATGACCATTCATAAATCCAAGGGGTTGGAGTTTCCGCTGGTGGTACTGGCGGACGCTGGACGCAAGCCGATGACAGCCAGTGAGGCTGCCTATCTGCTGCCAGGTCTTGGGCTGTCGCTCAAGCTGGACCCGATGCCATTTCTCTACCGGCTTTCACGTGATCTGGATCAGCAGCAGGGCGATGCCGAGACCCGGCGCCTGATGTATGTAGCCCTGACGCGTGCGGCTGAAAAGTTAATCATCAGCGGGCATATGACCCTGACTGAGGGTGGTGGTCTTTCGGCACCGGGTTGGATGGGTGAGGTTTGCCAGGCGGCAGGTCTGAACCTGGATAATCCGCAACTGCTGGAGGGACAGGCACTGGATGTGCCTCTGGCATCTGGACAGATACTGCGGGCCTGGTGCCTGCCACCTGTGGCTGTGCCGGATGAATTCGCGATCGAGCTGGAGCAGCGCACACAGCTTACAGTAAGCGAATTACCCGATATCTTCCGAGCGCTGCCGGAGGTGGCGCCGAATTTGAGTGAGTTGGAGGTTGGGGAGGATGAAGCCAGGCAGCAGCATACCTGGCGTGCAACGGCCAACGGGGCACAGGTGCCCCCAGCGGTGCTGGGGAAAATGGTTCATAAAGCACTTGAACTGTGGATATTCCCGGATGACCCACGTTTGATTCCTCTGTTGGAGGCGGCTGCATTGAATGCCGGATTGGCCGCTCTGGAGCAGCGTTTGGAGGCGGTGCAGCGGGCACGCGAGCTTCTGGAGCGCTTCCAGTTGTACCCGCTCTGGGAGGAGCTTGAAAAGGCTGAAGAAAGACACCCTGAACTGCCCTATTCACGTTTGAGCGCAGAGCTGACCGAGACCGGGTTTATCGACCTTCTTTATCGGACGGAACGTGGTGGTTGGCAGATATTGGATTTTAAGACAGATGCGATCCACAGCCCGGACCAAAAGATTGCGCTGGTGCTCAGGTATTCTCGTCAGATGGCCAGGTATGTTGTGGCGGTGGAAAAGCTGCTGCGCGTATCCGTCCTGGCGCGTATGTGTTTCCTGGATGACCAGGGTCGGGTCTCACTGGTGGAAGTGTAAAGCTGGCAAGGCTTTACTCTTCTTCGTTAACTTGATCGGCTGGGCGACCCTGGCGCACGGCCCAATAGACACCGAAGAAGACGGTGAAGAGGAAGGTGATGCGATAAAACATCAGTACTGTGTAGTTACCCGAATCTGTGCCGGCAAACAGGGCATGGAATAAGACGCCGAGGTACGAAAACAGGCTGAGGACATGGATCAGGCGGAAGATAGGCTGCGTGATCCAGCGCCGGATATAGAAGGTGATGGTAACGAGCAGTGCCAGGTATAAGCATAAAATGCCAGTTCCAACCCAGAAGGGGCGGTAACTGGAAATGAACGGGACCAGGATTTGGGCCAGGCTGAAGGGTAAGAAGCGGTCGAATAACAATACGCCAGCATGTAACGCCGAAAATCCCAGTCCCAATAGGGATAGGATTTCATGGAGTATCAGAGTGATATTCAAATCCATGAATGAATCCAATATTTTGCTGCTGACTGCCAGTCCCCACATGGTGGAAAGCCAGAAGAGCACGTATGCGGTTAAGCCCGAGGCGCGCGTTACATACCACCACAACTGCTGATCATTTAGCCCAAAGGGGGCGGTGATGATTTCCAGCGGTGAGGTTCCATCCAGGATTGGAACCACCAAAAAGATGGCCAATCCACCTAATAAAAAGGTGATCAGGAATGGAATGCCTGCAACAGGATGGGGTGGTGGTGTTTCTTTCGGTTGGTTAAGCAAAAGATAATCCTTGATTCGGTCGGTGTTTTCATCGGGTGCTGATTATTCGCCAGCTTCAGGAACCGCCGGTATGGATGCGCGGAGTCATACGGACGACTGGACCAGAGGTTGGGCGGGGCTGCGTAGGAGCGTTGGTTGGGATAACCAGGGGTGCCAGGGTGGGCATAGCAGTCGGTAGAGCGGATGGCGGATTCGTGGGTACTGGCAGGGGGGTGGGTTGATTGGTGGCAGTGGGCGGTATGACCAGTGTGAATTTTTGCAGGCTGGCTTGGGTGGCGGGTATAAAGGTAACCAGATCATCCAGGTTAATAATAGGTGTCAGCTCAACCGAAAGAGTGGAATCCGGGTTGGGTTCCTGTTGATTTTTGGTGACTTCTGTAGCACGCACAAAGAAAAACCAACTGGTAAAGAAGCCTACTACGCTGATCAATGTGAGCCATGCATGAATAAAACTTTTAAAGATTTTCAACGGAAAATTCCTTTGAGCAGAGCCTGTTTATGGTTTGTTTTGCTGTTCCTGAATGGTGATGGTTCCATCCGGGGCAATGTTGACCAGGCCTTTTTCTTGTAATTGGTTGAGTATGGATTGGTATTCCTTGATCTGCTGATTCGCAGCTTCAATCTGGGTGTTGGCCATGTTCAGACGCTGAGCAGCGGATTTGACCTGGGTGGTGCACTGGGCCTCTCGTGCCTGGTATTCGCTAATAAGCTTGGCATTTTCGAAAGCAGTCTGTGTACTGGTGATCACATTTTCAGATGCTGCCAGGGGGCTCTGTCCAAGAAGGTACATTCCGCCTCCTAAGAGAGCGGTCACCACAATAGCGGCAATCAGCGCGATAATATTCCTGTCCATAAAATTCTCGTTTCCTGAATTTAGGGGTATTTTTTCTGTTGATTAGGATGTTATTATAAACTGTGAAATGCCCTCGAAAAGATGAAACTTTGGGGTTTTGGTTGGGGTTCTGTGAAATTCATCATTTACGATGTGTTTTTTCATGAAAGGGATGGCAGCTCTGGTTTAGCGCTTCTGTAAACTCTTCTGGTGGCGATAGTTGATATGAGCATTTGAGAAGAATCGCGCCATCAGGATAGGCGTGTAAGGTATGATTGTTGTTTATAAATTGAAATTCATAGGAGAAAAATATGCCTCATCTTTTTGAACCCTTGACCATTCGGGGCATCACCTTGCGTAACCGGATTGGAGTTTCGCCGATGTGTATGTATAGCTATACAGATGGTTTTTCCAACGATTGGCAGGTAATTCACCTTGGTGCTCGCGCCGCGGGTGGTGCGGGACTGATCCTAACCGAGGCTACGGCTGTTGAAGCCCGGGGACGCATCACACCTTATGATGTCGGTATCTGGTCGGATGAACAGGTTGAACCATTAAAAAGGGTGACTCGTGCTATTAAAGATAATGGTGCGGTGCCAGGAATCCAACTTGCACATGCCGGACGGAAGGCCAGCACAGGACGCCCGTGGGAAAACTCAAAACCGATCCTGCCGGATCAGCCCTTGGGATGGCAGGTGGTTGGCCCCAGTTCAATCGCATTTAACGAAGGTTCATGTGTGCCGCATGAACTTAGCCTGGACGAAATACAAATGGTGCAGGAGGCTTTCTGTGCGGGTACTCGCCGGGCGTTGGCGGCTGGCTTTGAATGGCTGGAAATACACGCTGCCCATGGCTATCTGATCCATAGTTTTTATTCGCCCATTTCCAATCAACGTACGGATGCCTATGGTGGAAGTTTTGAAAACCGTATTCGTTTCCTCATGGAAACTGTTCGCAAGATTCGACCCATCTGGCCCGAGCATTTGCCATTAACAGTACGCATTTCTGGTACAGACTGGCTGCCTGGTGGCTGGACACTGGACGAATCGGTTGAGTTATGCCGGCGTTTGAAGCAGGAAGGTATTGACCTGGTGGATTGCTCCTCGGCAGGGACTGCGTTACAGGCCAATGTGCCAGTTGGTGCGGGTTACCAGGTTCCCATCTCTGAGGCTGTCCGGCATGGGGCGGAAATCCTCACTGCCGCAGTCGGGTTGATCAAAGCGCCTGAGCAGGCGGATGAGATCATTCGCAACGGCCGGGCTGATGTAGTCCTGGTGGGACGTGAGATGTTGCGTGATCCATACTGGGCTTTACATGCTGCGCAAACGCTGAAACAACCTGCCCCCATCCCTGTACAATACCTGCGCGGATTTTAATGTAACCCATTGGTTTTGTCCGCAGCGAGGTTAAGTCAGGCGGGTTGGGACCTGAACCAAGAACTGGCGAATAATTAAAAAAATGCTGGTGGAAGTTTTGATTTCCTACCAGCATTTTTATGGTTAAATTCGATGAATTAGCGTTGATCGAATAAGTTTATGGTATCTCGATATTTTGCGATTCGCGATCATCGGCTCTTAGCGAGGCCAGACAATGTGAGCCGCTACCCGAAAACGAAAGGAGCGTACCGAAAATATCGTAGGATTTGTTGAGCGAATAGGCATTTTTGAGGGATGAATATAGAATATTACTGCCTGTGGGATATTTTCCAACTCCATCAACCTGGATAAATACCGAATTGCCTGAAGTATAGCGAACGATTTTACCGCGCCAGGGGCCAACCATGGTTAGCGGGTGACTCTTGAGCCAGTTAATCTGGTCTGCCTCACTCATCGCGGCCATGGTTGAACAGAAATCAGTAAAGCTGGTGGTTAGCGTTTCGGGGCCTGATATATTACTGTTTGGCGTGGCAGTTGGGGGCAGCGTTACGCTGGGGAATGCAACTGGCGTGGCTGTTTTTGTCGATCCAGAGACCGGTTTGGAGGTCGGGGATGAGGCTGGGAGAACCGTTGCACCCTGGGTGGCGAGTGGATCACGGGTGCTGGTGGGTGTGTTGTTTGGCCAGCGGGTTTCGGCAGGTGTTTTGGTGAAGGTTACTGTGATGCTGGGTGCGTAGGTTGGCCAGGGAGTCCAGGTGCTGGTCCGCGTGGGACCGGCGGTAAAGGTGACTGTGCTGGTAGGTGAATTAACAACTATCAGTGTAAAGGTGGCACGTGGTGTATGGGTAATTGTGGGGGTTAGCGTTGGGTTGGTGGTTTTGGTTGGTGCTGGAGTATTCGTTGATGTAAAAGTTGGCGTAAAGGTGGCCGTTGCCAGTTTGGCCAGGGGGCCCTGACCTGATTTACCCAAATTGATGAGCCATCCTGTAACCAACAGGCTAATGACAACAAGTACAGCGAGAGAAATGATCAGAGGCCACCAGATTTTATTTTCCGGTTCTTTTCCTTCAAAAGTGCCGGCCTTGCCCGGCTTCGTGCTGGCCTCTTCTGCTGCTTGTTTTTGGAGAATTTCGCGCAGATATTCGGTTGCTTGTTGGGGATTAGATAGTTCTAGTTCCCCGCTGGAAAATGCTCCTGATTCGGGTTCACCTGCCGGGTTTATTTCATCATCCATTAAGGACATGAATTCGAAAGCAGGTTTATTTTCGGGTTCGATTGGAGTCGCATCAGGTAATGCATCCAGACTGTCTCCGAATGTGCGTTCCTGGTGATCTTCGACCTTGGATTCTATGGGAGGTTCAATCCCAAACGTCAATAATGCATTGCGCGTCTTTTGATTGCCGGGATTGATCTTAATCATTTGTTTCAGACAATAAATCCGGTCTTGATCTTCGGTGCAGACATTGCACAAATAACCCCAGGCGCGTTCATCGTTCGGAAACCGGGCAACTGCTTCTGATAAAACTTTTCTGGCCATCTCAATATCGCCAGCTTTGTAAGCATCTATCCCTTGTTGAATCAGGTCGTCCATCTAAACCTCCATTTGCATTCAGCCCGCATAGGTTAGCAAATATAGCATTAATAAAAGAATTGGGCAGGTGTCTTTTTACACTAAAACGTGAAAACTAAATATCCACAGGTTTTTTAACCCAAATCATTTAAAGCATTATTTGGGATCGTGGGTATTGTAAAAACCGCATCTCAATCGATATTTTGCCTTGTACAGTAGTGATTTCATCAGACTGTTTTTTATTGAAGCATTTCGGAGGATGAGAAAAGAATCAAGCAATCTATCAATCGCAGGTAATAAATTTTCAGAATGTGATCGATCCAATTATAGCCGATTGGAATGGAAGTATGGTAACCGGATTGTAGAAACTGAATTTAAAAAATTACCAGAAGTGATTTTTTCGAAGCCGTCATTTAGTTAGAATATATCTACATGGGGGCGGGGTTACCCCTATTGACATCGCCTTCTGACGCTTTATAGTAGATTTTATGCTATTTGATGGTGCCTGGTAGGCTGGGTATTGTATGTATGAGGAAATCAGGCTCTGCCAGGGATTTTTCGAATAAAAAATCTATTTTCGGTTCACATAATTCTTTGTATAATAGGTCTTCAATCAATTCAACTAACTACAGAGGATAAAAAATAATGGATTACTGGACTGAAGGAAATCGTGCATTTGCTTTTTGGGATGAGGATGAATATTTTTACCCGGCCAGGATTGTAAAAATCGATGGGAATGACATATTTGTTCGTTTTGATACGGGTGAGGAAGAATGGACTAATGCTGACTACCTCGAAGAATTTATCATAGAGGAAGATGATGAAGTGGAATGCAAGTCTGCAGAGGATAATCTATATTACGATGTGACTGTACTGGAAGTAGATGGCGAAAAGCTGAAAGTAGAGTACGAAGATGGAACCACTGAGTGGAGTACTTTCCCTCGCATCCGCTTTATGGTGGATGAAGCATAATTCAGGATCTACAGAAGTTAGCCCTGTTTTTTTGCAACATTAAAAAAGTAAAGAAATTTAGAAAAATGTAACTCATCCCAAACAACGGGATGGGAATAAAAAAAAGGATGGATCTTCTTGTTATGTTTGGCGCGAGAGCACAAACAAGCCAGGAGGTCTATTCATTTTTTCACTTGCGATTGAACCTTCGCGGGTTTTATTCACTTGCTGCCACATTATTCATCCAAAGATAAGTCTGTATCCATGGCACTGCAAATTTTGTATAGTAACGGTTGGGTACTGGTGACAACCTGAACCAGGTGGTGTGGCGTAATCCAGGTTAATTGTGTTTGCGTAAGCTAACGTATTGGCTGAATAGTTTTTGATCTGATTCTGGGTTGTGGTAGAGATGGTTTTATAAGTCTTAGTACAATTTATTGAGTAAAAACTGGAGTGGTTGCCTACACAGCTTGCAACCGGTCTCATTTACCAGTATGCGAATTTCGAATTGCCTGAGTCAGTTATTGGTCAATGTTGGGGGAAGAGTGGCAGTCAGTATAAAAACCCAACAGAGCGTTCAAAAAACAGTTCATGGAAGGTAAGCCAGAGGTTTGTAAAAGAATGTAACTTTAATTGATAAACTGCATCAAAGGTAGTAGGATTTTATTTTCCTTTATTGCCCTTAGGAGGCTGAAATGAAATTGAATGAATCTAATATCGATCGTATTATTCGCGTAGTTGCTGGGGTTGTGTTGCTTTTCCTGGGTGTTGGTGGTGTTCTTAGTGGTGGATTAGCGATTGCTGCGGATGTTGTTGGTGTAATCATGCTGCTGACTGGCGCTATTGGTTTTTGCCCAATCTATGCAATTTTCAAAATCGGCACACTAACTGCGAAAAAGTAAATCAATAGAGTAACGAGCCGGGGTACGGTTTCGAAACCGTACCCCGGCTTTTTGTAAAGGATCCAGCTATTATGGACACGCAAACTTTTAATGAGAAGCTAAAACAAAACTCACGCCCGGTGGTGGTTGATTTGTGGGCACCTTGGTGCGGACCGTGTAAGGCGGTAAAGCCTATTTTGGAAAAATTGGAAATAGAGTATGCCGGACGTGTTGATCTGTGGCAAATCAACGCAGATGAGAGTCAGGATCTTCTGCGCGATCTTAAAGTGTACGGCATTCCGACCTTGATTGTCTATCGGGATGGTAAAGAAACACTTCGACAGGTAGGAGCTAAGCCCGCCAGCGCATTGAAAGCGTTGTTCGAGACACTTGCAATGGGCGGTGATCCAAAGACAGCGGGTTTATCGAATGCTGAGCGCTTTATCCGTTTCGGGTTTGGTGCTGGAGTGGCTGGAATTGGTTTGGTGAACCATGTTAACTGGTTTTTAATTGGACTTGGGGCTGTTTTGATGTTCAGTGCTATTTATGATCGCTGTCCAATTTGGCAGGCTCTGACACGGCAAGTCAAAAAGCTGACAGGTCAGGCTTGAGTTTATTCTGAAAAACCAGCTGGCGGAATCCCAAGTGCCTGGATCAGGCGTGCCCAGTAATTGACCTGGGCGGCTGTGGATGCCAGGATAACCATCTCGCGCTCTGTAAAGTTAGCCTTGATCTGTTCGATGAAATCCGGGTGAAATTTTAGCGGTGTTTGAGTGATCAGACGTGTATATTCGATGGCCAGCTTTTCGCGAAGTGAAAAACTGGGAACGATTGCCAATTCCTGTTGACCACGCAATGCCAGCACTTCTTCGGTACCAATGTCCAGGGCTTCATGTTCGTAAGAGTTCATGTCAATACAGAATGGGCATGCCGCAGCAAAAGAAGCGGACATACGCACTAATTTTAGGATGCGTTCATCCAAATTGCCATCGTGATGGGCTACCAATGACTCAAGCACACCTGAGCCAATCGCAACTTTTGGATACCAGGCTAAAATCCGGGCAGGTAGCATTCTTCGTCCTGTGACTTTTTCCGAGATCCAGATGCCCAGGCGTAGTAGAAATGAAATTTTTGCTGGTTGTTCAATAAAAGCATTCATAATTATTTCTCCAATTTAATGTATTGTATCCCTGACCAGGATATTTAACCAAAGGACAATTAATGACTACAGATGACCGTCGTTTTGATCAGCACAAAATGCAAGCCCTGATTGGCACGCAGCGTGAAGCCCAATGGAATCCTGCGAAATTTCTGACCCATTTGGAAATTCTACCTGGCCAAACAGTGCTGGACCTGGGCAGCGGCCCTGGTTTTTGGACATTGCCATTGGCGGATATAGTCGGTGTTGATGGTGCTATATGGGCGCTGGATGTCAGCCAGGATATGTTGAATTTGCTGGCACAGCGCAATCCGCCAGTACAGGTTCATTTGTTTTGTGCAGAATTACCACTGATTGAATTACCTCCAGCCAATTTCGATTGGGTCTGGGCAGCCTTTGTGCTTCATGAAGTCACGCCACTTGAAATACTTGCCAACGAATTACGCCGGCTACTGAAAGATAATGGCAAGCTGGCAGTTCTGGACTGGCGTCCCGATGCGGTTGGAGAATCTGGTCCACCACGCCATCATCGTTTGAGTGTGGAGAAGGTGACAAAAACTTTGAGGGAGGCTGGTTTTACTTCTGTCAGGCAAATCTGGCAGGACGAAGATACCTACCTACTGGAAGCTTATTAGGGCCTAATCCCACCAAATATAAAAAAATGCAGGCCTTGTCAGGAAAATAAAAAATCAAGGAGAACAATTTTATGCCATACTATGAATATCGTTGTAATGGATGTGGAGAAGTGTTTGAAAGAATGCTACGCTTTTCAGAAACTGACACCATTCCTGCCTGTCCAAAGTGCGAGAGCCCTGATACCCAGAAAAAACTATCCAGGGTTGTTTCTTTCGGAACATCCTCTGCCGGTTCCACCAGTTCTGCCAGCAGCAGTTGCGGATCGCGCGGTGGTTTTTCCTGAGCAGGTTAACCTATCAACGACCGTGTGTCGTTCTAAATTTACTTTTTGAAGCAAATGTCCGGAATAAATCAAAACGTATCTATTACATGACTAACTTGGAGGAATACTTTGGGAACAGCTACCGTAAAATGGATTGAAGGAAAACAATTTATTGGGATTGATTCGACCAACCATTCGGTCGTTTTGTCTACACCAGATGAAGGCGTGGGGATTAAGCCGTCAGAGCTGCTCTTACTTGCACTGGCTTCTTGTTCGGCAGTAGATGTGGTCGAAATCCTGGCTAAGAAACGTATGACACTCACCCATCTTGAAATCAGTTCCAGCGCTGAACAGGACCAGGATCCACCCTGGACATTTCGAAAAATTCATTTACACTTTAAAGTTGGCGGAAAAAATCTGACAGAAAAGGCAGTTGAGCAGGCTATTCAGCTTTCAGAAGAGAAGTACTGTTCGGTAGCAGCTACCATTCGTGCTACAGCCGCGATCACTACAGATTTTGAAATCCTCGCAGAATCGTAATTTCCATAAGGTTAGTAAATGCGGTCTGATTAGTTTTTGACCAATTATGGAAAAAACAGCGAATAAGAAAAAAGGCCTTCCTACAAATAGGGGGCCTTTTTCTTACTCGTAAACCAATCTAAAAAAAGTAGTTTTGTGGCAAGTTTACACAACTACTGTGGTAATTCCGAATTTGGGCGGATTTTCGAGATGTTTTTTGACCGCGCATAACTCGGCAGAGCGGATCAGAGAATCCCTGTATTTTTCAGGGAATGAGGCTGGAACCTGGATTTCCAGATCGATTTTTTCCACCATGCCGTTGAAACTGTTATGGATGCGTTGTACGATGCGGATCCCGTCTGTTGGCAGCCCACGTTGTTGGCAAAAACCCAAAACGTAAATTCCAGCGCAGGTCCCAATCGATGAAAGGAAGACCGCAAAGGGTGTTGGTGCGCTGGCAGAAGGTGGTTGGTCGGTGGCGACTGTAAAATTTCCAAAATGGGCATCCACACGCGAGCCGCCTGGGAAGTCAATAATCATTTCCATTTTTGTGCTCCTAAGTTATTTGGTTTATAAGATATTGGATGAGTTTGTCCTGAAAAAGTTACATTTAGTATAAAAATAACTTTTACTATGCATCCATCCTTCAGGTAGGTGGAAACTACTTGATTCTCAGCAATAATAAAAAGTAACTTTTTAGAAGTTCAATCATCTAATTTATAAGGTTTCATAATAATCAGATATACCCTACGGAGATAAGTATGACCGAATTAGGTTTTCAATCTAAACTGACCCTATCCTATGAAGCGACATTGCAGAAAGTCACTGATGCACTTAAGGCTGAGGGTTTTGGTGTGCTGACCAGTATAGATGTCAAAGATACAATAAAAAAGAAGCTAAATACTGAGTTTCGAAAATATACTATTCTTGGGGCTTGCAATCCATCTTTGTCACATAAAGCACTGCTTGCCCGTCCCGATGTGGGGTTGTTATTACCATGTAATGTCATCGTGTATGAAGAAGGTGAGACCACCGTCGTAAATATCATCGACCCGCTATCCATGACCAACTTTATTCAGGATTCAACGCTAGATGATGTTGCAGATGAAGCCCGTAAGAGATTGAAACGAGTTTCAGAAGCCATTCAAAGTTAGTCTGAATAAAAACAGGACCATGTCTTTTCAGGGGCATGGTCCTGTTTTTATATGTTCGTTCAACCAATATTTTCAAGGTAATTCGATGACATTTACTTTTATCATTCTTGGAATTTCTATTTTTCTTTTTCTCAGTGACCGTTTGCGCTCGGACCTTATGGCTCTTTTGGTTTAGCTGGCGCTCGGGTTGAGTGGCATTCTGACTTTGCTGGTTGGGTTGATGGGAATTACAATTTTATTTGCCCAAATGATGAATGGCGCTGTAGTAGCAGCGATCATGGCGCTTGTCTCCATCCAGGTTGCCCACACCGCTGGGGGTTGCCCTCGTATGCTGGGAATGGGAGTTGCCTTGGCGACATCCTTGCCAGCATTACTCCTCTCGGGCTCCAGTAATGTGTTGGTTATGGGTCCCGGAGGGTATAAATTTGGGGATTACATCAAGGTTGGATTTTTATTGACGCTGATTATCTTTGTTGTTATTTTAATTTTCTTGCCAAAATTCTGGTCAATTGGGTAAAAAATATTCTTGGATTTTGTGCACATTGAATCTATGACAAAGGTCATACTCTAAAGCTGTGGTACAGGATTATAATTATTCAGGAAATTGAATATAGATGACAATGAAAACTTACGATCAAGAAACAAAGCTGTATAAAGCCCTGATGCACCCGGCCCGACTTGCCATCCTGGATCTTTTGCGGGAAGGGGAAGCCTGTGTCTGTCACATGGAGGCAACTTTTGGTTTCCGACAGTCCTATATTTCTCAACAGTTAATGGCCTTACGCGAGGCTGGTCTCGTGGATGATCGGCGAGATGGTTTAAATATCTTCTATCGTGTCATCCGTCCTGAAGTATTTGGTGTGTTAGATGCTATGCGCCAGGTAACTGGAGTTCAATCCTTGGCAGCCAGGCCTGCCCCAAATACCTGTAACTGCCCACACTGCAGTTTTGAGCTTGCCAGCCAGGGGCAACTGTTGAAAATATAAAGTTATTTTTTTATCAAACTATATTCATATATTTGAATAAATAAGGACGTTTTATGCATACAGAAATGAAACAAGAACAAGTACAGAAACCAGTATCTGGCATTGATTGGCGTGCCTGGGGTTTGGTGGCTTTGGCTGCTGTGGTCTGGTTTACACTCTATAACATTGTTCAACCCTTTGCGGATTGGATTGCTTATGGACTGCTGGGGTTGTCAAAGGATTCACACCTGGGTCAATCGTTGGCCTTCTTCTTATATGATGTTCCAAAGATCATACTATTACTAGGTGGTATGATTTTTATGATTACCATGCTGCGTTCTTTTTTCAGTGCTGAGCAAACCCGTACCTGGCTGGGTGGCAAACGTGAGGGAGTGGGTAATGTACTGGCGGCAGCGCTGGGGATCATTACTCCGTTCTGTTCGTGCTCGGCTGTCCCGCTCTTTATCGGTTTTGTCGAATCCGGCATTCCGTTGGGTGTGACTTTTTCATTCCTGATTTCTGCCCCAGTCGTCAATGAAGTTGCCCTGGTGATGTTATTTGGCATGTTTGGCTGGAAGGTGGCTGGTTTATACCTGATTTCTGGGTTGACCATAGCCATTTTAGCAGGGGTTATCATCGGGCGTCTGAAATTGGAACGTTATGTAGAAGACTTTGTCTGGCAGATCAAGGTTGGCAAAGGCGCCAATCTGCCTGAGCAGCCCACCTGGACCGATCGCTTTGAAATTGCCTGGGCCAGTACCAGGGAGATTGTAGAAAAGGTCTGGTTGTATGTAGTGGTTGGTATTGCTGTCGGAGCGGGTATCCATGGTTATGTGCCTGAAAGTGCGTTGGCGGGTATCCTGGGCAAGCAAGCCTGGTGGAGTGTACCGGCTGCAGTCCTTTTGGGTGTGCCGCTCTATTCCAATGCTGCGGGGATTATCCCGATTGTGCATGCTTTGATGGAAAAGGGTGCTGCGCTTGGTACGGTACTGGCTTTTATGATGGCTGTCGTCGGGCTGAGCCTGCCAGAGATGGTTATCCTGCGTCGGGTGCTTAAGCCGCAGTTGATTGCAGTTTTTGTGGGTGTGGTTGCGTTTGCTATCATACTTACTGGTTATCTATTTAATCTTATATTTTAGGAGACACGTATGACAAACATTAAAGTTCTTGGTACAGGCTGCGCTACCTGCAAGCGATTATTGGCGGATGTCAAAACAATGGTGGAGAAGAATAACTGGCAGGCACAGGTGGAGTATGTGACTGATTTGCCTACCATCCTGGCTTACGGTATCATGGAGACGCCTGCTTTGGTGGTGGACGAAAAAGTGTTTATGACTGGATATCCTGGTGCTGCAAAAGTCGAATTAGCCCTGAAGCAGGCTATAGCTGGCTAAGGTGATCGGGAATGTGATCTGTCCGTACATATTTTTTGCAAATCTTAATTTGAATATAGAATATTGATCACCCGTGTTGTCGTCAGGACAAGGGCAGCTTTTCAGCTTTGCCGGCTGGCATGTAATGGCCTGCTTGGGTATAGTTTTCCTGTTCGTATCACTTTCGTATTTTCAGGATTATCGTTGGCAAAAGCAATATTCGGGTTGAAAAGTGCCTGCGGTAAGGAGGCAATATGCAAAAAGTAAACGTGGTCTTGGATGAACAACAACAGATTGAGTTAAAGATGATTCTGGTGGATCAGGATGAAAAGGCAGCCTTGCTTTTTCTAAAAGAAGTTATTTGGGAGCAGATTCAGGCCTCCAGCCGTAAGGCGTTACGAGGGCACATTGAAAAGGGTGTGGCATAAAATCTCTGACGCTCCCAAGCGGAAAATGGGTAGAGTTGAATTCATTACAGCCTTGTATTAGCTTTTTGCTAGTATAAGGCTGATCTTATGTGGATTTCTACAGGTTGACTGGCCGTGTGGGACGGTTTTATGTTCTAAAGGTTGGCTAAAATATTAATAAGGAAGGTTTATTACAATGATAGCGAATGAAGATGTAATCAATGCCTTAAAAAAGGTGTTGGATCCGGAATTGCAGCGTAGTCTGGTGGATCTCAACATGGTGCGTGACCTGACTGTGGCCGATGGCGTCGTGACATTTACCATAGCATTGACTGTTCCCTCGTGCCCATTGCGTGAGCAGATTTCTGGTGATGCCCAGGCTGCGATTGAGGGTCTGCCTGGTATAAAAGAAGTTCATATTACGCTGGGCGCAATGACAGATGAAGAGCGCAATGCTGCGTTGGGGATAAGCATGCCACAGATTACCAGCCAGAAGATTGGGCGGGTTATTGCCGTCATGAGTGGTAAGGGTGGTGTGGGAAAATCTCTGGTTACAGGCTTACTGGCAACAGCTGTAAAGCGTGCAGGTTATAGTGTTGGTGTTTTGGATGCGGATGTGACAGGTGCCAGCGTTCCCAAGCTTTTTGGCATACACGGTCCATTGCGGGCTGATGATGCCGGGATATTGCCCATTGAGAGTCGCACTGGCATTAAAATTATTTCGGTTAATCTGACCCTTTCTGATGAAAACCAGGCTTTCATCTGGCGTGGTGCGATGATTACCAATGTCATCAAGCAGTTTTGGAATGATGTGAATTGGGGTGTCCTGGATTATTTGCTGGTTGATATGCCACCGGGTACCTCGGATGCTGCATTGACGGTCATGCAAGATCTGCCGATCGATGGAATTCTGATGGTTACGACCCCGCAAGCACTGGCGACAATGATTGTCAAAAAAGCGCTAGACATGGCGCAAAAGATAAATGTGCCCATTCTTGGTGTCATAGAAAATATGGCCGGGTTTGTTGCTCCAGATACTGGCAAGCATTACGAAATATTTGGTGCCAGTCATGCCCACGAGGTGGCAGAGCAATCAGGTGCAAAACTCCTTACAAGCATAGCTATTGATCCGATGATTGCTCGATATTGCGATGATGGTCAGATCGAAATGGTTACGATGCCAGGCATGGAAGCTTGTATTGAGGCAATTACGCTTAAACAGTCCGAAATTGTGTAAACATCAAGTGAAGTTGTCAGCAAAAAATTAGAAATTCGCAATTGTTATTGGGAGGGGATGTGCTATCCAGCATGTCCCCTTCCAGCTTTAATGCGCCAATTATAGACAAGGGCAAGTTTTACGTGAATAGGAAATGCTTTGTTATAATTTCTTTCCAGATGGTTCAGCAGTGTATTTTGTCGATTAATTTTTTCAGTGGTTTAGGTAGTACTGGTTTATGCCAACTGTGCAGAGAAGATCTGCAAGATTTCCTATTTGAAGGAGAGTTTGTATGAATGAGCAGGTTGTCCGGTCGTATCCGGAACTAAAGCTGGATGTGGACACGGTGCTGCGTGGACAGGGGGCGGATCCTGCGCTAATTCGACAGCGTAAACCGCGCCTGGTTGATCTTGCTGAACAAGCTTTATTGGAAGGCATGCAGCTATTGGAACCTATTGCGACCTATCGGATTTTTCCAGTCGACGATATGGGTTCAGAGCAATTCAGCTTCGCTGGCCAGGTCTGGTTGACAAGTCCTTTTGTTGTTCAACATCTGGTTGGTGCGCAACAGATAGCTGTGTTGGTTTGTACGTTAGGTGTCGGGCTTGATAAAAGGATCGAAGCAGCGGCTCAGGACAATCCTGTCTTTGCCTATATGTTGGATGGATTGGGAACACAGGCTGCCAAAACCTTGCACCTGTTGGCTTGTGCCGATTTGGAAGCTGATGCCAGGAATGTAGATCTTTACACAAGCATCCCTTTACTTCCGGGGATGAATGCTTGGGCGGTTGAAGTGGGTCAACCCAAGATATTTGACATATTGGATGCAAAAAAAATTGGGGTAACCCTGAATGAAAGTGCGCAAATGATCCCGCGAAAATCGCTCTCCATGATAATGGGGATTAGCCAATCTTCATTTATTACTGAAAGCTTGTGAATTCTTTTTATATTCTGCAGGTGTTGGCTGATTGGTGCATTTATCCAATCTCGTTCGCAATTTTGGAATAAATACGATAAAAGTCGTACACGCAAAACAGGTCAGTCTTTATACTTAAAAGACTGACCTGTTTTGCATGAGTTGGCATGATACAAAAAAACAACCGACTATAGATAATATTCTTCGACAATTAATCCTGGCCCGTTTCGAAGCCAACGATCGGATTGCATCCGCTAATTTACATGTGGGTGTGTCGAATGGCATTATTCATTTGGCTGGATACCTGTTATCGCTTGAAGATCGGCAATTGGCAGACGATATAGCTGCAAGCATTCCGGGTGTACGCGGTGTGGTCAACCGCATAGAAACACCGGGTGCTCCCAGCCCGGCTAGAACAGTCAATTTACATATTACAGATAAAAAAGGGAAGATGCATGAATAAATTTCTAAATAAATGGTTCCGTCAGATCCATCGCTGGATAGCAATACCGACAGCGTTACTTATTCCAATTGCAGTCATCATTAAATTGGTCGGAAACCCAACGGCTCTTGGACTTTGGGAGAAATGGGATAAATTACCATCCATCCTGATGCTTTTTATGGCAATTACCGGGGCTTACTTGTATCTACTCCCCTACATTATTAAGAGTCAGCGTAAACAGAAAAACATTGCGGTCCAAAATTCGAATCGTTAATTACTCGAAGAAAACCTGTTACTAATCTTAGCACGTGTTATTGATCGCCTGACTTGCTGATACCCCTCAAATGTATCAGCATTTTTTATACGCGTCCTCGTTCGAGTAATTTTTGCGCATCGAGGATGATGATCTTGCTGCGTTCCATACGAAGGATACCTTCTGCTTCAAGGGCATTGAATGTCCGGCTGAGTACGTCCCGGACTGTACCCAAGCGGGTGGCCATTTCGTCAAAGGTTGTCCAGGCCTGACGGGGTACCACCAGTTGGCCATCCTGTAACTCGGCATGGACCAACAAGGTATGCGCAACCCGTGCTTGTACATTCCGCAATCCCAGATCTTCCACGAGTTGAACATAATACAACACACCTTCGCCAAGGTGACGAATCATAGCCATTGCCAGTGCGGGGTGACGTTGAACAAGCTCGGTTAGCACCAGACCATCAATTGCCCAGGCTTTAGTGTTTTCGAGCGCAATTACTGTCATCGGATAGGTTGCCCCTGTAAAAACAGCTTCGTCCCCAAAAAACTCACCGCCACGAAGCAGCATTGCTGCCTGTTCACGTCCGTCTACGGCGGTGCGAACTGCTTTCACCCAGCCTTTTTCCAGGATGTAAATCTTCTCGCCAGGTTCGCCTTCGAGACAAAGCACATTCCCGGTATCAAACCGGCATGGTGTCATTCGGCGAATCAGGTTGTCAAGAATTTCATCTGATAAGTCTGCAAAATGCCGGATAGCGGCAAGCGTCTGTTTGGCGTGGAATGCATCGGAATCAAAAACTGGTTGGGTTGAATTGGTGGGCATAGTTGTCTTTCCCAGACTGGAACCGGGATATGTAATCGAAAAATCCTGTTCGTAGGTCAGGTAGGTTGTGAAAAAAAAGAGTGCTTATTGGTACTGCAGGTATTCTACCCCAATTCGTTTTGTAAGTTCCCCGGTTACCAATAAGTAAATAAAGGCGAACTGATCGGCCCACTTCAAAATACGACAAAAGTCGCACCGCAGGTTTGGGCTATGTTGTATCCTCTCATCCACAGGAACGCCGATGATTTTTTTATTGATGGGAGCAAAACCTTGCCAGAAAAAAAGAAAAACAATATCGAAATAACAAAAGCTACACGCGTATCAGAAATCCTCGAAACTTATGGTGATATTGCTGAGGTCATGGAATTGTTTGGCGTGAAAAGTGTAGCCCCTTATTCCCTGCGTTCGCTTATTGCAAAAGCAATTACTGTGGAATGGGCAGCGCGGATACATGGCGTATCTTTGGATAAATTTATTGAAATCCTGCGCCAGGCAACCAAACCCGACGGTGTCCAATCCAGGAAAAAGAAGAGGTTACCAGCAGGAGCAAAAATGTCAGATAACACCTCCCAACATTCTTTTTGGAGATTAAGCGTGGTTGGCCTGTCGCTGCTGCTCATCTTTTTCACCATTCCGCATACATTAGAAGACTTCTCTCTGAGTGAACCAGCCAAAAATGGTGTTCCGGCGCCTGTGTTGGCCTATGTAGTGGCCGGACTGTTTGTCTTACAGGGATTGGCTCTGTATTGGGCTGGACAAAAGGATCGGCGAGGCTATTTTATCCACATTGGTTTGGGCGTTTTTTGGCCTCTGGCTGCAGGAATAGCGCAATTACCAACGATTCTGACTTCGAATCATTTCCGTTCTGGCTTAATTTCGGTAATTTATGTAGTTGGGATGATTGTGGTCAGCATACTGCTTTTCCTGGCTTCCATCCGGGCCTTGAGAGTTCATGGTTCACAGACATTGGAAAGGAAATAGCCCATGACTGAACTTATTATAGCCCCAGCCTATTCGCATGAGAAATCGACACCACAAAAAAACCTACCGGCTGTAATAAATCGGATTGGCATTTACAACCACTTTCTGTCGAAAGAAGCTGTTTTTCAGGCTATTCTCACCGAGAGTCATCCGTTATTACATCAGGGGACTTCTTTGAATTCTGGGGAGATTAATCGGGAGACAGCCCAAACCATGTTGAATGAGATTGACCAGTACCCTGAATTTTTCAATCTGATATTGATTGAAATTGTGGAGTTCAAAGGGAAACACCTGCCCGAGTTATTCGAAAGTTGTACGCATGATATTCCTCCTCCTGGATTGTGACACGCATTTCTCAGCATGTTTGTTTCGTATCAAATAACACACATCTTGTTCGCCAGCACGATGCCGCCTGGCACACAACAGATTTCCCCGGATGCGTTTATTGATATTTTCCTGCACGGCATCTCAAAATCGGAGTAAGTTTATGAATTCCCGTCTTCTCGCGATCATACGCAAAGAGTTTATCCAAATCTGGCGTGACCCGCGCACCCTCACGATCGTCCTAATTATTCCAATCCTGCAATTGTTTCTGCTAGGATACTCAGCCACCAATGACGTACGTAACGTACCGCTGGCTGTTTATGATCAATCTCACAGCATCGAATCACGTGCACTGCTCGATTCTTACCGGGCAGCAGATTATTTCAAGGTGGCATTTGCTGTTAACTCAGAAACAGAAATGCGCCAGATTGTTGAAAGTGGTCAGGCTAAGGCTGGGTTAATTGTCCCGTCTGATTATGCCCAGCGCTTGAAAGAGGGTAATGCACAGGTGGCTTTTGTGCTGGATGGGTCAGATCCAACCGTTGCCTCAACCTCATTATCGGCGGCACAGCTTATCGGTCAAAAACACGCCACCGATATTCTTTCCGAAAAATTGGCACGTTCCGCCCAGGGTGGAGCCATCCATTTACCGGTTGAAATTCGCACCACAGTCTGGTTTAACCCTGATCTGGCCAGTGCTTACTTTATGATCCCTGGTGTGATTGGCATGGTGCTCTCTGCCCTGACGGCCATGTTGACCGCTACCGCTGTTGTCCGTGAGCGCGAGCGTGGGACGATTGAACAACTCATCGTCACCCCCATCCGCTCATGGGAACTAATCGTTGGCAAGCTGGTGCCTTACACTATTCTCTCGTTGTTCAACATGCTCGAAGTCCTGGCCCTCGGACATTGGTGGTTTGGTGTGCCCGTGAACGGCAGCCTGGTGTTGGTCCTGGTTATTTCGGCTTTATTCCTGATTTCTGGCCTGGGCATTGGATTGTTTGCATCCACCATCGCCAATACCCAGCAGGAAGCCATGTTGACTGTTTGGATGACTCTGCTTCCAAGCATTTTTCTCTCCGGTTTTTTCTTCCCCATTAGTGCCATGCCCGCTGCTTTGCAAGCCATCTCTTATGCCATTCCGCTGCGTTACTACCTGGTTCTCATACGGGCTTTGATGATTAAAGGCGTGGGACCGGATGTCTTGTGGAGTGAAGCGTTCTCACTGGTCATTTTTGCGGTTGTCATTATGAGCGCCGCTACCCTCAGATTCAAAAAACGTCTTGATTAAATTAACCAATCACCGACTAATTTCATGTAGCCCCGTACTAAAGCCGGGACTCGCCTGTAATGCTTAAGGAAAATTCCATGCAAACCAAACGTCCTACATTTGTTGTTATTGCTTTGATCCTTGTCGCCTTGATTGCTGGCGCATACTACTTTTATAACATCGCCCGCCCGGTAAGCACCGTGTTGACAGCCTCCGGTACGGTGGAAACCACTGAAATTTTGATGGCACCGGAAGTTTCTGGAAAAGTGTCTGAAGTTCTGGTCAATGAAGGTGACACTGTAAAAGCGGGTGATGTGCTCTTTCGCCTCAACGATGCCCTGCCCATGGCGCAACGTAATGTAACTGCTGCTGCGGTGGAAACGGCCAAAGCGGTTGCTCAAACTTCAGATGCTGCTGTCGCTTCTGCACAAGCACAATATGATCTGATCTTGAACGCTGCTTTGATGGAGCAAAAAACCAATCGTAGCGCAGATTGGAATGCGACTCAACCGACTGAATTTAACCAACCTTCCTGGTATTTTGAAAAGTCTGAACTGGTTGCAGCTGCGCAGGCTGAAGTGACAGTCGATAAAACCGCTTTGGTGGCTGCACAAGCTAAACTGGCTACCGTAATTGAAAAAGCCGCCAGTGGGGATTTTTTGACCGCTGAAAAACGATTGGTGAGTGCCCGCACTGCCATTGATGTGTCTCAAACTGTGCTCAATCTCACAACCAGTACGGATCAGAATTTGAAAGATTCTGCACAGCAGACATATGACGATGCTGTCTTAGAATTAACCAGTGCTCAAAAAGCCTATGAAGACGCTATCACCACAACTGGCGCAGCAGATGTACTCACTGCCCGGGCTGATTTGCGTGTGGCTCAGGAACGTTACGATGCTGCTCAAGATCGATTGCAGGTTATGCAAACTGGTGAACTATCGCTCAAGGTAGTGGCAGCCCAGAAAAATCTCGATCAAGCCAAATCCGCTGCCGGGCAGGCTGCAACAGCTGTCCAGCAAGCTGAAGCCAACCTTGCGTTGATTGATACTCAGATCGGTAAATTAACCATCAGTTCCCCTGCGGATGGCATGGTCCTGACTCGTGCAGTGGAGCCCGGTGAAGTCGTTATGCCTGGTTCTGGTCTGCTTACCCTTGCACGACTGAGCGATTTAACCATTACTGTTTATATTCCCGAAGATCGCTATGGCGAAATCGCACTGGGCCAAACTGCCGAAGTAACAGTCGATTCATTCCCTGGAGAAAGCTTTGTTGCTTCTGTGGTTCATATTTCAGGTAAGGCCGAATTTACCCCGCGCAATGTGCAGACTGTGGCAGGTCGTAAGACTACTGTCTTTGCCATCAAGCTCATCCTGACAGATGCTGGCGGCAAGCTTAAACCCGGTATGCCTGCGGATGTTTTATTCAAGTAAATTTTTGATGAGAACTGGGAAACAAGTTTGCTGCACTTTGCCAATCAAGTCAGTGGGCAACCATGTTGTGAAAGAGGCAGTCTTGTTTCCTGGTTCTACTCTTGGCGGTAAATATGAATTCCAAAGATGTACTAATTTCAGCAAGCGGGCTGCATAAAGCCTTCGGTAGTATTCAAGCTGTCAACGGTGTTGATTTAAATATCACATCCGGTGAGATTTACGGGTTGGTTGGTGCAGACGGTGCTGGAAAAACCACCACTCTACGACTTTTGGTAGGTGCATTACTGGCCTCTGCGGGCGAGGCCAGCATATGTGGCTACAGTATTAAATCCCAGCCTGAGCAGGCACGCACCCATATAGGTTACCTCTCTCAGCGTTTTTCACTATATGAAGATTTGACAGTACTCGAAAACATCCGATTCTTTGCTGAAGTGCGCGGGCTAAGGTCAGATGAATGGTATCCGCGCTGTATGGAAATTCTAGACTTTGTTGGTCTGGCTCAATTTAAAGACCGTCGCGCCGGGCAATTGTCTGGTGGAATGAAGCAAAAGTTGGGCCTGGCTTCGGCATTGGTGACTCGCCCCAAGGTATTGCTACTAGATGAGCCCACCACAGGTGTTGATCCGGTTACCCGTCAGGATTTCTGGCAACTACTCATTAAACTGGTTTCTGTTCAAAGCGATGGGGTATCTGTGATCATTTCCACACCTTATATGGATGAAGCTGCACGCTGTCATCGTGTTGGGTTTATGAGAAAAGGTCAAATTATCGCTGAAGGAACCCCTGGTCAACTGCGTAATATGCTCAGCGAGCGGGTTCTTGAATTACGCGGTGGCCCATTACCCCTGCTCAAAAAAATCAGTGCGCAAGACCCAGGGGTGGAGGATGTGCGTGCTTTTGGCGACAGGCTGCACCTGCGTGTAAAGACAAACCAGGCCGAACCAGTCATCAAAAATTTGGAGAAGTCCATCCAGGTTGGTGGTGGGTTATTTGTGAGCGCGCGCCAGATTCCACCCGTGCTCGAAGATGTTTTTATCTATTTATCGGAGCAAGAAAATGCCTGAGCCTGTGATTGTTGTAGACCATCTCACTCGTTGTTTTGGCGAATTCGTGGCCGTAAACGATGTTACTTTTGAAGTTCAGCCCGGCGAAGTTGTGGGTTATTTGGGACCAAATGGTTCCGGAAAAACGACCACCTTTCGTATGTTACTTGGATTGCTCACCCCTACTAAGGGACGTGCCTCGGTACTTGGTTTCGATGTTTTTCGAGAGGCGGAGCAAGTACGCGCACGTGTAGGATATATGTCGCAAAAATTTGCCATCTACGATGATCTGACTGTTTGGGAGAATCTCCAGTTTTATGGAGGAGTGTATGGAATTACAAGCAAGTCCCGCATCGAAGAAACCATTGCGTTAGTGGGTTTAAGTGAGAATAGGAAAACCATCACTCGTGACCTTTCGAGTGGTTGGCGGCAAAGACTTGCGCTTGGAATTTCACTAATTCACAGCCCGCGGCTGTTATTTTTGGATGAACCCACCAGCGGTGTTGACCCGACTGCCCGCCGTGCCTTCTGGGATTTAATCTATGAATTATCTGCTGCAGGTGTTACTATTTTGGTGACGACCCACTATATGGATGAAGCTGAATACTGCAATCGGGTAGGCATGATGCGAGATGGCAATCTGTTGGCACTCGATACGCCGATGGCATTGAAAGAACGTTATGTTCCTGGTGATATCTGGGAGTTTTACGCCGAACCGCTGCTGGATGGGCTGAATCTTTTAGCGGAGACTCAAGGTGTGTTGAGAGCCAGTCTGGCGGGTGACCATTTGCGAGTGATTGTTGAACCAGGGTTATCTGAAAAAATATTGCAAACATTGCTGGAACAATCAGGTGTGCGCGTTGCCTCTGTCCAAAAAGGCGAGGCAACACTCGAAGACGTATTCTTAAATTTGGCAAAAAGTTAGAAATATATCCGTTAAATTTCAGGTGATAATCAATGGTTATGGGGAAAATCGGTCAGTCTTAATAATTGGCTTGCTGATTTGAGATAATTAACCTAATTGGGGTTACCACACCTGTCACGGGTGTCACTAAAGTTCCTGGTTCTGGTTAAACGGTAGAGGAAAAAATTGCAGTGCATGTTATTGCGCCTGCTTCTGGACAGACACCCAGCTCTGGCATGGCCGAAATAATCGAACTGTTTGATAAAGGGATTGAATATTCGATAGAAATCAGTAAGTAGCTGCGGGTATATTGCCTGTAATTAAGAGCCGGCCTATCTGGTTGTTTTCAACATTCCAGTCGGGCCGGTTTTATTTATCATAAAGATAGATGGTTTACTGACCTGGTCCACCTGAACCGGATGGGGGTTTATTATCAAATATAGTCCAAAAAAGAATGGCGTCTGGCAACTATTAACCTGGAAAGTTATGACCGTGATTTCGGAATTTTTTTCCGACGAAATTATCTTTACATAATCTTTATATGTGCTTCGTCAAATATGTACAAACAAAAATTACAATAGAGATAAATTAATTTACGTCGGAGAAGATGATGTTCACACTATTTGGGAAACGTATTCGATTATTTCGCCCACGCAGTATCTGGATCCGTAAAGTAGTGCAGTTTTTTTTCTTTGCACTAATCGCTTTTATTTCCATCAATCACACACTGGTTGAGAGTGGAAGTGGAATTCCTTTCCTTGCCAGCGCTTCGCTGCATGCTCTTTGTCCGTTTGGTGGGGTTGTTACCATCTATCAATATGCCACTACCGGTACTTTTGTTCAGCATATTCATGAGGCTTCCTTTGCCTTGATGGTGATTGGATTTTTTCTGGCGGTTGTTTTCGGACCAGTTTTTTGTGGGTGGGTTTGCCCACTCGGCACAGCGCAGGAATGGGTCAGTACGCTTGGCCGTAAGTTTTTCAGACGCCGGTTCAATCATTTTGTCCCCGAAAAGCTCGATAATGTTTTGCGCTATATCCGCTACATAGTCCTGGCCTGGGTCATTTACATGACTGCTTCCACCAGTACCTTGATCTTTGCCAGCTACGATCCTTACTATGCCCTCTTCAATTTGTGGAGCAGTGAAGTGGCCATCGGTGGTGTAATCATCCTGGCTATTACACTGGGTCTTTCACTCTTTGTTGAACGTCCATGGTGTAAATATGCTTGCCCTTACGGTGCTGTACTGGGTGTGAGCAACCTGTTTCGTATCTTCAGCATTCGCCGCAGTGTAACCACCTGTAAGGCCGATGGTGCTTGCTCCATTATGTGCCCGATGAACATTCAGGTCGATACAAAAACTACCGTACGCGATCACCAGTGCATTTCTTGCCTGGAATGCACCTCCGAAGCCATCTGCCCGGTTGCAAAAACTGTAGTATTTTCTTCACGAGGGTTAAAATGATCATTAAATCCAAAACACTTGCCGCGTTGGTCGTTAGTATTCTGGTCGCGGGTATTCTGATCTCAACTGCCTTGGGTTGGTGGCAGACTGAAAGCAGCAAGGTTGCTGCCACCTTTACAGAAGGCGAATTTGCAGGGCAGGCCAATCCGGCTGATATTCGCGGTTCGTACACGTTTGGCGATGTTGAAAAGAATTTTGGAGTGCCTGCCAGTTTATTAGGGCAAGCCTTCGGTGTCAGTACTGTTCCGGCAGCTTTTCAGGTAAAGGGTCTTGAAGGAACAGCTACCGAAAGTGGTGTCGAAATTGGTACAGCTTCTGTCCGTCTCTTTGTAGCATTCTATAAAAATATGCCCTTTGATCTTTCCACAGATATTTACTTACCGGAAGCTGCCGCTGAATTGCTCAAACCCAAGAGCCTGACATCCGAGCAGACCGCTTACTTGGAAATACACACTGCCAAATTGACAGCTGCGGGAATGGACGCGGCCCCTGCGCCTGCGGTTGAAGCCACTACCTCGGTTGAATCTACACCCGTGCCAGCAGCTTCAGTCCCGGCTGAAATCACTCCGGTGCCAGCCGCCACAGATCGAGTAATCAAGGGGAAAACAACTTTTAGCGAAATCCTTGGTTGGGGTGTCTCGCAAGCCAGCATCGAAGGAATTCTCGGCAAGCCCATGCCTACCGATGCAGCTTCTACCGTCAAGGATTTCTGTACCGCAAATAATCTTGATTTTGAAACCATCAAACCTGCCTTACAGGCTGAAGCTGATAAGCTGAAATAATCTGTATGTTCTGCTCACTAAAACGAACAGCCCGAACATTTCGATGCTCGGGCTGTTCGTTTTAGTTTGGATCACAAATAAATCAGTTTAGTGGATGGTTTACCTAATCTTAATCGGTATGTAAGACCAAATTTCCTTTTTCGGTTGTTTCGATGCGAAGTGCAGTCAAAGGTCTTGCAGCTGGACCGCGCAGCAGGCTGCCATCCCTGGTATATAATGATCCATGGCAGGGACAGGCAAAGCCATCTTCTTTCGTTTCCACGATACACCCAAGATGCGAGCAAACCAGACTTAGAGCAGAAAATCCAATTTCGGTGCGTATCAGTAGAGCTGGTACGGCTGGAATAACAGTGCGGGAATCAGCTGGATAACTTGCTGCCTGACCGAGATCATAAGTTGTGATAGGTGCCTGGTCAGGTTGAAAATCCAGAAAACGCAACAATCCACCCAAAGCCAGCGTACCGCTTAAATATAAAATCCCATTACGGGCTATTTTAAGAAGGTCACGGCGGGAGATTTCGGTCATGCTTTACCTTTTCAGTGCGTGGCACTCGTGGCAAGTTTGTGAGCCTTGCTCATCTGGTTTTTGTTTGCAGGTGCTGCCCATTACAGGGCGAAAGTTAAATTTCAGTCTGGTAACCTTGCCGATCATTTCATATGTGCCATCTGGTAGTACGCGCGTGTTCCATAGCAGCTCGCCTTTGTCAGTGATCAGCACAGAATCACCAACTTTTATTTCTAATACTGGGTTGAGAAAAGCCAGTTTGAAAGCAAGTTTGTCTTCTACAGTAATGGTGTGAGTCTGGGGCAATTCGGTTAATGTACCATGGCAGGTTTTGCATTGTACATATTGGATATCTTTTTTGCTTGAATGTAGATCGCCGTCACCCATGGCTTCACTGCGTGTATGGCAGTCGATGCAGTCCAGGGTGTATTCGCAGCGTGTAAACTGGGCAATCGGCTGGTAATAATCCTGAAGTCGATTAACTGGCTGATCTGCCCGTTCCATAAATGTCATTGTTCGCAGGTCGTAGTTACCGCGATTGTGGCATGTATTACATTGATTATAGGGGATGGCCGTCGTAAGGCGGTGCATCTGGCCCTGCGTGCTGCTGTTTACATCCGGGCTGTGGCAGGCTGCACAGCCCGTCAGACGGGCAAACTGGGCATCTTCGCGTGCGGGGGCGTTGATATGGCAGGTCAGGCAGTTCGCAGCAAATTTCTGGATGAGTGGATTTGTTTCTTTGGAGGGGTCGAAACCATCCAGCATGGACAAACCTGTTTTTGTAGTGACCTGTTTATCACTGATAGCAGTAATGGCAAGGCGTGCTTTCAAGTCAGGTTGCGCGCCAAATGTATAGCGTATGCTGGTGATTGCTCCGGCGTATGTGGATTGTATACTGGTTTGCACCCGTTGGATGTGATCCAGGTTTTCTGAAGCAGCCCCACTGTGACAATTGCTGCCGCCACAAGCTTGTTCGACTACAGCCAGATCGGAGGGATTTTTACCGCCTCGCATGCTACTGTGTGCCAGGTCTGCATCGAGTGCCAGTCGTTCACCAGCATGACACAGTACACAACCGAAAGTCTTAACCGGGTGGGACGTACTGATCTCTGGTAAATCGTTGTGGCAGGTCAGGCAATATTCTGGTTGTCCTGTCAGGGTCGGCACCAGAACAATCGGACGGGGCTGGCGGAAAGCCATCCATCCAGCCAGCGAAAGTGAAAACAAGAGCATGCCGGAGGCTAACACGAGTCTAATACTGGAACCTGGAAATCTGTACTTTTGCACTTTAGGGAGAACCCAGACTACCGAAAAGAGTTAGCGTGATTATCAACAGTGCGATTACACCCAATGTTATTTGTGCCAGGCGGTTGGATTTTGGCAGCCAGCGCCCCAGGTCGCCTGGTGTGGGTTTGGGGAAAATATATGGAATGAGCGCCAGGACAGCCAGTATCACTAATGGAACCAGGATGCCCCACACAAAAGGGTCCCCCCATTTAAGCATTTGCTGAACCCACAAGAAAAACCAGGGAGCGCGGGTTTCACCTGTAAGGGTGGTCCTCTCCCTGATCGGAGCGGCCAGTGGTGCGGGTACAAAGATAGAGAGCAGAATGAGTGCTGCAGCCCACAATAACATGGCCAGGCCTTCACGGCGTACCAGTTCAAAGCGGGTGATCCGTTGTGCGTCTGGGCGCAGGTTGGCAGGTGGCAGGGCAATTCCACCATCCCGGCGAACGCGAAAAGCGTGCCATCCAATCAAAAAGGTTGTGGGAAACATCAAGCCAATCAGATGCCAGGCATAAAAACGGGTTAGTGTGGCCTGACCAGGTTGAATGCCGCCAATCAGTAACAGGTAAATAGTATTTCCAAGGATGGGAATGGTTTTGAGAAGGTTGGTGCCGACTACCAATGCCCATTGAATGCCAGTGTCCCAGCGCAGGATGTAGCCGGTAAAATCGAGCAGAATGACAATAATAAATATAGCCAGACCCAGCAGGTAATTAAACCGGCGCGGCGGGGCATAGGCTCCAGTGAGAACGACGCGCAGCAGGTGTATGGCAGTGATGATCAACAGGATCTGTGATGACCAGAAATGCAGATTGCGAACGAGGTTTCCAAAGGGTGCCAGGAAGGTGATGGTCTGGATGGAGATTGCTGCGCCTTCAACTGTTGGGATGTAATAGAACATCTCCAGCGCACCAGTGAATATCAGCACCAAGACTAGAAAAATAGCTGTGCCGCCCGCCCCCAGAGTGTATCGCCAGCGCGACTGCCGGGTGGGAATAGTTGGTGGATGAAGATGATGAAAGAAGTTGGGACGCATGAAGGATTGGTTTCGCGGTTGTGTGTGGAATGAGGATAAAAAAAAGAAGACCCTGAAGGTTGGCTAAACAACCTTCAGGGTCGATTGTAATCTAGTCGCCGCTGTGCGTGTGCTCTTGTTCTTCATCTTCAAAGACCGGCAAATATTTGGCCGCCAGTCCGAATGCCAGTATGCCAGCTGAGAATATTCCCAGTGAGACGGAGATTTCCGGTAGGGTTGGCATATAGTGAACGTTGCCCATAAAGCTCGGCAGGTAGAACAAAGGATCGGGATGTTTGACCGCGAACCAGCTAACGTTGAAACGGTTGAGGATCATGCCCAGCAAGATGATAATGGCACCGCTCAACAAGCCATTTGCGCTTTGACGCACTTTTTTGATGGAAAATAAAATCATGGGGATGACAACACCGATGATAATTTCTCCCCAGAACAAAAGACTCATCACACCGCTGGTAAACAAGTAATGCAGTTCACCAGCCCAGGCAATTTCGCCAAACTTTAGGAAGGCATATACTGCCAGAACATAAGGGACTGCTTTTGCCAATTTCTGCAGCAGGTGTATTTCCAACCCGCGTTTGAAGTAACGTGAGCTGAGCGATGATTCAAGAATGATCATTGCCAACCCGATGGAAATGGCTGATGTGAAAAACATGATTGGCAGGAAAGGTGTCCACCAGAGTGGGTGCAGTTTTGTTGGTTGGATCAGCAATAATGATCCGAGTGAGGATTGGTGCAGAGTAGATAACACCACACCCAAAATTACAAAGGGCATGATGAATTTATGAATGGTATGCGCAATTTTCTGCCATTTGAGGCCTTCAAAGACCACCGGGGCAAATTCAATTGCCAGAACCGTCAGGTACAGCATGACGCAAATACCGATTTCCAAAAGGACAGATGTCCCATTCCAGTGGATCATCATGTACCAGATACGTTCTGGATGACCGAGATCGACCAGTAGGGCGATAGCGACCATCAGGTAGCCGAGAAAAGCTGTCAGGACGGAAGGTCTGAGTAAAGGCTGGAATTCTTTGATACGCAGGATGTAGACTGTCCCAGCCATCAGGAAGCCTCCGCTGCTGATGGCAACGCCGGTAAACAGGTCGAAGCTAATCCAGAAGCCCCAAGGGTAAGCATAACTAAGGTCGCTGATGACACCGATACCGAAAATATAGCGAATCATGGCGACCACAAATGCGATGCCCATCAAGGTTAATAAAATCCAAACCAGCGGGCTGAAGTTAAAACGGAAGCGCGGTTGGATGGTGAGATTTAGTTTCATTTGGATGCCTCCGCTTTTTTATCCGGTTCGGCAGGTGGAACCACCACTGCATGAGGTTTGGGGGGAGATTTCTTTTTCTCATAGAGTGCCACTCCCGCTGTGACAGCGGTCAAGACTGCGCCCCAGGATAAAGCGAATGGAATGGTGATTTCCATTACTTTTTCACTGACTTCGTTGACAGGAGTTTCGGGCAGGTCGGGCAATCCTAATTCACTGAAGGGAACGTGCGAAAGAATTAGATAGGAGGTGCCGCCGTTTTCGAATTCGCCGTAGACATGGTCAACGTAACGCTCGGGATGGGCTGCGATGCGGGCGTGAGCAGCTTTTATCAGTTCCTCGCGTTCACCGTATTCCAATGCATCTGTGGGGCAGGTTGCCACGCAGGCTGGTTCCTGTCCATTATCGATGCGTTGAGGGCAAAATGTGCATTTATCAATGAAAGCGCCAGCGATGATGCCCTTGTCATAGTCAAAATGCGGCACACCAAAGGGGCAGGCATTCATGCAGTAACGACAGCCGATACATAAATCCGGGTTGTAAATGACCGGACCATCCTTGCGTTTTGTGTAGGCACCTACCGGGCAGGCTGAAAGGCAGTCCGGGTGAGCGCAGTGCATGCAGTGATAGACCATCGAAGCCCGGTTGAGCTTGGGAAATTCGCCTTTGATGCCAATACCAGCGACCCAGATGCGGGTCTTGTCTTTGGGGATATTGTTTTCAACGCTGCAAGACACCATGCAGGCACGACAGTCAATGCAACGGGTGGCGTCAAACAGGTAAGCTTTTTGTTTAATTTCGGTCATGTTGAAACCTTCCTCAAGCCTTTTTAACCGTTACAAAAGTCTGGCTAAGCGCTTGTCCGCCGCTGATTGGGTCGGTGTAAGTGACATGCAAAACTGAATCGCTTGCCCCGATGCCAAAAGCTGTGGTCAAACCCTTGGAGAGGTGACCAAAGCCAGGTGTCATATAAACACAATCCGGACGGATGGCCTCGGTGGCATGCAGTAGGATGTTTATATTTCCAACTTCGCTGGTCACATTAACCCAGTCACCGTCTGTGAGTCCTCGTTTGGTTGCAACTTTGGCGTTCATCCATAAACGTGGCTCATCAGAATATTTATGTAGCAGCTGATTGTTTTGGGTGCCAAACTGTGTATATTGAGCTACTTTACCGGTCAGTAAGAAGAACTGATCTTCAGCAGGTTGGAGTGGTTCTTCCCAGACGGGTATGGCAGAGAAACCGGATTTTGCCAGGGCATCTGAGTACAATTCAATTTTGCCGCTGGTCGTGTTCCAGGTTGGTTCTGCTGCTTCTTCACCCGGGGTTTCCTCGCTAAGCTCGGCATATCCTTTGGCTTTGATATCTTCAAGTTTGATGCCAAGTGGCGCCAACTGTTGGTTAATGTAGTCTTCTTCGTCTTTGTATTGGAAGAAGTCTCCCAAACCAAGGCGCTCGCCCAATTGTTTGTAAATCCAAAGAGCTGATTTTCCTTCGCCCTGAGGTTCAATCACTGGTTGGCGTAGGAAGACCTTATCGCCGATTGGTAAAAGGGGATCATAACGTTCGAGATACGAAGCCTCGGGTAAAATGACATCAGAATACCAGGCTGTATCATTCATGATGATATCAACTGTGGCTATGAAGTCCATCTGGCTAAAAACTTTTAGCGTTTTTTGGCGGTCTGGCAGTGAGAGGATTGGGTTCTGGCGGGCAATAAACCAACCATGCGCCTGGTAAGGGTCAGCACGTAAAATTCCATCACGCAGTTCCTGGAAAATGCCTAATTTCAAAGGCACAAATGGATATTTCCAGGGAACGCCATCCAGTCGCAGGGCAGAATTTCGTGGGTAAGCAGGTTGGGGCGGAGCGCCGAGCGTGCCGCTTTCTTCACTGCCTGCTGTACGCAGGGTTGTACCCCAGTTGCCTACAATTGCATTCAGGATGGCAATTGCACGTTCGGTTTGGAAGGAGTTTATAAAATTTGAAGTGCGCCAACCATTGTGCGCCAAAGCATCCGGGGCGGCAGCGGCAAATTCGCGGGCAATACGACGAATCGTGTCGGCGGAAATGCCAGAAAGCGGTTCAGCCCATTCGGGGGTGTATTTATTAACTTCCAGTGCGATCTTATCGAAGCCGATTGTATTTTTTTCGACAAATTGCTTGTTATAAAGTCCCTCACCAATAATTACATTGAGCAAAGCCAGGTGGAAAGCCAGATCGTTGCCGGGTTTGATCGGCAGCCATTCTGTGGCTTTGGCAGCTGTTTTGGTGAAGCGTGGGTCGAGATAAATCACCTTTGCGCCACGGTCGATGGCACTACTCAACGCCGAAGTTTCGGAAGTGGAAATTGCTTCCATCAGGTTGCGACCGGTCAGAATTATATATTTTAGTTTGTCGCTGTAAATCCGCTCAGGTTCTTCCATCCCATACGTGGTTATATTGGCCACGATCATGGCATTAAAACATAAAGAGCGTTGTGTACCGTAGTTAGGGGAGCCGTATGCATACAGCAGGTTCTCAAATTGCACCTGGCTCAGGTTATGCGTGGAGGAAAAGACCATTGCTTCTGGTCCGTATTTATCCTTAATTTCCTGCATTTTACTGGCAGTTAAGTCCAGTGCTTCTTCCCATGAGGCTTTGCGGAATTTGCCTTCGCCGCGATTGCCGACCCGGATCAGTGGAGTCAGTACGCGGTCCGGATCGTAGGTATTCATCAGGCCAGATTGCCCACGTGGGCACAGGTTTCCCAGTGAGTGGGGGTTTTCGGGGTTGCCTTCGAGTTTGACAACCTTGCCATCTTTAACTTTAGCCAGCACGCCACAGCGCCACACGCACATCTCGCACATTGTCGAAATGTAGCCATCGCCATTGGCATCGATCAATCCGGCTTCGCGCGCTGCACTTGCCACCTGCGGTGGGATAAAACTCCCGGCCGCCAGTGTGGCTGCAGCGGCTCCGCCTATTTTCAAAAAGTCACGTCGTGACAGAGACTTTGTCATTTTTTGCTCCGGTTACCAGCAGATGTTGGTGGGCTGTAAGTGGCAGTTGGTATTCAGTCCAACTGCCACCTACAGCTTTTACCTGGCTATTATTTCTCTTTGCGCTGCCAGCCAGCACGGTCAATCAAATAGAAAAGCATTATGGTTACGAGGGTGAAGAGCAGGATGAAAAGGAATGGATTAAGATGCCAGAGATCTGGCATGACCACATTTCCAAGTTTGGCGAGTGCTTCAATTGGGGGGAACACGAATTGATAGGTAAGACCGTAAATTACTGCACCAACAAGAAAACCAAGAAAACCAGGAATAATGTAATCCAACTTACCTTCGCCACCACCGGCGGCGCAAGTACCCGGTCAGTATCCTGTCAAAGCCATTCCTATTCCAAATATTAGTCCGCCGATAATATTACCGACGATGTACGTGGAAGGCACCGCCGGGAAAACGATCCATCCCAGGCTGCGTAGACCATAAAGACCGATCATGGAAACAACCAGTGCGGTCATCATAAATTTCAAGACTGCCATATCGGTGAAGCGAAAGACGCCGACAATCTTGTTGTACTTGGTTAGCCCAGCCTTGTTCAAAGAGAAACCGAAGAACAGGCCCAGGACGCCAGCAATTGCATAATTTGCCATGACGTTGCTCCTAATAACCTTTGCGATATACAATCAGTGCGGTCAGGATGCCTGAAGCGAACATCCCGGCGATGAACAAATAAGCAGCGGGTGCCAGTAACATGCCGCCTGAAATAGCCAGCCCACTGGTACAGCCACCGGCAATTCCTGCTCCATATTCCAAAACAATTGCACCCAGAAAAGCCAGCACCCAACGTTTCCAGACTTGAGGGCCAAAGACTTTTTTCCACTGATCATCGCTGATCAGTCGCCATTTGAAGGTGCCACTCGAAAACGCTCCCAACATCCCACCGAAGAAGGTACCCACCAGCAATACCACGCCCCAGGTAATGCCAGGTGGCATGATGAAATTGAAATATATATTATCGAAAATTTGCGGGGCAACAGTCTTGCCAATCAGCCCGGCGATATTTTCAAAGGCACCAGAAGCGCCCAACAGGCTGTTACTAAGAACTACAGCCAATATGCCGACGAACCCAAGTAGAATGCCCGCAATATAAGGGGACCAGAGTTCTTTGTGAAGATAATTCATTAGCCATTTCATTAGATTTACTCCTCAGTCTCTTCGTCCGAAACGATCGCATCCATCAAGCCCAAGACTTTATCGGCTTTCTTTGGATTATCCAGAACACGCTTCAGAGATTTGCGAGTTTTTGCTTTTAGATTGGAGATCTCTGGCAACATATCGACAACATCTGCCGGATAATCGACTCCAACATTTTTTGTTTCACCGAAAGAGATATTGACCAGTTTTTCTTTGAGGATGACAAAACCACCCCCGCCAACCAGCAAAAGAGCAATCATTACCATCAGGATAACATTGCCCCAGTTGGTAGGATGTTGTCCGAGGACAAGTTCGTTGTAGCGTTGGACATAATCTACAACATTAGGATCATCGACAACGAGTGCTACGGAGACTGGAGCTGCAATATTGCTGGCAGCTGGCGCCTGATTGGCAGCAGGAGCTGGGACAGTGGGTGAGGTGGCTGCACCTGTTGGTTCAGTCCCCGCACCGATGGTAATTCCCAGTTTGGTAGCATAGACCTGGGCACGCGCATCCAAATCTTTTGGATGGCATTGCTGACAGGAGGCCTTCACGTCGGAAAATGGTGGAACCATCCCGGTGTGAGCGGCGGCTTTGTCGGTTGCCTGTTGGTTGCCTGCATGGCAAATGTAGCAAAAATCGCCAAAGGCATGCGACTGGTGCCAACCAGTACCGTCATTATTGACAGACATTTGTGCTTGTACTTCGTGGCAGTTTTTACACGACGAGGCCTGTGAACCACACTGAGCATTGGCCGTGGATGCCGTTGCCAGCCAGATGCCGGTGGCGATAACAATTGCCATACCGACAAAGAGAAAAGATAAAGCGGTTTTCTTATATTGCATGTATTCCTCCTGCAAGTGAGATAAGGAATTTATCCAGCTACTTCTGTCATCAAGTTGGCGCGATTTACAATCCGATCACGCAATACTGACCGGAGAATATCCAACGCATCAATTAATCGGCGATCAGTCAGCCGGTAGTACATATTGGTTCCCTGGCGCTCAGCAATTACCAACCCATGATCACGCAATATCTTTAAATGACGTGAGATGTTAGGTTGGCTGAGGTTTAGGTCCAGGGTCAGGTCTGTCACTTTGCGGATGTTTTTACCCAGTTCGTAAAGGATAAGGATCCGTGTAGGGTCTGAGAAAGCAGAACAAAGTTCGGCTTCCATTTGTGAAACTTCCTGGGTGAGGCTGGTTGTGAGGGATGTCATAGAGCTCTTGATATATGTGGTTTAGCCAATAAATAGATATACCGATATTAGCCCTTTGCATAAAAAAGCTATAGTGAATATTGTCACAATTAGCAGCGTTACTTGTCACAATATACATTACGTATAAGTTATTGTGCTAGTCGGAAAGAAATATTATAGTATTATTTGTGAATTATAGTGGTAAAATACCATTATAAACTAAGAATTAAACTAAAATATTGTTAGTTTTGAGAATCTAAAGCATTTATTATTTATTTTTTATAAATATATATTGCGATTCTGACCGGGCATGTAACGGGTGTTTTCCCTGGATGGCTTGTTTTTTGGAAGGATATTTGGTTTTCTGATTATCGTAATGGGATTATTTTGAATTGGTAAGCCACTTGTTGGTTCTGGTGGAAGGTCGAATTCGTACTTTTTCATTTATTTTATGCATAATAATTTCAAAGGAATAAAAAAATTGAAAGTTGCAGTGATCACCGATGACCAACAGACCGTATCGCAGCACTTTGGGCGCGCACAATACTATCGGGTTTTTAGTATTGAAAACGGTAAAATAACCGCCTCTGAGTCACGGGCTAAAGCCAATCATAACCACTTCAGTGACGGGTCTATCCATCAGCATCATTCCGAACCACATGGCACTGATCCGGCTTCCGAACAGCGGCATGCATCCATGCTGGATACAATCAGTGATTGCCAGGTTGTTTTGGTGCGCGGTATGGGCATGGGTGCGCACAATGCTTTTAAGGCGCGTGGAATAGATTCCCTCATAACCGATATAGCGGATGTTCAACAGGCGGTAGAGGCCTATCTTAATGGCAGCATTGTGGATCATCCTGAGAAATTACACTGATTCCTGCAACAAGAAACGTTTCAGTAGGAATGTTTATCTGAATTTCTGACCTGTATGGGCTTGTGTTTGTCGGAGTGATTGTAAAAAAACAATCAGATGGGTTATTAAGAAAGTCATTCTTCTTCGGGTGAGCAGCGTTCGGGTTGGGGCCAACCTGGGCGCTGCATTTTTTTTCCAATCCCATTCTTTATCAATACCCTTTCTGATATTGAGGTTGTTTGAATGGGAAATGTTCGGTTGGAACCAAAAAATCCCCACATTTTTTTGTTTGGGGATTTTTTGGTTCTAATGGAAAACTTAGCTAGTCGATGTGGGTAATGGAAGGAAAATCTACAAAATGTTGCTGTACCGGGTCGCGTGATTCGTTGGGAGTCTGGATAATAAGGAGAAAAACGGCCTTCTCATCAAATGGGTTTCGCCAGATATGGGGTAATGTGGATTCGAAAATGAGGAAGTCTCCTTTTTCAATGATGTAGGATGTTCCATCGATCAGGTATTCCAGCTTTCCTTCCTGACAGCACACAAATTCCTGCCCAGGGTGAACAACTTGCCGCTCACCACTTATGGCATGTGGTTCCAGTGTAATACTAAAGGGTTCCACTTCTTGACCCTTGATGCGTTTTCCTACGCCCTTAATTGAAAGCCCATTACCTGTGATGACAGGGCGATCGGCGGCTTTGACCAGCAAAGTGTTTCCGACGTATTCATCATCAAAAAAATAGCTGATTTTAATTTTTAGACCCCCTGCCAGACTCTGCAGAGTCGAGACACTCGGAGAGATTTCGTCCCGCTCAATCAAGCTGACAGAATTGGTCGAAATTCCGGCAAGCTGTGCCAGATCGCGCTGAGAGAGTCGCCGTTCAGTGCGTAAATTACGTAACCTATCACCCAGAGAATGTTTTTTTATCATCTTTTTTTTCCACTCCTAATCCAAACAAAGAGGTAAATATCGTACCATAAAGCTGTTAAATTCACAATATATTATGAAAGCGTATTGTGAAAGCAACGTTTGTTTGGATGAACATTGTTAGGGCGAGACATTAAATTGGATTTGTCCAGATATGAGTTGAGGAGGGTCAGACCAATGAAAATTATGCTCGTGTCATCAAAGTTTTTTGAATATCCAAAATTGGCTGGCTGGGGGTTGGCTGAACCCTCTTATATGATCCACTGGCATGCAAAACCCAGGCATACAGATTGTCCTCTAGATAAGGCCTGAGCACATTGTCGCGCAGGTACTGGATGTGCTCAGGCTTTTCCACGGGGAACAATACCTCAACACGGTGGCTCAGATTGCGAGTCATCAGATCGGCAGAGCCAAGATAAATTATTTCTTCGCCCCCATTGTAAAAATAATAGATCCGGCTGTGTTCCAGGAAGCGCCCCACCACGCTTTTTACTCGTATATTTTCAGACAGTCCTTTAACGCCAGGCCGCAGGCAGCAAATCCCACGCACCAACAGATCTACCTGTACACCAGCCAGCGATGCCTGATAAAGTAGATCAATCATGGCTTTATCAGCAATCGAATTCACTTTGATCACAATGTGGGCTTTTTCACCCTTCAAAGCGTTTTCTATCTCGCGACTAATAAATGATTCCAGCTTTTGGCGCAAGTTGACCGGAGCTACCAATAATTTTTGATAATCCTGTTTCAGCGAGTAACCAGTCAGATGATTGAATAAATCCGTCACATCCTCACCAATCTTTTCATCACAGGTGAACATCCCCATATCTTCGTACATCTGCGAGGTGAAGGCGTTGTAATTACCTGTGCCAAGATGAATATAACGACGAATACCTTCGCCATCTCGCCGAACCACCATAGCAACCTTGCAGTGGGTTTTCAACCCCACCAAGCCATACACAACATGCACTCCAATCTGTTCAAGTGTACGGGCCCAGCCGATGTTGCTTTCCTCATCAAAACGTGCCTTCAATTCAACCAGAACTGCCACTTGTTTTCCCTGTTCAGCAGCTTCCACCAGTGCAGCAATCACGGGTGAATTTTTTCCTGTGCGATAGAGCGTTTGCTTGATCGCCAGCACCTGCGGGTCTCGGGATGCAATGCCCAGGAAATCCAAAACCGGATTGAATGAATCGTAGGGGTGATGAAGCAGAATATTTTCTTTATCAATAAGATGGAAAAAATCGTCGGGGAGCGAGTTTTGCTTAAACTGTTTTGATACAACCGGTTTGTAACTGGGGAACTTCAGATCAATCCGCTCGACACTGTTATATATTTGCCACAAATTCACCAGACCCAGGTGCGCATCCAGATTATAAACATCATCAGAATATACTTCCAGGTTATCAACCAAAACCTGGCGAATGTTTTCGGGCATACTCTGGTTGATTGAAACTTGAACAACCGAACCGAATTTTCGTTTACGGATGTTCTGCTGCATCGCTTCAAGCAAATCGTCCGCTTCAATTTCCTGGATCTCAATGTCCGCATCCCGCACAATCCGGAAGGCGTGGGCCGAGACAATCTCCATCCCCGGAAAAAGCAAACCAAGATTGGCAATGATCAGCTGTTCCAGCCAGATAAAATAATGATGCTGAGGCACAGAGCCATCCTTGCGAATCCCACCAGATGAACGTTTGATTGGAACCAGGCGGGGCAGGGTATCGGGCACCTTAAGGCGCGAGAACTTTTCTTTTCCCCTGGCATCCCGGATCACAATTCCTAGATTCAAGCTTAAGTTTGAAATATGCGGAAAAGGATGCCCCGGGTCCAATGCCAGTGGGGTCAGGATTGGGTAAACTACCTCACTGAAATAGTAATCAACCCTTTCCTTCTGGTTATTGCTCAAATGAGCATAATCCAGGATGTGAATCCCGGCCATGTTTAATTGAGGCAGTAGTTTGCGTTGGTAGATTTTTTGCGCCTGGCTGTATAGTTCCATTGCTTTCTTACGAATGGAAACGTACTGCTCCCTGGCCGTCATTCCATCGATCGATAAATCAGAAACTTGCGCCTCAATTAGCTTTACGATACCAGAAACACGCACCATAAAAAACTCATCCATATTGGAACCGAAGATCGCCAGAAATTTGACTCGCTCCAACAATGGAAGCCGTTCATCTTTCACTTCCTCTAGAAGTCGCTGTTGAAATTCAAGTAAGCTGAGCTCACGGTTGGTATAGCGCTGCCTGGGTTTCAAATTATTGGACATCTCAACCATCACTTAATCATGCAATTAATTGCGCTGGGGTTAATAACCATTCCAGCCTGGCACAGCGCGCATAGGTTAGCTTTTTCACCGATAATTTACAGAGCCCGGCTTTTTTCATCTGGATCTCCAGGTTGGCATCGCCTGCCACAAGCATTCCAATTAACTGGCTGAGTCCGGGTTCATGTCCCACCAGCAACAGGTTCTCAATGGGCCTCATGGCATTTATCTCGTCCACCAACCGATCGCCATAACCCATTGGGGCCAGATTTGTACTCTCCATCAGGTTACTTGCTTTTATGTTTAGCGCAGCAGCCAACGCCTCTGCCGTCTGGCGAGCGCGTAGGCTTGGGCTGGTCAGGATCAAATCCAGCTGCAGATCCATCTTTTTCAAGGTGTGGGCAATTTTGTCCAGTTTATTGCATCCCTTTTCTGTAAGCGGGCGCAAGCTGTCTTCGATGGCATTTTCCGGTTCAGTGGCAATGGCGTGCCGCATCAAATAAAGATTCACATTGTCACCTTTTCCCGGGTTTGCCAGGGGAAGGGTTGATCAGGCTCCGGACGCCAGAAGGTGACAAACTCATTCATATTCTCAACATACGCATTGACCAAATCCATGTGGCGTTGCTCGTAAAAACTACGCACCTGTTCCGGAGCGAGGATCTTGCGCCGGGCTACAAAAGCATCCCAGTTTTGCAGAAAAACTTCCACATCTTGAATTTCACCCATACCCGCCTGATAGCCATGCATGCGCTTGAACTGCTCATCCGGCAATCCGGGTAAGAGGGGATAAATAATTTCGAGCATGTAGCGAAATTTCTTAAAAGCCACGCGTACCCGGTGAATACTGGCTGAGCGTGTTGAATCGACCATTTTGGAACGCCGAACAACCTTAAAAAAAGCATCATCCACGCAACCTGACAACTGCGTCAATAAATCTTGACTGAAAGCAGGTTCAGATAACCTGGCAAGCAGACTCTCAACCTTGCGCGAAACCGTACCTGACTTGAATTCCCCCACTTCAAACTGCGCCTTGGTTAGCAGGCGTTTTTCTTGTTTTAATAGGAATTTTTGGAAAGGCGCAAGTTCCGGCAGGCTTTTAAGCGTCTCTGAAATTTCAGCCAGCATGACCTGCGTATCCCGCAGATCGTCCAGGCTATCCAATTGATCCTTTAATAAACGGCACAATTTTCGCAAGTTCTGATCTGGTTGGACAGCACGCAGCAATAAAACAATTGCCAGAAATCGGCGAGTGGACACCCGCAAATCATGGACAGCTCCCTCTGAAAATTCAGCCTTGCACCGGGTGTGCTCAGTCTTGTATATTTCATAGCGCTGTCCAAAAGAAGTCAGTAAAAGATCCTGCGCAGTCATGGTTTAGAGAATCTCCAATTTAACACCAAAAACATCCTGAAATAGAATTTTGCGCTTTTCCAGGGTCCATTTTTCAAGCATGGAATCGCCGTCACCGATTATTTTCAACTGCCAGGTGCTTGCATTTCGGTTTGGTCCATCATCCATTCCAGCGCGTTGTTCAAGATTGATCTCCCGCACCCTGGCGGTATGACTGGTGGCTAACCCATCCGCCAGGCGCAGCAAGGCGCACAATTTTGTGACGGTGATACGATCCTTTTGTGAAAGCAGTTTAAAGTTATCGTCGGCTGCAGTTGGGACGGTCTTGCGATGATAACGCACAATGTTGGCAACCACTGCCTGCTCAGACGGTGACAGACCGATCAACACATGATGACACAACAAATAATACCCGTGTTTATCATGATCCAAAGTATTAATAAAATGACCGATATCGTGCAGCATGGCGGCTACTTCAAGCAGCAGACGCTCATTTTCAGCAAGATGGTGCAAAGACAGTGACTGGTTGAAAAGGCGTGCTGCCATACGCGCTGTAAAAAGGGCGTGTTCGGCATCATAGGCGTATTTATGTCCCATTCGTTCAGCTGACGCCAACGCCTGGTCGCGGCGAGGTAGGCTTGGTCCCATGGCAACCGGTGCCATTTCTAATAAAACGCCATCCTTCAACCCTACTCCCGGAATAAGCACTTCCTTTACTCCGGTTTCACGGGCGATCATGTGCAATACAACAGCCGCTGGTAAGATGACATCAGCCCGGTCTGGGCGCAGATCAAGTTTTTTGATCCGTTCATCTAAATTCATCTCACTCAATTTTTCCACCAGACGTTCCAATTCATCCAGGCTGATAACATCCTCGCGATCGCGTTTAAAGAGGCGCTTGCGCAGTTTGCCCATTTCTTCAATATTTCCCCCTGTACCCAGACAAATATCCACTTTTTCATCGCCAATTTCGCGGTCAATATGGCGGCGTGCGGATTCAGCATATTCGCGCACCAGACGATTGAAGGGCAATTTCTTACCTTCATTAGATTCGAGCTTTTTCAACAGTCGTACGGTACCCATGCCATAACTTTCGGTGGAAAGTATGTTGTCGCCATCCGAGAGCGTCACCTCAACGCTGCCTCCGCCAATATCAATCAACACAGCATGTTTGTTTTTTAATTCAACCGCCCACATGACCGCCAGGTGTATCAGCCGTGCTTCTTCTTCACCGCTGATCATCTCAATATTAAAACCGGTTTCGCGGGCGATTCTGTCCATCAATAAGTCGCTATTAGCTGTTTCTCGCATGGCACTGGTAGCAACCGCACGGGTCTGGGCAACTTCAAAGACATCTGCCACCTTGCGAAAACGCAGAAAAGCATCCACAGCCATTTGCATGGTTTTTTCACTGAATTGCCCCGACGTAAAAGCATCCTGTCCAAGACGCACTGGCAGGCGCAGATTTTCCAACGTTTCCAGGCCACCGTCACTATTCAAGCGGCTAACCATCATGCGGATGGCGTTGGAACCCACATCGATCGCAGCAATATTCGGCATAATAAAACTCTCATCTTCCAGTGTACGCTATTTTTGGAAGAAGTGTAATTTATTTTCAAATTAATTTACCAACCCCAATTTTCCAGGGTCGGGTTGGATGGGTACATCGTTAAATCAAGCTGGATGGGAGTGATTGAACCATAACCAGAAAAAATTGCGCCGACATCTGTACCTTTTTTGTGTGTGCCTGTGGGAGAATTACCACCAATCCTGTAATAAGGTCTTCAACACGGGTCTACGCGCTTGTCCAAGTAACTGGTCTTCAATTGTTTCCGGGTTTTTACCAAAAGTGCCTGACAAGACTTGTTCATGTTTGAATAATTCAAGCATTCGTTGAACAAAAACAAGTACGGTTTTACGCTCAATAGAATCATATGCTCTTTCCACATTTCGGCTGATGGAAAGCAAACCAAACGGTTGGTCATTCAATTCAAGAGGCACACCCAACCAGGAAATTGGTGCCCCTAAAACTTCCATACCTTTCCATGCCTGGGAATTGCTTGCATTTGGAAAATAGATAGCCTGGCGATAATTCATCAGGAGAGCATAAGTTGAACTCTTCAAAACTTCGTCAGCCCGTTCTGAAACCTGACGATATCCAGTCTGGGCAATAAACCTCAATCCCTTGCTGTCGCAAATAAGTAGCGCTGCTTGATGAAAAGGGACTACGTGCTGCAATAATTGAAGGATTATACGTAGGATATTTTTGCTCTCATGCAGCGAGTTAATCAACTTATCGACCTGTTGCAAATTCGCTTCAATATTATTCAAACTGGCCAGGAAACGAGACTGCGCTATTACCAATACATTCAGATCAATAAGTTTCATCCTACCGTCATCGTGCTGGATCACAAGCGGATCATAAACATCGAGGGCAGATCGGCTCAAAGCAAAGCGAATAGCTTCATCAATGCGGGAATTTTCCGGCATGGGTTGGATATTTGAGCGAATGAGGTCAGTCAATTGATTAACAGGTTCGTGAAGTAAATTTTCCAGATCAAACTCATGTCCAAACCGCTCAAAAAGCTTTATACGGGTCAATACTCCCATCAGATGACCTTCTTTTATGATCATTACCCCAGGGAGCGCCGGGCGGTTTTCAAACTCATCCAGAATTTTTTGAGTCAAGATATTGGGAGATACAGAAAAATCAAATCCTGGAAGATCGGAAATGGTAACCGGAATAATAAATTCATTCATTGGATAAATACTCTTATAGTCTTTCCATTAATAAAAAATTCCATTTCCATCAGTTTACCTGGATTCGATTAACGATAAAAAAATACTGGGTTAACATCCTGCAAACAATTGATAATACAAAATGCCCACGCCGGAAGGTGCGGGTATTTGCAAAGGTAGATAATTAAATTAGTGCCTATTATTTTGGGGGTTGTGTTATCAAATAATTGAGGGCGGATAAATTTTTTGTAAACCCAAATAACAGCTCTCCTCCAGTTGATTTTCGTTTTCGCCAAAATCTTCAAACTCGAACTGATCTGAAAATAGATTTTTGTGCTTGGTGGTGTTTTTTTTCATGATGACTATTGTATTAATAGCGGTTTAGTTTCCATGCCAGCTTCTCTTGGTGGAACGTTTTGCGTATCTTTACCAAATTTAATCCAGACCTTTACAAAACATTAACTGTTTGTTGGATGAGGCTTAATAATGAAAATCTATACTTAAACAAAAACGAGGCTTTATGACAGAAAAAATCCTTTTTATTTGCGGTTCACTCAACCAGACCACCCAGATGCACCAGATTGCACAGCAAATCAAAGATGGTAATTGCTATTTCGCACCATACTATGCTGATGGGTTTGAAGATCAGTTGGCAAAAACGGGCCTGCTTAACTTTACTGTCCTGGGTGGTCGTCACCAACAGGACACGCGCAACTATCTTGCCAGCCACAATCTGCCCACCGATGAGCGTGGTGAAGGACATGATTATGATCTGGTTGTAATGTGTTCTGATTTGATCATTCAAAACAACATCCGTGCGAAACGAACGGTGCTTGTCCAGGAAGGTATCACAGAACCGGAGGGGATTTTTTACAGGTTATATAAAGCCATCCCGCTTTTACCACGCTATATCGCAAATACCGCTGCCACCGGATTGTCAAATACTTACGATATATTTTGCGTTGCATCTGAGGGTTACGCTCGCCACTTTATGCGCAAAGGGGTGCGGGCTGAAAAAATAGCCGTGACTGGCATCCCAAATTTTGACGATATTCAAAAGAACCGGATAAATGATTTTCCATTGCATGGCTACGTGCTGGTTGCGACGACACCCTACCGCGAAACTTTTCGCGGTGAAGATCGGCAGACTTTCCTGCAACATTGTAAAATAATAGCCGGGGATCGTCCACTGGTCTTCAAACTTCATCCTACTGAAAACGCTCAACGCGCCACTTATGAAATAAAAAACACCTTCCCGAACGCGTCGGTTTTTACTCATGGCAATGTCAATCATATGATTGCCAATGCTGATGTGGTCATCACCCAGCAATCCACCTGCACTTTTGTGGCAGTGGCGCTCGGAAAAGAAACGCACACCTACCTGAACCTGGACGAGCTGCGACGGCTTTTACCCATACAAAATAACGGCGCATCCGCCCACAAGATTGCCAATATTGCCCAACGTTTGCTGCATACACCCATGCCCGTTCTGGAGCAAATCCGTCGAGGATTCCGCTCCCGTCCACGCTGGGAAGCAGATAAAATCTAAAACAAGGGGCTGCTAAAGAATCTTGAGCGCCCTGAATGGAAATTAAACCAGCGCGCGAAGGAAAACCACGGCAGGATGTACTGCCTTTCGCTGCGTACCTTGCTCAATCTGTTCCTGACAGCTGGCCCCCGCGGCAACAATCAAGGCATCCGGCTTTTGAGCTCGAATAACAGGGAAAAGAGTTAACTCGCCCATTTGGAGCGAAATGTCATAATGTTCCGCCTCATACCCGAACGAGCCAGCCATGCCGCAGCAGGCAGAACCCGCTTCCTGCACCTGATAACCCAAGTAAGTTAACAGCTCCTTACTTTTATGTATCCCAATCAGTGCTTTCTGGTGGCAATGCCCATGTAAAAGGATTTGACCGGATTGGGGTTTGAAGAAACCATCCAATTTACCCGCCAACATTTGGCGCCATAAGAATTCCTCAAAACTCAAAGCTTGTGCAGCTACCACTTCTACGCGATCATCATCCGGCAACAGGGCTGTGAAATCATCCATGAACATGGAAATATCGCTCGGTTCAAGACCGACAATCTGGATGCCTTTATGCGCATATGGACCAAGCACTTCCAGTGCAATTAGCGCTTTTTTTCTCGCCAGTCGTAGATCACCTTTTGAAAAAGCTGGTCGCCCAAAATCATGGACTGGAGGAACAATCACATTGAACCCAAGCGCAGTCAGGACTTTGTAAGCCGCACGGGCGGTGTCTGGATCGTTAAAGTTGCGGGTAATATCTGCCAGCAGAATCAGTTGCATACCCGGGATAGTCGATTTCTGATTTTTCGACCCCTGGCTGATATACCAACGATAAAATGTCTCTTTGGAAAAGCTGGGCAATCTTCTTTCGGGGGCAATGGCAAATAGCCGATTTATAAAACCTCGAACTAATTTATTTTGTACAATCCAGTTGGACACAGGCGCCATCGATCCGCTCGCCAATTGGCTTAGGGCACCAAAATTGGCAAAAAAATGCGAACGCAGCGACATGAAATGCTTTTGATAGTATTGAAACAAAAACTCAGCCTTGATTTTCGCCATATCCACAGATGAGGGGCATTCTGATTTACAGGCTTTGCAACTAACGCACAAATCCATGATTTCAAATACATTCTGACCAGTAAACTCGCTCTGTGCCAACCGACCTGAAAGAGCCGCCCGCAGCGCATTAGCGCGCCCACGCGTGCTGTTTTTCTCTTCGCGTGTTGCCATAAAGCTCGGACACATACTGCCTGTCAATTGCCGGCAAGCCCCAGCGCCACTGCACATTTCAACCGCATCACTAAAACCCAGTTCAACCACACCGGGTTGTTGGGATGACAGATTGACGCCAGAAATATTAGGTGCCTGGCCAAAGTCCAAAAAAGAATGCACAGGCAAGTTGTGATAGTTTGCCCCATAACGCAAATTTTCCGTCATCTCCTGCCCATCCACGATGTCACCAGGGTTGAAAATATTATCAGGGTCAAAAGTGCTCTTTACCTGGTTAAATAACCCATATAGATCATCGCCATAAAAATGACGGTTTAACCAGCTCCGCAAACGACCATCACCATGTTCGCTGGAAAGGACCCCGCCGTATTCGCTCAGCAACTCGGCGGTAAATTGCATGATCTTTGGCATTTTAGCAATATCACTAGCCAGCTTCGCATTCAGAAGCGAATGAACATGCAAACAACCTGCACTGGCATGGGCAAAATAGGCAACATCATGATCCAATTCCTGCTTGCAAAAAGTTTCCAGCTGGGAAATATAATCCGCCAGGTGGGCAGGTTGCACGGCTGCGTCATCCACTATTGGTAATGGTTTTACATCGCCGCGCATGCTCATCAAAATACCCAAACTACCCTCACGTACTTTCCAAACGGACTGGATGGCTTCTGACTCAAGCAAATTTGTGATAGCCAGGGTTTGGACTCCACGTAATTGCAAATGAGCCTGCAGGTTTGCCAGGCTGGCCTCGATCTCTTTTTGTGATTCTCCGTAAAACTCGGTAATCAGAATACAATCCGGATTACCCTGAACAAATTTCTTCATCCGGGCTGCGTATTCCGGAACACTTTGTGCTAAATACAACCCATAGCGGTCGATCAATTCAATCGCGCTTGGATTTAATTCCAAGATCGTTGGCACAGCCTCCAAAGCCGCACGCAGGCTGGCAAAATGGACTACTGCCACTCCGCTGGCTTTTGGCAAATCAACCAGATTAAGGGTCACTTCTGTCATGACACCCAGCGTACCTTCTGCACCGCAAATTAATTTGGAAAGATTAAAACGTTGATCGTACGGCCAGCGAAATGAGATGCCATTCCCATTCGTCATTCGATCTAGGTTGTAACCACCACAGCGTCGCCAATGTCGCGGAGTCCCAGCCCGGATAATCTCAAGATTACGGCTATTCTGAACCAATCCGGAAATCTGGGTGTATATTCTGCCTTCCAAACTTCTTTCCAAACGGTAATTCTCAATTGCGAGGTCAGATTTTGGGCCAAACTCGACCATCGAACCATCCGCCAGAATGATCTGAGTTGCAAGAACGTGATCGGCACTCATCCCATATAAAATCGAATGAGACCCGGATGAGTTATTACCCACAATCCCACCAAGTACTGCCCGGTTGCCGCTGGCCGGATCAGGGCCATACTTTACCCCGAATTGTTTCAAATAAGCATTTAAGCGAACGAGCGTTACGCCTGCCTGTGCCCGTACCCACTTCTCTTCGACATTAACATCAAGGATTGCGTCTAAATAACGGGATGTATCAATAACAAGGGCTTCATTAACTGCCTGACCTGCCAGGCTGCTACCTGCCCCACGTGGCAACAATGGGACTTTATACAGGGATGCCAAACGCACTGCTACCTGTATTTCTTCATAAGAACGGGGAATAAAGACACCGTACGGCATAACCTGGTAGATACTGGCATCCGTGCTGTACAGTAGCCTGGACATTTCGTCCGTGCGCAGATCCCCTTTGATTTTTGATCCCAATTCCAGAATGAATTCAGAAATATTATTTTGCATGACGCCTCTTGATTGGTATGCCTCTGGGAGTACCAAGAAAAGAAAAAAAACTAACGAATTGAAGCACTATGCCTTGCTGGAAGTTGCATTTGCAATCAAAGCGCTCTCGTAACGCTTGCGAGAATCGTCCACATGCTGCGCCATGTAAAAAGCGGCTGACTCTTGATCCTGGTCAGCAATAGCCTGTACGATTAATCGGTGCTGGTTAAGGAAGTACTCAAATAAATTATTTTCTTCATCATCTGTGCCTCGCTTTTCCCAAACCAGATCAAATATTTCCATGTAAGCCGAAATTAGAACCATCATCAGTTCGCTAAAAAATGGGTTTTTTGTCGACTGGGCGATACTGGCGTGTAACTCCATATCAGCCTCATGCACTCGTTGTCCATTCCGTACATGGTCAACTGTACGATTGTAAGCTTCCCATAATTTCACAATATCAGCGTCATCACGGCGCATGGCGGCCAGCCGGGCTGCCTGAACCTCAATTAAGCGGCGGACTTCGTAGATATTGGCAGCCTGGTGACGATTCCTGGAAACTAATTGACCAAGAGATGCAATTGCCTGAGATGAACTGGCCTCAATTACATAGGCACCATCTCTTGGTGTTATATCAATAAGTCCCATTCCTGAGAGTACCGCCAAAGCTTTTCGAACCGATGTACGACTGACACTAAATTGTTCACAAAGCTCACGCTCTGATAATAGCTGGTCGCCTGGTTTTAACTCACCTTGTTTTATCAAATTTCGGATGTTATCAACAATAATTGAATATACTGGTTGAACAGATTTTCGTTTAATTTCAATGTCCATATAGATATTATGTTGGGCATACCAGCATTTGTCAAGGGGGCAATATAACGAGAGTTTTTTACCGATAGAAACCATATTGGGTGAAAATAAAGCAATTTCACCAATAATATTGACATATTTTTCCACTGGTTGTATTATATTGGGCATACCAGAAACGGTATCTGATCCCGGTTTTCCATATATTTCCAAAAGGAGAGAGCTGCAATGAGTGCAAAAAAGATTTTGTTTATTGTCGGCGATTATGTAGAGGACTATGAAGTAATGGTTCCATTTCAGGCTTTGGCGGCAGTCGGATACACGGTGCATGCAGTTTGCCCGGATAAGGCCGCCGGTGAAGTAGTGAGAACCGCAGTCCATGATTTCGAAGGTGATCAAACCTATAGCGAAAAACGTGGTCATAATTTTGCACTCAACGCCACCTTCAGCGAAGTTATCGAAGCGGATTATGACGCCCTGGTCATTCCAGGTGGACGGGCGCCAGAATATATTCGTTTGAATGAGCGCGTGCTGGAAATCGTTCGCCACTTCTTTGCCACCCAAAAACCGGTTGCAGCGATTTGTCATGGGCCACAGATTTTGGCTGCAGCTGGCGTATTGAAAGGTTTGAAGTGCACATCCTACCCGGCAGTTGGGCCAGACGTTACTATTGCTGGTGGTATATTTGCCAGTATTCCAGTTGATAAAGCCATCACAGACGGTAACCTGGTTTCAGCTCCAGCATGGCCAGCTCATCCGGATTGGATCGCTCAATTCTTGAAGTTGATGGGCGCCAGGATCGAATTATAAATACAGACTGACTGGTGTTTCACCAGTAATCAATGTTCAAATGGGGGAATGTTTTTTTATACCCACCTGGTAAGATCAGGTGGGTATTTTTACGCCAGGTTGCGCTTGAGATTTTCGGCAAATTTTCGTAAAAGGAGGCAAAATCGGTAATAATCGTTAATAAATTCTTAATGAAATATCAACCGTTCCGGCGTATTATTACCGGGGAGATTTAAATATTAATGTACACACCGCGGATCAATTGGATATTATTGGTTCTTTTTGGGTTGGCTGCTGTATTTATTTTTGCAGCTGCTATTTTTTTGCCATCCTTTCGACCTATAGCTTACGCCCCTCTGCGCGAGTTGATTATCCCACCACCCGAGCCTATTAATGTTTCGTTGCTTTACTCCACCGAAAAAGAAGCCTGGCTGTCTGAGGTAGTTAAAACCTTTGAAGCCACTTCGCCAAATGTGGATGGACATCCTATTAAAATTCAACTCGAAAAAATGGGATCATGGGAAATTAACGCGGCCGTACTCAATGGAACTCGAAAACCGGTTATCGTCAGCCCAGCCAGTTCGCTCCAGATTGCGGCTTTGCAGGATGCGTCCACGGCCCAATTCGGAAAAACACTGGTCAATCCGGCGGATACCACCACCTGCCGCTCCGTGCTCAAGACCCCACTGGTTTTGGTGGCGTGGAAGGAACGGGCAGACGTCCTGTGGGGTCAACATCCAAACGCATCTCTCTGGAAAGATTTACATGATGCGCTGACCAATCCACAGGGTTGGGCAGCATATAATCATCCAGATTGGGGATATGTTAAATTTGGTCACACTGATCCCCTAAAATCCAACAGCGGTTTTATGACAATTCTATTAATGACCTATGGCTATCACGACAAAACCGCTGGTCTGAAAAGCGCTGATATTTTGACAGACAGCTTGTTTCAAAAATGGTTTTTGGAAACGGAAGCCGGCATTGGACAATTTGAAAACAGTACCGGTCCATTGATGCAAAAAATGATCGCGTATGGGCCAAGTACTTTCGATTTCGTTGCAGTCTATGAGGCCACCGCTATCGAACAAGCCCCTAATGCAGTTGGGCGATATGGTGAACTGCGTGTCTATTACCCGCCCGCTCAGTTATGGAGTGACCATCCTTTCTGCCTGGTTAGCGCGGATTGGGTCGGCCCCCAACAGTCTAAAGCTGCCGGTTTATTCATTAACTACCTGGTTAGCCAGCCTGAACAAAATCTGGCGCTCATGAAATACGGCTTTCGCCCAGTGGATCCTTCCATCAAACTTGAACAACCCGGCTCTCCTTTCGACCAATATGCCGCCAATGGATTAATCGCTGATCTATCAAAGTTACCCGAAGTGGAAATCCCGTCTGGCAATGTTCTTAATACTTTACGCGATTTCTGGTCAAGAAACGTGACCCGCTAATTGGAGAAAATAATGAAATCTCGAAGCCTGATTTTTCTATCTTTTATTGTCATCATTTCCCTGCTTTTGAGTGCCTGTGGGCAGATCCAAAGTATCATCTCAACTGAAACAGTAACTATAAGCGTGGTTTACGGCTCTGAGAAGACCGAATGGCTTGACCCACTGATCAAACAATTTAATGACGCAAAAAATAAAACACAAACCGGCAAAATCATTATGATTGAGGCCAAGGCCATGGGTTCGATTGAATCCGTGCGCGGTATTATCGATGGCACGCTCCAACCGGTGGTATGGAGCCCAGCCTCATCGGTCTACATCCCTGTGGCCAATGCTGAATGGAAAAAGACCCATGCAGACGATCTCGTCAGTGGAACGCCAAAAGATCTGGTCCTCAGCCCGGTGGTAATTGCCATGTGGCGGCCAATGGCCCAGGCGCTGGGTTGGCCGGCTAAAACCCTGGGTTGGTCTGATATTGCCCAGCTTGCCACATCAGCCGATGGATGGAAAACCTACAAGCACCCGGAATGGGGACCGTTCAAATTCGGGCACACACACCCGGCTTACAGTAACAGTGGCATCGTTTCAATCATTGCCGAAACATATGCCGGTTTAAATAAACAACGTGGTCTGACCGAGGCTGACCTGCAAGCACCCGAACTGATGAATTTCATGGAGAATGTCGAAAGCAGCGTCATCCATTATGGAACAAGCACCGGCTTTTTTGCTGACCGTATGTTTGGGAATGGTCCTTCTTATTTGAGTGCGGCGGTAATGTATGAAAATCTGATCGTTGCACAGGAGACAAAGCGGCTCAACGGAAAATCTTCCCAGATACCGGTTGTGGCAATTTACCCAAAAGAGGGCACATTCTGGTCCAACCACCCCTATGTTGTGCTGAATGCCCCCTGGGTGACTGCCGATCAGAAGGAAGCCGCTGGGATTTTTGAAACCTTTCTGCTTGATAAGCCCCAACAGTTAAAAGCGCTCGAATTGGGTTTCCGCCCAGCCGACCCTTCCATCCCCATTATTACTCCTATTGATACACAGCATGGTGCGGACCCGGCACAACCCAAGACAATTCTGGAAATTCCCAGCGCTAGCGTCATTGATGGCATCCAAAATTTGTGGCGGAAAGCCAAAAAACCCGTAGACCTGGTGGTGGTCATGGATATTTCAGGCAGTATGAGGGGTGATAAGATCACCACAGCCCGCAGCAGCCTGATCAAATTTATCCAAAAACTTGACGACCGCGACCAACTACAAATCAATATTTTCAGTTCTGATATCTCAACCTTGACCCCACTCTCACCTCTTGGGGAAAAACGTCAGCAGGTGCTCGATAGTGTATCGGGGATTTTCGAAGGTGGCAATACCAAGTTATACGATGCCACTTTGCAAGCTTACAACGATATCCAAAAAAATGGTGATCCCAATCATATCCGCGCTGTGGTTGTGCTTACCGATGGTCAGGATACTGCTTCAATAGCCAACATCGATGATGTTCTCACCAAAATCAACGCAGATCAGGGCGAAGGCGGCAATTCCATCAAATTGTTTACTATTGCTTTTGGCAGTGATGCAGATAATGATATTTTGAAAAAGCTGGCCGATCCTACCGGCGGCAAACAATACGATAGTTCGCCTGAAAATATCCAAAAAATTTATGACGACATTGCCACCTTTTTCTAATCCATGACCCGTTCCCCGCTGTTTACTGCACTGCTACATCCGGTCAACCTATCCATGTTGGTCCTGACAGCTGCCGCCGGTCTTTGTTCGGCCTGGTGGTTAACACCCATCGGTTTGATTTTTTGGCTGATTATGGTTCTTGCGATTGCCCGCGACCCGGGTTTGCAGATGACCTTCACACGTCAAAGCCGCCAGCCGCTGGCACAACGTTTTCAAACCCGCTTTGATAAACTGGATCGCGCGCGTTTTTCCATTTTCAACGCCATAGCACAATCCAATTTTCCCACGCTTCGTAAAACAGTTGAGCCAGTTCAAATTTTGCTGGATGAATTGGTTGAACATGCTTATCAGATTAGTCTGAGAATGACAGCCATAGACAATAACTATTCTGTCCAATCTGTTACCAGCAATTTTGATGATGAAATCGCTAAAATGCAAAAAAGCATAAATAACACCCCCGACCCTGCTTCGCGCAAAGAATTTGAAGCGACTTTATTATCATTGCAAACTCGGCAGGGGCAATTGAAAAGCGTCAGCGGGCTGCTCTCTCGCTTCGAAGCCCAGTTGACCGGCACCAACAGCGCAGTGGATGGTCTTGTGACAAGCGTAATCAGCTTTCAAGGGCGCGATGGCAAACAGGTGGAAGGCAAGATCCCGGCCTTATTGGAAATTATCCAGGTTGAACAAAATGAACTTAAGCAATTTGATGCTGATCTGGAAAAATCACAGGCGCTTTGATATCAAAGGTTCCATCGGTCTCTGACTGTAAACTCGCAAATCCAACATTGAAATGAATCCTTTTTGGTTCCCCGGATGGGCATCTAATTGGCTCAAAACTGATTCATAGCTGCCCGGGCTGTTATATAAATTCAGCAATCCGCGACGGCTTAATTTATCGGCCCGCTTGTTTTTACTACGCGGCACCCAGGCCCAGGTCAACTGACTGAATTGTCCTGCCAATTTACACGCCCGTTCATGCAACTTTCGCGTAATTAGCGAACTAATCGCTGCCGTTCCAGACATCTGGTCAATCACACATTTTGCGTCCCCGATAATTTCGACGTGTTCATTTCTGGAATATAAATCAACCAGAGCATCCAGGCCCTCAATCAGAGCCAGGTATTCAGCCTGTGAAGAATTGACAGTTTGCTTGTTTGCAAATAGCCCAAACCCATGCGCAATTTCTGAGCCATTGCTGCTGATAATCCAGCCATACCCAAGTAAACCGCCCATCTCAGGCTGTTCTTTCAGCAGTTTCAACATACCATCAAATTGAAGTAAGACCATATCAAAAAATCATCACAAAATGATCAAGTATGAATAATCTCCCACCCAGACTTCCTGGCATACCTACCCAAAACTGAGTCTGGCATCACAGCCACCGGATGCTCCACGATCTGTAACAAAGGCAGATCATTATGAGAATCGCTATAACCCCAACTTCCTTTTAGTGAAAAGCCCCGCTGGCTTAACCAATGATCCAATCTTTGAGTTTTTCCATCCTGAAAAGCAGGGATGCCGGTGATATTCCAGGTAAATTCATTCTCGATCATCTCAATTTGAGTGCAAATCAAATTCGAAAAATTTAGCATCTTAGCAATCGGTTCTGCCAGAAAGCTATTTGAGGCTGTGATCAGCAAAAGTTCATGATTTTGAGCGCGATGCCATTCCGCTCTCGCCACCAGCGCCGGACGGATTAAACCTGGAATACTGGCAAGATAAATATTCCTTAACTGCAGCAACTTTTCAATCGGAAAAAATTTCAAAGGTTGCAGAAAAAACGCTTCGTATTCAAATATATCAAGATTGCCCATCTCATAATCTTCATAATACCTGGCAATGCCATCAACAAACCGGGCATCCACCAGGTTTTTTTTGAATAAGAAATCGCTCCACAAATATTCGCAATCTCCATCAAGCAGTGTGCAATCCAAATCAAACAACGCTACAATCATTCCAAAACCTTCTCCCTGGATTGGGAAAGGCGCAAGCCATGCGCCCCTTGTACCAGCAATTTAATCAAGGATCTACCCGGTTTTTTTTCCAGAACGTACCTGCGCACAGTGCCGCAAGAAATCCACACTCATAGGATCAATCGCTCCAAAGCGGTCAAGACGGTGCGGTTCCAGGTCAAATGAGGGCACCTGTCCCATGACAAGCTCCGAGATGCTTCGCCCAATCCCACCAGACATGGCAATTCCTGATCCACAACAGCCGGCAGCGGCTAAAAATCCTTCCAGGCCTGGAAGCCCACCTAAAACAAACATCCCATCCGGGGTATAGGTCGAGAGACCCGCAATATAATGGGCAATTTCAATTTCTTCCACTGCTGGGAAGAATTTCGCCAGCGCAGGCAGCCCTTCCAGTAGAGATTCCCAGCCGTGTGGGTCTTGCTTAAACTGATAAGCCTGCATACTGTTTGGCAGTGAGTGTGGATGGACGCTGACTGATTGAGCTTCGCGTAGCCCGAAAAGAATCCCACCTGGCTCTGGGCGCAAATAAGCCCTGCCTTCGGGCAAAATTACAAAAGGCTGTTCAGTTGAAAAACTGGGATGTATACCCGTAATCCAATACTGGCTGCGGACTGGCGCCATGGGTAATGCCACACCAATTTCCTGGGCTAGCAGCCCGGACCATACTCCGGCAGAATCAATCACCATGGATGCCGAAATAGGTCCTTTGGCAGTTTCCACACCTGTGACCCGTCCGGCTGTCTGAAGAATACCTGTCACCTGGGCCATTTCGCGAATTTCCAACCCAAACGAGCGCGCTACTTTAAGGTATCCATTTGTGAGGCGGTAACCGTCTATATACGCATCTGCGGGCATAAAAGCGATGCTGCAGTTTGGCGGTAAATCAAGCCAGGGTAGGCGCTCCATGGCAGATTGTTCGTCCAGCCATTCTACTTGGATATTCGCTTGAACAGCCAGCTCAGCCAAGACTCCCAATTCTTTTTTATATTCCGGCTCAGAAGCAAGGTACACGCTTCCGGTACGATGCAATCCTAGCTCGGTACCGCCAATCTCCTGAATCTCGTTGATCATCCGGTAGGTTTCTTTAACCATTGGGATCAACCCAGGCTTAAAACGGGCCAGTGTCAACAAACCCGCTGCCAGGCTGGTATTTGCTTGAGCGATAAAATGTCGCTCAAGCAAAATGACTTTCAGCCCATAATTTTTTGTCAGGTGATAGGCAATGGATGCCCCAGTAACACCACCACCAATCACAATTACATCATAAGTTTTCATCGCACCTGCTAGCTGCTCAAGCAGCTAGTACCGTTCGGGTTGTGTGATTTTTGCCTGGATTTTATCCAAAGCAACAGGCAGATCCCAGATACCATCAATCACAGCATGTGCACCAGCCTGATAAAGCTGTGATTCGGCGCGTTTTCGAACTTCGTTGCGCTCTTCAGATGAGAGTGCTTCAATTTCGGCTTCGTTCAGGCCACCAAGATTGCCTGTCAGTGAAAGACCCACCGTCCACATGCCTGCGTTCAGACCTTCTTCAATATCAATCAAGGTATCCCCAACCTTGACCATGGATGCCATCGGGTAAACACCCAATTGCATCGCATTCTGATAACACATCCATGGATATGGTCTTCCTGCCGGAACTTCATCCGGACAGACAATACAATCTGGTTGATAACCACGTTTGGCAGATTCAGGCGCAAGGATGTTCATCATAGAGCGGATATATCCGGTTGTCGAGCCAATCTTGATATCACGCTGGCGCAGTTCTTTGACAGTGCTTTGTAAACCGGGGATCGGTTCAGCATAATCTTTTAGTACATTCAATTGCAACGGTATAAAGTTTTCAAATAAATCATCGATTTCCGCCTCGTTCGCTGCCGCTCCATAGACTGATTTCCACGCTTCAATGACCGCCGGGCGGGCCAGGATGGTCCGCAAGTGATCTTTTTTCATCAATCCCATCCCAGAACGAGCATCTTCAGGCGTAATTTTCACACCCCGATTGGCAAACAAGCGCATAAAAACCGCCGTTGGCGCAAACGAACCATAATCAACTGCCGTCCCAGCCCAATCCAGGATCACTGCCTTAATATTTCCACGATATGAACGTCCAGTGCTGCTTTCCATTTTTCAATTCCTTTACGAATTAAGAATATTAACGCCCATTTCATCCAGGGTTTCTGCCACAGCTGCCAGCAAAGATTTTACATCTGCGCTGCCCAAGCGTCCAACATGCCCTATCCGGAAACATTCGGCATGACTGAGCTTGCCCGGGTAAATAACGTGCCCTTTGTCACTGAGCCTTTCATAGAATTCGCGAAAGACAAATTTTGGATGTTCAGGATAATAAAAAGACGTAATGATAAAGCCCTGGTCCTGGGCATTCAGATAGGTCTTAAAACCCAGCTTTTGCATTCCTGCCAGGGTAAGCTCGTAATTTTGGTGATACCTCGCTCCGCGAGCCGGCACCCCGCCTTCCTGCTCGAGTTCGATCAGTGCCTGGCGAAAGGCAAGAATTACATGAGTTGGTGGGGTAAATCGGAACTGGCCATCGTTTTCCAGGCCTTCCCATTGTGAGAATAAATCAAGGCTGAGTGTGCGGGACAATCCACGCGTGGCGAGTAAAGCAGACTTACGCGCCAGGATAAATGAGAAACCTGGTACGCCCTCAATACATTTATTGGCTGAAGAAACAAGGTAGTCAATTCCACAGATATTTAAATCGATTGGGTAAGCTCCAAAACTGCTCATGGCATCTACAATATAAATACGGTTATGCTTTTTTACTACTTCCCCGTATTTTTCAATCGGATTGATGATCCCAGTTGTCGTTTCGCAATGCACAACCGCAACATGGCTGATGCCAGGATCAGCCTGTAAAGCTGCCTCAAGTGCCTGAATATCTGGTTGAGTATTTTCAGAACAGCTTAAACCAATCACTGGAATTTTTTGAACATTGGCTATCTTGAGCATACGATTGCCATAAGCGCCGTTGATCAGGATCAATAATTTTCCATCTGGGCCAATCACTGATGAAAGCACCGCTTCGATACCAAAAGTTCCACTACCCGGCATCAAGATCGTCGTAAAGGTCTCGGAACCCTGACCAAGTGCCACTAATTTCTGACGAACTTCCTGAACGACAGCGATAAATTCGCTGTCGCGTGATCCCAGATCACGCTGCATGGCCTGCTTCACCGTCAGGCTGGTGCTGAGCGGACCCGGCGTAAAAAGGGCTTTATCTTTCCAATTCGGCAATAGTTTCATATTTTTTCCTGTTTTGATTTTTATTTTATTGAAATAGAGATTTCCCTTCCCATTGAAGCGGCGGGGTGAGACCGATACAGGCGGCAATGGTTGGCGCAATATCCAAAATGCTGATTGGTACGTTTATTTCACCCCTGGCTAATTCGTCAGCAATGATGATGAGTGGGATCAACATTTCATCTTCAGTATCTTGCCCGTGTGAAAAACCAGTTCCGCCATGATCGGCAGTGATAAAGACCCTGGTTTGCTCAGGGACTTCCGCCAGGAAACGTTCGATACATTCATCTGCTTTCTCGATAGTGCTGATATATTCCGGGGACATCCATCCATAGGTATGCCCGGCAGTATCAACCCCACCCAGATATAGGAACACGAAATCCACCGTGTGTTGGGCAAGTGTAAAAAGCGCTAATTCCGTCAAGTTCCGGTCGCTTTCTCCAAGCGCAAGCTTGTTTGACTCAGCTGTATTGATACACAGCGCTAAATCCAAGCTGCCAGGGCGGGAAAGATCGCGCAATTGTTCCCAGTTGAAAAATGATGCGGTCCGGTATCCAGCAGAATGCAAGAGATCGAACAACCCTGGCACTTCCCATTTACTGGATGCAAAAGTATTGGTCAGTGTGGCATGTGTTTGCGGGCTGACCCCATATATCAAAGACGTGATACAGGGCAGGGTCATGCTCGGCATGACAGTGCGTGCCTGCAAGCTGTAAGAACCCTTCGCCATCAAACGCTTCAAAACCCGAGCATCAGCCTGAAGTAAACCATCCGGACGCATGCCATCCACTAGAATCAAAACAATTTTTGGGGTCGTCATTCTGTTTATCCATCTCCGTCCAGTAATGAATGCTACGTAACATATCAGGATCGCTCACGACGTCAAAACTTCAACACCAGGGATCCCTAAAACCAACTGAGAAAAGTAAAAACTGCAATAAAAGATACCAATAGTTGATGTCCACAAGATATGCCTATGATAATCATCCCGTGAACTGTCAGCATGAGAATTTATTTTTTAATTCATTAGCAATAAAATGATCAGATACTTGTTGTGCTAAATCAGCCAACAGGCAGACTCAGGGAAGTTCACCACATACGGCTCACCTACTGTGGGAATACGCAGGTTTTGCTCGTTGAACATATCCATTGAGAGCAAGGTACCATCTATTTCCAATTTGAGCCGCACAATAGACCCCAGGTAATTAATAGACTCAACCTTGCACTGCAGATTGTTGTGCCCAATAATGTTACCCGGGTTTAATTCTTCAGGTCGAATTGCCAGGCGTGGTTTTTCAACAGAATATCTTTCAGCCACCCGCCCGGCTCGCACAGCCTGCCCGTTAAAACTAACCAGTTTATCTGTGTGATTGATTACTTTGACAGGGAGCAGATTGAGCTGCCCAACAAAGGATGCCACAAATTCCGTGGAAGGCCGGTTATAAATTTCGATTGGCGACCCGATCTGTTCAATCCGACCATGACTCATCACTACCACTCGATCGGACAGTGAAAGAGCCTCTTCCTGGTCATGTGTAACATAGATTGTAGTAATACCCAGCTGCTGTTGAATCCGGCGAATCTCCAGGCGTAGTTCAACGCGGATCTTGGCATCCAGTGCAGAAAGTGGTTCATCCAACAAAAGCACTTGGGGTTTGAAGGCTAATGCGCGTGCCAAGGCCACACGCTGTTGTTGTCCGCCTGAAAGCTGAGATGGATACCGCTCGCCAAAGTTTTCCATGTGGATAAGATTCAACATCTCGTGCACACGCAGGCCCATCTCACTTCTCGATTTCCCTGCCACCTTTAAACCGTAACCAATATTTTCAATAACTGTCATATTGGGGAACAGAGCATATGTTTGAAAAACCATGCCCACCTTGCGCTTATTTGGCGGTACAAAGGTCAGGTTCTGTCCGGCAATGGTAATTAAACCGGCAGAGGGTAGTTCAAACCCGGCCACCATGCGCAACGTAGTAGTCTTGCCACAGCCACTTGGTCCCAGGAAAGAGATGAACTCACCTTGCTCAGCAGCTAGATTAAAATCTTCAACTGCCGCTACTCCAGAAAATTCTTTACGAACATGAGAAAGCTCTAAAAAACTCATATTTATACTCCCTAAAATATTATCGACCGGTCAATTGCTGAGTAGTTCCGCCCCGACTGACCAATTGAAGGATCCCAAGGCAGACCCAGGTAAGTGCAAAACTGAGAATGCCCAGCGCGGCTGGTTCATAGGCGCGATCCTGACCAATCTGAACCATGTAGGGACCAAGCGCTGGACGGACCAAAAAGTCCCCCAGAATCAGTTCACCAATCACGGTTGCAAAGCAGATCAGAGCGCCGCTTAAAATAGCCACTCGCATATTGGGAATGATAATATCCAATAATATTTGCACCCAGTTTGAACCAAGGCTTTGGCCTGCCTCGGTCAATGTGCGGACATCGATGGCACGCATACCGGCATCAATAGCGCGATACATGTAAGGCATTGACAGCACCACGTAACCAGCAGTAATTAGTATATCGGTCTTAAAAGGAGTCAGTGTTAGCTGCAGCGGTGGTTTGCTGAAGGTACGGATCAGGCCAAATACATACACGATCACAGGGATGATGAACGGTAGGATAGTTATGACCTCCACCAGTGGGCGTACTTTCGGCAGGCGAATGTGCATCCAGTAAACCGTTGGCAAAAAAAGCAGCACACTGATGAGAATTGTAATCAACCCCATGGTGGCAGAGTATTTGAAACTCTCCAAAAAACGAGGGTCTGATAACACAATCCGGTAGGCTTCCAGGCTGATTTTTCCACGCACCATGCGAAGTGAGAAATCCAATGTACCGTACATTGGAACAAAAAAGTAGAGCATACCCAGGGTAGCCCAAAAGAGACCCCAGAAACTGAATTTGGTGGTTTTCATTGTTTTAGCCATTTTGCCGTTCGGCGCTGAAGGATGGAATAACCAGCAATACAAATTGCCATGATCACGACCATCCCTAATGCCAGGGCATAACCTTCATTGGGATTATTAAGAACATCGCCACGAATCTGCTGACCAATTAAAATTGTCACAAGGTATATGCTTCCACCAGTTAGCGCCTCGGCGGTGGCGAAGGCTCCAAAAGCGCTGGCAAATAAAAGGATCATGGATGCCAGGATGGAGGGCCACAAAACCGGTAAAGCAATATGCCACCAGTATTGAAATGTGGTAGCGCCCAGGTTATCCGAGGCCTCACGCCATTCTCTTTTTAAGCCTTCCAGGGCCGGGGTAATCGTTAGTACCATCAACGGAAACTCAAAGTAAAGGTAGGCCATGGTCAAACCAGAAACGCTGTAAAGGTTAAAGCCTGTTTTATAAATATCAAAAGGACAAGATTGCGCCCCTCCTACCCCACTAAAACAAATTTGCTTCAAGAAACCTGTAATAAAACCGGTATGCCCCAGCGTGGCAATAAAGGCAAATGCCAGCGGAACCCCACCAAAATTGGCAGCCAGCCCTGAGAAAGTCATCAAAATATTGCGCATGAAGCGCGGTGCTCTTCCGATGGTAATGGCATACGCGACAAAAAAGCCAAAGATGCCGCCCAGGATGGATGTAATCGCCCCCACCTGAAGACTGATCTTGTATGATTTAAGTACGTATGGGTTTGCCAACACCTGGATGTTTGCCAGGGTGAAATTCCCTTTTCCATCCTGGAATGCGCCAACAAATAAGTTAATGGAAGGGATAAGGACAAAAATAATGATAAACAGGAAGAAAGGAAACATCCCGGACCAACTTCCCATATTTTTAAAAAATGACTTAAGGGAACTGGTCTTGTGCGCTGGATAGGTCGGGCTGAGCGTGGTATTTTCCATATTGATTTTAAAGGCGTGGCCCGATTTTTCCGGGCCACGCCAAAGCTACCTCTTTTTTAAAGATTTACTTAATATCCAGACCGACAACTGTGTCCCACTGTTCCTTAACTTTGGCTCGGGCAGTTGTCAGTTGATCGCCACTGGGCACGATGGAGCCAGCCAGTAGAGCAGCATCGGGCAGTTTGGCAGCCAATTCAGCTGAAACGACCTTGCGGGCATTCAGATCGGCCAGACGAGCTGGGGCGCAATAGCCTTTGATCCAACCAAGCTGACCTTCGTCAGAGTAAAGGAACTCTTCCCACAGGCGGGCAGCAGCCGCATGCGGTGCATAGGCGCTGATAGCCTGATAGTAGAAACCACCCCAATTGACATCGGAAGGATAAACGATCTGGAGGTTCGGATTGCCCTTGAAGGTATCCTTATTGGCGTAAGCATTCCAACTCCACTGGAAGGTAATGGGGGTTTCGCCCTTGCCGATGGGGCCGGTATTGGCGATCAAAGGCAGCATGTTGCCATTCTTGTTCAATTGGGCAAAGAAATCAAGACCCGGTTGGATGTTATCAAGTGAACCACCGTTGGCCAGCGAAGCTGCATAAACCGATTGGGCAGCCTGATTGGAGGCGCGAGGATCACCTGCAAGGGCAATCTGGCCCTTGTATTTTGGGTCAAGCAAATCCTTGTATGAAGCAGGAACTTCCTTGACGATATCGGTATTAATTTCCAGAACCATGACACCGCTGTAATCTACATAATAGAAACCATCGGGATCATTGGTGCCTTTGATGGTGTCCCAGGTGGTAACTTTGTAAGGCGCAAGCAGGTTATCACCTTTGGCAAGCGGACCAAAAGCAGGACCGATATCCAGTACATCCGGGGCCTGTGGGCCTTTGTTGTCTTTGTTATCCTTGATAGCCTGAACTTCATCGGCAGAACCGCCATCCGGGTTGAGTGAATTAACTTTTATGCCGTATTTGGCAGAAAAAGTATCGATCAACTCACCATAATTACACCAGTCGCGGGGCAGGGTGATGACATTAAGTTCGCCTTCGGCCTTTGCGGCGGCGATCAGTGCATCCATGCCACCGGCATCAGCAGCGGACTTGACAGTATTGAAATCAATCGCCGCAGGGGCAGCGGTTGCAGCAGGAGCTTCGGTTGCGGCAGGAGCAGCGGGTGCTTCGGTCGCAGCAGGTCCGCAAGCAGTCAGAACTACTGCCAGCAATATCAAAAGCGAGACAAGCGTAAGCGTGATTTTTTTCGAAAACATTCTATTCTCCTTTTATTGAGTTTGAATTTCAAGGTAATCTTATACCCCCATCATTAAGGTTGGTTTTCCAAAAAATTAACATTTAGTTAATGTATGGTAAGTAAGTAAAGTTTGATCCCTCAATATTTATTGGAAACACTCCAGGCCAATCCAGCGATTATTAATCAGATACGATCCTAAGCACACTGCCACAATTCCCAAGACCTGGGATATATCCACCGGTCGGGCAGCGACTCCTAACATCTCAAAATGATCTTTGACCGCCCTGGGCAACAATTGTTCAAGAATATTCAACACCTTCATCAGCGTACTGCCAATCCCTGTTCTCTTTATTATTATCCAAGAAAAGATACAAGCTGGAAAGACTGCCTCGTCAATAGATTCAATTTTCCTGGCAAGGTGGGTTTTCTCTTGATCTATTGGAAGCGGATTACCATTATTTCAGGAAGATTGCTCTGCCGAGATATGCTGAAGTGTGGGATTCCTGGCATAAATCCACCGATAACATTCGGGCAAAATGGCTGCGATCTGGCGCATATTTTCATCGGTAATCTGCTGTAGGGTGGCCTCACGATTTTCTTTTGGGATGGGCGGCAGATTGAATGGCTTACCCGATCTGAGCGTGATCTTGGATTTGCGTATAGCATTGTATTTTGTTGTACAACCTTTTGCTCGGTGCCGGTGATGGTCACCGGCGCAATCACCCCCTTCCTACTAGAAATATTAATTTGTACAGATGCGGTATAAAAAACAGAAAGCATCTACTGGAGATATTGATTCAGTAGATGCTTTCTGTCCTGTAGATGGTTACCTCAAACCTCATCGTCTGTGTGAGTTAGATTTTATTACAGGTCACAATGCCCTGCTGGAAAATTTAGTTCACAATCCAATTCTTGATTCGCGCTTCAATTTGGTTGCGGATCTCGCGAAATTTGGCGAGTTTTTCCTCGTTCGATCCTTCAAATGCTGCCGGATCCTCGAATGACCAATGTTCTCGTTTGCTGATGCCGGGCCAGGTACTGGGGCAGTTTTTCTCGGCATCATCACAAACCGTGATCAGACACTGGAATAGGATTTTCCCCAGGTAAGTTTCAACACCTTTGGATTTTTGTTGGGAAATATCGATACCAACTTCTTGCATGACTTGAACCGTGAGAGGATTCAGGCCCTTTGGTTCCAAACCGGCACTATAAGCTTCAAACTGCTCACCACCATATTTGCGCAGAAAAGCTTCCGCCATCTGACTGCGAGCCGAATTTCCAGTACACAGAAACAATATTCTTTGCATAACTATCTCCTCGTAAATTACTTTGTTTATTTTAGCCGCAACAGGAATTTTGGTTTGTTATGGTTTGGTTAAAGTTTCAGCTAATGATAATATCCCACAGAGGAAAAATAGGCACAGTTCAGATGCGTATGACTGATGGTTTGCTCAAATTTTTATTATTTATATTGGATTTGCAGAATCCATGGAAAGATTAAGTAAATTCTGGCTGGAAGGTCAAGCAGGTGGAGGATATTCTCCTGTAGATTGGATAATGGTGCAACATGGGGTAGTACGTTTGGTCACCGATCGTAACAAAGTTGAGGAAAATGTCTTTGAAGGTCTTCAGCATTGGTTTTGTATTTGGTATTACTAAAAAATAGTATGTATTGCTTATGGATTCCGATAACAAATTCTTATGTGCTATTGTGATATCTATCACTTGTTGACTTTGGGGCCACCCCTATAATGAAATATGCGTGGTTGTATATTGTTAACTGCCCAAATTCAGGTTTTTTGTTCAGGAGAAGTAAAATGACCAAGAAGTTGTACCTGCCCCTGGTTCTGCTGATGATTATCAGTATGATTTTAAGTGCCTGCGGCACCGCCGCCCCTGCTACCACCGTTGTAGTTGTTCCACCTAGCGTGGTGCCTGCAACAGAAGTCCCCCCAACCGCGGTACCTCCAACAGAACAACCTGCCCCAGATATTGCTGTACTTTATGCGGCGATGGTTACAAGCCTGCCCCAGGGTTTTGCTGGTATGAAACCCGCAGATGTCAGCACGGCCCTGACCGAGGCCAGTGCGCCTTTTTTGCTTGATGTGCGCGATGCCAGTGAAGTAGAAAAAGACGGTTATATCAAGGGTGCGGTTAATCTTCCGGTTCGTACTGTAACCCAGAATCTGGACAAATTACCCGGTCTGGATTCGAAAATTATTATTTACTGTGGATCTGGTCAGCGCGGTGGCATGCTTATGGGTGCTTTGCGTCTGTTGGGGTACACGAATGTCTATAATTTGAATGGTGGTTTGGCTGCCTGGAAAAAGGCCAGCCTGCCCGTTGAGACCGGTTCAAAGCCTGCCGATGCGACCGCCATCAGCACTCCGATTGTCTCAGATAAGCCCCTATTCGACATGGTGGATGGTTTTCTCTCGACCTTGCCGGATGGTTTCCTGGCTCTGAAAGCCGATAAAGTTGCGGAACAATTGGCAGGTGCTACTCCGCCCGCCCTTATCGATCTGCGAGCCGAAGAAGAACGGTCGAGTGGTGGTTATATCAAGGGCTCGGTCAATATCCCCTTCACCAAGTTGTTTACCAGTTTGGATCAACTTCCGGCAAAGGATGCTGCCTTAATCGTTTACTGTGGTTCCGGTTTGCGTGGCTCTATTGCTCTTACTGGATTGCATCTTTTGGGCTACACCAAGGCAATTAACTTGGGCGGTGGTCTGGCAGCATGGAAAGCAGCCAGCCTGCCTTTAGAGGGTGTGGTTGATTGGACGGGCGTCTGGACTGATTTCCTGAAAAACATGCCTGCCAATTATTACACCGTCAAAGGTGACGTCCTGAATGGACAAGTTCTGGCTGGCAGCGCACCATTTATTATTGATGTTCGTGAAACAGCCGAAGTTGAAAAGGCAGGTTTTATTAAAGGTGCTGTTAATATTCCTCTGCGCAGCCTGCTTCAAAATCTCGATAAATTACCTGCTCTTGATCAACCGATCGTAGTTTATTGTGCTATTGGCCATCGCGGTGCGATGGCGATGGTCTCCCTTCGGATGTTGGGATATGACGCCGTAAGCCTGGGTGGCGGGTTTAATGGTTGGGTAAAAGCAAAGCTTCCAGTTGAAACTGGTAAGCCAACCGATCCGGTTGCTGGAACTGCTGCAACCGTTGACGCGCTGCGTTTGAAGGATTTGGATGCGTACCTCACAAATTTGCCGGAATCGTTCTACGGCATGAAAGATGCAGATGTACTCGTAGCACTGGGTTCTGCCACGCCTCCAACTGTTCTTGATGTACGCACCGCTGAAGAAGTCAAGACGAATGGTTTTATTAAGGGGTCAACCTTTATTCCGGTTACTGAGCTGTTGGCGGATATGACAAAACTGCCGGCTGACAAGACAGCGCAAGTCATCACAGTTTGCTCGGCTGGTCACCGCGGAGGAGTTGCCACCATGGCTTTGCGCATGTTGGGTTACACAAATACAAGCAGTATATTCGGTGGTCTCAACACCTGGATAGCCGACAAACTGCCTCTCGAAAAGTAAATATTTTATAAAATTTATCAAAATCTGGTTCGCGATAATTTTATCGCGAACCAGATTTTGTATTGTCATGATTAACAGCTATAATCTTTATCGGTCTTTTATTGATAAACGAGGTCGATGATGTTAAATTTAGAAGCGATCAAAGTCTTTCTGGCTGTCGCAGAGCATGGCAGTTTTAGTGAAGCTGGGCGGCAGATTCACTTATCACAACCGGCTGTCAGCCAGATTGTGCAGGGTTTGGAGCGGCAATTGGAAGTGCAGTTATTTATTCGCCAGGGTCGAAATGCGCAATTGACAGAAGCTGGGCAGGTACTGGTCCCGATGGCCCGCGAGTTGCTTACTTCCAACCAACGCGTTATCCAAACGATGCTATCTTTGCATGGGGAAGTGATTGGTGAAATGACAATCGGCTGTTCCACAACTTCAGGGAAGTATCTTTTACCGGGGATGATTGCACAATTCAGAAGGCAATTTCCACAAGTGCGTCTGAATGTAATCGTTACCAGCCGAGATTCTGTTATAAATAAGTTGACCAATGCTGAAGTACATTTAGGGGTTTCCAGTAAACAAGTTGAGCATGCAGATCTCGAATACCAGGATTTTTACACTGACACAGTGATACTCATTGTACCTGCTCAGCATCCCTGGGCGAAATTTCGTAAAGTCTTTCCAGATGATCTGTTGGATGAGCCGATGATTTTACGGGAGGAATTGGCTGGAACACGCGAGGTTTTAATGGATGGGCTGCACGCTCATGATATTTCGCCAGATATGCTCAATGTAGCCATGGTACTTGGAAATGCCGAAGCAATTGAAATAGCGGTGGAAGAGGGGTTGGGTATTGCCTTCGTTTCCCGCCTGGCGGCTGCACGTGGCCTTGAGTTGGGGCGAATCGTGGAAGTGGAAGTGGAAGGGATGCAGCTATCGCGCGATATATACATTTTTCGTAATCGGAAACAGCCGCTTACACGGGCTCAAACGGAATTTTGGCAGTTTATAAAAGATGGTTATGATGTTCGTAATCCCAAAACCGGATATCAGGTTTTAGCTAATAACGAAGAAATTGCCTGACCATTTTAATGCTAGACTCGTCCAGACCAAAAAAGACTCGCACCGAAATTCCGGTGCAGGTCTTTTTTGTTGTATATCCCAGGTCACCAATTTCCAATGCCTACCAGTCTTGATCGATTTAGCCAACCTGCTGGTAGTTCAGTTATTAAATTATGCAATGCTACCTTTTTTGACGGGTAGCCCTGCCCGCTGCCAGGTCATCATACCGCCGCGCATATCCAGGACTGTGAAACCGGCCTTGATGAGTTGTTTTGCCGCCGAACTGCTGCGGCTGCCCGAAGCACAGACGCAGACAATCTCTTTGCCTTTGGGCAATTCTTGCATGCGTTGGCCAAGAGTGCCAAGTGGAATCAATTTTGCGCCAATTATATGTCCTGCTTGATATTCTTCTGGCTGGCGAACGTCGATCACCAATGGTCGTTTCATGGCTTTTAATTTTTCGCTCAATTCTTTCGCGGTTACAGATGGTACGGGGGGTCCAAAAAGCTTGGAAAGCAAATCCATTATCTAGTCTCCATAAAGATATATTGAATTCTTTGATGTACAACAACGGAAAATGTTGCAAAATCATTCGATTACATCAATATTGGCATGCTTGCGCCGCGATATTTTTCGAAGTGTAATTATTTAGTTGTGAATTCACCCAATGCTTTGATTGACTAAAAAATTCGGATGATAAAAGACCTTGAATTTTACACCTTTTTTATAGCTAAATGTTGCGATATGTAATAAACTGTAATAAATATATTACTAAGCGGGAAGTATATTTATAGAGTCCACCATATTTTACAAGTTGAAAAGCAGGATCATCAAACGTGTTACTTTAATTAATTCCCCTACATAACTGGAGACGTCATAATGAGTTTTTTGAATGATTTAAAAACAGGATTTAAGTTAATAACAAGTTTTGTCATTGTAGCACTGATCTCTCTGGTGATTGCTTATGTTGGTTATTCAAACATGAAAACAATCAATGATGGCATGACGACCATGTATGAAGATCGTCTGGTTCCGGTATCTGAATTAGCCAGCATCAATCAAAGTCTATATACCATCCGAGGCGATGTTTTTAAAGCTCTCTTAATTCCTGAAGAGGCCGAAACCAGTTACAAAACAATTTCAATACAAATTGCTAATATCGATGAGAAGATCGCAAAATATAAAGCCACTGACTTGCTTGATGCTGAGAAACAGGAACTGGCGGTATTGGAACCTGCCTGGATTGAATACCGGGGTGCGGTTGCTGAAATAATTGCCTGGCAAAAGTCCGGAGATGAAAAAAAAGCCATTACCAGTGTCCTGACTGGTGGGCGGCATTCCAATGCTCGTAAGGCAGTTGGCGCATCTGCTGAAAAGCTGCTGGCAATCAATGTCCAATATGCTGAAGAACTGAAGACAGAAGCGGGTATAACCTTTGCAAATGGGTTCAGAAGTCTGGTGATTATCGCATTCGCGGGTTTCCTGCTGGCGATGATTATGGGGGTAGTAATCAGTAACTCCATCAGCAAACCACTGGGATTGTTGGTAAATATCGCCAATTCAGTTGCACTGGGCGACCTGGTGCGGGACCTGGATGAAAAAGTAAAGGATTCTGTCCGGCTAAGAAAAGATGAAGTTGGTGATATTGGCAAGGCTTTTGACCGGGTGATCCTTTATATGCAGTCTTTGGGAGATATCGCTGCCAAAGTTGCTAAAAATGATTTGACTGTTGTTGTAACACCCAAATCAGATAAAGATGAAGTAAGTCATGCTTTTATGAGTATGGTTTCTGGCTTGAAAGATGCTGTTAGCCAGGTTGCGGATGGTGCTCGAAATGTGGCAACCGCGTCCAGTCAGTTGGCATCTGCTGCCGGGCAGGCTGGACAGGCGACAACCCAAATTGCTACCACTGTGCAGGAAGTTGCCAAGGGTATTACACAACAGACATCCAGTATTACCAGTACGGCTTCCTCTGTTGAGCAGATGGGTAGAGCCATTAGTGGTGTTGCGGCTGGTGCTCAGGAACAGGCTGCGGGTATCACCAAGGCATCTGCTGTTACCGGTATGCTGAATGAAAATATTCAAAAAGTTGCGGGGAATGCAGAAGCGGTCAGCAGAGACTCGAGCGAGGCCGCTCGTGCTGCCCGGGCAGGAAGCACGACAGTCGATGAAACCATCAAGGGCATGCAAAAGATCAAGTCCAAGGTAGGACTTTCATCTCAAAAAGTGCAAGAGATGGGCACACGCTCCGAACAGATCGGTGTGATCGTGGAAACCGTTGAAGACATTGCTTCACAAACTAATCTGCTGGCGTTGAATGCTGCCATTGAGGCTGCCCGCGCTGGCGAGCATGGTAAGGGTTTTGCGGTGGTGGCAGACGAGGTTCGCAAGCTGGCTGAAAGATCCAGCGCTGCAACCAAGCAAATTGGTGGGTTGATTAAGGAAATCCAAAAAACTGTCGCCGAAGCTGTAGCTGCCATGAAGGATGGGGCCGATGAGGTTGAGGCAGGTGTCAAACTAGCTAATTCGGCTGGCGAAGCGCTGGCCGATATCTTAAAAGTTGCAGAGGCTGTCAACAAGCAGGCTGAGTTGGCTTCGGCTGGCGTAACCCAGATGCGTTCGGCTGCCAATGAGCTGGTTTCAGTTGTGGATTCTGTTTCAGCTGTGATTGAAGAAAATACGGCTTCAACGGAAGAGATGGCCGCAGGAGCTAATGAAGTTACCAAGGCTATTGAGACCATTGCCAGCATCAGTGAAGAAAGCAGTGCTTCGATTGAAGAGGTCAGTGCTTCTGCTGAAGAAATGAGCGCTCAGGTGGAGGAAGTAAATGCCAGTGCCCAGTCCCTGGCGGATATGTCCAGGGTACTTCAGGAAATTGTTGGCAGGTTTAAAATGTAGTTTATAGAGTCAGTAACACAATTTTGAATTCTAAATATCGCAGGGGTTGTCCAGAATTGGCGGCCCCTGCTTCTAACCTGAAAGAAAATAACTTGGTTGAAAGCGAATAGTTTATTGCGGATGTATGTAAAATGCTAAATTCCAATTCCTTTCTAAGTTACTCTTTAAAAAATCATCCGGAAGGTGCCGCCATCTCACGTGTGCTGGCGGCTGCCATCCAATCTGTCGATCCTTATAATGCTGTGCGGCAGCATTTACGGCGCGAAGGCGAGGTATTATGGGTGGAAGAGGAAAGCTATAACCTGGCAGCCATCAGGCGTGTGGTGGTGGTTGGCGCAGGAAAGGCTGGTTTTCCGATGGCACAGGCCGTAACGGATGTGCTGGAGGATTGCATTAGTAATGGGCTGATGATAGTTAAAGATGGTCATGTTCCATCTGGTGCTGTTCTGCCACGGATTGAAATATGCCAGGCTTCCCATCCAGTGCCTGATTTGCGTGGGATTGACGCGACCAGGCGAATTCAAGATTTGCTGCAAAATCTTTCCAGTGCGGACCTGGTGTTGTGCCTGATCTCAGGTGGGGGTTCTGCTTTGTTGACTGCTCCGGCAGAAGGCATCAGTCTGGAAGATGTTCAGGTACTCTCCGGGCTATTACTGGGCTGTGGAGCAAGCATCAATGAAATCAACACCTTGCGCAAGCATATTGATATTGTCAAAGGTGGAGGGCTGGCACGTTGGGCCAATCCGGCACAGGTGGTCACGCTTGTCCTTTCGGATGTGATTGGCGATCCGTTGGATGTGATTGCCTCTGGTCCGTGTGTTCCCGATACAAGTACCTACCAGGATGTACTACATATCCTGACGCGTTATACTTTGATGGAGACCATCCCACCTGTGATTCGAGAGCATTTTCTGGCTGGTCAGCGCGGTGAAATTCCAGAAACCTGCAAGTTGGGTGACCTTGTTTTTGAGTCTGTCAGGCACGTGATTATTGCGAGTAATTATCAGGCTGCCTGCGCTGCCATTAACCAGGCTTGTGATGAAGGCTGGAATGCGATTCTCGTAACAACTTTTTTGCAAGGAGAAGCCAGCCAGGTGGGACGGATGCTGGCAGCAATTGCCCGTCAGATACATTCTTCTGCTGAGCCGGTAGCCAGGCCAGCCTGTCTGGTATTTGGGGGCGAAACAACGGTCACTTTACGAGGAAATGGAAGCGGTGGCAGGAATCAGGAGTTGGCTCTTGGGGCAGTGATTGACATGGCGGGTATTCCAAATTCATTTTTGGTGACGCTTGCAACGGATGGCGGAGACGGACCCACCCAAGCTGCCGGGGCTGTGGTGACCGGGGAAACATTCACGCGTGCTGCCACAAGTGGAATGTCTGCGCATCATTTTTTGGCCGCCAATAATTCTTATCATTTTTTTCTTCCCTTGGGAGACCTGCTCATGCCGGGACCGACCCGAACAAACGTCAATGACCTGGCGTTTTTGTTTTTGCTGTAAGCTTTCCATTCGCTGAAAATTTTGCTAAATCGTGAATTTCTGGTAAGCTCGGGTAA
>CAYWXS010000005.1:0-117681 GCA_964462245.1 uncultured Anaerolinea sp.
TGTCCATTAGCGAATTCGCGGGGGATTGTGAAAAATCGCACTTATACAAAATCATGGATGTTTGGGCTAACATCCAACATAGCAGATATTAAATGGTTTAATGGCGCCGAATCACTTCTCACGTCGGTTTCAAATCCCATTTCTCCCCTAGCGCCTAATACTGCAATCCCGTGATCACCAATAGGGCCACTTAAAATTATCACATCGCCTGGCTTTGCACTCGATCCGTTAATTTGCATACCTGGCCGCGCCATCCCAATCCCGGTCGTATTTATGTATAGCCCATCAGCTTTTCCACGCTGAACTACCTTTGTGTCACCACACACAATTTGAATTCCTGCTTCTTGAGCGGCAGCTTGCATCGAAGAAATGACCCTTCTCAAGATATCCATGTGCAGACCTTCTTCTAGGATAAATCCAACACTCAAGTATAGTGGCGTGGCACCCATCATGGAAACATCATTCACAGTGCCGCATATCGAGAGGTGTCCAATATCTCCGCCGGGAAAGAATAAAGGTGTGACTACATGTGAATCAGTACTTATCACCAGTCGCCCACTACTAACATTAAGCACTGCCCCATCGTCTCCGGCACGCAGAGCAGGATTATCAAACGCAGGCAAAAACATTTTTGAAATTAAATCAGCACCCATTTTCCCACCAGACCCATGCCCCATTACGATTTGTTCGTTGTGAGTGAGTGGAACTGGGCAAACAGGACCATTGATATCGATATCATCCATTTTGTTTTCCATAAATTTACATGTCCGCAACTGTAAAACGACCATATTTATAATAGGCAGCGCATGAACCCTCTGATGAAACCATGGTGGCTCCAAGTGGATGTGCTGGGGTGCATGCAGTTCCAAATGCTGGGCAATCGTGAGGTTTCTTCCGACCCTGCATGATTTGCCCCGCAATGCATAATTTCGATTCCTGTGGCTGGATATCGCCTACATCAAACCGGTTTTCTGCATTGAATTCATCGAATTCAGGCCGTAAACACCATCCCGATAAAGGAATTATGCCAATACCCCGCCAGGCACGGTCACACTCCATAAATACCTGTTTGATGATTTTTTGTGCCGACTGGTTTCCATTAAAAGTCACTGCTCGAGAGAATGAGTTATCAATTTCTGTAAATTTGTTATTTTCCAACATCCGAATGAGATTTAGTATGCCATTTACCAGATCAAGTGGTTCAAAACCTGTGATAGCCATGGGTACTTTGTACTCATTAGCTAAAGCTGGATATTCGTGATATCCCATCACTGCACAAACATGACCTGCAAGTAGAAAACCTTGGACTCGATTGGATGGGGAACCTAAAATTGCACGTATTGCTGGTGGAACCCGGACATGGGACACGAGAACACTAAAGTTTTTTAAACCCAGGGCCCTGGCCTGTAATACTGACATTACATTGGCTGGTGCCGTTGTTTCAAATCCAATCGCAAAAAAAACAACCTGCTTACTCGGATTTTCTTTGGCTATTTTTACTGCATCCAGCGGTGAATAAATGACCCTTACATCTCCACCAGAGGCCCGAACTGAAAAAAGGTCATAAAATGAACCCGGTACGCGCAACATATCACCATATGAAGTAAAAATGACATCCTTATTTTGAGCAATTCGTAAAGCCCTATCGATTTGCTCCAATGGTGTTACACATACCGGACAACCTGGTCCATGTACCAATTCGATTTCAGGTGGGAGAAGCTGATCGAGTCCATGCCTGACGATTGAGTGTGTCTGTCCTCCACATATTTCCATCAAGACCCAGGGCTGGGTTACATTTTTCTTAATTTCTTCGATCACACCTTTTACGAGATGCGCATCACGAAATTCTGTTAAATATTTCATTTTCGACACCATTTCAATTGCTTAACTTGCGATTGGATCAGGATCAAATCCAAGCTCATCATTCAGGTCCGCTATTTCTGTAAGCAATTGCAACGTTTCTAATGCGTCTTCTTCGCTAATTACATTAATAGCAAAACCAACATGAATAATTGTATAGTCACCAACCACAGCTTCTGGAACATAAGCGAGGCAGGTTTCTCTTAAAACGCCACCACCAAAATCAATTTTCCCCATTGGTAAGCCATCTTTGTTGTAGGTCTCTACTATCTTACCAGGAACGCCCAGGCACATAATTTTACTCCTTGTTATTTGAAACGGAATGCACCAATTGCAGCCTGCCCAAGAGCCAAGCCACCATCATTGGTAGGAACTTTGTGATGCCTGAAAACTGTAAATCTTTCTTTTTCAAGAAGAACAATAGTTTTCTGTAACAATGTAAAATTTTGCCAAACACCACCAGATAAAGCAACTTCAGAGATATTATATTTGTTTCTAAGATCGAGACAAACATCGGTAATCACTTTTGCCAAACCATTATGGAATTTTCCGGAAATATTTGAATTCGGAACTCCAGCGAGTCTATCAGATAAAATGGCAGCAATACCTTTACTGGTTCGAATTTCTCCATCAGAATATTCAAAATCATAAAATCCCTTTTCATCTGGATTGGTGATTGCCTCTAATTCAATAGCAGCCTGGCCTTCATAATTGACTCGCTGTCGTATCCCGATCAGACTGGCGATGGCATCGAAAAAACGCCCCATGCTGGAAGTCATAGGAGTATTAAGCTTGCCTTGAAGTTGTTTGTGGATCATATTTCGTTCTATAACAGATAAATCTGATTTAATGGCTTGTGCTCGATCCCAATCGAGACCAAGCTCAAACAATAATCCCAGCGCAGTACGTGATGGCCGGCGGGTCGCGGCATCACCACCGGGTAACGGGAAATATTGCAGGTGTGCTACGCGTTGATAGCCGGCGTAGTTCGATATTAGAAATTCGCCTCCCCAGATAGTCCCATCATCCCCATAACCGGTACCATCAAAAGCTATCCCAATAACACTTCGCGACTCATCCAACCCATATTCTGCCATCAATGATGCAATGTGCGCGTGGTGATGCTGTACGCCGATGGAATTGATCCCTTCGGATAATGAACGGTTTAGAGCGTATCTGGTAGATAGATAATTAGGATGAAGATCATAAACAATTGCTTCGGGCTTTACCCGAAATAATTTTTCGAAATGTGTAATTCCATTTTCATAAGATAATAGTGTTTCATAATTTTCCAGGTCACCAATATGATGACTCAGGAATGCATAATTGTTTTTTGTTAAACAAAAGGTATTTTTTAGTTCGGCACCTGCCGCCAAAAGTGGCAAAACAGATCTGGTTAGCTTGACTGGATACGGAGAATATCCACGAGAACGTCGGATTGGAAAATTATCTTTCTGATGAACCCGCATAACCGAGTCATCTGTTCGTATGTGAATTTCCCGATCGTGCATCAAAAAAGCATCCGCCAAACTCTTCAAGCGAATACGGGCATCTTCATTCTCTGTACAAATAGGTTCATCTGATAAATTTCCACTGGTCATTACTAGAACATCCGGGTAGCCATTCTCCTTTTCCATTAAGAGTGCATGCAAGGGTGTGTAAGGCAACATTACACCTATAACATTTTGACCCGGAGCAATCAATTCATTAAAATTGGCAGACTTTTTCCAGTTTAATATGACAATGGGATGCGCCGGCGAAATCAGGAGAGCTTTTTCTTGTTCGTCAACAATACAATATTTTTCTACAGTCTGCATATCCCGCATCATAACGGCAAAGGGTTTATCCACCCTAAGTTTTCGCAATCGAAGGGCAGAGACAGCGGCTGAATTATGCGCATTACAAGCCAGATGAAAGCCCCCCAAACCCTTTATGGCAATAATACTTCCATCAAGTAGCAGATGTCTGCTTTTTTTTATCGCTTCGTCCATTGTTGCTGATACAAATAAACTGGTATCTTGATTGGATTGACCGTGCTCTTCGAGCCATATCTTGGGTCCACAAGTAGGGCATGCAATTGGTTGGGCATGAAAACGCCGATTAGTTGGGTCAGCATATTCATTCGCACAGTTAGAGCACATTCCAAAAGTTGACATGCTTGTAAGAGGTCTATCGTATGGAATATTTTTTATAATTGTGAACCGTGGTCCACAATTTGTACAATTAATGAATGGGTAACGATAACGATTATCTTTTTGATCGAATAATTCACGCAGGCAGTCTGGGCATATAGCAATATCCGGAGAAATTGGTTGAAAATCTGTTGGGATTGCTTCTGATGCATGAATTGTAAAATCACTAAACCCCGATTCGGTTTTTTGAGTAATTACAAATTCGTCGATGGAGGAAAGCGGTGGGGCCTTAGTTTTCAATTTTTCAATAAATTGGTCCACATTATACGTGAGGCCTTCAGCTTCAATCTCAACCCCAGCAGATGTATTTTTAACCCATCCGGTAAGTAGGTGCATACGGGCAAGGTTATAGACAAAAGGACGGAAACCTACCCCCTGTACAATTCCCGATATATGAACATGAATACTTTTCGAGTGAGAGTTAGGCATGGGGTTGAATATTTGACAAAATCCAGTTTAGCCAGTTACCAAGACCCTCCCCTGTGCTGCAAGAAACCTCAAACTGGGGTGCGTCTGGGTTCAAAGCCTCGATACCGCGCTTGAAATAATCTACACGAAAAGAAACATAAGGCAAGAGATCCATTTTATTAATCACAACAGCATCAACCCCTCTATACATACCAGGATATTTGTAGGGTTTATCATCACCCTCAGGTATTGATGCTACTAAAATATTTTTATGCGTACCAAGTTTGAATTCTGCCGGACAAACCAGATTCCCGACATTTTCAATGATCAGCAGGTCAAAATCATTTAAGTGGAGTTGCCCTAAAGCTGACTGGAGCATGACTGCATCCAGATGGCAATCACCCCCAGTATTAATTTGGACCGCTGTTGCGCCTGCAGCAGCGGCTCTATCTGCATCAAAACTTGTGGCGATGTCACCATTGATCATGCCAATTCTAAGCTTGTTTTTCAATGCAAATACAGTCTTTTCGATTAGAGTGGTTTTGCCGGCTCCGGGAGACGCCATGATGTTAATAGTGAACACACCAGCCGCATCAAATTTAATTCGGTTTTCATCAGCTAGACGATCATTTGCTGAAAGGATTTTTTCAACAACAGGAATTCTGGTTGTCATAAGGTTAGTGGTATCCATTTTCAATTTCACCTGGTCAGGATTCTATTTCAATCGATTCAAGATAGAATTCTTCTCCTGTTTTGACTTTTATCTTTGTACTGGCGCATTTTGGGCAAAGTAATTCGCGCGAGTTAGGTTTATATGAATGACCGCAATTTATGCAGATAATTTCTACTGGGATTCTATTGAAGTGAAGTATTGCCCCTTTGGCAATGGTTCCATCACTGATCATATCCCAATAAAATTGGATGGAATCATCAACGGTGGATGACCACTCCCCCATTACAATGAATAGGTGAGTTATCCGCAACGCTTGCTTAGTTTCTGCGTGGCGTAGTGCTATTTCCAAAATACTTTGAGTTACGGCTAGTTCATGCATGTGATCAACAATTATGTTATTCGAAAGCCCGTGCTAAATAGAGTGACAAATGTAACCAGAAATGTAACCAAATAGAAAGTTGAATTTGATTAACTTGATTTAATAACACAAAAAAATAGGGCGCAAATGCGCCCCTTGCGGTCCAAGCGATTTCCGCTTTACAAACCACTAATATAATTTTCTAGGTGCGAAATCATAGTCTTTTGCTCTGCAATAATTTCCCGTAATACGTCACGAACGGAGATCAAACCTAACAAATCTCCATTTTCGTATACTGGTAAATGCCGAAACCCTTTTGAATTCATCAACTCCATGCATTCTTCAACAGATTGATTACTTTCAACATATAAAACTTTTTCTGTCATAATATCACGTACTTTGGTTTCCGACGCATTGCGATTCTGAGCATCAAGTTTTAAAATAACATCACGTTCGGTTAAAATTCCTTGAACTTTATCTGCAACAATCTCAACAAGAACGGCACCCACATTATGGTCTGCCATCATTTTGATTGCTTCCTGTACGCTGGCATCAGGATTGATGGATAGGATTTGGGAGACACTTTTGTTTTTTATTAAATCTTTTGCAGTAGCCATTGCGTTTCTCCTATTATTTTCGACAATTTCAATCAGTTTACACATATTTTACACACTTGTCAATAAAGGGTAAGTGATTGCTATTTTTACCTTGGAATGATGCGGTGAACAATATAATCCAAACTATTAATTACTATGTATCATGCTATAAATGAATGTGTAAATATGCCACCTTATTTTTTATGCTGTTATCGGAGTTTTTGCCATGCCTAACCTAAAATTTTCTCCACAGGTTGAAGAATTTCTCTCACGCAGACTTCTTGGCCGGTTGGCAACTTCGTCTTTCGATGGACAACCTCATGTAGTTCCGGTTTGGTTTCTTTGGGAGGATGGCGCTATTTGGATCAGTTCTTATAAATCCACTCGCAAAGTGATCGATATTGAGAGTAATCCAAAATGTGCACTGGTGGTTGATATTGAAAATGCGGAAGATGGATTAACCGCTGTTATGATAGAGGGTATCTCAGAATTAATTAAATTACCATCCGATGAAGTTAAACAGCGCATATTGTGTATTTACACAAAATACCTTGGTTCAGATGGTGTCGAGGATACTGATCCACAGACGTGGCTAAATTCTCCTGAAAATTTGCTCATAAAACTCACACTTTCAAAGATTAAGTCATGGTGATTTTCGCTTCCTTTTCTAATATTTATGATTACAATTATTGGATCACATGGGAAAAATAATTGTTTTTACAGGAAATACCGGTGTAGGAAAAACAACCCTGGTTCACGAACTCTCAAAACTGGGAATTTTTTCTGCTGGAATCGAACAACATACCGAAAGGCCATTTCAACTACTTTTTAAACAATATCATGCCTATGCCCTGGCTAATCAGATAGATTATTTGTTATTTCGAGCAGAGCAAGAGTCGGCATTGAGGCAGTCGCACCAAATTGGCGTAATTGATGGTGGTCTCGATCAGGATTTCCATGCATTCACTAAGTTATTTTATTCACGCGGGATGTTGAGTGATCAGGAATTCGATTTATGCCAACGGTTGTATATTTTTTTACGATCTCAATTGTCCGAACCCGATTTGATAGTACATTTGACGGCTCCGTTCGATGTGATCCAAAAAAGACTTTCAACCCGTGACAGAATCAATATAGCCGATAAAAATGATCTCGGTTTGTTGGATTCATATTTGGAAGAATGGATTTTTACATTACCAAAAAATAAGGTGATTAGGCTGGAAGTTTCGGATGTTTCCTCTTCTTATAGCGAAGTAATATCTACCTTGATAAACCAGATAAATGCAAACCTGAAATCGTATTCTCCTACATATGATGAGGACCATTTGTAAAAAAAACTCTGTTCAAAAATTTAGCAGAGGAAAATGCTTTTTTTATGATAACGGTTTTTGTTGATTTTTAGTTGAGAGACCCATAATAAAAGAAGGTGCACGCATGGCAAAAACACAAGTATTATTTGGTGATCGGATAGGCAAAGAAGGTGCAGTGCGATTAGGTTGCTCAGCTGTTATTTATGATTCTGCCCATGAAAAAATTTTACTGACACAACGAACAGATAATGAGCAATGGTGCTTACCAAGCGGGAGACACGAAGCGGGAGAAAGTGTTGCTGAGACATGCGTTCGTGAAGTTTTTGAAGAAACAGGTGCGCGAATTAATATAATTCGCCTTACGGGAGTGTATAGTGACCCTAATAAATTAGTTGTTTATCCAGATGGAAATAAAGTCCATATAGTTGCACTGAACTTTGAAGCGGAAATTATAGAAGGAGAGATTGGAATAAGTGATGAAACTTTAGCTTGGGGGTTTTATAGTATTGAGGAAGCAAGGCAACTGGATATGCTTGCAGGTCACTTGGAACGAATAGAAGATACTAACAAAATCAAGGGAACCATAATCAAATAGACGAGACCAGGGTGTTTATTTTGATTTAGGTTCTGAAAAAAACTCGTAGTCGGAAAATAAATTAATGGAAAAGACGAGTACTGGTAAAAACCAGATACTCGTCTTTTTGATGGAAGCCTATTCTTCCAAGGCTTCCTTGGATTTCTTTGTTTGCTTTCCGCGATCTTCTGTATCAAGTATTCTTTTTCGAATACGATAATTTAATGGGGTAATTTCCAAAAGTTCATCATCCGATAAGTATTCAATCGCTTCATCAAGCGACATTTGGCGAGGAGGCGTTAATCGAATTTCCATATCCCCACGCGAAGAACGCATGTTTGTCAAATGTTTTTTCCGGCAAACATTGATCGCGATATCTCCGCCCCGACTGTTTTCACCGATGACCATGCCCATGTATACATTAAGTCCTGGGTTGATGAATAAATTTCCACGCTCCTCTGCACCTTTTAATGCATAAGCTGTTGCATCACCTGCTTCCATAGCTACCAAAGAACCTGTTGACCGGGCATTCATAGGTCCCGCTAACTCATCATAACTGTGGAAGAGCGAGTGCAGGATACCCATACCACGTGTGGCAGTCAGGAACTGATAGCGGAAACCAAGCAAGCCGCGTGTTGGAACAATGTAAACCAATCGTACATGCCCATCACCAGTATCTTCCATGTTCATCATTTTTCCACGGCGTCCACCTAACATTTCCACAACTACGCCAACCGTTTCTGCACTGGTTTCAATGTGTACTTCTTCAAATGGTTCGAGCAAGCTTCCATCTTCAGCCTTGTGAAAAATAACTTCCGGGCGGGAAACCTGGAATTCATAGCCTTCCCGCCGCATGGTTTCGATCAAAATTGCTAAATGCAGCTCCCCGCGTCCAGAAACTAAAAATGTTTCTGCTGATTCAGTTTCAGCAACTCTCAGCGAAACATTGGTTCGAAGTTCGTCAAACAAACGTTCTCGAAGTTTTCGGGATGTACTCCATTTACCTTCTCGTCCAGAAAATGGCGATGTGTTCACTCCAAAAGTCATACGTACAGTTGGTTCTTCAACTTTAATTGTAGGTAATTGAATTGGGTTTTGGGGATCCGCGAGAGTTTCGCCAATTGCGATTCCTTCCAAACCTGCCAGGGCAATAATTTCTCCGGCAGTTGCTTCAGTAACTTCAACTTTTCCCAGTCCATAATGGACATAAAGGTAACGGGCTGTCTCAGGCAAATTCGAACCGTCAATAGTGAGGCGGGCAAGCTTTTGACCAGCCTTGATTGTTCCAGCAAATACTCGGCCAACTGCTGTAACGCCACGATAATCATCGTAACCCAACGTAGTGACAAGCATTTGTAATGGTGCATCCATATCAACTTTTGGGGCCGGGATATGGCGCAGAATTGTTTGGAACAGAGGTTGTAAATCTTCACTTAAATCAGGTGTAAATCCAGCTCGCCCAGCAGTTGCCTGTGCATAGATAACCGGAAAATCAGCCTGATCATCTGTAGCACCCAGCTCAACGAATAAATCGAATGTATCATTCAAAACACGTGCCGGTTCTGCGTCCTTACGGTCGACCTTGTTTACGACAACTATGGCTTTATGCCCACGCTCCAAAGCTTTTTTAAGCACAAAACGAGTCTGTGGCATCGGTCCTTCAGCCGCATCTACCAGCAGAAGGACTCCATCAACCATATTCATTACTCGTTCAACTTCACCACCAAAATCAGCATGGCCGGGTGTATCGACGATATTAATTTTTACTGTTTCACCAGTTACTGGATCGGGGATAGTAATAGCAGTGTTTTTTGCGAGAATTGTAATACCGCGCTCTCGTTCTAAGTCATTGGAGTCCATTACACGTTCGGCCACTTGTTGGTTATCGCGGAATGTATGCGATTGCCGTAAAAGATAATCTACCAGAGTTGTCTTGCCGTGGTCAACGTGTGCGATAATCGCGATGTTACGAATGTTAGTTCTTTCCTTGATCATATTTACCTTTACCCAATGTATGGGCTACTCTTGGTCGCCCATACAATCTTCTACACAGAAAAACCCCGGTCTTCATTTGACCGGGATAACGGCTTGCTATCAATATTTTACCAGATTGTGAAAAATTTTGGCGAAGGATTATATTTTCCTGGTTCCTTTTTTTATTCTTAATATATTTATGTTATTATGACAAAAAATAATTATCAAATATTATTAGGTTTCGAAGAATAATAAGGTAATATGATCGCAATTAGTTTAAACAATGTCACACTGGTACTCGGTGCAAAAACAATTTTTAATTCTTTGAATTGGGAAATTAAAAATGAGCAAAAAATTGGGTTGATCGGTCCAAATGGAGCAGGAAAATCTTCGCTGGTTAAGCTAATAACAGGTCAATATCAAGCTGAGCCAGGTGGCAAAGTGGTTAAGGCAAAGGGAGTAACAGTCGGTTACCTCCCTCAACAACCTGAATTTGACACTGAAAAAACCGCACTAGCATTGGCCTTGGAAGGGAATCCTCGCATAGCAGAAATTGAGCATGATTTGCATGAAATCGAGCTCAAAATGGGGGATCCCAGTGTTTACAATAACCATTTGAAACTTGATAAAGCTATCACTGCCCAACAAAGCCTGTTGGATGAATTCCATTCTTTGAATGGCACATTCTATTCAACCAGGGTAAGAACCTTGCTTATTGGTCTTGGATTGCCAGAATCGGATTTCGAAAAGAAAATTAGCGTGCTGAGTGGCGGACAAAAGAAACTTATTGGATTGGCGAGATTAATATTACTTCAGCCGGCTGTCTTATTACTGGATGAACCAGACAATCATTTGGATATACCAGCAAAAGGTTTTCTCGAACAAGTAATAAGAAATTATCCTGGGGCTGTAGTACTGATATCACATGATCGTTATATTCTTGACGCAGTGGTAACTCATATTGTGGAAATTGAAGACGGGCAATTAACTGAATTTCCTGGAAACTATACCGATTTTGTTATTGATAAGGAACAACGCCTCGCAAGGCAGGAAGAATTGTTTCAGATTCAACAACGGGCCATCGTTCGCATGGAGCTGGCACTTAAAAGATATCAACTGTGGGTTAAAATAAGTGATAAATTTGCAAGTCGTGTCCGCTCAATGCAATCCAGGTTAGAAAGAGTGGATGAACTCAACCAGCCTAACCTGGAAAAGCGTCAATTGGGCTTGGATTTGGGTGGTTGGCGTGGGTCGAATAATGTTTTGGAATTTAGAAATATTGGCAAATCATTTGATTTCCGGCAAATATTGAATAACACAAACTTTCTAATCAGACACGGTGAACGGGTTGGTTTGGTTGGATCAAATGGAGCTGGAAAATCAGTTTTATTGCGTCTAATATTAAATCTCGAGACTCAGGATTTTGGCGAGATAATCATCGGCCCAAGTGTAAAAATCGGTTATTACGCTCAAGAGCATGAGACACTGGATTTTTCCAAAACGCCACTCGAAGTGGTACGTCGTACAGGTAATTTAACGGAATCCAATGCGATAGCATTCTTGATCCGGTACCTATTCACATATCAACAAGCTACCATCAGGATAGATTCGCTCTCCGGAGGTGAAAGAAGCAGGCTTCAGCTGGCACTTCTAGTATTGTCCGGAGCTAATTTCCTTTTGCTTGATGAGCCTACGAATAATCTGGATATAGCTGCAGCCGAAGTACTGGAAAATGCCTTGAGCGACTTTGTCGGCACAGTTTTTGTAATCTCACATGATCGGTATTTTCTAGATAGAACTGTAAACCGAATATTTTCACTGGAAAATGGGATTTTGAAAGAATATATCGGTGGCTATAGTGATTTTGTGGAACAAATGATGCGCAAAGGTACTTAGTTCGAGCAATTTTATATTAATTAAAAAAGAGGATTTTGCAGGCTTATTATCTGCAAAATCCTCTTTAGTATTATCAACCTGAGTTTATGTGCCTTCTTGCCAGGAATTTAAATACTTCATTTGAGCATCAGTCAGTGTATCAATTTGAATGCCCATGGCGGATAATTTGATGCGTGCAATTTCGGCATCGATATCAGCAGGGACTGAATAAACCTTGTTCTCAAGTTTACTTGCGTTCTTAACCATGTATTCAGCTGCAAGTGCCTGATTGGCAAAAGACATATCCATAACCGACGCAGGGTGCCCTTCCGCGGATGCAAGGTTGATCAAGCGACCTTCACCAAGAATATTGATTTTCCGGCCATCCTTGGTTGTATATTGCTCAACAAAAGGACGAACAAGATTGGGTGCGCCATTCGACATCGAGGCTAAAGCGGGAATATTAATTTCTACATTGAAGTGGCCAGAGTTAGAAACAAGCGCTCCATCCTTCATAATTACGAAGTGATGACCATCAATTACATTCAAGTCGCCTGTCACGGTGCAGAAAATATCACCAACACGCGCCGCCTGATTCATTGGCATGACCTCGTAACCATCCATTACCGCTTCAAGAGCCTTCAATGGATCAATTTCGGTCACTACAACTCGTGAACCCATGCCACGTGCACGGGATGCCAGGCCTCGCCCACACCAGCCATAGCCGGCGACAACAAAAACTTTACCAGCCAGGAGAACATTGGTTGCGCGAATAATGCCATCCAGAGTCGACTGGCCTGTGCCATAGCGATTATCAAAAAAGTGTTTTGTCATCGCGTCGTTTACAGCAATCACAGGGAATTCCAACATTTTATCAGCTGACATTGCACGAAGTCGGATAACACCCGTGGTTGTTTCTTCTGTTCCACCGATAATATCAGTCAATAATTCGCGACGGTTTTTATGAATTGTCGAAACAAGATCCGCACCATCATCCATGGTTAACTGTGGTTTGTGATCCAAGGCAGCCGTGATATGTTTGTAATAAGTAGTGTTATCTTCACCCTTGATGGCGAAGGTTGGTATTTCGTAAATATTTACGAGGGCTGCGGCAACATCATCCTGAGTTGAAAGAGGATTTGATGCTGTGATAACAACATCTGCACCACCAGCTTGCAGTGTTGTCATCAAGTTAGCTGTTTCTGTAGTTACATGCAAGCAAGCTGAAATTCTAATGCCTGCCAATGGTCGCTCTTTTATGAAACGTTCTTTGATCATTCGTAGTACGGGCATTTCACGTTCAGCCCAATCAATACGTCTGCGGCCGCCTTCAGCCTGACTATTATCTTTAATATCAGAAATACTCATGGTTTCTCCTGGTTGAATTGTAAATTTGAATCAAGATTATTTATTAGCTTGTTAATACGTCGAGTCTACCACGATCATCGTAGTACTTTCGAAACCGATTTATAAAATCGGGTCGTGTATAAAAATGGTTTTGGGTTCCATTCTGTTCAAGGCAGTAAACTGCGGCGAGTGAACCAAGCTGACCGCACAATTCCCAATCCCACCCGTGAGAGTAAGCTGATAAAAACCCACCTCTAAATGCATCACCAACACCGGTTGGATCAATAACACGTTCTTCGGGAATCACAGGTATAAAATATTCATTTCCATCGGCGTAAATAACTGCTCCATCAGCGCCTTTGGTCACAACGATGACATCAACATGTTTTTGCATGCCTTGTAAATCAAGCCCGGTTTTTTTGGAAATTAATCCGAATTCGTAATCATTTACGAATAAGAAATGCGCTCCTTCCATATCCCGAGCGATTTCATTCCCATCTAATCTTAATACTTGTTGGGAGGGATCATATAGATATGCAAGACCGAGTTCTCTGCATTCAGCAGCATGCTTCATCATTGCAGCAGGATCGGTTGGGGAGATAATAACCAGATCTGGACGAGTTTCAATATTTTTCAAAGACAAAATGGAAGCATCAGCCATTGCACCAGGATAAAATGATGCAATCTGTGCATTAATTTGGTCTGTTGTTGCAAAAAAAGATGCCGTAAATTTCCCGGGAACAACCTTTGCCCATTCAGTATTTACACCAAATTTTTCCAACCAGGTGCGATATTCCTCAAAATCTTCTCCAACGGTGGCAAACAAACGAGGGTGACCTCCCAAAAGAGCCATTGTGTAGGCAATATTAGGAGCTACGCCACCTCTTTGCTTCGACATACCATCGACCAGAAAGGAAAGGCTGATTGATTTTAATCGCTCAGGTAATATCTGTTCATGAAACAAACCTGGAAATGTCATCAAATAATCGTATGCAACTGAACCGCTGATCAAAATATCCATTTTTGTAAATCTCACTTTTGTTTAACTGTACGCTGAATTTTAGTCGAGCCTTGAAACAAGTTTCGCAAGACTTTTTTCGAATGGCGGGTAAGCAATTCCATTTTCGGTAACAATGGCAGTAATTAACCTGGATGGGGTCACATCAAATGCAGGGTTTCTGGCTTTGGCATTTTGCGGAGTAACACGAGCTCCAGCTAATTGAATATTTAACACTTCATCCGGAGTTCTCTCTTCGATCGGAATTAATCCACCGTGCGCGAGTGACATATCTATTGTCGACGTAGGAACAACTGCGTATGCAGGGATTTTATTATCCATGGCAGCAAGGGACAACATATAGGTTCCAATTTTATTGGCTACATCACCATTTGCGGTAACGCGATCAGCCCCAAAGAAAACCTTCTGGACTTTGCCGGTGTACATAAAATGCCCGGACATATTGTCTGAAATAATTTCATACGGGATTCCATATTGTTCGAGTTCCCAAGCTGTTAATCGGGCGCCTTGCAATCGTGGGCGCGTCTCATCAACCAGAACATGGATTCTTTTTCCCTGCTCCCAGGCTGTCCGAATGACACCCAGCGCCGTACCCCAATCAACAGCAGCAAGTGCGCCTGTATTACAATGGTGAACTATTGTATCTCCATCTGATATTAATTCAGCTCCGTGAGCAGCCATGCATTTGTTAATAGCGACATCTTCGTCTGCCAAAGACTGAGCCTGCTCCAAGACGAAATTTTGACAAGCAGTAACAGATCCAGAAAACAAATTTACTTTTTTTAATATTAAATCAACTGCCCAGGCAAGGTTGACAGCTGTAGGGCGTGAGGCCTTTAGAATACACCCTGCGTTGGTTAAATCTAATTTTAGATTATCTATAGTACTTGCTTTTGACTCACGGGCGGCTAAAGCAAGCCCAAAGGCCGCTGCCGCACCTATGGCTGGTGCACCTCTAATAACCATATCTGTAATGGCACCCGCAACACCTAAATAATTCTGAAAGGCTACAATTAAAAATGTTACGGGCAGCAGACGCTGATCGATCATTTTTACTTCATTCGTATCAAAATCCCAGAATATTGTTCGCATGGCTCTCACATGAAATAGCGCTCTCAGATGAGAGCGCGTGAATGATTTTATAAAGTTTATCACGGCTAAGGGTGCTTGTAAAGAAGAGTAAGCGGCCTTACAACTTGACATACATTTGTTTCGGCATTATAAGAAAATAATGAAGAGACTATACTTATTTCTGTATTTGTTTATATTTCTAATTTTGAGTGCTTGCTCATTCCCAAAAGCCAGTCAACCTACGATAACTGCGACTTCTGGGCCTTCACTAACGCCAACCATTATTCCATCGCCAACAGCAACCTTACCTCCATCGCCTACCCCAACACCCTTGCCCTCCGTCCGAATCGACGAAGGTGATAAAGCTCTTTTTAATGGTGATTACCCAAAAGCAAAATTAGATTATCAGAATGCAGTGTCAACCAGTGCAGATGAAAAAGTTAAAGCCTTAGCATTCTGGGGGTTGGGAAAAACAGATTATTTATCTGGTAATTTCCCAGCTGCTCTCGACAGCCTCAGGTTGGTCGTTGAAAAATATCCAGAGAGTGACGAAGCTGTTAATTCATGGTTTTTATTAGGCGAGATCTATTTTTCACTTGACCGTTATCAGGAATCAGTGGATGCTTACGAAAAATATTTGGGTTTTAGGCCGAATACTCTAGAATCATATGTTCAGGGAAAGCTTGGTAATGCATATACTGCATTGGGTAACTTTAATAAAGCCCTTCTTGCTTATCAAACGGTAGATAAAGCCTTAGGGGATGCCAGTCCTACCGATATTCGCATTAGCATCGCCGATACTTACGTTAAATTAGGTGATGTTGATACGGCTTTGAAATTGTACGATGACATTTATTCGGCAACCTCTAATGATTACATTAAGGCCCAAATTGACCTCATGGCTGGGCGTGGATTTATGCTGCAAGGTAATACTCAAGAGGGTTACAATCGTTGGCGGCATGCGGTTGAAAATTTCCCATTGGCGTTTGATTCTTATTCAGCACTAATCGGTCTTGTAGAAGCGAATCAACCAATCGATGAATTTAATCGTGGAATGGTAGATTATTATGCAAAAAAGTATGATGTCGCGTTAGCAGCCTTTCAACGATTTGTTTCAGAAAACCCCAACCATGATGGCACTGTACTACATTACATGGCATTAACATTGCGCGAGATGGGAGATTATCAGCCAGCTGTTGACTTGTGGAGCGTATTGATTGAAAAATATCCTGGAAATCGTTACTGGGCTTCAGCGTGGGATGAAAGAGCCTTTACTTTGTGGGCTTATTTGGATAATTTCGAATCTGCTGCTCAGGGTTTAGAAACTTATTCTGATGGGAATAATGCATCCCCATTTGCCAGTACTTACCTCTTTGAAGCAGCACGAATTTATGAACGTTCTGGAAATTTGGAAAAAGCTGCAGTCCTTTGGGAATCTTTACCTGGTCGATTTGATGCGGACCCATCGATGGAAAATGCCTGGTTCCAAGCTGGAATTGCTCGTTACAGGCTTGGAGATTATTTACATGCCAGCGCTGATTTCCAAAATTCCTTATTACATTCGAAAGAATTATCGGATAGGGCAAAGTCACTATTCTGGATTGGTAAAACCTACACCATCCAAGGTGATAACGCAAATGCTCGTTCGACCCTGGAACAGGCTCAGTTAGCAGATCCAAATGGATATTACAGCCTACGCGCTCGCGACCTCCTCGAAAACCGGGAACCATTCGCCTCTCCACCAGCGATGAACCTGGTTGTAGATTTGCCAAAAGAAAGAGTCGAAGCTGCATCCTGGGTCCGGATTAAATTCAATTTACCAGCAGATACAGACTTATCAAGTCTAAACAATTTACAAACTGATGTAAGGTTTTTACGGGGAGAAGAATTTTGGCGATTAGGTTTATTCGATGAAGCACGCGCAGAATATGATGCACTTCGTGAAGAGGTAAAAACTAGTCCGGAAAATACTTTTCGATTGGGAAATTACTTATTGGATATCGGCTTGTATCGTTCAGGAATATATTCACTGCGCGATTTATTAACCTTAGCAGGATTGGATGATCACTCTGCCAGCTTAACAGCTCCAGTGTATTTTAAACATATCCGTTATGGTTTATATTACTCGGATTTAATCTGGCCGGCTGCAGCTGAAAATGCAATTGCCCCCCTTTTCGTCATTAGTGTTGTCCGTCAGGAAAGCTTGTTTGAGGGATTCGTTCGGTCAAGCGCTGGAGCAAGAGGATTAATGCAAATTATTCCGAGCACAGGTGTAAACATAGCTTCTCAAATGACCTGGCCTGAAAATTTTACCGAAAATGATCTTTATAGCCCGTATATCAATATTCGGATGGGAACATATTATCTCAACAGTAACCGACGTTATTTAAACAATGATTTATATGCAACGTTAGCGGGCTACAATAGCGGACCAGGTAATGCCAGTATTTGGCAAAATCTCGCTAATGATGATACCGACCTTGAGCTTGAGATTATTCGATATAGTGAAACACGGGATTATATTCGCAACATTTACGAAATATTTGATGTTTACCGCGGACTATATAGCCCGATGCAATAAGTGCCTAAATCGAAGTAAAAATATCGCCATAAAGTGATTCAATCACTTATTATAGGACGATATTTTTTGTTGCACTTCAACCGCATCGAGACCAAGGATGGTTATTAGCTTTTCGTTTCCGGATAATCCAGAAATAATATCAAGCTTGGCCGTTTCCACATCAAAAACTTCAGCTAAGAATTGTATTAACTTCGAATTCAGGTTCTCAGCATTAGTTGTTTTACCGGCTAATTTTATTTTTATTGTGCCGTCTGTAATTACTTCGGTAATTTCGTTTCGGTTGGTACCCGCCGATACTTTTACTGCAATTGCAGCACCGCGGTGACCGTCATGCATGTGGAATTTCCGTGAGCCCATTTATCACCTCAAAGGGTAATTAATATTTTCACAATAGCATCAGATATAAATTGCACCAAAATAATCAGAATCACCGGGCTGAAATCCATCATGCCAATAAGGGGGACAATTTTGCGAATCGGTGATAGTAACGGATCAACCATTCTGTCAATGAACTGACGCACCGGATGGTATGGATTCATAAAATAAGACAAAATAACGTGGGCTAAAACCAAAAAAGTTAAAACCTGTGAAAATATACCGATTGCATTTGCCAGAATAATAAACATCGAAACTCCTATTTTGCGTTTTTTAATTCAGTAGAGTAATATGCTCTTTTTATTTATATGATCTGGATCCAAGTATCGCAGTCCCAATCCTTACGAGTGTTGCACCTTCTTCTACTGCAACAATATAATCAGTGCTAGTACCCATGGATAATTCGGTCCAGTTTGTGCTTGGAAGCTTCTCAGATAAAACATCCCGTAAATTTCGTAACTTCTCAAAGTATGGTCGGTTTTTCTCGGGGATTTCAAAAAGCGGGGGCATCGTCATGAGCCCACAAATATTTAAATTTGCCAATTCGGCTATTTGGCTTGATTCAGAGATAAATGCAGGCCAGAGAGTTTTTTCAAAAGCCGGGAAGCCGAATTTACTTTCTTCACCACTCATATTGCATTCAAGTAAAATATTTATCCTTTTATTGTTTTCGAGAGCAAAACGATTTAACCTAATTGCCAGTTTCAAACTATCAACAGAATGAACCACCGAAAAATTATTTACAACAAGATTGGCTTTTCTGCTCTGAATATGACCAATCATGTGCCACGATAATAGGTCTACATGGCCTATGACATCGATTTTTTCAGTAGCCTCTTCAACATAGTTTTCACCCAAATCCCTGATCCCTGCTTCCAGTACAGCCCGAACAGAATCAATCGGATGGGTCTTGGTTACAACTACAATTCGAACAGGAGGGGATTGAATTTTGCTTTTCGCACACGCATTTTCTATCTGTTGGCTGATTTGATCATATTTACTTCGTATTTCCGAAATCAAGTTCGATGTCATAAGATTAAGCCATTTTTTGAGTAATGAAATTCTAAATTAAGCCAATTTAAGACTCTGGGAGTGCTATCAGTGCACCAAATCTTCCCGTTTTTCCGTTTTGAGCACGGTGTGAGTACCAATCATCCACATGGCAAGCTGTGCAGAGCCCGGCTATTTCGATTTGCTCCACTCCAGCTTGTTGTAAAACAAGCTGATTGGCCGACCATAAATCAAAATGTGTTCTGAAACCATTTGAAATCAATAATTTTTCAGAATCTGAACCAAATGAATATCTAACTTGATCAATCACACTTTGTCCGACTTCATAGTGGTCTGGACCGATTGCTGGTCCAATTGCTGCCATAATATCAGCAGGACTACACCCAAACACCGCTTTCATCGATTGGACAATATTTCCACAAACCTTTTTAACAGTGCCTTGCCAACCAGCATGAGCGATTCCAGCGACATTTTTCTTTGGGTCATATAGCAAGACTGGTGTACAGTCAGCAAAACGCATAAAGAGACTTACTTCCGGATTACCTGTAATCATTCCATCAGCTTTTAATGGAGAGTACGTATTAGGGTTTTTATGGGGAGTATTTGCAATCACAATATCTGAACTGTGAACTTGCCAAACATCATACATTGAGGTTCTACTACGTCCTAGCGCTGCGAATGAGCGATAACGGTTTTCTCGGACCCTATCATTGTCATCCCCAACCGAACCGCCTACATTTAATGAACCCCATGGACTAGGACTGGTTCCGCCCGAACGTGAAAATATTGCCTGAAATAAACCACCAGGGAATATATCAAAAGAAAGATATCGAAGACCGTTTTTGGAAATAAATTTCATGGAAATTATTTTGATCCCACGGAAAGTTTTTTGTCTAAAAGATCCAGGGTTTCCTTCATCGATTCTTCCACATAGGGCAACCCAAACCAGGCAGTTCCAAATCCGAAGAGAAATCCTGTAAATATACGCAAAAATGGTGTGCTTTCCCTGTAAGGCAAGAAACTCGCGATCATTGGGATTTGTATCTGGCTAAATAATTGAGAAAAACCATCTAGTCCAATTGGGCCGATTGCAAATAAAAACCACAATGCCCAATGCAAGGGTTTGATCTTTCGACGAGTAAGGCCGAACAAAAAACCAAAAAGAATGATTGCACCGTAGATTGCAACATCCCTCTCACATAAAGCAATTTTATAGCCAAGCATATCATTTCCAACAAATTTACGAGCTGCGATTAGATCATTTTCGTCAATTTGAGTTGCCTGGCCAAAGGTTATAACCCCTGGTATACCGGCTGCAGACCTAGGATAATACGGTTGTTCGCCAAAAAGAAAAAATGAACGAAACCCAAGCTGGTGGCAAAGTGGACTATACGCTGTGTAGATAATTCTAGCAGGAAGTTCTGCCCCTATTTTCATGAGAGCAGGTGCTAAAATAGGAAGACCCAGGTATAAAATAAACATTAAATTAACAGCAAAGAGCCAGTGTCTCGCGATCCAAACTGAGAACCGATCGGCAAATGGGAGATCCCTTTCTGTCTTCCTGGTTAATTTCTTTCTTTGGTTTTCAGCATCCTGAGCAGCACCCAGAGCAACAAGTAACTCATTTTTTGTAATAGGCGCTCGTAATACGAAAGTTCCAATTTCAAGAACGGGAATTTCGGATAGATATTTATTCAAGAGACTCGAATCAGTCTCTATATTGATCTCATCGAGCTGGTGTGGTATTTTTGTTTGAAATTCTGCCAGGTCAGCCTTCACTTGATCGCAAAGGTGACAATTTGGGCGTCCAAATAATTTTATAGTGAGCAATTCTGAGACTCCAGCCGGAATAAATTACAAACCGAATGACCAACCAGGGAACATGGTTGCAATAATGTTAAAAGCTCCTGTCAGCAACATGACACCCACAACAACCATTAACGCTCCCATTATTATTTCGGTATAACGCATTACTTTATTAAATTTTCGCAATATGGTTGTCACCCAACCAATACCTAAAGCCGCTAACAAAAATGGTATCGCCAATCCTGCTGAATATGCAGATAACATGATGATTCCTTTGGATATGGAACCACCATTCATTGCGAGTGTCAGTATTGATCCCAGTACTGGGCCAACACATGGGGACCAACCTGCAGAAAAGAAAACTCCCATTAATGCTGATGAAAGGTAGCCAAATTTGGGGTCAGGAAGTTCCTGTAATCGAGTGTCGTATTCTAAAAATGGAATTCGAAAAACACCAATCATGTGCAATCCAAAAATTATTACAATAAAACCCCCGATTCTCCCCAACCAGGTCCGTACATCATACAAGACACCACCTAGTGCAGATGCTGCTATTCCAAGCAAAATAAAGACAAAACTAAATCCAAGAACAAAAGCAACCCCATGTGTAAATGTGATTACCTTATTATTTGAACCACCATCTCCACCCGCAGCCCTGCCACCAAGATAGCCAATATAAGCCGGTACTAAAGCTAAAACACATGGAGAAAGAAAAGATGCTACCCCGGCTACCAATGCCAGACCAATCGTAATGTTTCCAATTTGCATAAAAATAATCCTCGAATTAGTAAATGCGCTCTTTAATTATGACATGGGTGCCGTCTGTAATCTTTCTTACATCAGCACCGTCCAAAGAAACCTTGGGAGAGGTCCAGCGAAATATCCACTTTGCATCTTCAGGTGTGACATTTACGCAACCATGTGAAACTTGTTCACCAAAAAGGTTATGCCAAAAGGCAGCATGTATAGCCATACCATGTTGTGAATCAAAGAAATTAGCCCAACTCACTGCGGGCGTATCGTATCCGGCACCAGATGCACCACCGCTCATATGAATTGACACAGTCTTCCACTGCGTGATGTACTCACCGGGTGCCGTCGTCCAATTGTCTACGAGATTTCCATCGCTATTAAATTTAGCACCAGGAGAGCATCTGCAAAAATAAACTTCCTGGTCTCCTTCAAAGCAAGTTAATGTATTTACATTCCTGGTTGTGTCAACGATAATCTTCTTGATACTTGGATCGACATCAGGATGAATTGGCGAAACATCATCTGGTGTCAAAGGTCGGATAGCTTTTGCATCTATCCAGAAAATATCCCCATAGCTGCCGCCAGTAGCGTCAGCCGGCCTGCCACCATTTTCTTCAAATCTATACAGAATTTGATTACTGTCCCCAACCTTTATTTGATCGATCCACACAATTTGGCTGTAATACAATCTTGGAACCCCACCCCGGGCGATTACATCATTTAGCCAGGGAGCTCTCGCTGGGGGGTTATCAATTGTTAAGACTGCGTAAGGCACTGTAATTTCACCCCAAAAGCCAGGAACATTATCTGGTAATTTTTTTAGGGGTTCGTTAGGATTATTTTTGACAGGTTGAACATGACCGGCAAAAAGAAAACCGTCCGGGGTTTCAAACCAGCGTTGAATATTGGGGAAATTGAAATCAGGAGAAGCTGCAACCACCTCCCTATTTAGGATGACTACATCATCTGTCAAAGCCTGTTTGTTCAGCAACGTATAAGAATCAACTCGTGGTTCGGATCGGTAATCCATCTGTTCAGTAATTCGCCCCAGATGATCCGAAACAGGAAACTCTTGTGGTAAACCAAGGTTTATTTTATTCAATGGTCGGAACATTGCCGTCATGGCAGTTCCGCCAATCATTTTCAGAAAATCTCTTCTTGAAATCGTCATAGAACCAAGCCTTCTATCTGGAATAATCGGTAAAGGATACCTGTAAAGTTTGCATTAGTCAATTCTGATTTTTTAACAGGATTAATAAAGCAAATATTGTTCAAATGCTTTCAAGCCTTCACTACTCAACTTATGCCCAACCTGGCTTTCATTATAAATTACTTGCGCGCCGGCATTTTTTAGTAAATGTAAAGTGCGCTCAACCATTTTCAGCGGTACTGTTTCATCCAGGGTACCATGTGCAACGAAAAAGGTTTTATTGCTAAACATATCCGGTTTTGCTATTTCTTCTGCCCCAAGCGGTGCGAACCCAGCTAAAACCCCCATTTTACCTATTCGATCTGGGTAAAGCAACCCAAGTGTAAAAGTCATCGCGGCACCCTGGCTAAATCCAGCGATATCAATCGTTGACACATCCAGCTGGTTTACTTCCGCCCATTGATCTATCATCTCCATAAGTGCTTGACATGAAGGTAAAAATGCTTCAACAGAAGGCTGATCTTGAACGGAAGAACGTGCTCTCCATGAATATCCATTTGGGGAAGCGGTGTAAGGTGCCCGTGGTGAAAGTATCCAATAATCAGGTGGAAGGTTTCTGGTAAAAATTGACATGGAGTTTTCGTCCCCAGTCCAACCATGAAGAAGCAATAAAATTCGTCTACTGGTTCCTGGACGAATACGAAGATTCCATGAGCCGAAGGATGAAATGCCTGTATCCATAGATTATTCTTTATTGATTCTTTTTAGAATTGCGTCTAAACCGTTTATTGATAAAACAATAAGCCCTACTGGGATTAATGCACCAAGTAAACACAAAAAACCCATCAACGCAGCTTGTAAACCATACAACCAACTGATTAATCCTATTCCAACGATAAACAACAATAACAATGCACCAGCAATCAGTTGTGCATTGGTTTGAGATGTATATTTCCTTAAATCACGAGACATATTTTCTCTTTTCAACTAAATAAGTGATTATTTTTTAATGCAACTTAATTACAGCTATACCCGGCATTGATTTGATTATTTTACGAATCTTCCAAATTTACTATAATTTAATCAAGGTTCAAATATATTTATAAAGGTACGCCTGAGTAATTTTAGAATACGTTCTTTTGGTGTCTGCGATTTTATAAAATCGGGAATTACTAAATTGGCAGCAACTTTTCCTCGATCTGCGATCTCTTGAACATTTATTTTATCAAGCAAACTTATTCCATCCAATTCTGGACGGATGATTAATTCTGGTTTATCGACTGCCAACCGTAAATCAGCAATTTGACGTGAAGCAATCTCGATTGAATCCGAAAATATTTGAAAGGTCTGGGTAATATTTAGCCGGGCAATATGCTTGGCAATTGGATGCGCGGTAGGTAATGAAAAAATTCCAAGTGGAGAAGCTGGTTTATCGACCTGGGGCAAAAGCGAAACCGCTACCACTGGTAACCCTGGTGATAATAAGCGAGCAGCACGTACAGGTATCGGATCCAGGGTACCTCCATCAATAAGTCGAAAACCATCCAACTCTTTTGGCGGAAATAAACCAGGAACAGCAATAGAACCGAGTATCGCATCAATGACATTCCCGTGACGTAAAATTATCTCCCGGTGCGATTTTAGGTCTACAGCGATGGCAGCGCACGGAATTTTCAAATCGTTAAATGTTACGTCCTTTAGATGAAGGTTGAGAAAATCGCGTATTCGACCTACCCCAAGAAATCCTGGCCCTTCAGATAACGGCCAACCGTATAACTTTGATTGATCTACCGCACTGAAAATTTCTTCGATCTTATCAGGAGTAAAACCAAAAGCATACATCACACCAATAATTGAACCAATACTGGTGCCAGCCACTCCACTAATATGAAAGCCAGAGCTCACTAATGCACGCAATACGCCTATATGCGCAGCGCCTCGTGACCCACCACCACCAAGTGCAATTGTTATTTCCATGATTAAAAAGTATTATACACTTTCATATTTGGTTTATAGTTAACATAGAGTAAATTTATGTATGAAGTCTGTAAATTATTTACATGAGATTAAGGATTTTTATATGCATGAATCTACTGAATCTTCTTCACCAATTATCACTTGAGCAGTGGCGGCTGGTTTACTAAACACAAGATACATTGGATGAATATTCTGAAGTGGGGAGTACTTTTTCAATTGAGGTCATTATCCATCCGATACCAAAGCGCTTGTAAGCTGAGCTGATTCATTGAGATCTTGAGTTTCGAAAAATGAAAAACCTATTCTTTCCCGACTTACTCCAAAAGAGTTGGTTGAGATAGCCATTAACATTAATTTATAAAGTGAGACTATATTCATAATGGAAAAAATGATTACAACCCTAAAAAAACCTGATGGTAATGGTGAAATTGGTATAAATTTTATCAAGGAAGGTGAAGGACATTCTGTAATCCTTACTCACGGTCTGGGAGCATCTCTTTCCGATTGGACTGATTTTATTCCAGACCTGGTTTCTTCAGGTTACCAGATTTATGCGCTTGATCTTCCTGGCCATGGAAAAAGTAAAAAAATTACCTCCAATAACGAATACACCATTGAAGATATGTACGCAGCTTTTAGTTGTTGGATTGAAGATATGAGAATTGACGAACCAGTCGTGCTTATTGGGCACTCTCTGGGAAGTTATTTATCCATTTTATACGCTGTAAATCATCCAGATCATGTTCGAGGTTTGGTGTTGTGCGACCCGCTTTACACTAGCACACAAATCCCATTTCTGGTTCAAAAAGGGCTGCTTAATTCGATGATTAGGGTAAGCGCATTTATTCATATTCCGGAGTGGGCAATTCGGATCGCTGTCGATATTGCAAGTCTATCAATCCGTAACGGGTATGTACTTTCGAACTCCGTCAGGAAACAAACAGTTAATGACTTTAGAAGGGCTCAACCCGAAATATTTCAAATCCTCTCATCGCTGAACGACTTGACCAAACTTGTACCATCTCTCGATGTGCCAGTTTTAATTGTGTGGGGAGCTGCCGACCGTACGTTAAAACCTGAATCCTTTTCTAAGTTATTCAATAATTTTAAAAATGCTCAGAGAGTTGCGATTCCAGGCGCGGGACACGTTCCTCATCAGTCGCATACCAGAGAGTTTTCAGCGGCAGTTACGGAATTTCTCCACTCGCATTTTCCAAATGGGTAAACGAAAAATTCAATTGCATGAAATCATTCCCATAAACGATTTAGACGATTTGATGCGGCGTATCGAAAAATTATCCCGCAATTTTTTAGGGTAAGTAAGAGTTCACTTTATCCCAAAAAAGACCGCAAGGTTTCTTTATTTTGGCTAACAAAATTTCAATCTTATTTGCTATAATAATGGAACCATACATTGACGACATCCACTTAATAAAGAGGATTCATGAAGCTTGCACTGGTTATTGGGTCTACAGTTGCCACCATCAAAGACGAAAATTTGAGTGGGCGTAAATTATTAATCTTGCGAGAAGCCGATACCGAGGGGGAACCTTTTGGTAGTCCATTTGTGGCTGTTGATACTGTAAGTGCGGGGGCTGGAGATCTAGTATTAGTCACAACCGGATCATCTGCACGATATACGGAAATTACTAAGGACACCCCAGTCGATGCAGTTATTGTTGGAGTAATCGACTCGTTGGAAGAAAGTGGTAAAGTAACATACCGAAAGGGCTAACCAGCGTTGATGATAAATCATGGCTGATAATCGCTCTCTTCTCTCTGTCGGATTGGATATAGGAACCACAACTTCACAAATTGTTTTTTCTCGTTTAAATCTTGCAGATATTGCTCGTCCTGGTCAAATTCCACGGATGGCGATTGTAAATCGGGAAGTTCTATACCAAAGCCCAATTTTTTTTACGCCACTTGCAGACCGCGATACTGTAGATGCGATTAGATTAAATACTTTCGTTCGTGAAGAATATAAGTCTGCCAATATAACTCCAGAACAAGTTGAAACAGGAGCTGTAATAATCACCGGTGAGACCGCAAAAAAGAAAAATGCTGATGAAATTCTAAAAGCACTTTCTGGCTTGGCAGGTGATTTTGTGGTGAGTGTAGCGGGTCCACATGTAGAAAGTTTGATTGCTGGTCGAGGATCTGGAGCAGCCCAATTTTCGCAATCGCATTACACAACTGTAACTAATGTTGATATTGGTGGAGGTAGTGCCAACAGTTCAACTTTTCGAAGCGGCAATTTTTTAGCCGCTGCAGCTATGAATTTTGGCGGCAGAATAATTGAAATTGATAGATTGACAGGTAAAATTCGTTACATTGCAGACCCGGCTAAAGCGATCCTGGCTGAATGTAAAATAAAGCTGACATGCGGTGATTTGCCAACCTTCGCGGAATTGAAAAGTTTTACCGATCGCATGGCAGATATGACAATTGAATTAATCGAGGGTACCTCCTCACCCCTTGCAGAAAAACTTTATCTCACTTCACCGACACCCTTATCCGGTAAAGGTTCAGTTCTGATGTTTTCTGGTGGAATTGGTCATTATTTTTACAATCCATTACAGCTAAACTCAGTTATGGATGTGACAATTCACGATGATATCGGCCCTCTGCTCGCCGAATCTTTACGTTTGCACGCAGAAATAAAAAACTATACAGTTGTCCCGCCAACAGAAACTTTACGTGCAACAGTTCTTGGCGCAAGTACTCAAACAGTTGCGCTTTCTGGATCAACAATTTGGGCTGAAAGAGAAATTCTTCCACTCAGAAATGTTCCTGTTATTCGTCCAATATTACTATCTGACATAAGATCGGACAATTTACATAAAGCCATTCTTGAAGCTATCCATCGTTGGGATCTCGATCCCAATCTCGATAATTTTTCGATCGCACTGGATTTGCATAGGGCATTGGACTATTCAGCGCTATTACAAATAGCCAATGGGCTGAGTGAATTCTCGAAAATACTTCCGAATGAAAAACCTTTAATCGTGATTATCGAACGTGATTATGCTCAGGCACTAGGTCAGACAATAAAAGGGCTCATACCTTCCAGGTCATTACTTGTTATAGACCAGGTGGGATTAATGGAAGGCGATTATATTGATATTGGTAGCCCCCTTTTGGATAATCGTGTTGTTCCATTGAGTATAAAAACGCTTGTTTTTTATCACTAATAAAAATAGCCTGGTCCTTTGATGTTTTTTTTGTTCAGAAAAGTAAAGATAGTATAGTAAATTAATCGTATTGAGCCTATCTATTGCCGGTAGGAAATAATTCGCGGAGACTATTATGCTTCTTCGTACCAAATTACATGGAAAAACGTACGAATTCCCGGATATTCGGATTCTTATGGGAAAAGCCAATGAAGAAAAATCTGGAGATCGTTTGGCTGGCGTTGCAGCGGAAACAGCCGCTGAGCGAATTGCTGCTCGTCTGGTTTTAGCAGAAGTACCACTTTCTGTACTAAGAGAGACTCCCGCGGTTCCATATGAGATTGATGAAGTTACGCGTGTTATTCAAGATGCAGTGAATGAGACCATCTACGGTGAAATAAAAAACTGGAAAGTTGGTGAATTGCGCGAATGGCTTCTAGCGGATACAACCAGTAATGAGATGATCAGACGTATTTCCTCTGGTCTGACTGCTGAGATGATATCTGCTGTGACCAAGTTAATGTCAAATCTGGATCTGATGTATGGAGCCAGCAAAATTCGTGTGATTGCACATTGTAACAACACAATTGGAGCTCCCGGTACGCTTTCCAGTCGTCTGCAACCAAACCACCCGACGGATTCTCCCGAAGGAATTCGAGCTGAAATTTACGAAGGGTTATCTTATGGTTCTGGCGACTCTGTTATCGGTATTAATCCTGTTGATGATTCTTACTCATCCGTATCCCGCCTGCTGGAAATGACCCATGATGTCATCAAAACCTGGAATATCCCCACACAAAATTGTGTGCTCGCTCATGTTACGACACAGATGAAGTGTATGCAATCGGGATCTCCGGTTGGATTGGTGTTCCAATCGCTTTCTGGATCTCAAAAAGGTAACGATTCTTTCGGAATTTCAGTTGGTATGCTCGATGAGGCCTATAGTCTTGCAAAGAAATATTGTTTTCCGACAGGACCAAATTTTATGTATTTTGAAACGGGTCAGGGATCGGCACTCTCCGCTGAAGCGCATAACGGTTGGGATCAGTTGACACTTGAGGCTCGAAATTATGGGCTTGCCAAGCGATGGAACCCATTTCAGGTAAACACAGTGGTTGGTTTCATCGGCCCAGAATATCTTTATGATGCCCGTCAAATCCAACGTGCTGGACTTGAAGATCATTTCATGGGAAAACTTACTGGGATCCCTATGGGCGTGGATGCCTGTTACACGAATCATGCTCGGGCAGATCAAAACGCCATCGAAAACCTTGCTGTAATGCTCATGGCATCCGGATGTAATTACTTCATGGGTGTCCCAATGGGTGATGATTCGATGTTATCTTATCAATGCACTTCGTTTCACGATGCACCAACACTCAGGCAGTTATTTAAAGCTCGGCCCGCGGCTGAGTTCGAAAACTGGTTGGTGGATTTAGGTTTGATGAAAGACGGCATCTTGACTGAAAAGGCTGGAGATCCAACTTTCTTTTTAAAATAATTATTTTCATTAACATTTTTTGCAACTGAATGATTTGAATGGAGATCGGAAATGGACGATACTAAAATTAATGATATCGTGGAAGCTGTTGTCCGACAATTGATAGCGGCTGGAGCTGTCTCCGGGATTCAATCATCGGTTAGTTCTGTGTTAGCCAAACCAAGTCTACCCGAAGCTCCTGCACCTAAAGCCAATTTTGATGGGTCAAGCCAGGCTAATACTCGACAATCGCTTCAACCAACTGCAGGGAGTAATCTAGTAATAGATTTGCCAGATCCTAGCTCTCCAGAATTAAGAACAAAAGCCGGTGTAAAAAATCCAATTGACTCATTGGCATTAACAGAACTTATCAACTCAACCTCCTCCAGGATAGGGGTTGGTCGGGCAGGTCCACGCTATAGAACTGCGTCATTGTTGCTTTTTCAGGGTGATCACGCTATCACACAGGATGCTCTTTACCGGGATGTTGATCAAAAAATGCTGGACGATTTTGGTTTGTTTACAGTCCAAACAAATATTACAGGTGGAAAAGAACAATTTTTAATCCGTCCAGATTTGGGAAGGCAATTATCTGATGTTGCCAAACGAACTATTTCTGAAAAATGTATCAAGAACCCTAATGTGCAACTTGTAATCGGCGATGGATTAAGCGCGGCTGCTATAGAGGCTAATTTGCGGCAAATATTACCTATAATTAAACAGGGCATACTCTCTGCAGGACTAACATTCGGAACACCATTCCACATAAAATATTGTCGGGTTGGCGTCTTGAATGACATAGGTGATGCTATCAAACCTGATGTTGTTATTTTACTAATAGGGGAACGCCCAGGTCTGGGTCGCGCCGAAAGCATGAGCGCGTACATGGCTTATAAGCCCAAAGTTGGTGATAGTGACGCTGATCGTGACGTTGTATGTAATATATTTGAAAATGGTGGAACGAATCCACTGGAAGCTGGTGCGTTTGTTGTGCAAATTGCACAGAAAATGCGACATGCCCAGGCATCTGGTGTCAAGTTAAAATTGGCAACTGCATAAGTAACATATACCCCAGGAGATGCGTATGAGCACACTCGATCCAATTTTCGCCACTCCCCTTTCAGTTCGTTTGATACCAAACGTTGATCCAGGTTTTGCTGAACAATTAAAATTACGATCAGATCAACATTCCATCGGTTTGATCACCGCCGATAATGACGATGCCACATATGTTTCAATCGACGAAGCCACCAAAATGGCTGATGTCGAAGTTGTGTATGCAAAATCATTTTATGCTGGTGCAGCTCACGCTTCCGGGCTTCTTTCTGGCGAAATTATGGCAATTATTGCCGGTCCAAATCCATCTGAAGTACGGGCCGGGTTAAATGCAGCACTTAATTACATGAAAAATGAAGCAATATGGTATTCTGCTAATGAAAATAATTCGATTGCTTTCTTTCCTCATTTGATCTCCCGAACCGGATCATATTTATCAAAAGTTTGCAATCTCCCGCTTGGTGCCCCAATCGCGTACCTGGTTGCCCCTCCAATGGAAGGTCTGGTAGCACTCGATGCAGCGCTCAAAGCCTCTGCAACATCCGTAGCGTCGCTAACCATGCCACCTTCTGAGACAAACTACATGGGGGTTATGCTCACTGGTGATCAACCCGCTTGCAAGGCTGCAACCATAGCATTTCGTGAAATGGTGCTTGAAATTGCGCGTGAACCTATTAAATATTGATAGAAGGAAATATGTCAGAAATTGATGTCGACTTACTCTCCGTACAAGAGGCTCGAACCCTGGCTACAAATGCTCGTCAGGCACAGAAGCAATTTCTTCATGCATCCCAGGCTGAGGTCGATAGAATCTGCCAGGCAATGGCAGAAGCAGCCTATGCCGCATCTGAACGTTTAGGCCGTATGGCAACTGAAGAAACAGGATACGGGGTTCCCGAGCATAAAACATTGAAAAATGTTCTTGCCTCCAAAATTTTATGGGATGCCATAAAAGATATTCCTACAGTTGGTATTATTCGGCAAGACTTAAAGAAAAAAATATTTGACATTGCCTGGCCGATGGGAGTAGTTGCAGCACTTACCCCCAGCACAAATCCAACATCGACTACGATGTTTAAAATATTAATCTCAATCAAGGCACGCAACGGAATTGTGATTGCTCCTCATCCTTTCGCAGCTAAATGTTGCGTAGAAACTACTAGGTTAATGGTCGAAGCTGGAGAACGAGCAGGGATGCCTAAAGGACTGGTGTCCTGTATGACAAAGGTCACCTTGCCAGGCACGCAGGAATTGATGCGCCATAAGTATATAGCTGTCATCCTTGCAACTGGTGGTACGGATATGGTTAAAGCTGCGCATTCTGTTGGGAAACCTGCTTATGGAGTTGGGCCGGGTAACGTGCCGGTATATGTGGACAGATCGGCTGATTTACGCCGGGCAGCCAATTATATCGTTTCATCTAAGGCCTTCGATCATTCTGTTATATGCGCTACAGAACAATCTGTAATAGCAGATAAGCCTATTGCCGCCCAGCTTGAAGAATTGATGAAAGCCGAAGGTGCATATTTTGTCAACGATCAACAGGCTGCTGCACTTTCTACGATATTATTTTCAGGCCATTTACCTAACCCAAAATCAGTTGGAAAGAGCCCACAGCAGTTAGCCAAAATGTGTGGGATTTCAGTTCCTGCATCTGCCCGTATTTTGGTTGCAAAGTTAAAAAATGTTGGTCCCTCAGAACCATTATCAGGCGAAAAATTAACGACAGTCTTGGGATGGTATGAAGTCGATGGCTGGGAGACAGGATGTGAGCGCAGTCTCGAATTAATTGAATATGGTGGACGTGGACACTCTTTAGTTATCCACGCCCAGGACGAAAAAATAATTACTCAGTTTGGTCTGGAAAAACCTGTATTCAGAATATTAGTAAACACAATGGGAACCCTTGGTGCAACAGGCTATACAACTGGGGTGATGCCATCCTTTACCCTCGGATCAGGAGGCGTCGGTGGTGCAATTACAGGTGATAATATTACCGTGCATCATTTGTATAACATTAAACGACTGGCTTACGAAATAAATCCTCCACCTGCTGCCGCCATGTTGCCTGGTTCAACCGATGATCCGATTCAACTTAGTGGAAAAATGTCACTGGTTTCTGAACCAGTCGGCAGCACCGATGTACAGATCGACGAAATTGTCCGCCGTGTTTTGGCGGAACTAAAAAAGTAGAATCCGGAGTAGGTAAGTCTCCGTTTCTTTATCACACAATCGTTTAACAAGGAGAAAAAAAGCCATGCCAGTAGACGTTTCCATGATTGCTCTCGGAATGGTAGAAACCAAGGGTTTGATCGGTTCAATTGAAGCCGCAGATGCCATGGTTAAAGCTGCCAATGTAACTCTTATCGGCAGTGAGTATGTCGGTGGTGGATTTGTAACCGTAATGGTTCGAGGTGATGTTGGCGCGGTAAAAGCAGCTACAGATGCTGGCGCAGCCGCTGCCAAACGCGTTGGGGAACTTGTCTCAGTGCATGTTATACCTCGACCACACGCAGATGTGGAAATGATTTTACCTTCGCAAACAAAAGGTTCGTTTGGCGGTAAATCAGGTAAGTAATTTTTAGTTTTATCAATCTATTTCCCGTCAATTATTGACGGTAATTTTGCATGGATAAAACATGCCAAAACAATTATTTACTGCTGCGGATATTCGGAATATTGCCCTCAATCAAAAGTGCGAAGTTCTGGTAATCGGTCTGGATGATATCATAACACCCGAAGCCCAGGATGTTGCACGAGAAATGGGCGTCCGATTGGATAGAAGTTCTAACGCCAATCAGACGCCCATACAAAAACCTGGAATGAAAGATGTAGGTATCCAGGGCTCTTTACCTGTGTTTCCACTTAAATTAATTATTGGCAAAGGGATTGTCATGGATCCTTTCGGTGAAGGATTGGCTACCCCGGGCACAAATGTCCGCTTGAAAGATGTCGTAACTTCTTTGGATGGTTCACCCATGGCCGCCGGTTATATGGCGCTGGAAAAAGGTGATTTTCCATGGAAGTTGACGTATGATGAGGTAGATATTATTCTTGAAGGCCAACTCATAATAACGCGTGGTGATGTGTCTGTAAGTGGTAACCCAGGTGATATTATCTTCATTCCAAAGGGATCTGATATTACTTTTGGAACACAAAGCAGCGTGAGTTTCATCTATGTTGCCTTTCCAGCGAATTGGAATGATCAAGCATGACTGTAATCACCGAAAGTGAATTGCGCGAATTATGGAAAAATGGATCTGGAGAGCTTCCTTTTTTTCCTGAAGATACTAGATTCTCCGCTGCGGCTAATGACTTTATCAAAAGTCAGCAGATAATTATTAAGTATACTCAAGACCAAGGTTCGAATCGACTTCTGGTCACGGTGTCCGAATGGAATAAACCAGGAACTTTTCCTGTAAATATTTCAGGCCCAATGCCAGCCTGTCTGGAATGTGGACAACCATTGCACTCGAAACCAGAACATATGACCCAGCTGGATTCGGAACATTTTGCTCCAAAAACAAACCCTCGAATTATTTTCCGTGGACGAGTGGATAGTTTACATGCTTACTTAATGCTAACAGCCTCTATTTCGAGAAGGTTTGATCTTCTAGATTTGGGCTTGCAACTTGATACCCTTGCAGCTTATTGCAGAGAAATCATGAGTGCTGAATATAACAATAGACCAGCCTCAGAATTATCAATGATGAATTTATCCGCAGAGGCTTTGCATGAAATATCACATTGGCCTGATCAATATCTTGGAATTCAACACCTTGCACCTGGTTCAAAGGATCACGAAATTATTCATTGGTTAAATGTTTTGCGGACTCAATGTAGGGAAGTTGAAGTTGTCGCATTCCAAACATTTCCACAAGAGAAAACTGAGTACTCTGCGGTTGGAGCTAGCATATTTCGTGCTCTTAACCGACTTTCATCCGCAGTTTATGTTTTGGAATTGTTTTTTACTTCAGGTAAATTAAGTTGGAAGGTCGTAGAGTAAAACAACAGAGTAGTCTTCCAATCAGATTACTTGGTCATGGAATATTGTAATAAATGAACCCAAATTTAACTGAATTACTCGCTCAAACAGATAACATATTGAATAGCTACTCAATAAGCTGGAAACCCAATCCCGAATTGGTCTCGCATCTTGGACAATACCAAGGATCCATTCATGTTGGCGTGGATTTGGGGACAGCCTATACTGTGTTAATTGTTTTGGATGAAATGTACCAACCTATCGCGGGCGCTTACCAATTTGCACAAATAGTAAAAGACGGATTGGTTGTAGATTTTGTAGGCGCTGTCGCTCTCCTTCGAAAATTAAAACAACAAGTTGAATCCAAATTGGGATTTGAGATTAGTTCTGCGGCATCCTCCTACCCACCCGGTGTAGCACAGGCAGAAGTTCGAGCAACAGCAAATGTTCTTTATGCAGCAGGAATGGATTGCAGCGGCTTAATTGATGAGCCTACAGCAGCTAACAACGTCCTCAAGATCAGCGACGGTGCTATTGTTGATGTCGGTGGTGGAACAACAGGGATCGCAATTATTAGGAATGGAAATGTTGTCTATACTGCAGATGAACCAACCGGGGGCACACATTTTTCCCTGGTTATTGCCGGAGCAAAAAATATTTCTTTTGAAAACGCTGAAGAAATTAAGAAGGACCCAAACCAACAAAGGCAACTTTTTCCAGTAGTGCGACCTGTTATGGAAAAAGTAGGTAACATAATTGCCCGACATGTGAAAGGTCAAAAAGTGAAAACCCTTTATTTGGTCGGGGGTACTTGTGCCTTTCCAGGTATGGATAAAGTGGTTCAAGAATATACTGGTATCGAAACGATCGTTCCAGGCAGTCCATTATTTGTAACCCCGCTTGGGATTGCAATGCATAACTAAAAAGGAGTCCGTCGATGGGTGATCAATTTTCATTGCGTTGTTATTCATATATAGATCGAATGCAGCCCCAATATGCTGCATTCGTTGGGACAGTTACTCAAGGCGATCTTCCGACAGAAGGAATGGCTGCTCTCTATATCGAGGTTGCCCCTGGGAATGAAGTTTTTCGTCTTGTAGATATTGCAGTCAAGGCAACGGATGCCAAACCAGGTGCTCAAATTGTTGAACGTGAATTTGGCATGTTTGAGGTTCACTCCAGGTCACAATCTGAAGTGATAGAAGCAGGAAAGATTGTTTTGGACCGAATTGGACTAAAAATCGAAGATCGAGTCAAACCAGAAATTGCGTCTGTCCAAATTATTACAAATGTGGACCCATATCAGGCTCAATTATTGAATCGTTTCAGAAGAGGCAGCATGTTGGTCCCCGGCGAAACCATGCTTGTATTGGAATGTGCCCCAGCTGCTTATATTAATTATGCCCTGAATGAGGCAGAAAAAGGCTCGAACATAAAGGTACTGCATGTCTCATCTGTTGGTCGTTTTGGTCGTATGTGGCTCTCCGGTTCTGAAGCTGAAATAGTGACCGCACGGAATGCTGCCGTAACTGCCATCGAAAACTTGGAAGGTCGTATCAGTAAGTAATGGTTCTTTGCTGATTTAGAGAGGTGTTTCTATGCCGAAAATATTTTACACTGAACGAGATATCGAGGACCTTCATGCAAGAGGTGTCACAAGTATTGATGTTCATGATGGTGTAGTTCTCACGGATTTGGCACGTGAGCGAATGTTTAAATTGGGCATAACACCGAAAAAAATTACCACAGAAAATCATCCTGAAGATAATCGCCAGGAACTATTAATCCATCGTATTAAAGCCGCAGTTCTAGCCCGGTTGAACGGTCAAGTAGATGCCGTAATTCTGGATTCAGTGATCCGGAAAGTAATTGCGGATATGAAATAATCGTCATCCAATTATTGATTTCCAAAGCTCTGAGCATCGCAAGTACGCGGTTCTCAGAGCTTTTATTTTCCAAGTTCAATCCAAACAAATTATAATTACTTAATGAAAAACTTTATAAAAAATATATTCTTGGGTAACGACATTCCAATTCAGTATCATTCCAATTTTATCCATCTATATTTTGAAATCGGTTGGTTTGGGGTACTAAGCGGTTCGACTGTCAATTTTATATCGGTCTACGCCACTCGTATTGGAGCCACGGGACTGCAACTCGGATTAATGGGAGCCATGTCTGCCATTGTAAGCTTGTTATTAGCGATTCCGGCTGGTCATTGGCTGGAAAAGAATGCCCGGGGGCGAGCAGTGTTTTGGTTATCCGTTATTTACCGGACAGGTTTCTTATTGTATATTCCTCTCCCCTGGCTATTAAATTCTCAAAACCAAATTCTTACATTGATTGGACTTAGTTTTCTCATGGGGATACCGCTGATTGGTCTGTCGGTTGGTTTTAGTGCATTATTTGCAGAATCTGTTCCGGATCAGTGGAGGGCACATGCCGCTGGGTTAAGAAATGTGATTTTATCTACCCTTTTTATGGTTACATCTTTGATAAGCGGTTTTATATTAAACCATTTGGTATTCCCACTGAATTATCAAATTGTTTTCTTAATTGGATTTTTTGGCGCAGCCATGAGCAGTTATCATTTATATTTTATAAAACCCATTAATAATAATTTCCAAATGGAAACCATAGCTTCCAAGTTTTTATCTACTAGCAATGAAAATAAGAAAACACAAGGTTGGCAAAAGGCAATCCGAGCAGATATTTGGGAAACGAAATATAAATGGACTATGCTCGTAATGTTGTTTTTTCATATAACACAATATCTTGCTCTTCCTCTTTTTCCGTTGTTTTTTGTCCGGCACCTTAATTTGTCTGATCAGAACCTGGGTATCGGGACAGCAATGTTTTACTTGACCGTTTTGATAGGTTCAACCCAATTAAATTATTTAGTTCACAAGTTGGGCCACAAGAGAGTTACTGGTTGGGGTGTAGTTGGAATGGCTTTATATCCAGGATTAATGGCTATATCAAGTCTGGTCTGGCATATTTATGCAATTTCCATTATCGGGGGGTTGGCTTGGGCTTTTGTAGGCGGGGCATCAGCAAATTATATAATTGAGAATTGCCCCACCAACGATAGGCCAGCTTATCTGGCTTGGTACAATGTCATTCTGAATGCTTCTATTTTAATTGGATCTGTATTAGGTCCCACTCTCGCAGATTCTTTGGGTTTAACAAATGCATTAATCCTATTCGCTATTGGCCGTGGGATGGCTGGATTCGCAATTTTAAAATGGGGATAATTATTCTCTGTTCGCACAATAATTCCTGTCCATGTTACAATCTTGAATAATTATGACAGAAGAAAAACTTAAAATCCTCGCCCAAAATAGAAAAGCTGGCTTTGAATATTTCCTGTTGGACCATTTTGAAGCTGGATTATCCTTGCAAGGATCAGAAATTAAATCTGTTCGTGCAGGTCAAATGAGTTTAGCTGAAGCCTTTATAGAGATTGAAGGAGGTCAGGAAGCTTGGCTTGTCGAATCTCATATTGCTCCCTATGAACAGGCTAATCGATTTAATCACGATCCGAAGAGACGCCGTAGATTACTGCTTCATAAAAAAGAAATTCGCAAGATGTGGGGTGAAGTCAGGCAAAAGGGTGTGACGATTGTTCCACTAAAAGTATATTTGAAAAATGGTCGTGCAAAAATTGAAATAGCACTTGCCAAGGGCAAAAAATTACACGACAAACGTGATGCAATTTCCAAGCGTGACCAGGAAAGAGAATCCGCAAGGTCCATGCACGAATAAATTTGCTAAGGACAAGAATGCAAGTCTCGACTATTGGTGGAATAAATTTATTAGCTGAATCAATAAAACGCGAAATCTATGTTCGCGCTATTCCTTACAAATTATTTGAAAAATTTAATTTGACGCCTACAGATGTTGTGGGTAACGGTGAGTTATTACGTTTTAAATTTAAACCTGGGTCATCTGATGTGGAAATATATCTCTTCCATGAAAAAGGATTTCCAGACCCTATTTTTTATGGCCACTTATCTGATACATTAAATGGTCAAATCCATATTCTGCTATATATTCTCAATAACCCTAATTCTCCCCGTTTTGATGTTGATGTGATGCCTGATGGTTCCGTTACGCGGTTTGGAACGTTGCAAAGAAATATTCCCGCAGAATTGTCAGCTCTAAATGCTAATCTTGCCCCTGGTCAAGTTCGGAAAGGCTTACGTTTGTTATCGCAAGCAATTTTTTCTTTTGAAAATTTTGTAACCAGTCTCGGACATGATATTTATTTTGTCGAACCACTCTATTACCACAATGCCATAATTTTTGAACGTTACGGCTTCGCTTATCAACAAGGCCGAAAATTAATGGACGAAATTGAAGTTGGATTTAATGAAGGTGGAAAATATTTTTCAAAACTTGGTGATTCTTTACCTTTTCGGAGCGAAGAGGCATCCAATAGTATTCGACTCAGATCCTGGGCAATACACGATGGAATTTTAGGATTCCCTTTTACGGATATAACAATGTATAAACATATTCGAAAGAATTCAGGGATCTCCACCTGCCCGAGTTGCGTTTGGTAATATTTTCACATATTAGATTAATGAAATCTTATTAAAACTGAAGGGTTCGTAAATTATATTACCAGTCCTTCAGTTTTAATTACATGGACCAGTGCCTCAAAACCAAGAATATATGACATCCAGCCAAATCCACTAATTTTTCCTCGACAAACCGCAGATATTGTAGATTTATGCCTAAATTCCTCTCGTGCATACACATTTGAAAGATGGACTTCTACTACGGGTATTTCAATTCCAGATATGGCATCTCTGAGCGCAATTGAGGTATGAGTTAACCCACCTGGATTAATGACTACACCCGATGCCCATTTCCGCGCATCATGCAAAGCATCAATCAAAGCTCCTTCGTGGTTGGACTGAAAACAAATAACATCAATTTCCAAATTGTTTCCGAAATCAATGATTCTTTGGTTGATATCATCGAGACCAATTTTTCCATAAACACCGGGTTCTCGAATTCCAAGTAAATTCAAATTGGGGCCATGAACTACTAAAATTTTCATAAAACCTTCTCCAAATCATCAAGAGCAACGTTAATTTTTACATCTCCAATATCCAGTGGAAGCGCAAAGTTGATAAAGTTTTTTTCCTTCTTTTTATCCTTCCTCATGGCTTCGATAATTACGGTCTGAGATAATTCAGGTGGTATTTCAGTTGGTAAACCAATATTATGCAAAGATTTTTTTATAATTTCAGAAATATTACTTCCAGGCTTGGATAAACCAAGCCGCTCAGCTAAACGGGCTTCTGCCACCATTCCAATGGACACCGCTTCCCCATGTCGTAAGTGATAATTACTTGCTAATTCAACAGCATGACCAATTGTATGGCCAAGATTTAATGCTGCACGTAGTCCTTTTTCATAAGGATCTTTTTCGATAATTTCAACTTTAACACTCATCGCTCTCGCAACTATACTAGTAATATCCAATTTTATTTTTTCGAAGCCCTGAGAACACAACTCAAACAAATCTGGGTCAGAAATAATTCCATGTTTAACGACTTCCGCCAAGCCAGACCGGAATTCCTCGTCAGGCAATGTTGCCAATACTTCCGGGTCTGCAAGAACAAATCTCGGAGAATAAAACGAACCAATCAAGTTTTTTCCCTCAGGTAAATCGAATCCGGTTTTCCCACCCATGCTTGCATCAACCATCGAAAGTAAACTCGTCGGCACTGTTACCCAGTTACAGCCGCGCATATAAGTGGATGCAGCAAATCCTGCTAAATCCCCCACCACACCACCGCCAAGTGCAATTACAGTACTTTTCCGATCCAGCCCTGCATTCAAAAAATCTTGCCATAACTTGGAGACTGTATCGAGCGTCTTGAAGTTCTCGCCTGGTTGAATTGCAACTAATTGAGTTGAAAAGCCTGCAGCAATACAACTTCTCCTAACCAAATCAGCATAAATTTTTGAAATATTCATATCACTAACAATTACTATAGGTCCACCCAAATATCTCTCTCGTAGCATGTTCCCCAGTTCATGCAGCCCCCCTGGTTGAACAATAACGTCATATCCCTGTCCCATGCTGGTAACGCGATACCTTCCGATTTTTTTTTGAATTTCATTTGAGATAATGTCTGGAGAAATATTTTCAATAAAAGGAGATGGTTCGGATGTGGCTACGCGCATTTCAAAAGAATCATAGTGATTTCTTCGATCCTCGAGTAATGACCAGAGCTTTTCCTCTTCTTCTCCCTCGAGGAGCGGTCTTGCTTTTTCGTCAAGTGAAATTCTGCTAACCAATGCTGAGTAATCTGCATACAGCAAAATAACACTACCACTGTTTTCGCATAATTCTCGATTTTCAGCTCGCAGCAAAGCCCCTCCTCCGAGCGCAATTACACCATAATGGCGATACTTTAACGTTTTATCATCTTCATGTGTGCATATTTCTCTTATTAATTCCGATTCTTTATCTCTAAACACTTGCCACCCGAATTCTGAAACAATCCCGGCAATACTCATACTATTAAGCACTTCAATTTCAGTATCTACGTCCAAAAACTCTACGTCCAATTTCTTCGCTAATATCTTTCCTACAGTAGATTTTCCGGATCCGGGTGGACCGTATAAAAATATTTTTCGCATGTTTACTCCCAAAAAATGTGCATGGAATTGTCCATTTGGAGATCTGTGAGAACTGCCTGTCGGAGCGAATTAAACCTGGGCAATACTTCATTCAAGGAATCTCCGCCAAGCTTTTCAAGTAAAGCGTCAGCGATAACAAACGCTACCATTGCCTCAAGAATTGGTACAGCACGTGGAACAGGACAAAAATCAGAACGTTCATACCTGGTCTCCCCTTGTATCCCTGTTGCTAAATCAACGGTCACTTGTGGAGTTAATGTTGTCGCAATGGGCTTCATGGCTACGCGCATAACAAGGGGCAGCCCATTTGTAATACCCCCTTCTACCCCTCCGGCTCGATTTGTGATCCGAACAATATTTTTACCTTCAAGCAGGATGGCATCATGTGCTTTTGTTCCGGGTAAGCGCGAGTTTTCCCAGGCATCGCCAAATTCGACACCTTTCATTGCCTGTACAGACAAAAGTGCGGCGGCTAATCGGGCTTCAAGACGCTTATCCCATTGGACATAAGATCCCAACCCTATCGGCAAACCGAGAACCACAATCTCCAGGACACCTCCAAGGGTATCTTTTAAATGCATAATTTCAGAGATCCTCTCTCGCATTACTTTCGCTGCCACTAAATCCGGACAGCGGACATCACTCTGTTCAGCTAGTGAAAATCGTTCATTGTATGATAATTTGTCCACATTCGATTCTATAGCCCCAATCGATCGAACGTATCCATTGACTGAAATCCCAAACTGCATCAAGAAATGCTTGCAGATGGCACCAACAGCCACTCTCATTGTGGTTTCCCTGGCAGAAGATCGTTCTAATGTGGGGCGAAGATCGTTGTACCCATATTTTACAGCGCCAGTTAAATCTGCGTGCCCAGGGCGAGGAGTGGTCAGTGGCTGAATTAGCTTGTTTTTCCACTTAATATGATCATCATTTTGAACAAGTAAAGAAATAGGAGCCCCTGTCGTTTTTCCATCCATAATGCCGCCCAGGACGGAAACGGTATCCTTTTCTATTTTCATCCTCCCGCCTGCCCCATAACCCATTTGGCGGCGCGCAAGTTCATTATCAATAACTGCTTTTTCAAAAGGTATCCCCGCAATCATTCCATCCAATATTGCAATTAATGCCGGACCATGTGATTCGCCTGCAGTTAAAAAACGTAATGGCATTCTTTCCTCCAACAATAAAAGCCTGAAATGGTAAAAATTATTGACGTTTTGAGAGTACAGCTTCGACCATAATGTCTCTTGGAGCTGTAACACCAGTCCATATTTCAAACGCCAATGACGCTTGCTCAATTAACATCCCCAGGCCATTCGCTGTACCCATACCACTGTCTTTCGCATTTTTCAAAAACAGGGTTTCAGAAGGGTTGTAGATCAGGTCATACGCAAAAGCGTCGGTTGGTAATGATAAACCCTCAGGCCATGGCGACATTTCAATATTCGGGATCATACCAACCGGAGTAGTATTGACAATCAAGGTTACTTCTTCCATCAAGGTTGCCATCGAATCCTGATCCAATTTGCACCTACTAATATTCGATGATTTATTGATGGAATTAAAATAGAAAGCTAGTTTTTCTGACTGTTCCGAGTTTCGAGAGGCAACAGTAACATGCCAATTTTTTTTAGATAAAGCCCACACTACCGCCCGCGCTGAACCACCCGCGCCAAGTACAATTGCTTTTCCGGGTAAATATCCTATGCCCATCTTTTTTTCCAAATCAATAACGAACCCGGGCGCATCGGTGTTGTGACCAATCAATCGATTATCTTTAGAATAAATGGTATTAACAGCCCCAATTATCCTCGCAGACGGCGTTATTTCGTCCAAATAATTAATTATTGATTGTTTATGCGGAATGGTCACATTCAAGCCAGCTAATTCGTTATTTCTCAGTTTTTCCAAGAGCAAACTGAATTGGCTCGGATTTATCGGGTCAATCGGGAAAAGTCGGTATTCACCTTCCAGCCCAACAGCCTGCAATGCTGAATTATGTATGGCTGGAGATAAACTTTGCGACACAGGCCAACCAAGAAGGCCCAGGTTAATCACCGTAAACTCTCCAGTACCTGAAAGTATTTGGGAAAAGTTTTAGCGACGCACTCTGGATTTTTAATACTCACACCGGGTATGCGTAACCCAATCAAAGCAAATGACATAGCCATGCGGTGATCATTGTAAGTTTCGATCGAAGCTGGTTGAATTTTACTACATGGGAAAATACTCATTCCATCCAGTCGTTCTTCTACCTTGACCCCCATACGAGTTAATTCATTACAAGTAGCGCTCACTCTGTCACTTTCTTTTACCCGGGCAGAGGCTATCCCATGAATGTGAGTAGGTGTTGAGGCAAAAGGCGCAATGGCAGCCAGGGTTTGTGCAGTATCTGGAATATCCTTCATGTCAATATCAATACCAAGTAACTGACCGGAATTGGGGCCTTTTACTTCTATAAATTTCTCGTTTTCAAGAACTGAGCATCCCATTTTCCGAAGAACTTCAACAAAACCAATATCACCTTGACGTGAATTTTTGTTAATATCATTAACTCTAATACTTTCACCTAAAATTGCTGCTGCAGCAAAGAAATATGAAGCGGCCGATGCATCTGGCTCGATATTATACAATCCACTGGTCTTGTAACGTCCCGCACCAATATTGAAATATCGATATTCATCTCTTTCGATGTCAATACCAAAATCTGACATGACGCCCAGTGTCATATCGACATAAGGCTTTGAATTCAATTCAGTCGAAACCCTTATTTCCACCTTTGTCTTTGCATACGGCGCAACCATCAATAACGCTGACAGAAACTGACTGGAAACATCTCCTGCAACGGTTGTCTCACCACCCGGAAGACCTGTAGAAATAATTTTAACTGGTGGGCACTGGTCGTTTTTGCCTGTTTTACCCGGATAATCCATGGATTTGACGTTGGATCCTAATTGGGTCAGAGACTTAATCAAATCTCCCAATGGACGTTCTCGCATCCTGGGATCCCCATCTAAAGTAAACTCACCTGACCCCAAAGTTAAAAACGCACTTAAAAAACGAGCAGCAGTTCCTGCGTTCCCGATAAATAAATCTGCGTTTTCTGACGGAATAATCCCGCCTTTACCAGTGATGGTAATGGAATTTTCCTGATCATCAAGCAACATATCGAAACCAAGTTGATTTAAGGCCGTTGCAAAATATCTGGAATCATCCGAAAACAAAGCATTGGTTATTTTTGTCTGCCCTTCAGCAAGAGCAGAAATCAACATTGCGCGATTGGTTAACGATTTTGAGCCGGGTATGGTCACTGAGGATCGATGAGGGTGTGATATTGGGATAATTTCTATAATATTCATAGTTTCAGGATTTTCCCCCAGTCAAATTCGAATATGACCTCTGAGCAGATTCGAGGCTCGTTTTTACCGTGTCCAAATCGTTTTCCGAAATTGCAGAAATGAACAAAGCCAACTCATCCTGGAAACGTTCCAAGGCTGACAAAATATTTTGCTTGTTCGAAAATACAACACCCAACATCATACTAGAAGGTGTCCCCGCCAGGCGACTTGCCGACCGAAACCCAGGTCCGATAAGATGCGAAACATCTTGTGGAGTAACAAGGGCCAGGATGGATGAAATTAAAAAAGGCGTATGACTGGTATAAGCAAGAATTCGATCATGATCGATGGCATCAATGATGTCCATTCTCGCTCCAATCGCATCAATTATTTGCTCGCTCGCGGATCGAGCACGCGAAGTGGTCCGCGAGAGCGGGGTTAATATAAATGGCGCAGAATAATATAGCGTCCGGTCTGCATTTTCTATGGTCAATCTCTCCCTTCCACATATCGGGTGCCCGCCAATCGGATCAAACCTGGCCGGCAATTGAGCCATCTTCTCTACAATTTCTACTTTAGCAGATCCAATATCGAGCACTATACATGGGTTTGGGCAATACTCCGGCAATTTCCCAATTAATGCCAAAATTGCAGGAACGGGCGCTGCGAGAATAACCAGATCCACTAATGGCAATAACCTGGATGGATCTTCATCCACAAAATCGACTATATTTTGGTTGAGAGCCATTTCGCGTGTCGCTTTGTCAGGATCAATTCCAAAAAGGGTGGCACACTTGCCTTTCAAAGCCAGGGCAAGTGAACCACCCATCAAACCCAAACCAATGATCCCAATTTTTGCTCTAGATAAAACAAATTTTTCTTCGTCGTCCATGGTGGTTTTTCTCGATAAATTAGATTTGGAAAGTACTAATTAAGGGCAGGAACTGCTACCAGACGACGATCAACCGCTTCTGCTATCGCTTTTACTTGTTTTACCAACTTGGCAAAATGTTCCGGAGTTAAGGATTGTCGACCATCCGATAAGGCGTGGGTGGGATCGTTATGAACCTCAATAATTAATCCGTCAGCTCCAGCCGCTATCGCTGCTTTTGCTATCGAAGAAACGTAAGCAGAATCACCTGTCGAATGACTTGGATCAAGAATAACAGGAAGGTGGGTCAGAGATTTCAAAACTGGAATAGCATTAATATCTGTAGTATTGCGTGTTGCGGTTTCAAATGTACGAATACCCCGTTCGCATAACATTACATTCGTATTACCACCGCTTAAAATGTATTCGGATGCCATCAAAAGTTCTTCGATAGTTGCAGAGAGACCACGTTTCAACAAAACACTTGTACGAGTCTCTCCAATAGCCCGCAATAAATTATAGTTTTGCATGTTCCGTGCTCCGATTTGCAAAACATCGACATACTTAACCATAACATCTACCTGGGCTACAGCCATAATTTCTGCCACAATCGGCATACCCGTCAACTCCCTTGCCTCAGCCAGGTATTCCAACCCTTCCTCGCCAAGCCCTTGAAATACATAGGGTGAAGTACGAGGTTTGAAAACTCCACCACGTAGAGCATTTGCTCCTGCTTCACGGACAGCCTGCGCAATTTCCAACAACTGAGTTCGACTTTCAACAGAACATGGTCCCGCTATGATCGCTATTTCATCTCCACCAACAGAGAACCCATTCAGTGGAAAAACTGAATTCGCTGGATGAAATTGTCGCGACCCAAGTTTGTACGGTTGTGAAATCCGGGTTACGCTCAATACACCCGGCAGTACTTCAAAAATGTCCTTGGGGACTGCATGGCTTTCTCCTACTGCCCCAATAATTGTCTGTTCAACACCTTCGATTACGTGAGCATTCAGATTATTTTCTTCAATGTGAGAAATTACGTGTGCTATTTGCGCCTTACTGGCACCTGGAACCATTATGATCATCATAATATCACCTCTTAATTATTTACTGATTTGATTGAGACAGGGGCTATGCGTTTTCCCATAATTTGGGCAATTTGACCAACTTGCTTAATCATTGCCGCAAACTTTTCAGGCTTCAGTGATTGCTTTCCATCCGAAACCGCATGAGCCGGATCAGGGTGAACTTCAATAATCAAGCCATCCGCACCGGCAGCGATTGCAGCTCGAGCAATTGCGGCAACATAATCTGCGTGGCCGGTCGAATGCGATGGATCCAAAATAACGGGAAGGTGGGTTAGATTCTTTAATACTGGGATAGCGTTAATATCAGTCGTATTACGAGTTGATGTTTCAAAAGTCCGAATGCCCCGCTCGCAAAGCATGACATTTTTATTGCCTCCGGACAAAATGTATTCAGCCGACATTAACAATTCCTCAATCGTAGCACTCAAACCTCGTTTAAGAAGAACTGTCGTACGGGTTTCACCAATCGCCCTTAATAGGTTAAAGTTCTGCATGTTTCGCGCACCGACTTGTAGCACATCTACATACTTAACCATTAATTCCAATTGCGTTTGAGACATGATTTCCGCAACGATCGGTAAGCCCGTTAACGCACGAGCTTCTGCCAAGTATTCCAAACCTTCTTCACCCAGTCCCTGAAATGCATATGGAGAAGTACGAGGTTTGAAAACACCACCGCGTAGAGCATTTGCCCCAGCTTCTTTAACTGCCTGTGCGGTTTCAAGTATTTGAGTACGTGACTCCACTGAGCATGGTCCTGCAATGATGGTAATTTCGTCCGAACCAACCTCAAATCCACCCATCGAAACAATTGAATTCTCTGGGTGAAATTGCCGTGAAGCCAACTTAAATGGCTGGGTAATTCTCTTAACAATTTCCACACCATCTAGTATTTCGAATTGTTCTGTCGAGATATTATGCGTTTCACCGATCGCACCAATAATCGTCGCCTCAATGCCTTGAGATAAGTGTACGGCTAGCCCAGCTGCCTTGACATGTTCAATTACATGTTCGACCTGTTGCGGTGTTGCATTGGAATTCATTATGATCATCATGAGCTATATTTCCTTTTTATTCGCTAATTAAATCTGGTCGAAGAACGACTGCTGCCTGCAAATAAATATGCTTGACTTTTCTTTGGTCCACATCAGTGTTCCAATGTAAAAGAACGCGAATACATTTAGGTAAACTTCCAGGCACCGGGATTTCCGTAGCACACATCATTGGGACATAACTCCAACCCATTCGACGTGCTGCCTGCGCTGGATGAACCGAACAAAGATCATTCGTAACGGTAAAAAATGCCGATGCAACATCCTCCGAGCATAAGCCAAGATTCGCTTGCATAATTGCCGACAATAACTCCTGCGTAGCCAGGATGATAAGCTCCGGGTTATCCATCTCTACAGTAGTTGCACCACGAACACCTCGAACATTCATTCTGCCTCCTAAAAATAAAAGAGCAAGCCGCTTGGCTCGCTCTTTGCAGGTAATTTATTCCGAACCCTACACTTAAGCTTCACCATCGGTAACCGCATTTCGGAGACCGTAATAAAAGTAATAAGCAAAAAAGCGTAGGGACTTAACGTTTTTCATATTCGTCCAATTCTATGCTGTAAATGTCGATAAGTCAAGGGCTTTAGCGCTGTTAACCGACAATTTCACACCACTTTTCGTACCGAGCATCCTTGGCCCGAATAGCGTTGTGGAATACCTTTTGGATTGACTGAGTCACTGGACCTGTAATTCCACTCCCAATTTTTCGGAAGTCAATTTCACTCAGGCCAATACATTCCGCTGCAGTACCACAAACAAAAACTTCATCAGCAGAATATAGCTGATCGCGGCTTAATGGCTGTTCTTTTACTTCATAACCAAGATCAGTTGCAATTTCAAATATGGAAGAACGCGTAATCCCTTCGAGTACCGGCGCGGTAGATGGGGTAATAATTTTTCCCTTTCGAACAACAAAAATATTTTCGCCGGTGCACTCAGCAACATAACCTTGCGGATCAAGCAGAATAGCCTCATCGAAACCTAGTCGTCCAGATTCTGTTTTAGCCAAAAAACTGTTAGCATAATTCCCAGCCACTTTCGACTTGGTCATATTTACATTTACATGATGCCGGGTAAAAGATGATATATTAGCGCGGATTCCTTTAATTAAGGCTTCTTCGCCCAAATAATTTCCCCACTCCCAGGCAGCGACGGACAATGCAGCCCGTCCGAAATCAACATTTAAATTCCAGCCGCCACCCGTCAGGTACAACAATGGACGAATATAGCAATCCTTAAATCCATTGGCTTTTACAACTGCCTTGGCACCATCAACCACATCTTGCGGAGTGATAGTTAGATCTCGAAATCCGAAAATTTCTGCAGATTCTATCAATCTCTCAGCGTGTTCTTGAAGACGAAATATGGCAGGTCCTTTATCAGTTTCGTATGCCCGAATCCCCTCAAACACTGCTGCGCCATAGTGAAGAGCTGGAGTCAAAAAATGAATCGTTGCCTTTTCATAATCGACCAGCTTTCCTTCCATCCATATGTACTTCGATTCCATGCCCATGATAATTTCTCCTATACCTGGTTTTTTCGGTAACAGTTTCTTTTTTTAATAACTGATTGGTAATAAGTGAACAAAACGGGGTTTTTAAATCTCGAATCACGAACAAGTAAAGTTATTGTTGTTAACCCAGATCAGCGATACGTGCAAGAATTTCATTAGCCATTTCACGGGTACTTAACTTGCCACCAATATCACCAGTTCTCGAACCACCGGTAATCGTTTGATCTACCGCTGTTTCGATAACACCGGCTTCTTTTTCTAGTTTCAACGAATGGAGTAACATCATAGCCGCAGATAGAATTGTTCCAATAGGGTTTGCAATCCCTTTTCCGGCAATATCTGGAGCAGAACCGTGAATAGGCTCATACAAACCAGGGCCATCTGAACCAAGGCTGGCAGATGGTAACATCCCCATAGACCCAGCAAGAACGGAGGCTTCATCCGTCAGGATATCACCAAACATATTTTCAGTAACTACCACATCCATATATGCCGGTCCAGTTATAAGCCTCATCGAGGCAGTGTCCACTAACATGTGTTCAAGTTCAACATCCGGGTTTTCCGCCCCGATTTGAACAGTTATTTGGCGCCAAAGCCGTGATGACTCGAGTACATTGGCCTTATCGACCGATGTTACCTTTTTCTTTCGGTTTTTCGCCAGGCTGAATGCTAGCTCCACAACCCTACGGATTTCGTAATCATAATACTCGAGGGTGTCCACAGCACGTTCACGACCATCCTTAACGTCACGCCCTTTAGGCCAACCAAAATACAACCCTCCAGTTAATTCTCGAATAACAAGAATATCAACCCCAATCAGTTTCTCTGCCTTAAGCGGAGAGGAGTCGATTAATGCTGGATGCACTTTAACTGGTCGTAAGTTTGCGAAAACTCCAAGTCCTTTACGAAGCGCCAGCAATCCTCGCTCTGGACGATCTTTTGCTTTCGGATCATCCCATTTTGGCCCACCTACGGCCCCTAATAGTACTGCATTCGAATCTTTGCAGTCTGCCAGTGTTTCATCTGTTAAGGATGAGCCAAATTTATCGATGGAACAACCACCCATCAATCGTTCGGCATAAGAAAAGGAATGTCCAAACTTGCTGCTGATTAAATCCAAAACTCGTATTGTTTCAGAGACTATTTCAGGACCGATACCATCACCAGGAAGTAAAACAATTTTTGCTTGCATTAATTATTCCTTTTATAAATTATCTTTTCAGAACGATTTTATCGCGTAACTTGTAAACCGTATTCAATCGAATCCACTAATGCTTGCCATGAAGCTTCAATAATGTTAGCACTTGCTCCGACTGTACTCCAGCGATTATTTCCATCCTGAGTATCGATTAATACACGCGTAATTGCTTCCGACCCGTTTTCCGAATCGAGAATTCGGACCTTAAAATCGGCCAGATGAAATTTCGATAGGGCAGGATATGTATTCTGAAGGGCTTTCCGTAAAGCCAAATCCAAGGCATTTACAGGTCCATTTCCTTCTGCAGCAGTATGCAAAACCTCTCCGTTTACCAGTACCTTGACCATGGCCTCTGAAAATATTCCTCGCCCTTTTCTGTGTTCTACATTGACAAAAAAGTCGATCAGTTCAAAAGGCGGCTTGTAATCTGATTGCTGTCGTCGCAACATCATGGCAACAGATGCTTCTGCTGCTTCAAAAGAAAACCCGCGAGATTCGAGTTCCTTTACTTCATTAAGAACATCCATCACAACAGCGTGGTTCTCAATATTCAAACCATTTTCTTCTGCTTTGCTGAGGATATTTCCACGACCAGAGAGATCGGAAACCACCACCCGCATTTTATTACCAACCGTTTCTGGCTCAATGTGTTGATAGCTCTGCGCGCTTCGCCGCATAGCAGCCACGTGAACACCACCCTTATGGGCAAAAGCTGATTTGCCAACATATGGCAAATGATCATTGGGTGTTAAATTAGCAACCTCATCAATAAAATGCGATAGCTCATAAAGCTTACCAAGACCACCGTCAGGTAAACATTTCAAACCAAGTTTCAACTCAATATTTGCCATCACCGAAATCAGGTTGGCATTACCACAACGCTCGCCCACGCCATTGATTGTGCCCTGGACCTGGATCGCCCCTTCGCGCACAGCCACCAGCGCATTTATGTTAGCACTTTCACCATCGTTATGAGTATGTATCCCAAAAGGATGACTGATATCCAGCTTTACTTCTTGGATTATCTTTTCGATTTCCCATGGCATGGTGCCGCCATTAGTATCACAAAACACAAGGGTTTTTGCCCCACCCCGAATAGCTGCCTTCAAAGTCTGTACGGCGTAATTTGGATCTGCTTTATAGCCATCAAAAAAGTGCTCAGCATCGTAAATAACATATTTACCAAACTTGGTCAGATATGCAACAGACTGCTCAATAATTCTTAAGTTATCTTCCAATGTTGTCTGCAGCACATCGGTTACATGCAAATTCCAAGTTTTACCAAAGATGGTGCAAACCGGTGTATGGGCATCCAAAAGTGCTTGAATATTGGCATCGTCTTCTGGGCTACCTTTTGCACGACAGGTAGAACCGAAAGCGCATAATTTTGCAGTTTTCCATTCTATTTCACGCGCTCTCTCAAAAAATTCTACATCCTTTGGGTTAGAACCGGGCCAGCCACCTTCAATAAAAGCGACACCTAAATCGTCCAGGCGTTTGGCTATGCGAATTTTATCACTGACTGAGAGATTGAATCCCTCACTTTGAGTACCGTCCCGCAGAGTCGTGTCATAGATCTGTATTGACATCTTATAGACCTGTTCCGAAAGATTTGGCTTCATATGCTGCAATATCACTTTCGAAGCCTAATATATAACCCAACTCATCGACACCATTTAATAAACATGCTTTTGAAAACCCATCGATCGGAAAAATCACTTCGCTATTGTCTGGGAGCGTCAAAGTCTGGGTTGCCAAGTCTACTTTCACTTCAGACATTGGCATTTCTTCCGCCATTTCAAAAAGCATATTATGCGTTGCAACATCAACAACGATTGGTAATAAGCCATTTTTCAAAGAATTATTTCGAAAAATATCAGCAAATGAGGTACTAATAATTGCTTGGAATCCAAAACCTGTCAAAGCCCACGGAGCATGTTCGCGAGAGGATCCGCAACCGAAATTATCACCTGCCAACAAAATATGAGCGCCTTGATATCGTGGATTGTTTAATACAAACTCGGATTTTGGTGAGTTGTCCGAGTTATATCTCCAGTCAGCAAAAAGATTGTCGCCCATGCCAAGTTTATCAGTGGCTTTTAGGAATCTGGCAGGGATAATTTGATCTGTATCAATATCATTGGCTGGTAAAGGCATGAGCCTGCTTGAAAGAGTAGTAAATTTAGCCATTACATCATCGTCCTTACATCAGTGATCTCTCCAGTTACTGCCGAAGCTGCAGCAGTCAAAGGACTAGCCAGGAAGGTCCGACCACCTTTTCCTTGTCGACCTTCAAAGTTTCTATTACTTGTACTTACAGCGTATTGACCAGGGGCTAATTGATCGCCATTCATAGCGATACACATGGAACATCCTGCTTCGCGCCACTCAGCCCCTGCTTCTTTAAAGATTACATCCAATCCTTCAAGCTCCGCCTGCTTTTTAATTGCCTGCGAACCAGGTACAACCATAACTCTGGTATTTTTAGATACTTTCCGACCCTTAAGTATCCCAGCAGCCAAGCGCAAATCCGAAATTCTTGAATTAGTACATGAACCGATAAAAACAACGTCAACTTTTTTACCGAGCAACACCTGACCAGGTTGAAGATCCATATATTTCAAAGATTTTTCAAGTGCAGCCTTTTGGCTCGATAATTCTGACCCAGCAAAAGTATCCAATGAAGGTACTCTTTCGCTGATCTTCATACCCATTCCTGGATTTGTCCCATAAGTAATCATAGGTTCCAGGGAATCTGCATCAATCGATATCGACTTATCATATTGAGCTCCGTCATCGCTTGTCAGGGATTTCCAATACTCAACACATCGATCCCAATCAGCATCTTTCGGAGCATATTCTCTGCCCCCTAGATACTCAAATGTCACTTCATCGGGTGCTATCATACCGGCTCTCGCACCACCTTCAATCGACATGTTGCAAATTGTCATTCGTTCTTCCATCGACAAACCGCGAATAGCCGATCCGGTAAATTCAAAGACATGTTCAGTACCACCGCCAACTCCGATCCGGGCAATCAAAGCAAGGATAATATCTTTGGCAGATACCCCCTTGCCAAGTTTGCCTTCCACTTTTACTTCGTATGTCTTGGGCTTTCGTTGTAACAAACATTGGGTAGCGAGAACATGCTCAACTTCAGAAGTACCAATACCAAACGCCAGAGAACCGAATGCACCATGCGTAGCTGTGTGACTATCACCGCAAACTATTGTCATACCCGGCTGGGTAAAGCCCAGTTCTGGTCCAATCACATGAACAATGCCTCTATTAACACTATTCATCCCATATAGACGAATACCAAAATCAGAGGCGTTTTTTTCCATTTGCTTAATTTGCGCAGCCGCAAGCAAGTCTGATATTGGTAAAGAAGGGTCATGCGTTGGGATCGAGTGATCCATTGTAGCAACAGTCCGATCAGGACGACGCACCTTCAGACCACGCTGACGCAAGCCAGTAAATGCCTGAGGTGATGTAACTTCATGGATTAAATGCAGGTCAATATACAATATAGCTGGATTATCAGTTTGTTGAGCAACAACGTGAGCATCCCATACTTTGTCGAAAAGAGTTTTTGGCATAAAATTATTTCCGTTATCGTCTAGTAAATTTAGGGTTGGAATTGATATTTGAATATCAATTCCAACCCTCCAGTTTTATTAATCGCGTCCTAATTATCCAACCAACATGACACCTGGATCTGGATTAGCCGAGCCTTCACGTTCCATCTGGGCCACAATGAGTTTATTGAGTGCAGCTAGATACGCCTTAGCACTCGCAACGATAATATCACTATCGGCTCCATGCCCACCGTAAACTCTAGCGTAGGCAACTTCCTTCTGAGCATCCATTGTTTGCTGCCCTTCTTTCGCTTGAACACGCACAGTAACTTCACCTAAAGCATCAATACCCTCGGTAATAGCATGAATATTGAACTCTAATAATGTGGCGGGCGTTTTCACGATAGAATCAATGGCTTTGTAAGTAGCATCCACCGGACCCGTTCCGATACACGCATGTGTGTGAATTTTCCCATCCGGTCCGCGAAGCCTAATTGTTGCGGTGGGTAATCCCATCGTTCCACAGGCAACCTGAAGTCCATCAAGAGCAAACACATCCCGAGGACGATAAAATTCATCTGCAATCAGGGCATCCAGATCAAGGTCGGTGATTACTTTTTTGCGGTCAGCCAAATTCTTGAACCGCGCAAAAGCTTTATCGAGCTCCAATTCATCCAGCATGTGACCCATTTCAGCCAGGCGCGCTCTAAGAGCATGTCGTCCAGAGTGCTTTCCGAGCACTAGACGTGATTGACTTACGCCCACATCCTCTGGACGCATAATTTCATATGTCTGATTATGCTTTAGCATTCCATCTTGGTGTATTCCTGCTTCGTGGGCGAATGCGTTTGCACCAACAATAGCTTTATTGGGCTGAACAACCATGCCTGTGTAATTACTTACAAGTTTACTGATTCGACTCAGTTGCGTAGCATCTATCCCAGTTTCCAAATTATAGATTGGGAATTTAGTCTTCAATGCCATCACAATTTCTTCCAGGGATGTATTACCGGCACGTTCTCCAATGCCATTAATAGTAACTTCAGCTTGCCTGGCACCTGCTTGGATTCCAGCCAACGCATTTGCTGTCGCCAAACCCAAATCATCGTGGGTATGGACAGAAATGATCACATTTTCCACACCTTTGACATTCTTGATAATTCCGGAAATCATGCTCCCGTACTCGCTGGGGATAGTATATCCCACCGTGTCTGGGATGTTCAAAGTCGTTGCTCCAGCTTTGATAGCCTCTTCCAATACCTTGTATAAAAATTTAGAATCAGACCGACCTGCATCCTCTGGAGAAAACTCAATATCAACACATTTGGAACTCGCATAGCGAACCATCTGGCTGACCCGCTCAAGTACTTGTTCTCGATCCATATTTAACTTGTACTTCATGTGAATCTCAGAAGTAGCTAAAAATAAATGGATTCGTGGGTTTTTGGCCCATTTTACCGCTTCCCAAGCCTTGTCAATGTCATTCTTGGTAGCACGCGCTAATCCCGCGATCGTTGGCACCTTGGCATCAGGCTCGCCCCTAGGTGGATTACCAATATCCTCCGAAATTCGGCGAACAGCTTCAAGATCATCTGGCGACGCTGCTGGGAAACCTGCCTCAATCACATCAACACCAAGTCGCGCCAGCGAACGCGCAACCTCCAGTTTTTCAGCTGAAGTCATAGTGGCTCCAGGTGATTGCTCGCCATCTCGCAAAGTAGTATCAAATATCTTTACATAATTAGACATCATAACTTCTCCTATCCGCAAAGGCTTCATTCATAAAATATTCCAGTGCAGATTTAACTCTCGTATGCTTCTGAAAAACTATTTTTGCCAATTCTCAGGTCGTAATGATCGTACAGCGGCACCGGCCCGCCACATTTCAGAATCACGAATGGCCTTCAACTCTACTTCCAACTTTTCTCGATAATCGGGACGGCTGTTTGCTTCAAGTGTAATTCTCGCCTCATTACCAGTGATAACTGAATTATAAAGATCCTCGAAGACAGGAGCGACAGCATCCCGGAAACGAGGGTGCCAATCAAGGGCGCCTCTCTGCGCGGTTGTAGAACAATTAGCGTACATATAATCCATTCCGTTTTCGCCAACCAAACGGATTAAACTTTGGGTTAATTCTTCAACCGTTTCATTAAATGCTTCACTTGGGCTATGACCATTCTTGCGCAAAACGTTGTACTGGGCTTCCATGACACCTGATAATGCCCCAATCAGGATGCCTCTTTCGCCGGTCAAGTCACTATAAACTTCACTTCTAAAGGTGGTAGGGAATAAATAACCCGCACCAATCGCAATACCCAGAGCAATTGCTCGTTCGTTTGCATGGCCTGTAAAGTCCTGGTGAACAGCATAACTGGCATTGATTCCACTACCTGCCAGGAAATTTCGTCTCACGCTGGTTCCAGATCCCTTGGGAGCAACCAATGCAACATCAACATGAGGTGGGGGGACAACACCTGTATCATCCTTGTATGTTACTGAAAAACCATGAGAGAAATAAAGCATATCTCCCTCATTCAAACATTCAACAATTTTTGGCCATAATGTACGCTGACCCGCATCTGATAATAAATACTGTACGACTGTACCGCGTTCAGCCGCTTCCTCAATCCCAAAGAGCGTTTCACCGGGGACCCAGCCATCTGCGATAGCGCGTTCCCAGTTAGCCGTCCCTTGTCTCTGACCGACGATAACATTGATTCCATTATCGCGCATATTCATGGCTTGAGCAGGTCCCTGTACACCATAGCCCAAGACTGCGACAACTTCACTTTTTAAGATTTCACGTGCTTTATCAAGGCTGAATTCCTCACGGGTAACCACATCTTCAACCACGCCACCAAAATTTATTTTTGCCATCATATAATTTCTCCTTATTTTTCATTGATCAACTAAGAATTTTGTACTTCCTTTGGGAAGCCGATTGTCAAACTAATCCAATAGAAAATTAACTAAGGGTGACCCCTGAACTCACGAGGGATTCGCTACCCCTTTCCATCGCGACAGCTCCTGTGCGTACCATTTCGATAATTCCTAATGGCTTGAGCACTTCCACAAACCCATCTATTTTACTGCCATCACCCGTGATCTCAATGATCAACGAACTGCTGGTTACGTCAATAACACGGGCTCTAAAAACTTCAACCATCTGGAAAATTTCTGCCCTTTTCTCCGAGACTGTGCTTACCTTAATCAATGCCAAGTCTCGTGAAACCATTTTCTTGTTTGTGAGGTCTTCAATTTGAATAACATTGACTAGTTTATATAAATACGATGTCAAACGATCAATATGATGATCGTCGCCTTCGACTGTCACAGTCATTCTGGATACCCCTTCAGTATCAGTATGACCGACAGTCAATGACTCAATATTGTACGCACGGCGGCGGAACAAAGAAGCAACACGATTTAAGACACCGGGTATATCTTCAACCAAAATAACTAATGTATGCAACATATAATTCTCCAGATTTACCATAATTTTTGCAGGAGCAAAGTTATGGTAAATAAATAAATGATTTACTGATCTTGTGGTGTTTCGACTAAAACATTTGGACGACGAATCATGTTATGCAAGTCAGCGCCTGCTGGAACCATCGGATAAACTGCATCCTCTTGCTCGACTCGGAAATCGATCACTACAGTACCTTCCGTCTGTTGAGCTTCCCGAATCGCTGCTTCCACTTGTGATCGCTCCGTTACACGCAGTCCTTTTAAACCGTGTGCTTCAGCCAATTTGACAAAATCAGGGCTTTTCATAGGAGTTGAAGCATAATTTTTATCGTAGAAAAATTCCTGCCACTGTCGTACCATTCCCAAAAAACCATTATTGATAATCGCAACATTTACCTTGATTCCCTCTTGGGCACAGGTTGATAATTCAGCTGCAGTCATTTGGAAACCTCCATCGCCAACAATTGTCCAGACTTCGCTCTTGGGGCTGGCAAACTTAGCTCCTACAGCCGAGGGAAGACCAAAACCCATCGTCCCCAAGCCACCAGATGTCACCCAACGATGCGGTTTGTCTACACGAAAATACTGAGCGGACCACATTTGATGCTGCCCCACGTCTGTGGTTATGACGGTATCGTCACTTGCAAATCGCCACAGATCATTAATAACATGCGCTGCATAAAGATGACCATTATCGGGCAAATTTTGAATGTCACGAACGGCTACATTACCCTTCATTTCGGCAATGTGCTTGAGCCATTCACTTCGAGGGGTAGACCCAACACGCGAGTTAAGCTGTTGAAGAATATCCTTCAGGTCTCCCACTAAAGCAATATCCGCTTTTACATTTTTATTAATTTCAGATGGATCAATATCAATATGAATAACCTTTGCGTTGGGGGCATAGGTTTTCAAATTACCAGTAACCCGATCATCAAACCGCATTCCAAAAGCCAATAGCAAATCTGATTCCTGGATGGCATGATTAACCCATGATTCCCCATGCATTCCCATCATACCAAGATTCAATGGGTGGCTCGCAGGGAAAGCACCAATACCCAGTAATGTGACAGCAACTGGTACATTTGTCTTCCCAGTGAAAGTGAGCACTTCCGTCATTGAGTCGCTCATTAATATTCCATGCCCTGCCAAAATCACAGGTTGTTTTGCCGCATTAATCAATTCCACAGCTTTTTGAATATTTTCGGATGCTGGTCGAAGATCAGGGCGATAACCCTTTAATTTGATTGGGCTCTCATCGTATTCCCAATTTTCAACGAACGCCTGTTGAGCATCTTTTGATATATCAACCAATACTGGGCCTGGTCTACCGGATCGAGCAATATAAAAAGCTTCCCGCAAAGTAGGCATAATTTCATTGACATCTGTAACCAAATAATTATGCTTGGTGATAGGAAGTGTTATACCAGTCACATCGGTTTCTTGAAATGCATCAAAACCAATAAGTTTAGATGAAACCTGGGCGGTAATAAAAACCATCGGAATAGAATCCATATGCGCAGTAGCAATACCCGTAACCAAATTGGTTGCACCAGGACCAGAAGTACCCATCGCAACACCAACCTTGCCACTGACCCGGGCGTAACCATCCGCCATATGCGCTCCACCTTGTTCATGTCGAGGTAAAACATGATGAATACTCGGATAACCACGCATGGCATCATAAATGGGCAAGTTTGCCCCACCCGGATAGCCAAAAATCACATCCACCCCTTCCTTCACCAAGCATTCCCAAACAATTTGAGCACCACTACGTTTCATGACTTATCTCCTTGAATTAGCTTTGCAAAACTGCGCCAGTATCGGCGGATGTCACAAAATACGAATATCGCTTCAACCATTTACTCGTAATTTGGGAAACAAATGGGGGTAAAGCTGCAAGACGTTTTTGAATTTCTGCATCATCCAAGCGCACGCTTAATACCCTAGCTTCCAAATCGAGATCAATGATGTCACCATTTTCCAGTGCTGCAATCGGTCCACCCGACGCTGCCTCAGGAGAAACGTGACCAATACATGCTCCACGAGTTCCACCACTAAACCGGCCATCGGTTATGAGAGCCACTTTGTCTCCCAAACCTTGCCCCATAATGGCGCTGGTAGGTGAAAGCATTTCTTGCATACCCGGTCCGCCTTTTGGACCTTCATATCGCACAACCACAACATCGCCTGCTTTTACTTTACCATTCAAAATGCCGCTCATAGCATCATCTTGAGATTCGAAAATTACAGCCGGGCCAGAGAATTTCATCATTGGCGCGCTCACCCCACCAACTTTTACAACAGCTCCCCTGGGAGCAAGATTACCAAATAACACCGCAAGACCGCCGCGCTTGGAATGAGCATTATCATATCGACGAATCACATCATCATCTTTAATCTCTGCCCCTTTTATCGATTTCCCCAAAGTGGTGCCAGAAACCGTTATCCGATCATAATGAAGCATACCAGTTGCTCGCTGAACTTCATTCAGTATTGCCGGTATACCACCTGCCCGATGAACATCTTCCATGTGCCATTTACCAGCCGGCGAAACCTTGCAAATATGCGGGACCCGCTCGGCAACTGCATTGATATTCTCAAGTGGATAACTAATTCCAGCCTCTTGTGCCAATGCCAGGGTATGCAATACGGTATTCGTTGAGCCACCCATCGCCATATCGAGTGCGAATGCATCATCTATGGCATCGATTGTTACAATATCTCTTGGCTTAATATCACGCTCAAGAAGAGTCATAATCTGACCGGCAGCCTTTACTGCCAGGGCATTTCGTTCATCAGTCTTAGCCAAAGCAGAACCATTATACGGTAAAGCCAGTCCAATCACTTCCATCAAGCAATTCATGGAGTTGGCAGTAAACATTCCGGAACATGACCCGCATGATGGGCATGCAAATCTCTCCAACAAGGTTAACCTTTTTTCATCAATCTTGCCAGCGGAAAATGCTCCTACTCCCTCAAAAACGGAAATTAAATCAATCGCTTCCCCATCAGGGGTCCTTCCAGCTGCCATCGGACCACCGGACACAAAAATAGTGGGAATATTTACGCGCATAGCCCCCATCAGCATACCTGGGACAATTTTGTCACAATTAGGGATACACACCATTGCATCAAAACGATGAGCATCAATCATAGTCTCAACGCAGTCTGCAATTAGCTCACGTGATGGAAGTGAATACTTCATCCCGGAATGGCCCATGGCTATACCATCATCAACGCCAATGGTATTAAATTCAAAGGGAACGCCACCAGCTGCTCGGACAGCATCCTTTACCTGCTTTCCGAATTCCTGCAAATGTACATGGCCTGGTACGATATCAATATAAGAGTTAACAATTGCAACAAAAGGTTTACCAAAATCTTCTTCTTTTACACCAGTCGCGCGTAATAATGCACGATGTGGTGCTTTTTCATACCCTTTTTTTATCATATCAGAACGCATAATTCTCCTAGTCCTATCTCGTGAAATTATTCGAATTGGAACATTCAAATCCAGAGGAAATGAAAACAAATAGGTATAAAAAAAGCCGCCAGTGATTGGGCGGCTTGTGTTTCATGTGTCAGCGGTCTACTTCGCTCTCACCTTAGCCATCCCAACCACAAATCGGTCCTTAATAATAAGGACCTCTAGTACTACTACAAGGATGAAGGTGACAAGAATTATATTCATAATTTACCAAGAATTCGTCGTATTATATGCTTTTTCGGAAATAAGTCAAGAGCAATGCAAATATTTGTTTTTTTTAGGGGATTAAAATTACTTTACGGCTAAAGACATAGGCAAGGCCTTTTATCCGATTATCTGATTGCCTGAATACAATCAAAGCATCTATCTTTTTTATTACCTTAAACGGGATAATTGTCTCGAAAGATTGAAACTTCCCATTAAGTACATTAAATTGAAGTTGCCTGGAACTAATAATCGATCCACTAGCATCCAATAATTCAACGGTCACAGGCAATTCATTTATTGGTAAATATTCCCCAGTAAACGCCAATAATCCATTCGCAATTTCACTTCCTCTTTTTGGTGCTCTCAGGTGCAACCTATCTGCGTAATTTTCAACTGGAGTAAATTCATTTTCCCCAACCGATTGCAACAATAATCGGACAGAATTCAATGCCAAAAGTTGCCCCTCAGCATTATACGTACTAACTTGCAATCGGGCAATTTCGGCGACACCCCGAATAGCAAATTCAATTTGTTCAGTTATACGTGTGTAATATCCAACATTGGAATACGTTTTAAATATTTTTCGATAAAGCTCTTCTCCATTTTCTCCGATCAATTCGATCCGGGTTATACCAGTCACATCAGGAGCAACATGAAACACAAACTCAACCGGTGACGCGACCTTGGACATCGGACCTGGAGCAATTATTTTAATCAAAAAAGAATCTTGATTATAGGTTTGCGTTGGAGAATTTTCTGGAACAGTAATTTTAGTTGGCTCAAGTGTCAGAACCTGCGCCAATAATTTCTCCGATGTTGCGCTTGCACTTGGTTCAACTGTTACTACCGGAACCACTGTTGGCATGCTGGTAAAACTTATTGGCACTTCCTCTGCAACACCAGTTGAAATTGGGGGTCCATTTTTCTGGACAGACAAGGGCGTTTTATTTACACACCCAGAAAAGACAATTGCAACGAGGAGAAATAAAGTCTGTGTAGACCTTTTCATAATTACCATTCCAATCGGAAGAAGAATAAACTAACTGCAGACAACTAAAGTTTATTCAGTTAGTAAAGCATTTTATATTTTGAAATAACTGTCTACAAAGTAGATGAAACAGGAAAATAATTGAGGTCGTAAATTTCATTGTATTTTGTTTTCAGGTAGTTCAGATAAGGCGTCGTTTCAATTTTATTTTTGGTAATTCGCTGAATTAATTCCTGTGGCTCATATTTACGACCAAATTGATGAATTTTTACTCGTGTCCAGGATAAAAGTGAGGAAAAATCGCCACGTTCAATTTGAGAATCCAAATCAGGGGTTAACTTCTTAAATTTTTCCAATAACTGGACTGATATTAAGTTCCCCAGAGCATAGGTTGGAAAATATCCAAACATACCACCAGACCAATGGATATCTTGCAAGATTCCATTTACATCATTTGTGGGTGAGACTCCCAAATATTCCTTCATTTTTTGATTCCATGCGTCTGGTAAATCCATGGTTTTTATCTTTCCTTCAAAGATGGCAGTTTCCAACTCAAAACGTAACATTATGTGTAGATTGTACGTTGCCTCATCTGCTTCAACTCGTATCAAAGATGGGTAAACTCTATTAATTGCTCTATAAAATTGATCCAGATTCACATTTCCCAATTGAGTACGGAAACTATCTTGAAGCATTGGGTAAAAATATTGCCAGAAGGCACGTGAACGGCCAATCAGATTTTCCCACATTCGACTTTGTGATTCGTGAATACCTAAAGATGAACCACCTTCTAATGAGGTTCGACTCCAGGTATGCCCAACACCTTGTTCATATAATGCATGCCCAGTTTCGTGCATCGTTCCAAATAACAAAGCAAAGGGTAAGTCTGGTACCCACCTGGATGTAATCCGAACATCATCCGGACCGATGCTTTGGCAAAACGGATGGGTGGTGGGATCCTGCCGTCCTCGTTTCCAATCATACCCAAACGCTGTTGCAATTTGGTTACTGAAGTTCCACATTCTACCTTGGTCATATTTTAAATGTAAGAAACTATCGTCAATCTGCGGACGATCACTAATAGAACGTATCAAATCAACTTGATGGGGAAGCAATTCATCAAAATATTTTTTTATTTCGCAGGTTTTCATTCCTGGTTCATAATCATCCAACAAAACATCATACGGATGCTCAGAAACTGGAAAACACGAAATATATCGATGACATAACTCAATAATTTTTTCCAGATGGGGCAAAAATACAGCAAAATCTAATTTTTCTCGTGCTTCAAGCCAAGCATGTTGGGCCACCGAAGTCACCCTTGCTTTTTCAGACACAAAAGACGCGGGAACGAATTTCATTTTCTCGTAATCCCGGGCAGTTACACTGATAATTCTATAAGATTCCCCATCTGGGTCCAAATCGGGCAGAAATTTCTTTAAATCATCAAGCAATTTGCCCATCTCATCCGAAGTAAATTTTTCGTGCGCAATTTTCCCCAGTGTCCCCATCATATATCCACGCTCCTCCGCGCCACCAGGAGGCATATTCACTTGTTCATCCCAACCAAGTAGAGCTATTGAGTGATCTATATCCATAACTTCTGAGACGAATTCGTTTAATTTTCTCAGCTTCTCTTCCATTATTCATGACTCCAGTCGTTTTGGGAAATAATTGTGTTGATAGGTCAATTTATGTTTGATTTTACCCCAAGAATTTTTGAAGAAAAAGTAATTGGCTAACCCAATTACCCAACCTTTCATTTTTTTGATTTTTTTAAATTTAACATTTGTTTTCATAAACGTAGATTGCAAATTGAAAATCTCACTTCAGCAACTATTTCTCAAATTGCTCATTTGAGAAATTAAAATTACACATTTTATTGTTTTGTGACTAATGTCGTCGTGTTTGGTGACATTAATGGCTGTGTTGATTGAGGATGTTTAGGTATCATTTTACTTATACTAAAGATTGGTATTGGCAAGTTACGAGGAGAATACATGCAGGTTGTCCCGAGTGAATATTTAGCCATCGACCGCAAAGAAAGGGTTAATAAACCTTTCAGTGACCTTTCATTGCGTGCGCCAAATGAAAGAGTTTGCGATTTTGATGATGTTGTAATTTCCTTTGACACTGAACGTGCAAAGTTTGAAGCATCAAGATGCATTCACTGCCCCGACCCAGCTCCTTGTATGGTTGCATGCCCTACACACAATGATATTCCTTCAGCAATGTGGTTTATAGAACAGGGAAAATTTGGCGAAGCTGCTCAAATCTACCACCAGACTTCCTCTTTACCCGAAATATGCGGGCGTGTCTGCCCCCATGAACAGCTATGCCAGGGGTCCTGTGTTCTAAACAAACATCATCAGCCAGTATTGACCGGGGAACTAGAAGTTTTTGCTCTGGAATGGGAAAGTAAATATACCCCCTTCTTAATTAATAAAACTCCTAGTACAGGCAAAAAGGTAGCAATTGTTGGCGCCGGTCCAGCAGGCATGTCATGTGCTCATATCCTACTGGAAAAGGGGCACGAAGTAACGCTCTTTGACGCCAAACCAGCACCCGGTGGTTTAATGGTTTACGGCATTCCCAATTTCAAACTTCCCAAAGAAGCTTTGTTTGCAAAGTGGCAGGATTTGGAAAAAGCTGGAGCCAAATTTGTTGGAAACACATACATCGGCAAAGATATTACCTTGGACCAATTATTTGCTGAAGGTTATCAAGCAATTTTTCTTGGTGTTGGCGCTGGCATCGATGCTAAAATGGAAATTCCCGGCGAGGATTTACCAGGAGTTTATGAGGCAACCGACTTCTTGATTCGCGGGAATGTCGATTTTGATTACTTGCCTAAAGATAAAAGCGAACGCCCTCAACTTGGAAAACGAGTAGCGGTCATTGGCGGTGGAGATACTGCCTCAGACTGCTTGCGAACTGCCCTTCGGTTGGGTGCCGAAGAAGTGATTTGTATTTATCGGCGCACAGAAAAAGAAATGCCCGGTGGAAAGAAAGACCGTCAGATGGCAAAAGACGAAGGAGCACAGTACCGTTTCCTAACACAACCAGTGCAATTTATCGCCGGTCCGGACGGTCGGTTGGCAGCGGTAGAATGTATCGAAATGAAACTAGGCGAACCCGATGCCAAGGGAAGAAGGAAACCCGTTCCGGTCGAGAGCTCCAATTTTTCTATCGCAGTAGACACAGCCATTAAAGCTCTGGGGTACTGGCCAGATCCTATTATTGGGAAAACGACCCCTAGTCTGGATGTCCATGACTGGGGACTAATTACAGTGGTTGATAAAAAGACCGGCGCAACAACTCGTCCAGGTGTTTTTGCAGGCGGCGATGGTGTCACCGGGCCAGACTTGGTAGTGACTGCGATGGTAGCAGGAAGAAAAGCAGCAGATTCAATGGACAAATATCTCCGAGCTTTATAAGTATTCTTTTTCGAATTCTGAGCCCGTCAAATTTAGACGGGCTTTTTGATTCACGTAATCTTCATTTTCATTAGATATAATAAATACCATGACAACGTTCAAGAGAAGCATAACTTATTGCTGCCTGATTCTTTTTATTTCAGGGTTTTCTTACAGTAACCCAAGATTTGTAGATATCGATTCGCAAATCCAAGTAATGTCAAGCAATCACGCATTTGATTTTATTACTTGGACAGGCAATGCTGTGTGGGTCAAACTAAATCAAAGCGTGATTGGGTCTCCTCGCTACTTTACACCTGTCAATCAACATCTGATTGTTAGGGAAAGTATGGATTTGGTTGAAAAAATCCAAAATCTCGAGAGGAAAATCGACCTGATTTATAGCGACCCTGCAATTAAGGATCCTGTTTCAGAATCATCTTCTTTAAAACAAGAATTAAATAATTTGACCGACCGTTGGGATAAAATAGCTCCTTTCGCTGAAGCAATGCTTGAAATGCAGGTTACATCCATTTTGAACGACCTGGGGATAACTACCGGTGGACAACCAATCCCATGGGTGCTCTATCATGTGACGCCATTGCCCCAAAATCTTGTAATATCAAAACGAGAAAAAATTGGTGCAGAAACAAATTTCATACTTACCCCTCTGTCAGTATCTGATGCAACCTTGCTGGAAACTAATATTGATAATCAACTAAATGTTTCATCTCTTGTAGTTAATATCGGAGGTTTAGCTGCTTACCCGACCATGATCATGCGCACATCCGCTCTGGATTGGTTAACAAGCACAATCGCCCATGAATGGATCCATGTCTACTTAGGCCAAAGACCTTTGGGAAATCATTACACAACTGCAGAATTACGCACAATGAATGAAACAACTGCATCAATTGCGGGAACTGAAATTGGGCAGTTGGTCATGAAACGATATTTTCCAGAGTTACTGGCGAAGGAAAGTAGCAATCAACTAATTTCTCATCACACAGTAAGTATCATGTCCACTTCTTTTGATTTCCGCAAAGAAATGCATACAACCCGTGTCACTGCCGACCAATTGTTATCTGAAGGAAAAATTGAAGAAGCAGAAGCCTACATGGACTCGCGCAGGAAACTTTTTTGGGATAATGGATACTCCATAAGGAAAATAAATCAAGCCTATTTTGCATTTTTTGGTTCTTACGCTGATACACCAGGAGGTGCTGCGGGGGAAGACCCGGTTGGACCTGCAGTTCGTACTTTGCGTGAAAAGAGCAGTTCATTAAAGGATTTCCTTGATCGTATTTCTGCAATGACTTCATTCGCAGAGCTTCAAACCGCCGCTTACGGAAAATAATCCATCTTCGACCTTTTCTTTTTTTGGATAAATGATGTTACCCAAATCTACGATAAATTTCGGTTTTCTATTAATTATTCTTTTCACCTTATCAGCGTGTAAGCCAAATGACGAATTAACACTCACTCCAATCGCTACACAGATTCCAATAATTCCAACTGCCACACAAAACCAAATAACTTGTATCGATGCTCGGCAGCCCACGCCCCTACCAGATGAAAAATCCTTATTCCCAAAAATTGATCTGATGAATGAACATATTCGAGGAAATAGTGATGCTTCAGTTACTCTCTTGGTGTATAGTGACTATCAGTGTGTGTCATGCGCGAGTCTCGCGCAAAAGCTAACCTACCTTCAAAATAAGTACCCTGATGAAATTCTGGTTGTTTTCCGAAACTTTCCTCTGGAAAGTATTCATGATAAAGCTTCAATTGCTGCTCGGGCTTCTGAATCTGCAGCTCTACAAAATAAGTTTTGGGAAATGCATGATTTTCTTTTTTTCACACAGAAAGAGTGGGAGCCCCTTGTACCCGCAGCGTTCCAAAAATGGATAATTGTTCAGTCTGCAACTATTGGGTTGGATGCTGCGAAATTTGAAGAAGATATCAATAGCGAAAATATTACATCAATAGTAGAAAACGCTTGGACTAGTGGACAGAGGATTAAACTACCCGGAGCACCTGTGATCCTGATAAATGGAGAAATCATTAAATGGCAGATTGATTTATTTCAACAACTTGAAAATTATGTAAAACTCGCTATCCTTTCAAAAAAGCAATTTACAACTTGCCCGCCTTTCATTGTTGATCCGGCGAAAAGCTATACCGCCAGGATGAAAACAACCAGGGGCGAGATAATAATCAAGTTATTTAAAGACAAAGCTCCAAAAACTGTCAACAATTTTGTCTTCCTTGCAAAAGCCGGTTGGTTTACAAATAACCCATTTTTCATTGTCGTTCCTGGATATATCGTCGAAACGGGTGATCCGTCAGGCACAGGCTTCGGTGGTCCCGGATATTTTTTTGCGACTGAAAAAACTTCGGGCATTTATGACAGGGCGGGACTGGTAGGAATGTTAAATGCAGGAGTGGATACAAATGGAAGTCAATTTTTTATTACATTAAGCCCAATGCCAAAATATAACAAACGGTATCCTCTCTTTGGCGAAGTCACCCAAGGCCTCGAAATTCTTTCTAATCTCCATCCGCAGGATCCATCAATTTCCGCAAACGCCGCCCAAATTGATGGCATTATTAGCATAACAATTGAGGAAAAATAAAAATGCGAGAGTATATTAATAAACTTCCAAAAATATATTCGATCATTGCTGTCATTTTTTTCTGCCTTGTCTCCTTGTCTTTATTTTCAGTTTCCGCTTTTACATATATTTCAAGCCTAACGTCTTTGCCAACCGAGCCTTCAAGTAAAACGAATACCATGCTTTTGCTGGCGGGAGGTGTATTTGCACTTGGCTTTTTGCAAATTCCTGGTCTTTACTTCAATATCAGGTATTTGGTTGCGGGTACAGTTACACCGGGTAAACTATTAATTATCCATGATTGGTACTTCTTTCCCTCCCTAATATTATTTTGGGTAAGTGTGGTCGCACTCGGACATGTATTATCGAATGGATTTAATTATTTATTCGGTTTGTTATCTCTCTTAAATATTTTGGCAATCGGCTTACCCATTCTTTTTTTTATCCGTATTTGCTTGCGAGGTCTGGATTTACCCGGTAAACGCCTGGGTTGGAGCATTTTCGGGACAGCGCTAATAATTCCACCAACGCTAGCGATTATTCTTGAGGGATTCGCTACTGGGGTGATCCTATTGTTTTTCTATTTTTATGCAAACAGCCTTCCGGGAATGCAAAATGCATTATTAAATTTGGTAAATTCTATTCGCTACGACAACCAATTTACCAATTTTACAGACAAGTTTGCAGCAGATCTACTTTTTGCACCAGGTGCAGCTTTTTCCGCTTTTGTGTTATTTTCAATCGTAGTTCCCCTGGTTGAAGAAGTTTCAAAAATACTAATCATTATTCCTCTTCTAAAACGAACACGCAGTGAAATCGATGGTTTCATTCTCGGTACCCTGTGCGGTGCAGCCTTTGCATTTACAGAAAATATTGGTTTCTCAAGTATGTTTGCAGACAATTGGGCTGCAGGGGTTACAACCCGGGCAATCGCTTCGTTACCACATATTTTTACAAGTGGATTATTCGGGTTTGGTATGGTTCAAGCTTGGAAGAATCGGAATATTAAACAATTTATTCTTTCCTTGATTACTGCAATTTTTGTTCACGGGCTTTGGAACGCTATAAGTTTGGGATTAACAATGAATAGCTTTGTTCCATTTGTGGACAATGCGCCGCTTCTTGTTAAATCACCTGTTCCATTTTTAGTCGCTTGGATAATTCTCATATTTGGGACACTGGGAGGATTAGTTAAAAATAATGTGAAAATGCAAAAACTCCAGGAAAAATATCGGTCAGAAAAGCTAGTGTATAATTCCCAAACAAATTTAATAAATCTTGGAGACAATTAACAATGGAAATGGTCAAACTTCTGATCGATATTTTCTTACATTTGGACAAGTTTCTTGGTGATATCATCACCCAATATGGAACGCTTACATATATTATTCTTTTTGTTGTTATTTTTTGCGAAACAGGGCTGGTCGTTACCCCTTTCTTACCCGGTGATTCGCTTATTTTTGCAGCCGGTACTTTTGCTGCCATGGGAAGGATGAACCCTTGGTTATTGTTCATATTATTGATCATAGCTGCCGTAGGTGGCGACGCAGCAAATTATTGGATTGGGCATAAAATTGGTCCGCGCGCATACACTGGCGAAATAAAATTAATAAAAAAAGAATACATTGATCGTACTCACGCTTTTTTTGAAAAGCATGGCGGAAAAACAATTTTTCTAGCTCGCTTTGTTCCCATCGTACGAACTTTTGCCCCTTTCGTAGCCGGCGTTGGACAAATGTCATATGGTTATTTTCTTCGCTATAATTTAATAGGTGGTGTTTCCTGGGTGGCAATTTTTCTTGCATTGGGCTATTTTTTTGGCACGATGCCTATCGTCCAAAAGAATTTTGAGTTGGTAATTATTGCCATAGTATTGATTTCAGTTGTCCCCATGCTCGTAGAATGGATTAAATCACGTAAAGATCACACATCCTAATATTCGTCAGAAAAATAAAAAACCACAACCTGGTTGAATACATCCCAGGTTGTGTTTTTTTTATTCCAATTTTTTTACCCTGCTTTGGCTTTAGATTTATCCAACAAATATCGCACTGCAGCAACTATAAAACCCACGCTCATGGCGATCCAACCCCAGAAATTGATATTAAGTGACATTTGAGATGATGCCAGATTGAACAGTGTATCCAATAACACCCCAAGTATAAACAGTCCAATATACAACCGGTTATGGTAAAAACAGAAACCAGAAAACCAGGTTGGCCAAAAAGCTTCGAATCCAGCCGGAGGACCTTCCGGGCGTGGCTTGGTTAATACTGCGATGGCATAAAAAGCTCGCTTGCCCGCAAATAATATTAACAAAAGAAAAGCAGAAAAATAATTCGTCGCCACCAGGTAAAAAACAACCGCATAAGCAAGTACAATAGTTGCCATGGTAGTGTACCTTGCTAATGCTTGTCCAATTCTAACAGGCAAGGTCCCAACACCTTTTTTCTTATCATCATTCAGTTTATCGGTATGCTTGGCAACATTAATACTTGCGACGCCTAAACCAACTGGAACGCCAGCAAGGGCCACCATCCAGTCCCAATGACCGGACAAAACCAGGTAAACCCCCGCAATCATGATCGGTCCCCATATAACAAAGATAGATAACTCTCCAATCGCCCAATGCTTCATTGGCCAAGTGTAAAAAAGTAAGACAACCGAACCAAACACAAAAAGTGCAATGACAGAGGGATTTAAACTTGTATACCATAGTGCGTATATTCCTGACAAAAAAGCAATACACCCGCTAACGAAAAACCAGCGAAGCTGTTGTTTCTTTGTCCAGAACCCTTGCACCAAAGGATGGACACCATACTGAGTTCGAAAGTAATTGTCGTTGTCGATCCCTCTCGAAAAATCAGTGTAGTCATTTAATAAATTATTCGTACCGTGCGCAATGAAAAGTCCGAGAGTAACGAGTAACCAGGGCCAAAAACTAAAAGCATGATCACGAATCGCCAGTAATCCAGCAACGATGCAGGAATAAATTGTAACCGTAGTAACTGCAGATCTGGTAGCAATTAACCATTTTGAAATTATATCAAGAGCATCCCACTCGCTCTTTGAGTCCATTTTGATGAGTTCCCAAGTAGCTTTACGCCACATTCTAAAATTAATATTCATTCATACCCTTCCTTTTTTGTTATGAATTTTTCATTTTTATTGACTATCAATGAAATAATGAAGTGTAAAAATCAAAAAAACATTCGAACCGATACACTTTATACCAACTAATTTGTTTAACCTCGGAGATAAACAAGTTAATATTATATCAGTCCATTTTGTATTTTTTATCACAATCCCAAGAAAATTATTCGTTTCAAAATATCTTTTCTTTTGTTTTAAATTAAAATAACTAAAAATTAGGTATACTAATTTTTAGTTATTTATTTTGTCTACAATAACCAGATCAGCCTTATTCGCTGGTCATAATAAACAAAGGTTTCATCTCAAAGTTTTCGTATATTGGACGGTAACGATCCGTATCATAGTAATGATTCACATTTACTACTTTCTTAGTTGCAGTAACTACATCCAATGGCATATTGTCATAACGGCCATTTTTCAATACTACCAAGCGGCCATGAACACCCTTGAGAATTAAATCCAAAGCCAGGTTGCCGAATGCCATCGGAACAATCGAATCAATTGCATCCGGATCGCCACCCCTAACCATATATCCTAATTTTTGCGTAACTATGTCTACGGTCTGACCACCATTATATTTAGGTGAAATTGCCTTTAACTGTGCAGCCACCAAATCTCCAATCCCACCCAATTTTGCATGCCCATATGCATCAGTTTTACTATCCTCAAAAACCATATCCCCACCTTCATAGGTGGCACCTTCAGAGACTAAGACAACTGAATAGCGGCTTGGGTTTCGTAACCGATCCTTTGTTAACAATTCCGTCAGATGCTCAATACTAAATTTATACTCCGGAATTACACAGCGATTTGCGGCTCCAGCCATCGTCGGTAAGATAGCGGTGAATCCTGCATAACGGCCAAATACCTCCAAAATCAAAAAGCGCTCATGCGATCCTGCCGTGGTACGCAATGTGTTCGTTAAAGCTATCGTACGTGTTATGCAGGTACTAAATCCAATACAATAATCAGTCCCTGGGACATCATTATCCATGGTCTTTGGAATTGCAACTACACGCACCCCCTCTTTGTACAATCTCACTCCGTAGCTAAGGGTGTCATCACCACCGATGGGGATTAAGTAATCAATACCCAGGTAATCGAGATTTTTCAAAACCTCGGGAGTGAGATCATTACGGGGCTCGGTATAGATATCTCGAAGGTGCATCGGAACATCTTCTTTTTTCACCTTTCCCGGATTGGTTCTGGAAGTATGAAGGAAAGTACCCCCAGTTCGTCCTTTTCGATTCACAACTTCTTCACTTAATAATTCGTAATTATTTGAATTATCCGCGTCTTTATCGCGAACAATATCAGTCAGGCCTGCCCAACCTCTTCTAATACCAACGACCTGACAACCTTCCCGAAGGGCGCGAATTGTCACCGCCCGAATAGCCGGATTCAATCCGGGAACATCCCCACCACCAGTCAGTATTCCAATAACGCCAGGTTTCTTGCTTGCCATCGGAGCCTCCATGATAATAAATTGGTATGGAATAAATCGATATTCAAAAAAGAAAATTAGAGATTTTCATCCTGACAAATTTTTTATATTTATTTTACCCTTTCAAAGAGTAAGCTAAAATCCCAGCAGCAACAGATAAATTCAGTGACGACGTATGACCTCGCATCGAAACTGAGATTAAGTCATCACACAACCCCAGATAATTTGACTGCAATCCCTTTTGTTCAGAACCCAATAATAAAATTGTCGGTCTGGAATCCACCTTAATTTGCCTGAAATCCATGCTCCCATGAGCGGACGTACCAATTATTCGACAAGTATTCTTTTCAAGCCAGGTTGTAAAATCAAGATAGGTAGCTGTAAAGATAGGCTTCCAAAATATTGATCCCATACTAGCACGTATGACTGATTGATGATATGGATCCACACCCCCATCCAGCAAGATCAGTCCATCCGCACCTACACCATCAATGGTTCGTAGAATGGAACCTACATTTCCAGGATCTTGCGGAGACACAATTGCTAAAGCAAAGTTTACTGAGGAAAAATCAATCAACTTATTATGTCTTTGACGAATAATCGCTGCTATCCCTTGTGGATTCTCCTTTTCAGCAAAAGACTCGAAAACTGATTCTGAAACTGCCATACAACGCGTATTTTTCTTAATGAGTTTTTCTACCAAACTGTTAGCAAAATCACTCTTTAAACGTTCGGGGCAATAAATCAATGCGAAGATATCCCATCCAGCTTCTTCAGCCTCTCCAACATGCAGGATACCTTCCACAAGAAACATATCATTTTCGTCCCGGGCTTTTTTTTGGCGTAACGATCGTGCCAATTTAATCATTGGGTTAATTGCACTACTGATCAAGTTTGCCATATTTATCCAAAATAATTTATAACCGAAGAACAAGTTGTGGATTATCCATCAGTTCCGTTTAAATAAAATTCAATATTTATTATCTGATAGGTATATTATAAAGCTTGCAGTCAATTTTATATACTTATTAGGCGTGGTATTATTAATATTATTTTTTTAAGGATAAACAATGCCAAAAAGAATCGATTATATTGATATAGCCAAGGGTATCGGAATTCTATTGGTTGTCATGGGACATAATGATTTTGCAACTGTCTCCCCTCTTTTTTATAAAATCATATATTCGTTTCACATGCCCTTATTTTTCTTCATTTCGGGAATGTTTTTCAATAAAGAACTAAGCTTCGCTTCATTATCAAAAAAAAGATTCCAAACATTAATAAAACCATATATGGCAATAACACTGTTGATTTATTTTGTGACAATTTCATTTTCGAAGGTAAATATTGATACAGCAACCATCAGATTAATAAAAACGTTATACGCTAATAGCCATTATATTGACTGGGGACCACTTTGGTTTTTACCGCACTTATTTGCATTAAATATTTTTACCTATTTTTTTTATAAAACAACAAAACTGATAAAAATTAAAAATGTAGAATGGATAATGCTGGTCGTCTTACAAGTACTAGGCGTATCCGTTCTTCGCATTTTCTGGCCCTTCAACATAAATTTACTTGGGCGAATTTTCACTTTGTTTGGGCTACCCCTCAGCACAGATATTATCCTGGTGAGTGGTTTTTTCTTTATCCTAGGAAGCGAAGTCAAGAAATCCATCCCCGATGATTTTTTCGATAATCCGATAATTCTATTCGGTAGTGGCACTATTTTTTTTATTATGATCTTTGTTTTTCCCCAAACCATCAATTTCGATGCACGCTTTTTTGAGTCGTTGCCAATTAACACGATTGAAGCAATAATGGGGATCATTTTTATTTTGGCAATATCAAAAAAAATTGCTTTAATCAGCAAACTAACCTCTGTTTTTCGCTATATTGGGAATGCATCTCTAATAATTTTAATTTTTCACCTCCCTATCCAGGAATCGTTTGGCGAAAAATTTCTTCATCTTTTCAATAATCAAATAGTTTCATATTGGTTGGCATATTTTTGCGGAGTCGTTTTTCCATTATTGATCAATATTTTTCTAATTCGTCCCAATACAATTGTACGATCCTGGTTCGGCTTTCCGCCGATTGATACCGTTCAGATCAAAACCATTCAGGCTGAAACAAATAGCAATCTACTATCCTGATAATTAAGAAGGTTGACCTTCTATATCATCTCAATTTCTGTTAGTGAGATTCGAATATTTAATAAATATGTGATATTCTAGATTTTATTTATCGTTTTTCTTCATGATTTTTTTAGGTTAGGGGAATCATGATTACCAAAATTTTAATGAACAAGTTCTATTTTGGAGGTTAAATTGTGACCAGACAATCATCAGAACAGTCGGAAAAATCCGGTGATGTGAAAATTACAAAAAGCGCTAATGAAGTATTATCCGGCACAAGCAAAAAAGGGTGGCTTGCAAGAATTTTACCCTTCATGGGACCAGCTTTTATAGCTAGTGTTGCCTATATGGATCCCGGTAATTTTGCCACCAACATTCAAGGTGGTGCAAAATATGGATTAGAGCTTTTATGGGTAATAGTTGCCTCTAACTTGATGGCAATGCTATTGCAGTCTTTATCAGCAAAACTTGGCATTGCGAGTGGAAAAAACCTGGCAGAACACTGCAGGGATCAATACCCTCGATGGATAGTTTGGATCATGTGGGCAATCGCCGAGTTGGTTGCGATTGCAACGGATTTAGCTGAATTCCTAGGTGCAGCACTCGGTTTTTACCTCCTTTTCGGAATTCCACTTCTTTGGGCAGGAATAATTACTGCGCTCATTACATTTCTTATTCTAGGCCTCGAACGCTACGGTTTCCGTTCCCTGGAAGCAGTCATAACCGCCTTCATAGGTGTGGTCGGATTAAGTTACCTGATCGAATTATTTCTCATCAAGCCCAACTGGGGCGATGTTATTTACCATGCAGTAGTTCCACATTTCTCTGGAGTGGAAAGCATAATGTTGGCAACCGCAATCCTCGGGGCTACCGTAATGCCACACGCCATTTACTTACATTCCGCACTCACCAAGGACAGGATCGTTGTTTCAAATCCGAAATTACTCCAAAAGCTATTCCACTATGAAATAATAGATGTTGTAGTCGCCATGGGAGCAGCAAGCTTCATCAATATGGCAATGCTAATATTGGCTGCCTCAACTTTCCACAACACCGGATTAACAAATATTGGGACGATAGAAGAAGCGCATAAAACTCTTGAACCTCTCTTGGGGCGCGCTTCACAATATATTTTCGGGATATCATTACTTGCCAGTGGTCTTTCATCCTCTTCGGTCGGAACAATGGCTGGTCAGGTCATCATGCAGGGATTCCTGCATACGCATATCGCTCCATGGATCAGAAGGATCGTTACAATCCTCCCTTCGCTTTTTGTAATTGCTATTGGCCTAGACCCAACCCGGACTCTAATCGTCAGCCAGGTTGTTCTGAGCTTTGGATTACCCTTCGCAATAATTCCATTAATTCAATTTACCCGCAGGCAAGACATAATGGGAATATTGGTAAATAAACCAGTTACTACCCTCCTGGCGAGTATGACGGCAGTCCTTATCATTTTTCTAAACTTCTTCTTAATTTACCAGCTTGCCTTCAGGAGATAACATGTTTAAAAACATTCTCGTTCCCTTGGATGGGTCTAAATTAGCCGAATCCGGTCTGAAAGCAGCGGAAACTTTTGCGAAAAGATTGGGCGCACCAATTACCCTACTTCACATTATCGAAAAAGATGCCCCTCAAGAAATTCATCGTGACCACCATATAACCGGAAAAGAAGAAGCCGTCAATTACTTGAACGGGATCGTTGAGCAAGAAAGTAAAAATGAAATATTTTTTTCAACCCATGTCCATACATCCGAAGTTAAAGACGTGGCGGCTAGTATTATTCATCACGCAACAGAAGAATTCGACCCTGATCTAATTGTTATGTGTGCTCACGGCCAAAGTGGTCTCCGTGATATCGTCTTCGGAAACATTGCACAACAAGTTTTGGCAGGTGGGCAAACTCCCATTTTGTTAATCCAACCAAGTGCTACCAAACACGAGGATTTTTTTGTAAAACGAATATTTGTTCCCCTGGACAGCGAATCAAAACATGATGAAAGTTTAAAGTATGCAACTGGATTGGCAAAATCATTTGACGCAGAATTGTATTTATTTACAGTTGTCCCAACATACAGTTCTCTGACAGGACGTGATGCTGTTGTAAGTAACATGATGCCAGTAACTGCAGCTGCATATCTCGAAATCCTGGAAGAAAACGCCAGGGAGCATTTACAAGAGCATTTGGACGAATTAATTCAGGCGGGTTATACAGCAAAAGCAGAAATTGCTCGCGGAGATCCGATAGAATTAATTTCATCTACAGCCATCGGCGTTGAAGCTGGTTTAATATTATTAAGTACTCATAAAAAAGCCGGGTTTGGAGCTTTCTGGGCTCGGTCAGTAGCGCCCAATGTAGTTAAAAAATCTCGCATCCCCGTCTTATTAATTCCACTCAATGAAAAAAATCTAATTTGATCCCCAGATTAAATCCCCCGTCCAGTTGGTCACTGGACGGGGGATTTTCCCTTTACCCACCCAATACAAAAAATCACTTGGTATTATTTGTGAAACGTTTCCCAAAGTTGTATAATTTATTTAATAAAAGCGGTCTCTCAAAAAAACAGTAACTGACTTCCGATTTGCAAATTCTGGAGGTTGAAATGGTAAGATCATTGTCTGTTTACTTCGTAGTGCTGGCAATAGTTATGTTAATAGCTGGACTATTTTTACCCACAGGCAGAGGATTGTCTGTCATGATCGTCGGAAATGGGCAGGCAAATCAAATAGATTCGTTGGAAGCCGAAGAGATGGGGTGTATTCCAAAATCGAATGAAATACAAACCAATAATAGACCCGTATACTTGACTAACTTTGAGTCCTTTTTTAGCTCCGCCGGCGTTCTCTGCGGAAAAAGCTCCTTATCCATGTTGCTAACCGGAAAATATTGGTGGTCCAATATCCTCCTTTTACTTCCGGTTTGCTTGGGGATTTATGTAATTTTTCGATTATTTTTTCAACCGTATGCCCGAAATCATGACAGAATATTAATGCTTATTAGCGGAATACTCGGTTTTGCTTCCTTGATGATCTGGTGGGGCATGTGGGTAAAATTTCGCGCATATCCCGCAATTGGATTTTGGGTAAGTCTATCAGGCACTATTATATTGTTAATTGCAGGGCTTCTTGCTCCACATATTGAACCATATAAAGAACGGCATCATCCTCACTTGGATTGATTTTATCTGTTGACTAATGCTCACCAGTTAATAATTTTATTCTTTCCCAAGGTTTTAGGTTCATATCATCAGCAAGAATACCTTTCAATTCAAATACTTCATCACGAATTGCAGCAGCACGCTCAAATTGAAGGTTTTTCGCTGCTTCTTTCATTTCCTTTTCCAATTCGGTAACTAAATTCGCCAAATCTTTACGATCTGAAGAATTGTCCTTTTTGGATGTCTTATACGATCCTCGTTCTTCACCAACCGACATCACCCTTTCCCTACCCTCAACTGAAAGAGAATCGGTTATATCTCTGATAGCCTTATGAATACTTACCGGGGTAATACCATGTTCGGTATTGTATTTATTTTGTTTTTCCCTACGCCGATTAGTTTCGCCAATTGCAAATTTCATCGAATCTGTCATTCTATCTGCGTACATAATGACCTTGCCGTTTGAATTACGGGCAGCTCGTCCTATAGTTTGAATCAATGCAGTTCCAGATCGCAGAAAACCTTCCTTGTCTGCGTCCAAAATCGCAACCAAGGAAACTTCTGGTAAATCCAAACCCTCTCGTAATAGGTTAATCCCAACGATAACATCATGCACGCCTAAACGCAAATCCCTAAGGATTGCGATTCTTTCAAGTGTTTCCACCTCAGAGTGCAGATAGTGCACTTTAATTCCTAGCTCCTTCAAGTAATCAGCCAAATCTTCCGACATTTTCTTGGTCAAAGTTGTAACCAGGATTCGTTCTTTCTTTTCAACTCTTAACCGAATTTCTCCAACAAGGTCATCAACCTGACCCTGGCTTGGACGAACATCGACTATCGGATCGACCAATCCAGTTGGTCGGATAATCTGCTCCGCTATCCGCTCTGCACGTTCAAGCTCATATGGACCAGGTGTAGCAGAGGTGTAAATCGTACTTCCCATTACTTGTTCAAATTCTGAAAATTTTAGAGGTCGGTTATCGAGAGTGCTGGGCAACCTGAAACCATAATCAACCAGGGTCTCTTTACGAGATCGATCTCCATTATACATACCCCTGATTTGAGGAATTGTCATATGACTCTCATCCAGTACCATTAAATAATCAGATGGGAGAAAGTCAATCAGGGTCCAGGGTGGCGTGCCTGGAGCGCGACGATCGAGATGCCTGGAATAATTTTCAATTCCAGAACAATAGCCAACTTCTTTCAACATTTCGAGATCATATTTGGCGCGTTGTTCGATCCGTTGCGCTTCCAACAGCTTTCCCTGCTCAGTAAATAACTTTATTTGATCACTCAATTCGGTTTCAATATCACTGATCGCTTCTTTTAGCTTATCACCTGGAGCCAAATAGTGCTTGGCAGGAAAGATAGAAATCTCAACTGGTTCAGAATATATCTCACCAGTTAATGGATTAAATTCCATTATCCGCTCAACTTCATCACCCCAAAAAACAATTTTATACCCTCGTTTATCTTGATACGCAGGAATGATTTCCAGCGTATCACCCCGCACTCGGAACAGCCCCGAACGCAATTCAATATCATTACGCTGATACTGACTTTCAACTAATTGGCGTATAAGGGCATTCCGGCGATACAGTTCACCCTTCCGCAAAGTGACAGTACCCTTTCCAAATTCTTCAGGATTACCCAAGCCGTAAATACAAGAAACCGAAGAGACAATGATTACATCTTTACGGGACATAAGTGAAGTCGTCGCTGCTAAACGCAACCTCTCAATCTCCTCGTTTATTTGTGTCTCTTTTTCTATATAAAGATCATGCCGTGGAACATATGCTTCAGGCTGATAATAATCATAGTAAGAAACAAAATACTCAACAGCATTTTCCGGGAAAAATTCACGAAATTCTGAATAAAGCTGAGCTGCCAGTGTTTTATTATGCGCCATTATCAAGGCAGGTTTTTGAAGTTCCTGAATAATGGATGCAATCGTGAAGGTTTTTCCCGTTCCAGTTGCACCTAATAAAACTTGATGTTTCATGCCATTTCTGACACCCTCAACAAGTTGACGAATCGCTTCTGGTTGATCACCAGTTGGTATAAAGGGAGCTTGTAATTTAAATTCCATAATTTAAAAAATCTCTTATTCGTTACTAGTTATGTGCATCATGAAACCACTCACTGTTATAGATGACAATTAACATATATAGGTCGAACAGCAGTTCTATTTTACATCAAAAATAAAATAATTTCCAATAAACACAAGTGTTCTGATTTAGATTTTTCAGGATTTATCCCCGAGCTAACTTATTACCTCATATTTTGTCATAATTTATTCCAAATTAAGTAACGCATCTAAAAAATATTTTTGTCGTAATACAACAATATTTCAATGCATTATGGCTGATTCAGTATTATTATTCACTATTTTTGAATTTTTCGAAACACAACTTTGTTTCGTAATAAATTAATATGACATTCGTCTATAACAAGGGTGATGAGTAATACTAATTTAATTCTTAAGAACATATCATACTAATTAAATAAATAAATATTGTTGATTTTCTCCAAACAGGTCCATTTTCTTTTTTTGCTCATCAAAAGGAGGGGCTATGTCACCAACGCAAATGCTCGAACAGGAAGGAGCTGGGCTTCGAAGACAGGAAGACCTGACCCTCCTGCATGAAGTTAGTGTCGCCACCGCCGGAGTTTCGAACCTGGAAATGTGTATACAGTGCGGATCTTGTGGCGGTTCGTGTCCATCTGCTGCGGACATGGACCACACCCCAAGAATGCTTTTCGCAATGCTGCGTGCAGGCATGCGGGTTGAAGTTCTTAGAAGTAATACACCTTGGGTTTGCGTTTCTTGCTACCACTGCGTAGTTCGATGCCCTCAAAAAGTTCACATACCAGATGTAATGTATACCTTAAAGGGAATGGCAATCAATGCCAAACTTTTTAAAGATTCGAATGCCCCAGATTTTGCTCACCATTTTGTTGATTTTGTTGAAAACTTTGGTCGTAGTTTCGAATTCGGCCTTGCCACCAGGCATTACCTCAAACATTATCCGCTCCGCTTACCAGGTATGGCCAGCATGGGTTTTGGCTTACTGACCTCAAATCGTATGAGCATATCCCCTAAACGCATTAAAAATATGAATCAATTAAAAGCCATTCTTGATAAAGCAAAAACCTTGGAGCTAACCTCATGAATGATTACATTTTCTACCCTGGGTGTTCCATGGAAGGCAGCGCCAGAGCCTATTATGACTCGCTGAATGTTATAAAAGATACCCTTGGCTTGAATTTAACCGAAATTGATGATTGGAATTGTTGCGGGGCAACCGAGTATGTTGGGATTAATCTAATTCCCGCCTATGCCTTGATCGCAAGGAATTTAGCCTTGGCTGCCAACCAATCGAAGGGTTCAAAAACAATCCTGGCACCATGCTCTGCCTGCTATCTTAATCTTGAAAAAGCAGACTACTACATGGCCGAAAGGCCATCGCTTGGCTCTAAAGTTAACGAAGCTCTGGCTGCAGGGGGTCTCCATTATGATCCAGGCAGTGTACAAATCCGGCATTTGCTCGATGTGATTATCAATGACATCGGTCTCGAGAATATCCGCGGAAAAGTTACAAATCCATTAAAGGGGCTTCGCGTTGCCCCATACCTGGGTTGTATGGTACCACGTCCAGACTATGCACACCGATGGTCGGATTTTGAACATCCCTCCGAGTTGGACGATGTTTTGAAAGCGCTTGGTGCTGAAGTGATCGAATTCCCCCTTAAGACAAGTTGTTGCGGGGGGCATATGACCCAAATCGGCCCCGAAACTGCGTACGAATTAATTCGCCGTTTAATCTCATCTGCCGAAGAACACCAGGCGGATATCATGGTCACAGTTTGCCCAATGTGTCAGATGAATCTTGATGCTTACCAGGCTGAAACAAATCGCTATTTTGGGACAAATTTCCATATGCCGATAGTTTTTTTTACCCAATTAATGGCTCTCGCATTTGGTCATAACCCAAAAGAAAGTGGGTTTGGCATGGAGCTGACGAGTGCCAAAGATGCCCTAGCGCATATTGGAACGGAAACTGCCGACCTGCCTCCATCAACAATAAAAAAATCCGATGGTTTACCTATGCCGGCACGCAGAACACGAAAGTATGCCAGCGGAAAAGACGCTATCGAATAGGAGCGAATCATGAGCGAAAATTCTCAAAATAAACCAAGGATCGGTGTGTATGTTTGCCATTGCGGCACCAATATTTCGTCTATGGTTGACGTTGAAAAAGTTCGTGATTGGGCCAGCGAACGCATGGGCAATGAAGGCGTGGTAATTTCTCGAGATTATAAATTTATGTGCTCGAGTCTCGGGCAGGAACTTATTGAGAAAGATATCAAGGAACTAGGTCTGGAACGCGTTGTGGTAGCAGCATGCTCACCCCATCTGCATGAAAAAACATTTCGAACTGCCTCGGAACGCGCAGGGTTGAACCCGTATCTCACTGAAATGGTATCCATCCGGGAACAAGTATCCTGGGTGCACACTGATAAAGCAGTCGCAACTGAAAAAGCAAAATCTTTGATTGCGGGTACTATCGAACGGGTTATTTATAACGAAGCTCTGGAAAAATTACGCGTACCAATTAATCCAAATACACTGGTGGTTGGTGGTGGTATAGCAGGCATTCAAGCAGCCCTAGAAGTAGCGAATGCTGGCTTTCATGTATACCTGGTTGAAAGAGAACCTTCGATCGGTGGTCACATGGCGCAATTTGACAAAACATTCCCAACTCTGGATTGTTCTGCATGCATTCTGACTCCCAGGATGGTTGAAGTCGGAACAAACCCAAATATTACTTTATTGACTTGGAGCGATGTAGTAAATGTTTCTGGTTTTGTTGGCAACTTCCATATCGCCATCAGAAAAAAAGCTCGCTACGTAAATGAAGATCTTTGCACGGGTTGTGGAATTTGTTGGGAAAAGTGCCCCAAAAAAGTGGTCGATGATGTTTACGAAGCCGGTCTGGGTTACCGAAAAACAATTTACACACCCTTTGCACAAGCCGTACCAAAATACCCGGTAATTGATCGTCCAAACTGTACTTTTTTTCAAAAAGGGACCTGTAAGGTTTGTGAAAAGTTCTGCCCAACAAATGCAATCGATTTCGAACAAAAAGATGAAATAATTAATATTGATGTCGGTAATGTAATTCTGGCAACAGGTTATGATCTTTTTGATGCCGGTCGTGTTAGTAATTACGGGTATGGCAAATTTCCAAACGTCTTTACTAGCATGGAATTTGAGCGCATGTGCAACGCATCAGGACCGACAGGCGGTGAAATAACCCTGCGGGATGGTAAAACAAAACCTCAAACAGTTGGGATAATTCACTGCGTCGGATCAAGAGATAAAAATTTCAATAATTACTGCTCAACCATTTGTTGTATGCAAAGTCTAAAATTTGCTCATTTGGTAAAAGAACGCACAGGAGCAGATGTTTACGAATTTTATATTGACATGCGTACTGCAGCGAAATCTTATGATGAATTTTACCAACGCGTATTAGACGAAGGTACTTTATTTGTGCGCGGTAAAGTCGCAGAAATTTCTGAAGCTGCACGTTCGTCACATGAAAAAGGCAAATTGATCGTTCAGGTTGAAGATACTCTCATCGGAAAGCAAAGACGAATACCAGTAGACATGGTTCTACTTTCAATCGGTATGGAACCTCGGTCAGATGCCAAAGAAACCGGCAAGCTATTTGGAATATCATGCTCATCTGATGGTTGGTTTATGGAACGGCATCCAAAACTAGATCCCATATCTACAATGACCGAGGGTATCTACATTGCCGGCTGTGCCACAGGTCCGAAGGATATTCCCGCATCCGTGTCTCAGGGGGCAGCAGCTGCAGCCCGTGTTCTCGATAAAATCTTACAAAAAGAAGTCGAATTGGAACCAATTCGGGCTTCAGTCAATGAAGCCAAATGTTCCGGTTGCCGAATTTGTAACAATCTTTGCCCGTTCAGCGCAATATCGTTTATCGAAGACCTTGCCATTACACGGATTAACCCGGCATTATGCCAGGGGTGTGGTACATGCGTCGCTGCATGTCCGGCTGGCGCGATAAGTGGAACCGGCTTCAGCAATGAACAGATATTTGCCCAGATTGACGGTTTGTTAATGAGCTTGTAGGAGGCAAAATGAGCGGACAATTTGAACCTGTCATTGTTGGATTTACATGCAATTGGTGCTCCTATCGCGCAGCGGATACTGCCGGCACAGCCCGCGTAAAATACGCTCCCAATATCCGCCTTATCCGTCTCATGTGTTCCGGACGGATGGATCCAACATTTGCCATTAAAGCATTGGCTGGTGGCGCAGATGGCGTATTGATCACTGGTTGTCATCCCGGAGATTGCCATTATGTCGAGCAAAACTACAAAGCTTTACGGCGTTTTTTATTACTCCGCAGAACTTTAAAAGGCCTTGGCGTGGAACCGGAACGAATAAAATTAATCTGGGCCAGTGCAGCCGAAGGGTTGAAATTAGCGCATGAGATAACACAATTCTCGAATGAAGTTCGAGCGTTAGGACCATTAAATTGGCCAAAATGGAATAACCTTGAAATTGAAAATCCGATCAAGGAGGCAGCATGAGCACAAAACCTAAATTTGCAATGTACTGGGCAGCCTCTTGTGGTGGTTGCGAAATAGCTGTCTTAAATATTCACGAAAAAATCCTGGAGGTTGATGCAAATTTCGAGGTCGTTTTCTGGCCTGTTGCCATGGATGCCAAATATAAAGATGTAGAGGCTATGGAGGATGGATCCATCCTATTAACCCTTTTCAACGGTAGCATGCGAAACAACGAAAATGAAGAAATAGCTCATCTACTTCGAAGAAAATCACAGATACTGGTTTCCTTCGGTTCATGCGCGACAGAAGGCTGTATTCCTGGGTTGGCTAATTTATTCCCCGTTGAGGAAATTCTCGACGTGGCATATCACACTATAACAACGGATAACCCCCAAAACATTCTCCCAACCTCTACCTTCGAGGTACCTGAAGGAAGGCTTACATTACCAAAATTAAATTCCCGAGTAAAAACTCTGGCTCAGGTGGTTGATGTAGATTACTACATGCCGGGTTGTCCTCCAGAATCACACCAGATCAGCGCCGTTATTGACCTTGTAATCCAGGTTCTCCAGGGAAAAGCTAAATTACCTCCAAAAGGATCGGTAATTGGAGCCGGGCCTTCAACAGTCTGCGATGAATGTCCACGAAGCCGAAATGTTAAGATGATCAAGGCTTTCCACAGAATTCAAGAAATTGCGCCACTGGATCCAACACTATGTATTCTGGAACAAGGCATCCCTTGCAACGGACCTGCCACACGTTCGGGCTGCGATGCACGCTGTCCACGAGCCGGAGCCCAGTGCATTGGATGCTACGGACCTGCTGAAGGTGTTCTCGACTACGGAGCAAGACTTGTAACTGCCTTTGCCTCGGTGATCGATGCCCGGGAACCAAATGAAATTGAAGCAATCCTGGATGGCATACCTGACCCAACAGGTCAATTCTATCGTTTCAATCTCGCAGATTCATTACTTCGAGCCGGAAAATCAAACTGGGAAAATAACCGGTAATAGGAGCCAGATATGACCACGACTAATCGAATAACAATAGATCCAATTACCCGTCTTGAAGGCCATGGCAAAATAGAAATTTTCCTGGACGGAAACGGTGATGTTGCGAATTCATATTTTCAAATTCCTGAATTACGAGGTTTTGAACGGTTTTGCGTTGGTCGCCCTGTCGAAGATATGCCTCTTCTGACAAATCGTATCTGCGGAGTGTGTCCTGAAGCCCATCATATGGCCGCAGCAAAGGCCGCAGATGCGGTATACCAGGTAGATCCACCACGTACTGCCAAATTACTGCGCGAACTGTTATATATGGGTTTTTATGCAACCGATCATACGACCCATTTTTACGCTCTTGGAGGTCCTGACTTCATCATGGGACCGGATGCACCAGTAGCAGAAAGAAATATTTTAGGCGTTATTCATAAGGTTGGTCTTGAGATAGGTAGCAAAGTAATTCAAATGCGAAAGTATGGTCACACAGTCGTGGAAATAATTGGTGGCCGTAAAATTCATCCTGCCACAGCCATACCTGGTGGAATAACAAAAATCCTTTCTGAAGAAGAACGGAAACAAATCGAAGAAATGGGACGCTGGGCGATCGATTTTGCACAATTCAGCCTTCAAGCATTTAAGGATATCGTTCTTTCGAATAAGGGATATCTTGATTTGATCTTGGGTGACATCTACACTCACCATACCTACTATATGGGTATGGTCGATAGTAACAATAAAGTAAATTTTTACGATGGAAATGTTCGCGTGGTTGACCCTGAAGGCAAAGAGTTTGCAAAATACGCCCCAAAAGATTACGCTCAACACATTGCGGAACACGTAGAACCCTGGACATATCTCAAATTTCCATACTTAAAAAAAGTAGGCTGGAAAGGCTTCGTTGACGGGAAAGATTCTGGTGTATACATGGCTACACCGCTTTCAAGGTTGAACGCATCAGATGGCATGGCAACCTCAAGAGCACAAGCTGCTTACGAAGAGTTCTACTCGACCCTGAATGGGAAACCAGTCCACCAACGCCTTGCAACACATTGGGCCCGACTAATCGAACTGCTATATGCTGCAGAACATTGGGTGGAATTAGCCACAGACCCAGAAATTACCTCACCAAATGTTCACACAATACCAACCAATACACCAACCGAAGGGGTTGGCATCGTAGAAGCCCCGAGAGGTACACTTACTCATCATTATGTTACTGATGAGAAGGGCATACTTAAAAAAGTTAATTTAATCGTTGGCACAACAAATAACTACGCTCCCATTCAAATGTCAACGAACAAAGCCGCCAAAAATTTCATAAAAGGTGGTAAGGCTACAGAAGGCTTATTAAACATGGTCGAAATGGCCTTCCGAGTGTACGATCCTTGTTTTGGATGTGCGACACATTCTTTGCCAGGACAAATGCCGTTGGAAATTACGATCCGAAACCAGGATGGAGAAATAACAGAAGTGATAAAACAATCCATGGATCAAGGTTGATAATCGACAAGTGAAAAGAATTTCCTACAAATGAAGATGCTAATCGCTGGTCTTGGAAATCCTATATTAAGTGATGACGGCGTCGGCTGGGTTGTTGCTGAAAAAGTTAAAGAATGGCTTTCCAAAAACGATTACCCCATAACGATTGAATCTTTTTCTCTGTCGGGTATTTCCTTGATGGAGCAAATGATCGGTTTTGATTGCGTATTATTAATTGACTCATTGAACACCGGTCAATATCCACCAGGAAATGTAACAACTTTCAACCTGGACAGCATGCATGATTTCACATTTGGCCATAGCACTTCAGTGCACGATCTCTCCCTTAAGAATGCCCTAATCCTTGGCAGAGAGATGAAAGCAGAATTACCTGATAATGATAAAGTCATCATAATTGGCATAGAAGCCCAAGAAATATATGATTTCGGCGAAACACTCTCCCCTGAAATCGAAGCAGCTATTCCTGAAGCATTCAACACAATTATTCAATTGATAAAAATGATCGCCTAATAAAAAGATCAGGAAAGAAAATCAAAAATTTTCTTTCCTGATCTTTTTCATCCATATCTAGGTTTAATAATAATCACCATTACTTACTATTGAGCTCCATTTGTTCCAAGTCTCTTAACTGTAAATCCAATGCGCCCACCGACACTTGGATTTCTCTGATTGACATCCCCAAAGCAATCGCCATAAGTATTAAACTGACAATAAAAACCCATTTTCCAATTGTTATCGCTCCTAAAAACAATAAGAGCATCGCTACCACGCAGAGCAGTAAACTTGAAACACCAAAAGCCTGCATATCTCTAATCAGGTTTATTCTATAACGCAGGTTTGCAATCTGCCCAAAAATTATGTCATCAGGATCAGACTTATAAGTTGCATGCAATTGTCGAATTAAGTTAGCCAGAGCCAAAAAACGGTTGGTAAATGCTAACAAAAGCAATGATATTGCGGGGAACAACAACGCTGGTGTTGTGATATTAATTTCCATTGGATTTTCCTCTTTTCAGACATCAACTGAATAAATTTTTCAACTATATAAAACAATTTTACATCGGTTAAATAAAAAGCGAACAAGGTTGCCCCAGTTCGCTTTTTATTTCAAGCAGAAATCACACCAACAATCGGATGGGGTCTTCCAAATATTTGGCTAGAGATTGCATAAATTGTGCAGCTTCAGCACCATCACTTATGCGATGATCAACCGAAATGGTGCATTTCATCCTGTTGCCAACCTTTAGCTGTCCATTTTCGACAACTGGAACCTCTCTTGAAGCAGCAATAGCTAAAATACCTGCTTCTGGAGGATTAATTATTGCCGTAAAGTTTTCGACATCATACATACCGAGGTTGCTGGTTGAAAAGGTCGAACCTTCAACATCATCCGGTTTTACTTTGCCATCCCGAGCCCTGATTGCCATGCTTCGGATTTCAGAAGATATTTGGCGTAAGGATTTGCTGACTGCATCCTTAACCACAACTGTTAATAGACCACCCGGAACATTAACAGCTACACCTATATTCACCGAACCATAACGAAGAATTTCAGTACCTTTCAGGGAAGAATTTAAATTGGGGAATTCTTTCAATCCGTAAGCAACTGCCTTGATAATGAAGTCATTAACTGAGATTTTTTCGCCATCGCTCAGTACAGAATTAATCTGTTTTCGAAGATCCAGCAAAGCATCCATTTTATATTCATGTGATACATAAAAATGGGGCAAATTTTGCTTCGACTCCACCAACCTTCGACCAATTGCCTGGCGTAGTTTAGTAGTTTGGATAATTTGATCACCCGGAATTGGATTCGCAGGCAAGGAAGCAGGTGCATAAATTGGTTTCGTCACTGCCTCGTGGGATGAAGAATGATCAGGGTGAGTTAACGACATAACATTTTCAATATCACGCCGAATAATTCGTCCGCCAGGTCCAGTACCACGCACTTGTGAAATATCCACTTTTGACTCTCGGGCAACTTTACGAGCCAGGGGAGAGGCCTTTACTAGATCACTTTGTTCTTCAGAAAGTTTCTCTTGAAGTACTTCTAAACTGTTTTTCGATAAAATTTCAGCATCAACCAAGGATTTTTCTTTGCGCTGGCTATCTACTCCATCAGGAAGCTCGCCATCCGATAGAATTTCATCAGCGGCACCAATAATGGCAATTGTCGAGCCAACCGGAATCGAATCACCCTGACTAGCAAGTAGCTTACGCACAACCCCCGTTGCAGAGGATTCCACTTCAACAGTGGCTTTGTCGGTTTCAATTTCTGCCAGCACATCACCCTTGGAGATAGTTTCGCCTTCATTCTTTACCCAGCGAACCAATACTCCTTCGCGCATATCAAAACCCAACTTTGGCATGCTAATATTTTCGGCCATTATCTTAAAACCTCTTTTACAGCCTTTATCACGTCTTCAACCTGGGGCAAGGCTGCCTGCTCAAGTGTCCGATTATAGGGAAGGGGTACTTCTTTTTGGGCAACACGCTTAATGGGGGCATCAATATAGTCGAAAGCATTTTCATAAATTCTGGCTGCAATTTCGCTCCCAACGCCATAAGACATCCAACCCTCTTCAACAATCACAGCTCGATTGGTTTTCTTGAAAGATTCCAAAACCGGACCCATATCGAGTGGGCGCAGACATCGTAAATCCACAATCTCAGCCTGAATACCCTCTTTAGCTAATTCATCAGCTGCCTTTGTAGATAATTCCAAACCTTTGGAATAAGTAACGATCGTAACATCCTTGCCTTCGCGCTGTATTTTTGACTTTCCGATCGGAATTAAAAATTCTCCCTCCGGAACTTCACCCCGAGTTTGATACATGGTAGCATGCTCGATAAAAAGAACAGGATCATTTGAACGAATTGCCGATTTCAACAAACCTTTGGCATCTGCCGGTGTACCCGGTGCAATTACAACCAGACCAGGAAAATGAGCGAAAATAGCATCCGGCGTTTGAGAATGAGTGGCACCTAGTTGGCGACCACCACCACCAACCGCACGGATTACCAATGGCAATTTAAATTGTCCACCAAACATGTAATGCAACTTGGCTGCCTGGTTCACAATGAAATCCATGGCAGAAAAAGCAAAATTTATCGTCATTAATTCAGCTATTGGTCTTTGACCAACCATTGCCGCGCCAATCGCACCACCGAGAATTGCATTTTCCGCGATAGGAGTATCCTTAACCCTCTCAGGGCCGTACTTATCAAAGAACCCTTTCGTAACCGCATAAGATCCACCCCAAACACCAACCTCTTCACCCAGGATAAAAACACTTGGATCCAGATCCATCTCTTCCATCAGAGCCTGGGATATTGCTTCGCGCATCGTTATTTTTGCCATTTTCGAATCCTACTTAATGTCTGAATAAATATCAGTGAATAATTCTTCCAACCCTGGTTCGGGACTGGCTTCTGCGAACTCAACTGCTCGGGTAATCTCTAGTTCCACTCCTGCCTCAATTTCATCCAACTGGTCCCCGGAAGTTTTTTGTTCCTCAAGCTGTTTTCTAAAAATCCCAATTGGGTCGCTCTCTTCCCATTTTTTTACTTCATCCTGCTTTCGATAACGCTCTGGATCACCCATGGAATGTCCACGAAACCGATATGTCATTATTTCCAAAAGGAAAGGTTCCGAATTCGACCGAACGAAATCTATCGCGTTTTGAGAGGCTTCATAAACCTTCATAACATCCATACCTTCCACTCGAGCATTTTTCATTCCATAGCCTTCAGCTTTCTGACGGATTTGAGACACAGCAGATGCTCGATCGACAGCAGTTCCCATACCATACTGATTATTTTCACAAACCCACAAGACTCTTAAGTTCCATGTTTTAGACAGGTTTAATGCTTCATGAAAATAACCAATATTTGTGGCACCATCCCCAAACATACAAATCGTAACATTATCGTTCCCCGCATACTGATCGCCTAACGCCAACCCCGAAGCTACTGGCAAATGACCACCAACAATTGCATGTCCACCCCAAAAATTTTTAGAGGTGTCTGCCATGTGCATGGACCCACCTTTTCCTTTTGAAGTTCCGGTAATTTTCCCAAGTAATTCAGCCATTACAGCATTGGCTGATATTCCACAATTCAGCGCAACGCCATGATCCCGATAAGCAGTTATTACCCGGTCGCGTGGTTCTCTGGCCGCAATCAACCCGGTTGATACTGCTTCCTGGCCTATATACAAATGCATGAAGCCACCTATTTTCCCTGCTTGGTACAATTCAGCGCCTCGCTCCTCCAACCGACGGATAAGCACCATTTCGCGATACAGTTGTAATTGTTTATCTTTTTCCATTTTCTCTCACTTCCCAGTCTTTTATCAAAACTGGAATAATATTGGGGAATATATAGATTCTATTTTTGCACGAAAAGGAAATTTTCCTGAAGTTATTTGTGCAATATGTTTTTCAAACACCTTATTTTATCTAATATTTGTATCTTTTTTATCAGAATTGAGATAGAAAATAAAAACTCATATCACCAATTTTTTTTAAATCTCATTGACCACCATCAAAACGGGATACCTGATTAATTAACAAATAGGTATCCCGCGTAATAAAACCGAATCAAATCACCATTAATTTTATTTCAAGAAAAAAAATACTGATCAGACCATTAATTACTGAAATAATTAATTGGCTCCGACCAGTGTAGGAAATCAAATATAATAGAATAACTCAATGACTGGAATGGGATTGCGATTTAGGAAGAACCACCTCAGCTTTCTTTAACCAACCTTTATTTTTTGCAGCCCAGCCGATACCTACCAAGACAAAAAATACAGCAATAACCGCCCAGACGTACATACCTACCCCTACATTCGCTCCGCCTTCTTCCAACATATAAATTGAATACACAACTGCCTCCGCGCAACTGATTTTTTTTTAAATATACGATAACTACACTAAAATGTCAAAGCCGACATGACTATATGAAATTCCCGTTTTTTGACATGAATCAAACGCTTTATTTTCGAGGAAGATTTTCCTCATAAAAATCATTACTATTCAATCCGTCAGTAAAGGTAAAATTATTTCCATGCTAGCTTACCCACCAGGTGCAACTTTTTTATCAGAGCACAACATACCTTTTCGATTATTTAACCATACCACCCAGATTCATTCTCTTGAGCAAGTTGCAACTGAACGAGATCAAAATACCAACCAAATCATAAAAAGTATTCTCTTTCGCCTGAGTGATAGTGAGTTTATTCTGGTATTAACAAGCGCAGCAAGTCAAATATCCTGGCCAAAAATTCGGACTTTTCTAGGGAAATCCAGAATAAGTCTCGCTTCTGAAACTGAAGTTTACGAGATCACCGGTTATCAGATCGGCGCTGTTTCTCCATTCGGCACTCGAAATCAATTAAGAATATTAATTGATGAAACAGTTTTACTACAATCCGAAATCTCAATTGGTTCTGGCATAAAATGGACAGCGATCATCATGAAAACATCGGATTTGAAGACAATCTTGGATAATTGTGAAATAGGCAGTTTTGCCATTTAATAGTGGACCGAAAAAATCAGATCAAATATGGGATATTAACTATGAAATTCACTCATGCAATAGCCATCGACCAATTAATGGCTAATCTACCTGAATATTACACCACATTCGATCGAGATCTGGTCCAACGCGCATACAACGTTGCTGAAGAAGCTCACGCCGAGCAAAAACGCCAATCGGGGGAACCATATATAAATCATTGCGTTGCTGTGGCAGTAATTTTATCTGATATGAAAATGCCTGCAGACGTGGTTGCTGCTGGATTACTGCACGATACAGTAGAAGATACCCATTTAAAATTGAAGGATTTACGAGAACAATTTGGTGATTCAATCTCTAACCTGGTAGATGGTGTCACAAAACTCGATAGCCTGCCACGCGTCTCTCGCAGTGACCGTCCCGAGGGAGAGGATGAAGTCCTACCTCCAACCCCGGAACAAGTTTCGAAACGAAAAAAACAATTAGCAATTGAAGCTATTCGAAAAACATTCCTGGCTATGAACGATGACGTCCGAGTAGTGTTGATTAAATTAGCAGACCGACTTCATAATATGCGCACACTTGGGTTCACGAAACCTGAAAAACAAAAAAGAATCGCTCAAGAAACTCTTGATATTCATGCTCCATTGGCAAACAGACTTGGAATATGGCAAATAAAGTGGGAACTCGAAGATCTTTCTCTGAGATATGTCAATCCTGAAAAATATAAAGAAATAGCTGAACAAATTTCAGATCGACGCAGTGTCCGCGAAGACCAAATTATTTCCATAGTTGAACATTTATCGGTAGTACTCAATCAAGCTGGTATAAAAGCTGAGATTACAGGCCGGCCTAAACATATTTACTCAATTTACAAGAAAATGATGAAAAAAGGGAAAACATTTGAGATGGTCCGAGATCTAAGGGGAGTACGCCTGATGGTCCAAGATATTCCCGCTTGTTATGCATCCCTGGGCATTATTCACAATCATTGGCGTCCAATCCCTGGTGAATTTGACGATTATATCGCCGCACCAAAAGACAACTTCTATCAATCCTTACATACAGCAGTAATTTACGATGATGGAAAACCCCTCGAGGTTCAGATACGTACTCCAGAAATGCATCAGAATTCTGAATACGGTATTGCAGCGCACTGGAGATACAAAGAAGGCGGGAAAAAACATGACTCGAAGTACGAACAGCATATACTTTGGCTAAGATCTATGATGGAATGGAATCAGGATGTCAACGATGCTCAGGAATTTGTTGACTCGATGAAATCTGATGTCTTCGAAGATCGGGTTTATGTATTTACGCCCAAAGGCGATATCATAGATCTTCCAGCTGGCTCAACTCCAATAGATTTTGCCTATCATGTTCATACCGACATTGGTCATCGTTGTCGCGGCGCAAAAATCGACGGGAAGTTAGTTCCACTAGATCACGTTTTCAAAACCGGCGAAAGGGTAGAAATACTCACCTCAAAACACGGTGGCCCCAGTCGTGACTGGCTGAACTCAAGTATTGGCCTAGTAAAAACACAACGAGCCAGATCAAAAATTAAAGCCTGGTTTAAGAAGGAAGATCATGAACAAAATCTTTCCCAAGGTCGAACAATGCTTGAAAAAGAGCTTCGGCGACTTGGGCTAAGTGACATCAACCTGGAAACATTAGCAAAGCAAATTGAATATAAAAATCCAGACGAGATGTTTGTTGACCTGGGCTGTGGCGATCTATCGATGAGTCGAATAATCAATTTGATTTCTGAAGAAGAATTGCAACTTGAAAATGATATCGTCCCATCAACTCCCAAAGCCAGCGCGACAACAACAGAAGCTATTGCTGTCGTTGGTCTGAGGGGATTGCTTACCACGACGGCAAAATGCTGTAACCCAATGCCAGGTGATCCCATCATTGGATATATCACTCGCGGGCGAGGAGCAACCATCCACAGGATGGATTGTCCAAATATTCTTCGGTCAAATGAAAGAGAACGTCTTGTAAAGGTTTCCTGGGGCAACCATGCACGTACTTACCCGGTGCCTATCAGGGTAACCGCTTTTGATCGTCAAGGATTGATGAGCGATGTTTCGAACCTCTTAACAACTGAAGGGGTAAATATCGTTGACGTTAACGTACGGGTAAATAAAGATAATCAGCAAGCAGATACTGCAAACATAAAACTGATAGTCGAAGTCCGTGATATCGCCCAACTTAGTCGAGTGCTTGCAAGAATTGAAAATCTCGATAATGTAGTAGATGCCCAGCGAATACGCGGTGGATAGCCGAAAAAACCTGTTATTTGTTGGCTTAATTACACAATAAATTGTTTTTCTCTTGAGCAAATGCTTTACTAATTATTCTCTCTGGTGTAAAATCCTGCCCGCTCAGCTAAGAAGCAGTCACTGATATTTGGAGAAGATAGATGGATAAAAAATTATATTGGTTTTCTGTCGGCTTGGCAATTCTCGGTTTGCTGGTATCAATTTATATGACAATTTACAAATTGACGGCAAATAATGCAATGTGCCTGGGAAGTGGCGATTGCTCAACCGTAAATGCAAGCCCATATTCGGAAATTTATGGAATTCCGGTGGCTTTACTTGGTGTTTTTGGATATGGAGTCATTCTTGGATTGCTCTTTATCAAAAAACAATTAGGAAATTTTATTTATCAAAACAGTACTTTGGCAATATTTGGATTGGCAGTTACAGGTTTTGCTTTCACTTTATATCTCATTTACCTGGAAATTTATGTTATAAAAGCAATATGCCCGTTTTGTATCACATCTCAAATATCGATGACGGTTTTATTTTTTGTCACAACGATTCGACTTATACGTCAACCGTAAAAATAGGAGGAAAATATGCCCCGCATTCGTTGTCATTATACAGATTGTGTATTTCTTGATGATAGCTACTGTTCTGCAGCCGCTGTGGAAATTGATCCGGATACTGGTTGTGCCACTTACTCCCCAGTTGATGGAGCGGTTGTAAGTGAAGAAAAGTGGGACGAAGAAGAATTGGAAGAATGGGAAGAAGAAGATATTGACGAGGACGATGACGATTCATGGGCTGACGACGAAGAAGAAGAATACTAGTCCAGGTTGGATCTTAAAATAAAATAAAGGAGCTATCTCGAATGATTTTGATGTCATTCAGGGGTAGCTCCTTTCACTTCATCGCATACCGAATTTATTCACCTAAAATGGCAATGCTCTTTCGTATGCAGAAATAATTTTATCTTGCAGTTCATTGGTCGCGACATCAATGGTTTGCCTGCTCGGATCTGCATCAAACCAGGCAAGAGCTTTACGAACACCCTCAACCCAGGATACTTCACAAGTATATTCTGGAACATATTTTTTTATTTTACTATTGTCAAATACCACACTGTTCGACTTGTCACCCAACAGGCCCGCTTCCTGGTCAGTATAAAGGTTGATCAAATCAGAAGGTATATGAACAATGTTTGGAGCAATACCCAACGCACGTCCTAATTCTTCATATATTTGATTCCAGGTCAGCACTTCATCCGATGTAATCTGAAAAGCCTCACCGATAGCATCTTCCCTACCAAAAAGCCCCAATAAACCTTTTGCAAAATCAGCATTCCAGGTTAATACCCATAAAGATGTGCCATCCCCTGGCACAATTACTTTTTTGCCCCGTTTAATTCGATCAACGATTGTGTATGGATGCTCCCAACTACCCATAATTAATGGAATTTGAGATAAGCCATAGGTATGAGAAGGGCGTATGATGGTTACGGGGAATTTCTTTTTTCTATATTCATCCAATAACAGGTTTTCACAATCAATCTTATCCCGCGAATACTGCCAGAAAGGATTTTCCAAAGGTGTATTTTCTGTAATCAGATAATTGGATGGGGGTTTTTGATAAGCACTTGCAGAACTAATAAAAATAAATTGATTAGTTTTTCCCCTGAAAAGTGAGATATCGCGTTCGATATCTTCGGGGGTAAATGCAATCCAATCCACGACAACATCAAAATGTTCTCCTGCCAAAAGTCGTTCCAGCTCTTTCGACTTGGAATGAATATCCCCTACCAGAAGCTTGGCACCTTGAGGAAAATTATACTTAGTGGAAGATGACCGATTCAGTATTTTCAAATCCATCCCCCGCTGAATGGCAAGCTCCGAACAAGCAATACTAATCAATCCTGTACCGCCAATAAATAAGACTTTCATATTTTCACTCCGCAACAATTTTTTATCAAAACCAGCATTAAAAAACTGGTTCAATTACAATAATTTTAGCCACCAGGTCAACGCATCCCTAGCCTTCACCTAATTCAGGTATCGGTTCCAAAATTGGGTTCTTTCTTGCAAGAAAGCCTTCAACAATGAATATCAATAACGCAACCCAAACGATTCCGAAACCGATAAAATGAATTTTGTCAAAAGGTTCCTTATAAAGCAACACACCCAAAAAAAACTGAATCGTTGGGGCGATGTATTGCATAATACCTACCATTGATAAAGGAATACGTTGTGCAGCTGAGGCAAACATTAATAATGGAATGGTTGTGATAACTCCAGCCCCTATCAGTAGAAGATTCGTATTCAGATCTTGATGTAAAAAGACCCCGGTTCCATTACGGTCTATATACAGTAAATAGATCATGGCTGGAACAAACAGCAATCCTGTTTCTATAGTTAATCCATACAAAGAACCCAATGGGGATATTTTCTTAACCAGCCCATAAGTTCCGAAAGAAAAAGCCAAGGTCAATGCAATCCAAGGTAATCGGCCGTAGGCGATCGTTAAAAATATGACACCACTGGCAGCAAGAATTACAGGAACCCATTGGAATGGTCTTAGCTTTTCATGTAGAATAATTACACCAAGCAATACACTAATTAAGGGATTGATAAAATAGCCCAAACTTGTTTCAATAATAAAATTAGAATTTACTGCCCAAACATAAACCAGCCAATTAATTGCTATCAGGATTGCTGCCACCAAATAAATAGTCAAAACCCGACGATTCAGTGCCGCCTTTTTCAAAGCACTAAATTGCCGGGTAAAAATTACAAAAATTATTAAAATAATGAACGCCCAGCTTATTCGATGCCCAATCAACTGAACAGCATCAACTTGATGAAGCCACTTCCAATAAATCGGAAAAAGCCCCCATGCTATATACGCACCCAATGCATATAATAATCCTTTATTCATTGCCTATCCTTTCATCACCACTGTTCAAAAAACTGAATATTTTTTCAAAATCCCTCGAATTATAGATGTCGGGGAAAAATATGGATTTTCAGAAACTATTTTTATCGACTAAGTGTTAACTTAGTAAAGTATTTTTCCATTATAACGGGTAAGTTATTACAATTGGTCCTATGGATTTCTTATGCACTTTTTTTACCTTAAAAATTAATCATAACGCAGAATTAAAAAAAAAGTACCGGATAAACTACAGAGTAGTATATCCGGGTCCTGATCATATTTCGTAAATCTTAAACAGCAGCGACAGGATAATCTATTAAAGCTAGCAGTGCTTTAATCTTGTCTTCCGAGGCCGGAGCATCAAACTCAACTTCGACTACCCTGGTTTCCTGATCGGCTTTCACTGAATTTACACCAATTACATCAGAAAGTTCAGTTTTTATTGTGTGGACACAATGCCCACAAGAAATATTTGGAACAGTATAGAGCACAGTTGTCATCTTTTCTCCTATAAACATACGCTATGGGTTTTGTGTCGACAATTTAAAAATTTATCAAATTCAAAAATACGCCAAAGAATATTAACCTTACTTTGATAGCTCTGGAATGTTTTCAACTATTAGTATTCTAGAATCACCACCTCTTGGTTTCTAATTCCTTTTCAGGCAACAACCAAATAATGGGTCCATGAATCTTACTTGTCTGTGAGAAAAACCAATATTGATGATAGTCACCCAATTTAAGTTAATCAAATATTACTTGATATTATATTAAAATTATCTTGCATAAGATATTCTTATATAAGCTAATTTTACTAAAAGCAAGGTAAAATTATTTTCAGTGATATTTAATGTAATAATGACGAATCTCACTGTTGATAAAGGTTCAAGATATTGAGTAGCAATTATTAAGACATTTAAACACTTATTTTTTCCAAAAACCCATTAAGCTTGTCCCAAGGAGGAAGACGCATGGCAAACATAAAAAATGAAATGGAAGGTGATGTATATTATCCTTCGGATGAAGTTATATCCCAGTCTTACATCAAGGATTGGGATCAAATGGCCGATTTTGCAAAAAAAGACCCACAAGGTTTTTGGGAAAAAGAAGCCTTGGAACTCGAATGGTTTCAAAAATGGGATAAGGTTCTGGATGATTCCAATAAACCGTTTTTCAAGTGGTTCGTTGGAGCAAAAACTAATATTGCCCACAATGCAATCGATCGACATTTAAAAACGTATCGAAAAAACAAACTTGCTCTCATCTGGGAGAGTGAAGATGGAAAGGTTGACAGGACCTTCTCCTATTACTCCCTAAATCGCGAAGTCAGTCGAATGGCTAATATTATTAAAGCCATGGGCGTTGGTAAAGGTGACCGCGTCACCATTTACATGGGACGGGTTCCCGAAATTGTCTTTGCAATGTTAGCATGTGCAAAAATTGGAGCGATCCATTCGGTAGTTTTCGGTGGCTTTTCGGTGGATGCGTTACAGGGTCGCATAGCTGATAGTGAATCCAAATTAGTTATTACCTGTGACGGTTCATTCCAAAACGGCAAACTTGTTGAGTTAAAACGAATTGTTGATGATTCACTCAGGCATTGTCCAACGGTAGAGAACGTAATTGTTGTAAAAAGATCAGGGCATGATATTCCCATGGAAGCTGGACGTGATCATTGGTATCACGATTTATGCGCGCTGCCCATCGCTAATGGTAAATGTGCCACCGAGGTCATGGATGCAGAGGACCCATTATTTATTCTCTATACATCGGGATCAACTGGTAAACCAAAAGCAATTCTTCATACCCATGGTGGCTACATGGTGGGCACTTATGCTACTCTCAAATACGCTTTTGACGTCAACGATGAAGATAGGTTTTGGTGTACCGCTGATCCAGGTTGGATCACAGGTCATTCGTATATCGTTTATGGCCCACTAATCAATGGTGCCACTGTCTTTATTTTTGAGGGAGGCCCATCTTATCCTTATCCGAACCGCTGGTGGCAACTAATTGAGCGCTACGGAGTCACCATTTTCTATACCGCCCCAACTGCCATTCGTGGGTTGATGCGCTTTGGTGAAGCGTGGCCGAATAAGCATGACCTCTCCTCTTTACGTTTGCTCGGATCAGTTGGAGAACCAATTAATCCAGAAGCCTGGCGATGGTTTTATAAAGTTATTGGAAAAGAAAAATGCCCTATCATGGATACATGGTGGCAGACTGAAACCGGTTCCTTTATGATTACCCCAACCCCAGTAGTACCATTAAAACCGGGTTCAGGCACAAGACCTTTCTTCGGGCAGGAAGCAGAAATTGTTGATGAAGAGGGTAATCCGGTGGAAGATGGAGCGGAAGGTTACCTTGTTTTAAAGAATCCTTGGCCAGCAATGCTTCGCACAATTTATGGCGACCCAGATCGATATGTTAAATCTTACTGGAGTAAATTCCCCGGCAAATATATGACGGGTGACTCAGCCAGACGAGACAAAGATGGCTATTATTGGATCATTGGCAGGGTTGACGATGTAATTAAGGTCTCCGGTCACCGCTTGGGAACTGCAGAAATCGAATCGGCACTAATCACTCACCCAGCCGTTGCCGAATCTGCAGCAATCGGTCTCCCCCATGAAATTAAGGGACAAGCAATTGTTTGCTTCGTCCAGGTAAAACCTGGTTTTGCCCTTAACGAGGACCTTTCTGAAGAACTTCGACAACACGTAGCCAAACACCTTGGCCCTATTGCCCGTCCAGATGAAATTAAATGGATTGACAAATTACCCAAAACGCGCTCTGGAAAAATTATGCGAAGAGTATTAAAGGCTCGTGCTCAAGGTTTACCAGAAGGCGATCTTTCAACTCTGGAAGACTAACGAACCCCAAAACAAACCCCTGTGAGAGAATGACTGCTCATAGCGGTTTGTTGTTTAATTTGAAAATATTTTTTATATTGCTGTTTTTGCTAACTTAATCTGCTCTCGATCACGCATAACCATTTTTTCTACCAAATCCAACAAAGTAATTGATCCATACACCTTATGCTGGGCAATTTGTTGCCAATCTGCTGGTTGTTTTTTCTTCAGAAAATCCAGTAGCCTGGCTCGTACTTCGCTAAATTGGGAAAAAGCATCAGATAGATCCATATCGATATCTCTTTGATTTTTATCCCACTCTATGGCTGGCTGCCCAGTTGCACCCGAACTCGGATCGTACCCAAATAACGCAAGAGCAGGAATATTTACTTCCTGCTCACATTCTCGAAAATTCCGAATTATTTCCAACAACGATGAATCGTTTTCGGAATTAGTATTTGAAAATTCTTTTTTGGCATCAGCAAGGATCAACGAGTGGATAATCGCCGGTGTTGCTTGAAAAAAAACCAGAAGCGAATCCGGCTTTTTTAAATCCACTACCAAACAAGAAATATCCACCGTTTCCAGAAAAGCTATAAGGTCATTAAATCCACCAGAAGGAATACTCGCATCAGAATTACTTGGTTCCAGGTTGAGCCAAAATGCAGGAATTCCGGTTTTTTGAGATGGAATAATATCTCGTTCCATACTATCCCCAACCATAAGAACAGGCTGATCGTCCCAGTCCATCATCGTCAAGAATTCTGGATAAAAGGCAACTGAAACCTTGGCATAATGGAAATTATGAAAATCCGAAATAAAAATAAAAGGATATTTTTCGGGAGAAAGCCCAGCCCATTGCAATCGATGCAGAATGGCTTTTCTCGGGAAAAGAGGATCAGTGGCAATAGCCACATTCCAACCCTTGGAAAAAGCCCACTCGACAAACGCAATTGCTTCTGGCCTTGGCGTGGATAAGTATCCCAACCCGGGAAAAACATCATCGTAAAACCGATCAATCTCCTCGGCTAATTCGGTCTGGCTGTACCCCAAATCCGGGTAAAAATTACTACTAAAAGCCTGCTCAAGCGTTTTCCCCACTTGTGTACTGGAATACATAATTTGGGTACTTTTCAGCATGGCCTTCATAAAAACATCCGGGGGGACATTTTTGGACATATGCGCAGCCAATTTCTTAAAATAGGCAGGCAAAAATGCATCCAGATTTGTATCCAGCAAAGTATCATCGAGATCCAGCAGGAGTGTAAACATCATTTTTTTACTTCAAAGGCAGAAGGAATTGGATGGCAACTGCCACACCCAATTTGAGGTTCTTTTACATCTCGTTTTGATTGGATGCAATAGGCTGAAACTGTGACGCGCCGCATAAAGGCGGCGCTAAATGGTCGGGATACATTCGCTTTTAATTCCATAAATTCACAAGCATTAGAACGGACAATAGCGGGAACCGGACAGGTGGTGCAAAGGTCTTTGGACCAGGTATTCCCAGGTGACTTGAGCAATCTGCACTCTTCATCTGAACGACCGCGGAAATAATTCCCATAAAAATATTTACATTCAAAACCAGCTGGTGTACGCATAATTTTTTCACTTTCCGTATACTTCAGTTTTAACAATTGGTAGAAAAAATCCCTGAACACCGAAGGGTTCAGGGATAATTGATTAACCCGACAATTATCTTAAACCCGGGTCAGATATTCACCTGTTCGGGTATCCACACGAATAGTATCGCCTTCTTTTACAAAGTTGGGAACCTGGACAGAAACTCCAGTTTCAACTTTTACCTTCTTGGTGACACCCGTAGCGGTGTCACCACGAACCGCGACTTCTGCTGTTATTACTTTCAGGTCAACTGATGTTGGTAGTTCGATATCAATTGGCTCATTTTCGTAAAAAGTTAGTTTGCATTCCATGCCTTCCTTCAGATATCCTGCACTCTCTCCAAGAATATCTCCCTTGATTGCGGGCTGCTCGAAGGTTTCTCCATCCATGAAATGGAAAAAATCCCCATCTGTGTAAAGGTAAGAAACGTTATGGTAGTCCAAACGCGCATCAGGAACCCGGTCGCCAGACTGGAACGTTTTTTCAATGTTGGCACCCGAACGCAGGTTTCTAGCTTTAATCTTAATGGTCGCATTACCCCGACCAGGTTTGTGATGTGAATATTCTAAAACCTTTAATAATTGGCCATCCAGTTCAAAGGTAACGCCCTTGCGAAGTTCGTTTACATCGATCATGTATTTCCTCTTTTAAATTATGCGTTCTAAATATTAGGTTCCAAAAGATTATAGCATCGCTCATCTACTGATGACAAGGTCGCGATTTTTACGAAAGTTCCAATTCTTCAATATTATTTTTATTTGATCTATCGTTGGCGTAATTATCATCACGCGACCAAATAAAAATTCATAACCGAAAAATTATCCGACTCGCAGATCTAATTTTATTTGCAACTCAGCTAATTGCTTTTCAGAGGCAAGCGATGGCGCATCTGCCATCAAATCCCGACCAGCTTGATTTTTGGGAAAAGCTATCACTTCCCTAATGTTAGGTTCATCAGCGAAAATCATCACCAACCGGTCTATTCCAGGAGCAATACCGCCATGAGGAGGTGCGCCATACTCAAACGCTTCGAGTAAATGACCAAACTTGGCATGGATCTCCTCGTCTTTCAAACCAAGCAGCTGGAAAACCTTTTGCTGAATATCGCTTCTATGAATCCGGATCGATCCGGAAGCAGTTTCGTACCCATTCAAAACCATATCGTACGCATCAGACAAAATCGTGGATGGATCGGTTTCAAATTTTGGCAGATCTTCCATTTTTGGCATGGTAAAAGGGTGATGAGCCGCATCCCACTTTTGTTCATCTTCCTTCCACTCGAACATTGGGAAGTCCAATACAAACGCAAAAGCCAGCACATTAGGATCTGCTAATTTCAAACGATCCCGGAATAAAATCCGCAAAGCACTCAAGCATTTATTGACAATGTTTTTTTGATCGGCAACAAACAAAACCAGATCTCCAACCGCTGCCCCGGTCCGCTCCTTGAGCGCATCAACTTCTTCAGGTTTGATAAACTTCTGAGCCGTTCCCTTGATACCCAAAGGTGACAGAGCCAGCGTAGCAAGACCCTTCGCACCCTGTTCTTTTACAAAACTGGTCAAATCATCAACTTCTTTTCGCGTATATTCAGAGCAGCCAGGCACAACAATACACTTGATCAAGCCACCAGATTTGATCACGCTCTGAAACACCATAAATTCACTGTTCGCGAAAATATCGCTTAAATTATAAAGCTCCATACCAAAACGAAGATCGGGCTTATCGGTACCGTATTTATCGAGCGATTCCATATAGGTCAACCGCGGCCAGGGAGAAGAAAAAAGTTTCTTATTTGGTAAAATTTTCTCAACCATATCAGTAAACAATTTCTCTATCACCGCCAAAACATCATCCCGCTCGACAAACGACATTTCCATATCCAACTGAGTAAATTCGAGCTGACGATCACCACGTAAGTCTTCATCACGAAAACAACGTGCGATTTGAAAATACTTATCCATACCCGAAACCATTAATAATTGCTTCAATTGTTGTGGAGATTGAGGAAGAGCATAAAAAGATCCGGGTTGAAGCCTGGATGGAACCAGAAAGTCACGTGCTCCTTCAGGTGTGGTTTTAAACAACATCGGAGTTTCAATTTCCAAAAAGCCTCTGTCGCTTAAGAAATCGCGGATAAATTTAATTACATGATGACGAAGGGTCAAATTCTTTTGCATGCGATCGTGACGCAAATCAAGATAACGGTACTTTAATCGGACCGCCTCTTCGGTATCTTCATCCTTATTTACCAAAAAAGGAAGGGGTTTTGCCGGGTTTAGGACCACAACCTCAAGTGCTTCAATTTCAATTTGCCCAGTGGCCATATTGGGGTTTTCCGCTCCAACTGGACGCAACCGTACGTTTCCAGTTATCTGCATAACCCATTCAGATCTGGCATTTTGAAGAGAACTCAACTCACTTTTTGAAGGGTCTCCAACGATTTGAATGAGACCGTAACGATCGCGAAGATCAATAAATGTAACGCCACCATGATCTCGTTGCCTGTGTACCCAACCAGCCAACATTACTTTTTGACCGACATTCTCAGCATTCAATTCGCCGCATGTGTGTGTTCTGTACATTGAAAACTCCTTCGTAGTTCTAAATAGCCTGAAAACAGAATAAACTTCTCATGACATTTTCCCGCCAGAATTAATAATATCTGATGTATCCGGATGTCACACTTGGTTAGCTTGGTCAGTAATTTTTTTGACTATTGGATGCCCGGAAATTTTTGCGTGACGGGCGTTTACCTAACAAAAACAATATTTTAGTTATGAGAATGAGAAATACCACGGTTAAACAACCGATGAATTATAGCATATTTCAAATTACAATCTTTCAACTTGTGATATTTTTCTCAGTCACTGAATCCTAAGGTATAATAATGACATTCCGACTAGGTGCGGCAATTTTCCGATTCTTTTCGGCAATCCTGTTCCGGCAAGGCGCAATATGACTAATCTTCCAGTAAAACTTCCTACTGAGTATTGGCAAAACTTCTCAGTAACCAACCAAGATATCGATTTTTTACAAAATTATTTGTTCGAAACTGAAACACCACAAACTCCGACAGCCCTCGTTAGCGTTTTGGTAATCGAACGAATTCGTCAGGAACGTGAATCCCAATCAACTTCACAAAAAAATATTGGGGAAATGTATCTACCCAAGGAATTTTACAAAGAAGGCCAAAATTTAATTTTCCCTGCTATGGGATTAAAAAAAGGTACAGTCGACTCTGTACGATCTGGTAATAACCCTGAATATCCTCCTTTTGAGGTCATTTCGGTGAAAATGGATGATGGAAGTCTGCATTTATTTGCAGCTTCTTTGTCAGTTCATAAATTAAATTTACCGGAAGAAGATAAACCAGATCCAGAATCAGATCATGTCAGCATCACTTCCACCTATGGACAAAATCTGGAACGAAAACTTGATAAAGCCCTTCAAAACGATGAAAACTTGGCAAAAATTGCAGGTGCCTGGTTTCCACGTGCCCTATTAATTAATATTAATAAGGGGCACTTAAATCTGGCTGAAGCATTGTTGGAGATGAATGGTGATGAACTAATGTCAACATCCGACTTGATCCAACAAATGGATGTTCCCTTGGATTCAAATAAATTATTGACCGAATTTTCTGTCAACTATGCACTGCAAGAAGATGGTCGCTTTGATGAAGTCGGATCAAGCGGTGAAGTTCAATGGTGCCTAAAGCGCATGGAACCCAATGAAGTTCAAACCGTTCCTCCTGTATTAAAATATATACCTGTGGATTATGATCGGTCTGTCCTGACACCTCAAATGCTTGCGCTCGAAGCCCAACTGGATGACGAATTAAGTGAAACAGAGCATAAACCATCTAAAACAACCGAAGCAACTATTACATTAACATTTCCACATTGGCGTGCCGGAACACTGCCCATTTCGCCCAGGGTCCATGCCTTCTTTCCGACAGCGCTTGAATCTCCAAGAATTCGCTTTACCATCGTTGACGGAAAAACCGGTGAACGAATTCCTGCCTGGGTCGTAAGAGAATATGGTTATATCTTTGGATTAAAAAAATGGTACGAAAAACAAAAACTTATACCCGGAGCTTACATTGTTGTACGAAACAGCAAAAATCCTGGTGAAGTTATTTTGGAAGCGAAAACTCATCGACCAAATCGAGATTGGGTTAGAACTGTCCTGGCTGGATCAGATGGTGGTTTAGTTTTTGCTGTATTAAAACAAGAAATAACCTGCGACTACAACGAAAGAATGGCAGTGGTTGTTCCTGACATCGGAGCTGTAGATGCTGCCCTATCACAGGTCCTAAAAAACCACCTGCCGTTAGAAAAACTAATTCGAAGTATGTTGAGGGAATTAGCAAAATTAACTCCTCAAGGGCATGTGCATGCCGAAGAGTTATATTCAGCAGTAAATATACTAAGGCGCGTTCCACCTGCCCCACTATTTTCTCAGCTTTCTACTACGGCAGATTTTATTCATGTAGGCGATCTACATTTCCGTCTGGATGATAACAACTCGGATGGAGCATAATATGAGTTTAGTTAAACCAAACCTCCAAACCCATTTCCATGTTGATTTCGATTGGTGGAAACAAAACGAAAATGATTGGCATATTCACTTGCGAAGTTTATTATGCGATGAACACCGTACAAAATTATCCGACATGCCAAATGAAACCATGATCGATTATATTGATCCGGACACTGCCGAAATTAAGTTAATGGATGGCTTGCAACAAATAATTCTTTCGCATTGTGCCCGTCAACCTGATTTCGTAACTGGTCAAACCCAACTGGTTGAGGGTGTTTTTCGCATCTTCCTATCAAACGGAAATAGCCCGTTATCATCCGTTGAACTGGCAGAGAGATTGGGACGACCAGCAAACACCATTCTTATTACGTTATCCGGACCACGCGTGTATAAGGGAATTCGCCCAATGCTTGGCTAAGTTATCCCGCCCCCGTAGCTCAATGGACAGAGCAGCAGCCTTCTAAGCTGTTGGTTGTGGGTTCGATCCCCGCCGAGGGCACTAAAGCTACCATATTTGGCAAATAAACGTCTTTCATGGAGTATCCAGAAAGGCGTTTATTTTACGGGTCACCATCGAATAACACATTAAATGGTCGAAAGATTTAAAGTATTAGAATAAAATTTATTCTGGATGGTCAGACTTGCACCACGGTTTTATTTGTGTTAATATTCTAAATGGACTAAAAAAAATATATTAAACTAAAAATCTTCTCTGGATTTTTTTTCTGTCCTCTGAAAATTTATTCTTAGATGGAGGATACTTTGGTAAACGAGCGCTTTGGATTAATCAAATTTGGAGGGAAGGATCAAACAATTGTTGGAGATGACCTTATTGTTGGAAACAAAGCCCCAGAATTTTCAATTCAAAAAACTGACTGGTCGATCTGCAAGGGCCTGAAAGAAACCCAACGAAAAGTTCGGATCATCGCATCCATTCCTTCTCTTGATACACCAGTCTGCGACAGGGAGACACGCAAATTTAACCTGGAAGCAGCAGGCTTAGGACCAGATATTTCTATCATTATGCTCAGTATGGATTTACCTATTGCACAAAAACGCTGGTGCGGTGCCGCAGGTGTAGATCAGGTATTAACATTTTCCGATGTCATCAAAGCTGATTTTGGGAAAAAATATGGTACATTGATGAAAGAAGTTCGTTTATTACGCAGAGCAGTTTTTGTGGTTAATAAAAAAGGCATTATCACCTATGTGGACTACATGGCAACAAATGGCGATGAACCAAAATACGAAGAAGTATTAAAAGCTGCCAGAGCAGCGCTAATCTAGTAATGTTTATTCTTTAACGAACGACCATCATTGCGTAAATTACTATTGTTTTCTTTTAATAACTCTGATTAGCTTCAATCTTTATCACAAGAGACTTTATGACAACTGTGGTATGGAAATCAAAAAAAATTATTGGAAATATGGGTTGGCCAATTCGGATTCAACCCCACTTGTGGAGCCCACCAACTGATATTTTTGAGGTGGCCACCAACTATATTGTCAGAGTGGAAGTTGCTGGCATGCATCACCAAGACTTCATCATTCAACTTCAAGATAGTTTTCTGATAATTAGTGGAAATCGTACCGATACCTCCGAGCGCCGGGCTTATCATCAGATGGAGGTAAGGTTTGGTGAATTTAGCACAATTGTAGCGATTCCTGGTCCGGTCGAATTTGATAATGCAAGTGCCGAATATACTGATGGTTTTCTAATTGTAGTCTTGCCCAAACAATAAATTATTAGCATCTATAGCCAAAACAAGGATACCCAAATCATTTATGCCTGCTTCGAGATGGCACTCCAACCCCGCTGAATTATTTGAATGGATCGACGAAAACGATGCCGAGCTTTTGGATATGTTTTTACCTTCCATTTTTGCACGATTTAACCAAAAGAAAGACGAAACACAAAGTCCTGGCAATCAACAAGTCGCTACCGATATTCCCGAAGAAACTCCCGAAATTGTCCCCATATTACCCTTACGCGGTGTGATTGTTTTCCCCCTTACTGCCGTACCTCTAACCATAGGTCAGCCACGCTCCATAAAATTAGTTGATGATGTCGTAGCGGGAACACGTTTTATTGGGTTAGTAGCAGCAAAAGATCCTAATATCGAAACGCCTGGTGCCGAGGATTTGTATTCAATCGGAACCCTGGCTACCATTCATCGCTTATTACGAGCACCAGATGGAACAATTCGACTCCTTGTTCAGGGAGTGGAACGCTTCAAGGTAATGGAAATCACTCAAACTGAACCATACCTGATGGCGCGTATCGAACGGTTACCCGAAACAATTGAAAGTGGCATAGAAATTGATGCCCTTGCTCGCAATGCCCGCGATCAATTTACAACCATTGCAGAATTGATCCCTTCTTTTCCCCGGGAATTAATCAGTTCCATCACCGGTATTGAGGATCCGCTTCAAACTGTCTATTCGATCATTAATTTTCAACGTATTGAACTGGATGAAGCTCAAAAACTTTTGGAAATCGATTCGGTAACTGAAAAATTACGAAGGCTAATTAACTTTCTAGTCCGAGAAACAGAAGTTCTTCAACTTGGGCAAAAAATCCAAAATGAGGCCCGCTCAGAAATCGATAAAGTTCAACGTGAATATTTTTTACGAGAACAATTAAAGGCGATTCAAAAAGAACTTGGCGAACATGATGAACAAGCTGTTGAAGTGGAAGAACTAAGGGTTAAGATCGAAGCTGCCAAGATGCCGGAAGAAGCATTAAAACAAGCTAAAAGGGAACTGGAAAGACTATCCCACCTCCCGACTGCTGCTGCTGAATATGGTGTCATCCGAACCTACCTCGATTGGTTGACAACCCTTCCCTGGTCTGTTTCCACAACTGATAATTTGGATATTGCCCATGCCCGTCAAGTTTTAGATACCGACCATTTTGGTCTGAGTGATATTAAAGAACGCATACTTGAGTTTCTGGCTATTCGAAAACTTAGGCTTGAAAGAAAAGATGAATACACAGTTTCCGAGGATGTCATAAGGCGCGAACGTGAAGGTGTGATTTTATGCTTTGTCGGCCCACCTGGCGTTGGCAAAACATCTCTGGGCCAATCAATAGCCCGCGCCATGGGGAGAAAATTTATTCGAGCATCACTTGGCGGCCTGAGAGACGAAGCCGAAATTCGAGGCCACAGGCGAACCTATATCGGTGCAATGCCTGGGCGGATTCTTCAATCACTAAGAAGAATAGAGTCTCAAAATCCGGTATTTATGCTTGACGAAGTTGACAAGCTGACTACAGATTTTCACGGTGATCCTGCCTCAGCACTATTGGAGGTTTTGGACCCCGAACAAAATACAGAATTTCGTGACAACTACCTCGAAGTCGCATACGATCTTTCACAGGTTATGTTTATAACCACTGCAAATACACTCGAAACCATTCCCAGTCCCCTGAGAGACCGCATGGAAATCATTTCTCTCGCTGGATATACCGAAGGGGAAAAAGTGGCGATTGCCAAGGGCTATCTTATCCCTCGTCAAATTCGTGAAAATGGGTTGCGGGCTGAAGAAGTAGCATTTACCGATGAATCTCTCAAAGCTATAATAGAACAATATACGCGCGAAGCCGGCGTTCGAAGTATGGAAAGAAATATTGGCTCCATCTGCCGAAAAATTGGGACCAAAATCGCAGAAGGAAAAAACGAGAACGTCATCGTTACACCAGATGTAGTCAGAGAATTTCTCGACAACCCACCATTTCAGGCTACCGAGGAATTAAATTCCCGCACATCTGTTCCCGGAGTTGCTCCCGGACTTGCCTGGACGCCTTACGGTGGAGATGTTTTATTTATAGAAGCAACCAGAATGCCTGGAGCAAAGGGCTTTCAAATAACCGGCTCAGTTGGTAATGTTATGCAAGAATCCGCCCATGCAGCCATGTCATATGTTCGATCACATGCCGAACAGCTCGGGCTTGAACGGAATTTTTTCGACAAGTCTGATTTTCATCTACACATTCCAGCAGGAGCCCAACCCAAAGACGGTCCATCTGCCGGAGTAACCATAGCCACAGCCTTAACCTCTCTAATTTCAGGAAGAATGGTCAAACCTGCCCTTGGTATGACCGGCGAGATCACTTTACGCGGTCAGGTACTTCCAATTGGAGGAGTAAAAGAAAAGGTACTCGCTGGTCACAGAAACGGCCTTAGAACAATTATATTACCCAAGCGAAATAAACCTGATCTGGATGATGTACCGGAAGAAATTAAAAATGAGATGACTTTTATTTTTGCTGAAAATGTAGATGACGTTCTTACTGCTGCCCTGGAACCAGCCACAAAAAAAATAAAGAAAACAAAAACCATTTTGCCAGCCGCCAAAACTCGCCCATCCAATCACGACAACAAAGACACGAGTAAGGAATTGATAAATGCCTAAAATTATGCTGGCGGAAGATGATGCAACCATGCTCTCATTGCTGAAAACCCTTTTACGAATCGAAGGGTTTGATACAGTCACGCTAAGTGAACAGGAAGATGTCCTCGAAGCAATTCGCCGTGAAGCGCCTAAAGTCATTTTATTGGATGTTCACTTAACCCAGGGAAATGGCTTGGAATTCCTCCGATCCATTCGAGCAGAGCCAACACTCAGTAATATTTTTGTTATTATGCAATCTGGCATGAATCTCATGGACGAATGCAAAGCTGCGGGTGCAAATTTATTCCTGTTAAAACCTTATATGCCGAATTCCCTGATCGATGCCATTAAACTAGGCCTTTCTCATAACAACTAACCATGGTTGAGTTACGTGACTTCCAATTTGACTTGGACTATGAACCTGCATTGCTTTTATGGAAAAACGCAGGCAAGGGAATTGGGATTGGGCCATCGGATCAACCTGAAGAAATTCAAAAAAAACTGCAGCACGATAATGACCTGTTTCTCGTTGCACATGATAACGGAAGGCTTGTTGGCACAGTTATCGGTGGTTTTGATGGCCGGCGAGGCATGATCTACCACCTGGCTGTAGATAATTATTACCAAAACCACGGACTCGGATCCAGGTTAATGCAAGAGATAGAGAATCGACTTAAGGCTAAAGGCTGTTTAAAAGCCTACTTACTCATCAAAAACGAAAATACCAGCGTTTCTGATTTTTACCTGGCCCAAGGCTGGTACGAAATGACCGATGTTCATCTTTTTGGTAAAACGTTAAAATAAAAATTTTGGAAGAGCTTATGCGTTTCGGAGTACTGACAATTTCTGATCGATCCTTTCGAGGAGAACGTCCTGATTTATCAGGACCGGTTCTCATTAATTTAATCACTCTTAGTGGGAACCTTGTTGAAAAAAATGCGATTGTTCCAGATGAACTGGAATTAATTCAAAATAAGTTGGTCGAATGGGCCGACTCTGGTATTCTGGACGTTATCCTAACTACAGGTGGTACTGGTTTCGCTCCACGTGACATTACCCCAGAAGCTACACGAAGTATTCTCGACCGATTTACCCCAGGTCTCGACGAAGCCATGCGATTCAATAGTCTCAAAATAACTCCCCACGCAATGCTCTCGAGAGCTATTTCTGGTATCCGAAAAAAAACATTAATAATTAATTTACCAGGCAGCCCCAAAGCAGCTACCGAAAATTTTCAATTTATCTCCCCAGTTCTAGAACATGCAATTAATCTATTACAGGACGATCCCTTAGCCGAAAAGGGACATTAATCATCCTCCAAAAATTAAATACATTTTCACACTTTGAACTTGAGCAAGTGGTATAATACGTCTACCCTGCTGTGCTCGTGATGTTGCACTCTCGGTTTTGAGCCAATAACCAATAAACGGGTCTTCCATCTTTCTGAAGCGACGCGATAGGCCTGAGCCAAGGCTGAACTTCCGGGTAAGGACCCACCTGCATTAGCAGGTTCAAAACTTCGCAGCACACGGCATTTGCGGGGTATTTTAATCACTGACAAAAATAATTTAACATTCAAAACCTTGGATTGGATTGTGATGAATCACAAATCAATTCAAGGTTTTTTGTTTTTGAATCGAAATTGTTATTCTGATATATTATATATAATGTATAATACGGCTGATTGATCATGAGGTCATGATGGCTCAAATTAGCACAAATGAAAACAATCTATTAGACCGAAAACCCCTCAAAGAAGAAATATTTGACATATTGCACAAACGCATAATTTCAGGAAAATATGCACCTGGCGAATGGCTCCGACAGGAGGATATTTCAACTCAACTTGGCGTCAGCCAGACACCGGTACGTGAAGCACTCGATTTATTAGCATCCTCCGGAATTGCTGAGCGCATACCCTATCGAGGTGTCCGGGTTATTAAACTGACCACAGAAGAAATTGTGGATGCCTATGTTATGCGCTTATTCCTGGAAAGCAAAGCGGCTACCGTGTCCACCCTCGTTTGTACTCAAGAGGACATTGAATACCTATACGAAATGATTAAACGGACCGAATCATTAATATCTCTGAACGATATGTCAGCCCAGATGCAAATAAATCGTGAATTCCACCATTCGATCGTTTCAGCCGCCGGAAACATGTTATTGACAAAGTTATTTGATACAGTTTCGCATCAGTTCCCAGACTGGATGTTGTATGAATATATGTTTCGACACCCAGAACTGCTTCAACCCAGCCTGACCAAAGAACTTACTGAACACAAAGCGATAGTTGATGCCATCGCTGCTCGAAATCCTGAAAAAGCCGCATATGAAGTGACGAATCATATAAAAAATCTGGGCCAGGAATTGGTTGCATATTTGGATATCTCAAAAGCTTTAATTTCCGAAAAAGAAAAACATATGATGAATACCAGCAATTGTTAACCTTTTTTAAGACAGATATTGACCCCGAAGAATTTTCAAACAAAGGAGTATTTTTATGTCAAATGAACTTTTTCAAAGAATGGCCCAAAGTATTATTGACGGAGATTCAGAGGCATCGATTAGCCTGGCTTTAGAAGCAATTAATGCTGGGATGGATCCACTCGATGCGATTACTAAAGGATTTGTTATAGGGGTAAACCAGGTTGGGGAAGCTTTTTCATGCGGCGACGCTTTTTTACCAGAACTCGTGATGGCAGGCGAGGCAATGAAGGAAGCCGTCAAAACGCTCGAACCCGAAATGGAAAAAAGGGGTAGCACCCGACAAATGCTTGGAAAGGTTGTTTTGGCTACCGTTGAGGGAGACATCCACGAAATTGGAAAATCACTCGTTGGAACCATGCTTTCCGCTTCAGGTTTTCAAGTATTCGATTTAGGTGTGGATGTCTCCACAGCCAAAATTATCGAAAAAACCAAAGATGTGAACGCTGATATTGTTGCATTGAGCGCCCTTCTAACCACCACCATGATCAGGCAGCGCGAAGTTATTGAAGCCCTCGAAAAAGAAGGGCTGAGACCGTCTGTGAAAATTATGGTAGGTGGAGCACCTGTAACACGTGATTGGGTTCAAAAAATTAACGCTGATGGCTATAGCGAAGATGCAATTGGGGCAGTTAATATCGCCAAATCGATGATGGGAATTATTTAACAATCTCCCGCATTTATTCTGACTCTTTCTATCCATAACAAACACAAATAGTTGAAGAATTGAGGAATAATTCATGTCGAAAAATATAAAATCCATCACAAATCCGAAATTAAGTCTGAACATCCTGAATCCAGAAGAGATAAAAAAAATTCACGATGCCACGCTTCAAATTATAGAAACGGTTGGCATCAGATTCCCCTCAAAAAAAGCCTTAGAGATTTGGTCTGCTAATGGGGCCGATGTTGACCACGAAAAAATGATCGTAAGGGTAAAACCTCATATCATCGAATCTGCTCTAAAGACCGCCCCACCAGCCTATATTCTGGGGGCGCGTAATGAAGAACAAAATTGTAATATGGATGGCAACCATGTTTTCCTTGGAACAGATGGTTGTGGCGTAGAAATCATAGATATCAAAACGGGTCAGAAACGCACCTCGGAACTAAATGATGTTGCAGAAATTGCCCGTCTGGCAGATGCAACCGAAGAAATCGCGTTTCATTGGGTTGCGCTTTCCGCTCAAGATAAACCTTCTGAAACCCGTGGTCTACACGAAGTAAAGACGGTTTGGGAAAACTCAACCAAGCACGTACAAACAGAAAGTATCTATAACGAACGAGAAGCCCGCGCTGCAATTGAAATGGCCATCGCGGTTGCTGGAAGCAAGGAAGCCTTACGCCAAAAACCTATTCTCTCATTAATGCAGTGCACCGCACCGCCACTTGGGCACGATGGAGGCAGTCTGGATGCAGCCCTCGTTGCAGCCGAATTTGGTATCCCAACCGGGTTTATGACAATGGCAGCAAATCTGACAACTGGCCCCGCCACCATGGCAGGTAATTTAGTTGTCGGGAACGCAGAAGTAATCTCGGCAACTGCCTTACTTCAACTCGCTTTTCCAGGCGCGCCTGTCTTTTACGCTGCCGCACAAACAGCTTCTGACTTACGCAGCGGAGCCTATACAGGGGGTGGCCCGGAAGATTTCTTGTATGGCGCAGCTACAAATGTTCTGGCTGATTTTTACAATATTCCATTATCAATGGGCTCGTTTGCGACAGGCGCAAAAGAACCCAACTGGCAGGCTGGTTTTGAAAACAGCCTATCCACCATGATGGCGTGTATCGTTATGTCAGACATGCTTCTTGGAGCAGGTTTCTTGCACGGCAGTCGAATATGGTCCTACGCTGAAATGATGCTGGATTGCGAAATTTTTTCCGTAATTCACAAAATGATGCAAGGAATTGTAATAAATGACGACACTTTAGCCCTGGATATCATTGCCAATGTTGGCCCGGGAGGCAATTTCCTTACACAAAAACATACCCGCCAGCACATGCGTGATATCTTCCTTCCTCAATTTATGGATCGCCGGCCATATTCAGAATGGGAATCTAAAAAAGATGATGCCCGTGATTGGGCCTTAGAAAAAGCCCGAAAAACTTTGGCCTCTCACCAACCCGATACCCTGGATGCCAACATCTCAAGTGAGTTATCAAAGATAATCGCCTCACTGGAATAGCGGTTTCAGCTTTCTCGAGCTTGAAACCATAGGGCACTGGTCGGTGCACTTTACAAACTAACCTATTCAATTATCGATTAAGACATCGGTTCCCAGGTTTTCGTAACCGATGTCTCAACATTTGTCCTGAGGATTTTTCTCAGTGCTACCAGTGGCAGGTTGGCTTGGATTCCATATCAATTTCTGGTGAATGGTTCTGAATCAAATATTAGGCACTCATTCTCTTCGAAACCGTGCCTAAAGGAGTACCATGTTAAAAAAAGCCTACTTACTCATAGAAGATCTAATTCACTGGAGACGTGACTTTCATTCCCACCCTGAGTTGGGATTCACAGAAAATAGAACCGCTGAAATTGTCGCGATGGAATTGGAAAAGATGGGATACACCGTAAGACGAGGTGTTGGTCGAACCGGAGTAATTGCCGATATTGGCCCGGAAAGTGGCCTGATGATTGGTATCCGTGCCGATATGGACGCACTCCCCATCCAGGAATCTCATGATCGGGAATATTCTTCAATATATCCAGGTATCATGCATGCTTGCGGACATGATAGTCACACAGCTATGGCACTTGGTACTGCAGCCATTCTCGCTAAGCAAAAATTACCCGGGCGTGTCAGGTTTCTCTTTCAACCTTCCGAAGAAATGAGTGATTCAGAAGGTTTGAGTGGCGCACAGAGAATGATAGAGGACGGCGCGCTGGACAACGTTAATTTTATTATTGCCCAACATGTCGACCCCCACTTACCGGTAGGCGAAATTGGCATTTCGCCTGGACCTGCTTCCGGAGGAGTGGACAATTGGTTTGGGAAAATTATAGGGATTGGAGCGCACGGCGCACATCCCGATCAATCCATTGATCCATTTTATCTTTTAGGGCACGTGATCATCGCGCTGAATGGCATAATTTCCCGCAGGCTAAATCCTTTTCAACCCGCCGTAATTAGCATTGGGGTAATCAGGGGTGGCTTCGCCGAAAATGTCATTCCAGAGTTTGTTGAAATCAGTGGAACCCTGCGTTACACAGACCCGACCATTTTAGAAAAAATTCATCTTGAAATTACCCGTGCCTTCAATATTACAAAAGCCCTGGGTGGAAATTTTGAATTGAAATTCGAAAATGGTGGCGGTCCCAACATTAACCACGAATCTGCTGCACGCCTCCTGATATCTGCCGGGAAAATAATTATCGGTGAAAATAAAATCCGTCCTGGAGTTGCCACCCTCGGCGCAGAAGATTTCGGTGCTTTTACTGAAGTAATACCTGGCGCAATGTTTACCCTGGGTACGCTGATACAAGGTGACGAAAGAACTCTGCATCATCCCCGATTTGATATTAATGAAATGGCCTTACCCATCGGGACTGCGATATTAGCCGAAGCAGTAATGCAATATTTCGAGTTAATCAATAAAACTGAGTAAACTCAATCTTCAAAAAACAATACAAAAAAAGCCCTGAGCAAAATGACTTACACTAAAGTCAACTTGCCTAGGGCTCATATTTTAGACTAATACCGGATTGATTAACAGAATCAAATGTTATTCAGATAATGATGGGAATTCTACCTGAATACAACCTCGCCAGGTTAACCGGCTTCAATTACTTGATCCCCACCCGACAAGGTAATTACCCTGGCTTTTAACCTGTCAAGCAAATCCAATAGGCGCTCCTGCCATGCATCATCTTTTAAGAAGTTACACCAATAGGCATTTTTGCCACCCCGGATACTTGGCCCCAGGTCCGAAAGC